>NZ_AP026671.1:0-635300 GCF_027946175.1 Nitratiruptor tergarcus DSM 16512
CTCCAGATAATTGTAAAAAACATCATCAAAAAATGATAAATTTATTAAAAGAAAATCTTAATACCAATGAACAAGTGCAAAATAGCAAATATTGTGAGAAAACTTAAAAGAGTTTATCAGATGCTATCAAACGTAGTTGCAGAACTAAAACTTGATTAGCATGAAAAGAAGGACTGAGGTATATGTACTATTGTTATGAAGTTTTGATGGGTGAAATAGAAAAACTTTCTTATTATTTCTTCTGTGAACAATCCTACGAATGAAGATATAAAATGCATCGATCCAGCTATAGAAACTGGGGAGAAGTTTTAACTTATAAATTTGTTATGATTTAAAACAATAATTTTATCTCTCAATTCTTAAAAATAGGTTGTGCTATAATACTTATAAATATAAGTATAAGGACTAGTAATGAAAGCATTGGGTATCAGAGATTTGCAGAAAAATCCATCGGCTTTAACAAAATTTTTGGAGGAAAATGAGTATACATTAATAACCAAAAGAAACGTTCCTTTGGGAATAGCTATATCTTTTAATGATGATATCATCACAAAAGGATTGAAAACATCTCTCCTTATCAATGCTTACGAAGAAGGCTTGGTAAGTCTGGGGGAATTGGCAAAAGCCTTGGATATATCGAAAAAAGAGGCCATGAAGCTGATATCTATCAATGGAAAAAACGTAATTGACTACGATTTCAAAGAGGATCTGGAAAATTTGAAAGATTTTGCACAATGATTGTAGTGAGTGACAGTACTACATTGATAATTTTATTTGATTTGAATAGATTGGATCTACTGCAAAACCTTTTTCAAAAAATTTATATTCCTAATAAGGTACATGAAGAAATTACTTATAAAGAAGATATCTCTATACCAGAGTTCATTGAAATAGTGGAGGTAGATAAGAGTGAAATATTGAAATATCTTGAGTTTTATCTCGATGAAGGAGAGAGTGAAGCGATCTCATTAGCTTTGGAGAGAGAACTACCTTTGATTATTGATGAGAAAAAGGGAAGAAAAATAGCAAAAAATCTGGGTATCAAGATAGTGGGACTTCTTGGTATCATATATCTTAATATACAAAAGGGTTTTATCACAAAAAAAGAGGCGAAAGAGCTTTTAGAAACAGCCGTGAAAAATGGTTATAGGATTTCTGAAAAATTGATTAAGGAAGTACTAGAGCGATAAAAAAGGCAAAATGGAGAGTTTAATCAAAAGGTCTTCTCTCGATTATTTTGATGTAGCTAATCTTGAGTAGAAATCAACCTCTATAAAAAACACTCAAGAAATACTTTGAGACAAATTTCTCAAATCTTCTTCTTATCCTCCAAAATAAACCTGTGCAGCTCTTTACAAAAATCGCTATAGCAGACGATATTTTGCTCTTCGATGTTTTCAGCGAGCTCTAGCTGCATACGCAAATAGTCTTTTTCTTGGCGTCTTAAAAAGAGTACTCCGCAGTAAAAAAAGCCAAGTTTTCGTAAAGCCTCTACCACTTTATCGATATTTGCTACACTTTGCAAGCATATATCTGCATAGACCATATCGGGATGTTTTTTGACAGCCTCTTCAAAAATAGCGGTAACACGCTCCTCAAAATTTATTCCAGCACCATCAATGACGATCGCTGTAATATTAAATGTAGCGTTATGCTCAATGGCAATCTTCTCTTTTGTCTCTCCTCCTTCTGCAATTTCAAATGGTACATTGCAAAGTTCATAACTCTTTTTGATCCACTCTTGATAACGTTTTGGGATAAATATTTTTCGAAGTGTTCTCTTAAAGACCAAATACTCTACAACGGTTGCTCCCCTTGTATCTCTAAAGGGGTATTTATGCCCTTTGAGACGCACCATCTGATGCACCTCTCCAAGCTGCAAAGCAGTAGGTGCAAAGCCAAACCTCGCATTTGCTCTTTGGCTGTAGGGATGAAATGTGACAGCTTCGCCAAAAAGTGCACTGAGCCCTAGCTCTTTTGCCTTTTGGATGAGCTTTTCAAACATCACTTTCATAATTCCCATCCCTTTGAAGTTGGGATCTACTACAGCGATGCCAATTTCTGCTGTATTAGAATTTGGTACCATCACGAGGGCAAAGTGACCAACTATTTTGTCATCAATTTGCGCTACGATGGAGTGGATTGCGCCTGAGCGCTCTTTTTGTACTATTTTTTCAGGAAAGTAGAAGATGTCTTTGAAGTAGGTGTAGCCATAGTTTTTATAGATGAGTCGCGCTATGCCAACCTCATCTCCCTCTTGAAAGCTGCGTACTATGAGTCTTTCTTTGATATGCTCTTTTGTTGTTTGATCGAGATCGTCTCCAATATCGCTATAAAAACCAACATCCTCTTTGAGACGCAGATGCAAAGGAGCATATTTGATGACTGAAAATTTTTTGCCATGCAGGCCAAGATTGAAATATTTCAAACTATCTACGAGTAAATAGACGCGATTGAGCCCTTTGTTTTTCTCTTTAAGATCTAATGGGACTTGTCCTAAAATCTTAGGATCAAATGGTAGCCCCTCATCTCTTACATCTATTTTTATTCCATTGTGAAAAATCTCGCACTCGATTTCAATAATCCCTTCCTCATCTTTTTCATAGGCATGCTCTACCGCATTTTCAAAAAGCTCCCAGACTGCTTCAATGAGCTCATCAGTCTCTTTTTTTGGAAATGAGACGATAGCGCATAATTCAGCTAAAAAACTACGTACCGGCTTGAAAAACTCGATATCGTTGTATGTTTTAATAAAAAATCTATTTTTCACAAAACTCTCCCATCGCTTTTAGAGCTGCTGCGCTTAAAATTTTCATACCAATTGGTAACGCATCCTCGTCCACATCAAATTTTGGATGGTGCTGCGCTACACAAGTTCCTTTTTTGGGATTACACACACCAAGGCGAAAAAAGGCTCCTGGTACGAACTCTAAGTATCTACTAAAATCCTCTCCACCCATCACGGGATCTTTCAAGTCAATCACGTTCTCTTCGCCGATAATCTCTTTTGCAACTTCTACAATAATATCTACTGCCTTATCATCATTGATAAGCTCTGGATTCCCATACTCATAGTGAAACTTATATTGTGCACCCATAGCGTGGCAGATTCCGTGAATAGTATCTTCCATCATAGCTGGAATATTTTTGCGCACCTTCTCATTTACTGTTCGCACAGTTCCTGTTAGCTTTATATGATCGCAAATGATGTTTGGTGCAGTTCCGCCCTCAATGGTTCCAAGACTAATAACTGCTGGGTGGAGGGGATCGATGCGGCGGGAGATGATGTGGTTGAGTGAGTTAACACACATCGAAGAGACCAAAATTGCATCCACTCCCTCATGTGGTCTTGCTCCATGAGCGCTCTTGCCAAATATTTCTATTTCAAATGTATCGGCACTTGCCATCATCACACCGTATTTGTAGCCAATTTGCCCCGTCATGAGATAGGGATAGACATGGAGCCCAAAAATGGCTTTGACATTTTCTAGTGCACCATCGCGTATCATCTCTTCAGCTCCACCATCGCTTACCTCTTCTGAGGGCTGGAAAATAAAGCGAATATTGCAAGGGGGCTTCTCTTTTACCTGTGCAAAAGCAATTGCTGCTCCTACTGCAATTGCTGTATGGGCATCGTGCCCGCAAGCATGCATGACGCCTGGCACTTCGCTCGCGTAAGGTTTTTCATTTTGCTCTTGAATAGGCAGAGCATCCATATCGGCGCGAATTGCTACAAAGGGTTTACTCTCATCTACTACTAAATCAGCTACAAGACCATGATGTGTTGCAAACTCTTTAATCGCATATCCTTCAATCTCTAAAATCCCTTTGACAAGATATTTGGTATGTTCTTCATGGTGGGAGAGTTCAGGGTGTTTGTGGATATCTCTCCGTACGTGGATAACTTTGTCTTTGAGGCCATCGATGATTTTAAAAAGCTCTTTTTTTATCTCCTTCATGCAAAGCCTTTTTTTCTATGATAAATCAAAAAAGTTTAAAAGTTTCTGTAATGGGAAAATAAAAAGCTTACAATATAAAGAAAGACTCGATTTTATGGGGATTATGAGTGGTGGCCAGAGGCGGATTCGAACCGCCGACACAGGGATTTTCAGTCCTAAAATTACTATATTTTCATAAATCTTAATCCGTTATCAATGCTTCTTAATAGTCCTTGAAATCGAGCCTATCAAACTGTTATGATGTTATCAGGATATAGCATAAAAAATTAAGTTTTCTAAATTCTAGTTACCTATAGGTTACTTTTTTGATTTTCTAAAAAATTTAAAGAGTGAAAATGGACTGGATACGCTCTAAAAAATATACTGGTGTATATTCAAAAAATTGAAAAACTCAAACAAGAGGTAATCGGATAAAAAGGATGCTAAAGCAGTGGCAGGATATTGTGGATGAGCTATGGCCAGAAAACAAAAAGGCGGGTAAATATCGCATCACAAAGATCTGCAAAGACTTGGAGCTACAGTTTTGAGTCTTGGCCTCTCAAACAAAGACAGGAAATTGTAAAGCGGCTTGGCTGAAATAGAGCAGGACAGTGATGGTATCTTAAAAATAGAAGCGATTACCGATGTTAATAAAGTGCAAGTGGAAATCAAAAAAGCTGGCAGGGTAAGATTTGCTTACACAAAACCGCTTATCTATCAAACCAATGTAGCGACTGATAATGATGAGGTATTAAAATGGAGAAAGTTTTAGCAAATATCAGGCCAGTGGATAAGGAGATAGATATCGAGGAGCTCAAAAAACGCAAAAAGCAAGAGGAAAAAGATAGACACCTTATCAATGGTTTCCAGGCGATTTTGAGATTGAATAATGGCAAGTTGATCCAAAAGCAGATACTCAAATATTTCAATGAGGATGATTATAGTGTATATAGTAAGCAAAAGATTTTTCCAGTATTGAATAATCCACACTATGATGGCAAGTATTGGAAGGTGTGGCGCACAGGTGAAAGAAATCATATCAAAGAGTATCATTTGATAGATACACTGTAGAGAGTTACAGATAGAATCAAAGAAAGCTTATAGGGTGGGAAAAATGTGAATCGTTGGAAACGTGGGAATTTCGGATAATGAACAATCAAATAAAAGCAAACAAAAAGCAAATAAAAAGGAGAACAATAAAGGAGAATAAAAGCAATTATCAATACATGAATAACAACTATTTACGAAAGCAATATGCCAACGATACCGCGCTCTATGGCTACTTTGAGCGTATTGTATTGAATATTTGCATCTAAAAATATCCTTACAATTATATCATATGATATAATAATTATAATAGAAACGATATAGAAACTATACCAAAGGTAATAAGTGCATATCGAATACGATCCAAACAAAAGTAAAGCCAATAAGCAAAAGCATGGCTTAGACTTTGAGGAGGCTAGAGAGCTCTTTGAAAATGACGACTCACTCATCGTGCCAGCCAAGATTATTGATGGCGAGGAGCGATATGCGCTTATCGGCTATCTCGATGGCAAGTGCTATGTGGCAATATTCACCTATAGAGGTGAAAATATCAGGATCATAAGTGTGAGAAGATGTAGAAAAAACGAGGAGAGAAACTATGAAGAGTATAACGGCTAAAGAGTTTGATGAGAAGTTTGATAGAGGCGAAGATATAAGTGAGTATCTTGATTTTGGTAAGGCTAAAAGAGTAGGAGAAGTTAAAAAGCAGCCTACCAAAAAGATAAATATCGACCTACCTCAAAACATCCTCAATCTCATCGATGAGGAAGCAAGTAAAATAGGAGTGGCAAGGCAGGCACTGCTGAAAGTGTGGATAGTGGAGAGGCTCAAAGAGGAACTATCCAAGCCATTGTGATTTGACGCTTATATGGATGCTTACATCAAAGGTACTGGGTGGAAGATCAAGTGCGCCAGTGGTGCGTGCCCCGATATTTTTTAGTTGAACGATTGAAAAAAAGGAGTTCATATTTCACAAAAAATATTTGGAACTGATGAGGAACTCGCAAGCGTATTACAACCATTTATTGAACAACTTATCGAGAAGCTTGCTCCAAAAATCTCCTTAATCAAAGATATCAATGAAGCCAAAGAGAGTTGTTAGAGGATCATATCCACTTCCTTTCAAATGATTTGATTGCAATGGAGGCTTAATGTGGATATCATAACTATGCTGCTCATAATTTCACTTTATAGTAAGCTTATTGCAATCAAGAGCTGATTACATCCTCATAAGTATCTGCTGGATTATCCTATTAACCAATTGCAAAGAGTTCAATATCGTTACTATCATCAATTGAAAAGTAGAGTTTTTTCAATACTCTTTGAAGCGGTTTTTTTATCTTTTTTGATGAATTTTTGCACTTTAAGGATTTTGAAACTTAAATGTGAATAGTTTTTCACATCTTTATTGATTTTGATGGCGATATATAAATAATTCATTTAAGTTTTGAGTATTTATCTACACTATGAAAAGTAAAGCTTAAAAGATAACAATATAACAATAAAAATGACAAAAATAAGTGTAATTATCTACGATATGTACATATCACATTATACCAAAGGGGAAAAATGACAGCAAAAGAGATGGCAGCTGCTATCAATGTGCCAGAGAACACCTTCAGTAGATAGAAGCACTCACGTCCAGAACTCTATCAGCGTATCGTCAAGAGCTTTGAGTGTGAAGAGGCTTTGAATAAACTTGCAATAATGTTAGATGAGGCAAAAGAGATTATCGAAAAATACAAAAAGGAGAGAAAAATATGAGTCAAGATTATATGGCTAAAGAGTGGTTTCACAATAAAATGAAAAGAAAAATAAACGAGATGAAAGAATCTCATGATGAGCTTAATGCTATGCAGTGGACTTTGTATTTACGTTTTCTTATGGGTGAAACGATGGATATCATTGATGATCTTGAGAAACGATATACGGCAATTGAAAAAGAGCTTGAAGCGCTATAGAAAAAAAATGTTAGTAATGGGTAATGATTTTTCAAATAGGTGTAAAGAGGGTATAATGACTTAAAATCTATTAACCTTAAAAAGTTTCTCAAAATGCTTTTAAGTTTCGATTTTATGGAGATTTTGAAGTGGTGGCCAGAGGCGGATTCGAACCGCCGACACAGGGATTTTCAGTCCCTTGCTCTACCTACTGAGCTATCTGGCCAAGAAGTTGAATGAAATTATACTTGAAAAATTTGAAAATCAGCTTAAAACTTCTTTTTTTAAAAGAGTTCCTCGCTCTTTATAGCTGCTAAATTGATCGAGACTCGCACAAGCAGGGGAGAGGATTGCTACGCTTTGGCGAGTATGCCGCTTTTTGATGAGTTTTACCGCATTTGAAAGCGTTTTTGCCTCTATTGCTTCGATGCTATATTTTTTTGCAAGATCTAAGATATGAGGAGCTGCTTTTCCTATTGCATAGAGGGAGACATTGTGCAGATTTTGTATAAGTGGCTCAAGATCCACTCCTTTGTTATCTCCTCCAAGTATGAGATGGATATGGCGATCTTGATAGTTTTTGAGAACTTGCAGTGTTGCATCGATATTTGTGGCTTTACTATCATTAACCCAAAGCCGCCCTAACTTATCATAAAATTCCTCTTGCTTATGCTCTTCTATTGTAAAGCTATTGATTGCTGCGTAATCAATCTCATCAAAAAGAATTTTACTCACAGCTAGCGCTAAAACGGCATCAAGGAGGAATGCCCCCTTAAATCTTGTTTTCTCAGGAACAATTCCAAAAAAATCGGCTAGTTCATGGATATTTTCATATCCTATGAGGTAGCCATTGGATGGAGTATTTGCAAACTTTTGTGGAACGATAGCTACTTCTCCTTCTTTTAAAAATGAGAGAGGTTTAAGTTTTGCTGCCTGATACTTGGCAAAACTACCATGCCAGCTGATGTGATCGGGGGTGATGGGGAGCAAAACATAGAGATTTGGTTTAGCAATACGTGTGTAGTGAAGAGTAAAGGAGCTTGTCTCTAGTACCCAGATAGGGGCGTTTTGCGAAAGCTCTGCTAGGGGAGTGCCGATATTGCCTCCACTGACAGCACCATATTTTTTGAGTAGATGCGTAATCATCTGTGTAGTTGTAGTTTTTCCGTTTGTGCCACTTATCCAAATGCTAAAGGGCATTGTAGCAGCAAAGAGATCATATTCACTTAAGAGATTTTTTGCTCTTTGTATAAGCTCACGAGAAGGTGGAATGCCAGGACTTGGTACTGCTATAGAAAACTTCGTTGGATCATAGTCGGATGAAGGGCGATGAAAAAACCCCTCCTCATCTTTATATGCATGAGAAATATCTTCAAAAAAGACTACATCTTTGAATTTTTTTGCAATTGCTTTTGTTGTCTTTCCTGTGCCAAAAAGAGCTATCATTAACGAATCTTTAGTGTAATAAGAGCTATAATGTTTGTAATAAAAGCGATAATCCAAAATCGCACGATTATTTTGCTCTCATCCCATTTTTTCTCTTCAAAGTGGTGATGAATAGGAGCCATGAGAAAAACGCGCCTACCTCGCAGTTTATAGCTTCCTACTTGGATAATGACACTCACAGCTTCCATAACAAACACAAACCCAATGAGCAGGAGCAAAATCTCACTCTTTGCAACTACTGCAATATAGCCAATAAATGCTCCAAGCGGTAAACTCCCGCTATCTCCCATAAAAATTTGTGCTGGGTGGCAGTTGTACCATAAAAAAGCTATAAGGCTGCCAGCGTAAGCTGCAGCTACGACGCTTAGCTCTCCTGCGCCTGAGATTTTTGGCAAGAGAAGATAGGAGCTCAATATCGCATGGCCTGTAAGATAGCTGATAATTCCTAATGATGCAAGAGCAAAAAGAGATGGGACTGTAGCAAGACCATCAAGTCCGTCAGTGAGATTAACAGCATTGGATGTAGCTACAATCACCAGTGTCCAAAAAAGAAGTGCAAAAAGATGCATATCAAAAAGAGGGTATTTGTAAAAAGGTATAAATAGATGAGAGTCAAGATGTGCTATGAAAAAGAGATAGAGACTCACACCAAATGCAAATAATATCTGCAAAAGAAACTTTTGCTTGGCTGTAAGTCCGCTCGTATTGGATTTTTTTACCACTTTGCCCCAATCATCGATAAAGCCAATATAGAGATAACTACAAATGAGTAAAAATGCAGCAATGACAAAATGATTAGATATTTTTGCACTGAGAAAAGATGCAAGGAGTGTAGTAAAAGTAAATACAACGCCACCCATTGTAGGAGTGGAGCCCTTTTTTTGATGGTGTTCGGGGGCAAGAGAGTAGATAGGTTGATAGGAGTTTTTTTGCTGGGCCCATTGAATAAATCTTGGTAAAAGCAAGAGTGTAAATATAAAGGCTATAAAAAATGCAAATCCTGCTCGTACAGTGATGTATTGAAAAAGATTGAGATGAAAAATCGTATAGAGATAGTATAGCATCGATAACCTAGTGTAATTAATCTGGTTTGAAGTGAAATGTTACTAAAATTTAATTAAATTTTCGATAAAGGGGAGCTATGAAATTTGGCGGTAAAAATGTGCTTGTAACTGGCGCTAGCAGAGGAATTGGCGCAAAGATTGCTGAGGTTTTAGCTGGATATGGCCTCAAAGTTTGGATCAACTATCGCAGCAGTGCGCAAGAGGCAGATAGACTCAAAGAAAAGATTGAGGCTGCTGGAGGTGAAGCTGCAGTTATCGGATTTGATGTGAGTGATGAGAAGGCTTTTGTAGATGCAATCAAAACAATCATCGATAGCGATGGGGAGCTAAGCTACCTTGTAAACAATGCAGGTATTACAAAAGATAAACTTGCTATTCGCATGAGCGTGGAGGATTTTGAAGCAGTTATTAGAGCAAATCTTACAAGTGCTTTTATCGGTTGTAGAGAGGCTTTGAAAGTTATGAGCAAAAAGCGCTTTGGTAGTGTTGTGAACATCTCTTCTATCGTTGGTGAGACGGGAAATGCTGGACAAGTAAATTATAGTGCTAGTAAGGGTGGGATGATAGCGATGACAAAATCTTTTGCTCTTGAGGGTGCAGCAAGAGGGATTCGCTTCAATAGCGTAACACCTGGCTTTATTGCTACCGATATGACAGATGCGCTCAAAGATGATATCAAACAGAGCTACATCGAAAAAATACCTCTGCGACGTTTTGGAGATCCAGAAGAAGTAGCCGAGACTGTAGCCTTTTTGCTCAGTGATGGTGCAAGTTATATCACAGGTGAAACAATCAAAGTCAATGGTGGTATGTATTTATAAAGAGTTAAATCTTTTTTTGATAGAATTGGTCGATAACATTTTAGAAGGAGTAACTGATGGCAGATATTTTTGAACAGGTGAAAGAGGTTGTTGTTGAGCAACTTAATGCAAATCCTGATGAGGTAAAACCTGAATCAAGATTTGTTGAAGATCTCGGTGCTGATAGCCTCGATGTAGTAGAGCTTGTTATGGCGCTTGAAGAGAAGTTTGGTATTGAGATTCCAGATGAGGATGCAGAAAAGATCCAAACAGTTGAAGATGCAGTAAAATATATCCAAGAGCATAAATCTTAATAAAATAGTCGGGTTTATCCCGGCTTTATCTTTAATAAGTCTAAGAGAGTTAGGTTTATTAGAGATTAAGCCAAGGAGATGTTTTGAGACGAGTGGTAATAACCGGGCTCGGTATGATCAATGCACTAGGACATGATAAAGAGAGTGCTTTTGATGCTATTGTAAGAGGAGAGAGTGGAGTAGATACAATTACACTTTTTGATCCTTCAAATCAATCTGTACGTATAGCTGCAGAGGTAAAAGATTTTGATCCCAAAACAGTAATGGATCCTAAAGAGGTGAAAAAGGCTGACAGATTTATTCAACTAGGTATCAAAGCTGCTAGAGAAGCTATGGCTGATGCGGGAATTGATGAGAGTGTAGAGCGCGAAAAGTTTGGTATCAGTTCTGCTTCAGGCATCGGGGGTCTTGCAACAATAGAGAAAAATGCTGTCATCTGCCACACAAGAGGTCCACGACGTATTAGCCCATTTTTTATCCCTTCCGCATTAGCGAATATGCTAGGGGGATTTATCTCTATTGAGCATAAACTCAAAGGTCCAAACCTCTCAAGTGTTACTGCATGTGCAGCAGGAACACATGCGATTACTGAGGCCGCCAAGACTATCATGCTAGGTGGTGCTGATCGCATGCTTGTAGTGGGAGCTGAAGCTGCTATCTGCCCTATTGGAATAGGAGGATTTGCAGCAATGAAGGCGCTCTCAACTTATAACGATGATCCAAAACACGCTTCACGCCCGTTTGATGCCAAGAGAAATGGCTTTGTGATGGGAGAGGGGAGTGGTGCATTGGTGCTTGAAGAGTATGAAGCAGCAAAAGCAAGAGGTGCGAAGATCTATGCTGAGCTCGTTGGATTTGGAGAAAGTGGTGATGCAAACCATATTACAACGCCAGCTCCAGAGGGAGAAGGGGCATATAGAGCGATGCGAGCAGCACTCCAAATGGCAGGTGTGACAAAAGTAGACTATATCAATGCTCATGGTACAAGTACTAAGTATAATGACTGGTATGAGACGATGGCAATCAAAAAAGCTTTTGGAGGCAAAGAGAACTGTCCACCGGTAAGCTCCACAAAAGGACAAACTGCACACTGCCTAGGTGCAGCGGGGGCAATTGAGGCAGTTATTACTCTCATGGCAATGGAGAGAGGCATTATTCCTCCTACAATCAACTATGAAGAGCCAGATCCTGATTGTAATCTCGATTATGTTCCGAATGTAGCGCGAGAGGCAAAGATCGAAGTTGCGATGAGCAACTCTTTTGGATTTGGCGGGACAAACGGTGTAGTAGTATTTAAAAAGGTCTGATTTGGCAACATATCTTGATTTTGAAAAGAAGATCCAAGAGATTGAATCTGAACTTGAAGCTGCAAAAGCGCGGGGTGATAGTGCAGCAATAGAGATTTTAGAAAAAGATCTCGAAAAAGAGGTTGCTAAAACATACAAAAACCTTAGCGATTATCAAAAATTACAGCTTGCCCGCCATCCCGATCGCCCTTATGCTCTTGATTATGTGCGTTTGATTATGCATGATTACTATGAGATCCATGGCGATAGATGCTTTCGTGATGATCCTGCGATAGTCTGTTTTATTGGATATGTAGACAATCAAAAAACAATGCTTATTGGTGAGCAAAAGGGGCGTGGTACAAAAAATAAGATCAAGAGAAATTTTGGTATGCCCCACCCTGAAGGATATCGTAAAGCGCTGCGCCTTGCAAAAATGGCAGAGAAGTTTAATATTCCTGTGCTGATGCTTGTAGATACACCTGGAGCTTACCCTGGTATTGGTGCTGAAGAGCGTGGGCAGAGTGAAGCAATTGCAAGAAACCTTTTTGAATTTAGTAGACTGAGAGTCCCTACTGTATCAATTGTCATTGGAGAAGGTGGAAGTGGTGGAGCTCTTGCGATTGGTGTTGCGGATAAGCTTGCAATGATGCGCTACTCTGTCTTTAGCGTTATATCCCCTGAGGGATGTGCAGCAATTTTATGGAATGATCCTAGCAAAGTAGAGCAGGCCACGAAAGCACTCAAAATTACTGCTGAGGATCTCAAAGAGCTAGGCCTCATAGATGATATTATTGAAGAGCCTCTCATTGGAGCACACAGAGATAAAGAGGGTGCTGCAAAACTGCTTAAAGAGTATTACTTGCAAAGCGTTGCGCAGTTGCAGCAGATGAGCGTAGAAGAGAGATTAGAAAAACGCTATAATAAACTTATGAGTATGGGGAGATTTTCTGAGAGTGAGGCGTAGGATCAGAGCTTTATCTGATCCGTGATACCGTGCTCTTGAAGAAAGTGTTTGAGTTTTGTTATCTCCTCTTTACTGTTTATCTCATGATTGTGGACAATGAGCAATAGCTCTTTGCCTTCCTTATCAATCACTTTAATATGATTTTTCTTCGTATATTCAACTGTAAATCCAAGATGTTTCAAAAGATTTTCCACCCCTCTCCAGTCAAGGTTTGCTGGGATTGGGTGGGAGAATATCTTTTCTAGCTTCTTTTGGAGTTTGTGTAAACCCATTTTTATAGTCCATGCTCTTTTTTGTATTGCATAACGATCTGGTATGCTTCATCTTTGAGGCGCAGTTTTTCGAGTTTGAGTTTTTCAAGCTCGAGATCTTCCATATGCTCGCGTCCCTCTTCTACTTCGTGAACTATTCTTTTAAGTTCTTCATGTTTTTCTATGATTTTATCGAAGTGTGGGTTTTCTTGTCTGATTTTTTGGATCAACTCTTGTGGAAACTCTTCTAGCATAGTAGCTCCTTTTTCTTTTTTATAAATTGTAGCATTTAGGTTCTGTATTCCGCATTAATCTTGACATATTCGTATCCTAAGTCACAGCCATAGGCTGTAAAATTCTCTTCTCCAACGCCAAGATCGCACGTAATTGCAAACTCCTCTTTTTGCATAACTTTATGAGCTTTTTCTTCTTGCTCTTTGTTAAAGAGGATCTCTCCTCTATCATAGACTAAAACATCTTCAAATGCGATGCGAAGTTTCTCTTCATCACATGTCACACCGCTTGCACCTATAGTAGAAGCTATGCGTCCCCAGTTTGGATCCTCGCCAAAAAGAGCGGTTTTGACAAGCAAAGAGTTTGTGAGTGCTTTTGCAGCTTTTTTTGCTTCCTCTTTTGACTTAGCGCCTGTAATCTTGAAAGCTACAAGTTTTTTTGCCCCTTCTCCATCTTTGACTATAAGGAGTGCTAAACGGTGCATGATCTGCTGTAGTGCAAAATCAAAAGACTCTTTTTCATATATTTCGCTTTTGCCATTTGCTAGTAAAAAGACTGAATCGTTAGTAGATCTGTCTCCATCTACACTTATTGCATTGAAGGATGTTTCAGCATTTTTTCTAAGAAGCTTATCCATATCCTCTTTTGGAATTGCGGCGTCTGTTACAATAAAGCAAAGCATTGTTGCCAGTGCTGGATCAATCATCCCAGCACCTTTTGCAACGCCAGCAATACGAAAGCTCTTTCCATCTTCTAAGTGCACTTCAAACCCAACACTTTTTGGAAACGTATCGGTTGTCATGATGGAGTGAGCGAAGTTGTCTGCATTTTTTGCTTGCAGATGAAACTTTTTAGCTGCATCTATAATCTTTTCTTTAGTAAGTCTCACTCCAATGACGCCAGTTGAGCTCATGAGAGGATTTTGCATGGGAAAATCTAAAGAGGAGAGAATCTCTTCGATATCTTCTATACCAGCTTTGCCTGTCATCGCATTGGCGTTTTTGGAATTGGTTAGAATGAAATTTGTTTGTGTGATAGCATGTTTTTGAAAATGTTTAATTGGCGCAGCTTGAAAACGGTTAGAAGTAAAAATTGCACTTATATCACACAGAGTATCGCTATAGATGAAGCCTATGTCAGGTCCATCCTTTTTGAGTCCCGCATGCACTCCATCGCAAAAAAAGCCATCGACATCTGCAATACTATTTGCTAGTGGTAAGAGCTGGAAGTGCATAAGGATCCTTGGGGAGGAGAACTCTTAAGAGAGTTCGAAGTTTTTCTTTTTGAGGATGCGTAAGCCTTTTGCTGAGACTTTTATCTTCTTTTTCGTTCCATCAGGAAGTGTAACACGTACAGTTCTCATATTTGGTAAAAATCTTCTCTTTGTCTTATTATTTGCGTGGCTGACATTGTGGCCAGTCATCGGCTTTTTACCTGTAATTTGGCACTTTTTAGACATAGCATAACCTTTTTATGATTTTGTGCTTGCAATTATAGCTATTTTCCCTTAAATTTAACTTATTTTAAACTATATTTAAGCTATTACTTTTGCTATAATTATAGCAATTTTTTCAAAAGGCAAAGCATGCTTGTAGCGCCAAGTATTTTGAGTGCAGATTTTGGGATATTGGCTAAAGAGGTTGTGTCGATTTGTGAAGCAGGAGCTGATCTTGTCCATGTTGATGTCATGGATGGTCACTTTGTGCCAAATATGACCATAGGTCCAGTTGTTGTAAAAGCTGTAGCAGATGTAGCGATGAAGCCGCTTGATATACATTTGATGGTAGAAGATAACACATTTTTTATAGATCTTTTTGCACCACTAAAGCCAAAATATATATCTTTTCACTATGAGAGTGAAAAGCATCACCATAGAATTGCGCAAAAGATACGATCCTATGATATCTCTCCAGCAATTGTTATCAACCCAGCAACGCCTGTAAGTTGCTTGAGTGAAATAGTAAAATATGTGGATATGGTACTTTTAATGAGTGTTAATCCAGGATTTGGTGGGCAAAAATTTATCCCAATCTATGATAAAATCAAAGAGCTTAAAAGTCTTATAGAAGCAAAAAATCCTTCTTGCCTCATAGAAGTAGATGGGGGAGTGAGTGACAAAAATATTCATGCGCTCAAAGCTGCTGGAGTTGATATTGTAGTTGCTGGCAGCTACATTTTTGGTCATAGAGACTATGCTGCAGCTATAAAGAGCCTCAAGGTGTAGGTGTGCGCGTTAAAATATGTGGCATCACAAATCTTGAGGATGCTCTTGTTGCCATTGAAGCAGGGGCTGATGCTTTAGGATTTGTCTTCTATCCCGATTCACCTCGCTATATAGATCCTGCTAAGGCTGCTATGATCGTTGCTGATCTTCCCCCTTTTGTGGAGCGGGTAGGGCTTTTTGTCAATGCTTCAAAAGATTTTATCGAAGAGGTATGCAAGGCAACCAATATGAGTTTAGCACAACTCCATTTTGATGTGGATGAAGAGTTTATAGAATCACTTGCTATCAAAGCATTGCCGGTAGTAAGAGCACGCAGTAAAGATGATATCAAGAGGTTTGCCAACCGGTACCGCCTCGTGGATGCGTATGTTCCTCAGTTTGGAGGAGCAGGAAAAAGAGTGGCGCTTGAGTGGTTCGAAGGGGTAGATTGCTCCAAAATTATTTTAGCAGGTGGACTAACACCGCAAAATGTGGGTGAAGTGAAAAAGTATGATTTTTATGGTGTGGATGTAAGTAGCGGCGTAGAAGCAAAAAAAGGCAAAAAAGATCCCAAGAAGGTGCGCGAATTTATCGCAAAGGCAAAGTTTGAATAAATTAGAAAAACTTGCATATAGACTCATAAAAAAAGATTATCCTCTTGAGCAGTTTTATGCTCTTTTACAATCGATTTTTGGTTTGACCGAAGATCCTGAGCTACTCTACCAGACACTTCTTGCACGAGGATTTCCTCTAGCTCAAAAAGATGATCACATTCTTTTAAAAACTGCAAAAACCCCTTTTTTAAAGCAGGAGTTTGTAGTAGTCGATATTGAAACCAATGGAAGCAAACCTGAGTTTTCACAGATAATTGAGATTGGGGCGATAAAGTTTCAAGGAAGTGAAATTATTGATCGTTTTGAAAGTTTTGTCTTTGCTGAAGAGGTACCAGAATATATTACCAAACTAACAGGTATTGAGCTTGATGACCTGGCTCACGCTCCTGGTCAAAAAGAGGTCTTGCTAGCATTTAAGAAGTTTTTGGGTGATAGCGTATTTGTAGCCCATAATGTCAATTTTGATTACAACTTTATCTCACGAAAATTGGAACAGTTAGGCTATGAGAAACTAGCAAACAGGAAGCTCTGCTCTATAGATCTTGCAAGAAAAACAATTCAAAGTGAGCGGTATGGTTTAGAGTACCTCAATGAAAATCTTGGTATTAATACACTTGTGAGTCACCGCGCCTATGCAGATGCTTTTACAGCATACAAGCTTGTACAAATGGCATTGGAGAAGATTCCAGATGAAATTATTACTACTGAAGATCTGATTAAATTTAGCAAAAGTGCAAAAAAGACAAAAAAAGCTACAAAAGCCTCTGAATCAACTTCGCTCCCAGCAGATCTCCCCAGTTGTTCACAGCAGTCCTGAACATATCCAAAAAGCGATCAACTGTAATAATCAGTGCAATTGACTCAACTGGCAGTCCTACGCTATCCAGCACCATCGTCATCATAATAAGACCTGCTCCAGGAATGCCGGCTGCTCCGATAGAAGCGAATGTAACGGTGATAAAGATAGTAATTTGCTGTGCTAATGTGAGCTCAACTCCGCTTATATTTGCAATAAACATTACTGCAATCGATTCATACAGTGCCGTGCCATCCATATTGATGGTAGCTCCAAGAGGCAGTACAAATCCTGCTACTTTTTTACTTACTCCTCCCTTTTCTTCAGCAACTTCAAGACTTACAGGAAGTGTAGCAGAGCTTGAAGCAGTAGAGAATGCTATGAGCGGAGCCTCTTTGATCTGTAAAAAATATTTGTAGGGATTAAACCTTCCAATAAAAAAAGCAAGTACAGGTAGTATAAGAAGCGCATGGATTGCAAGGGCAGCTAAAACAGTAAGCACATAGCTATAGAGATTGAATATAGGATCTAATCCATTTTTTGCAACAGTTGCAGCGATGAGAGAAAAAACACCTATTGGGGTTAAAGTGATTATCCATTTTGCAAGGACCATCATTGCATCATTGACACTATCAAAGAAGTTGTACAAAGTTGTGCGCTTTTGCTCTGTTATAAAGAGTGCTCCTACTGCAAAGAGGATTGTAAAAAAGATAATGGGTAAAATCGCACCTTTACTGAGAGCTGTAAAAATATTTGCTGGGATAAAAGAGAGTAAAAAGTCGTTAATACTTAGATCTTTGTGTTCTACCGAGAAATTTGAAGGTAGTTGCAGCAGATGCTTTCCCGCTCCTGGATTAAAGAGATGAAAGATAAAAAGCCCTAAAATTACCGCTAATGCAGTGGTTGTAAGATAGTATGCAAAGGCTTTGATTCCGATAGATTTGAGCTCCTCTTTGCCACTGAGAGAAGTTATTGCAATAAAAATTGAAGCAAATACAAGAGGAATGATGAGCATTTTTAAAAGCTTGAGATAGATATCGCCAATGACTTTGAGATCTAGCGAGAGTACAGGAAAAAAGTAGCCAAAAGCGATACCGGCAAAAATTGCAGCAATAGTGAGGTTCTCTACATTTAAAAGCTTTTTATGAGCCATGATCCTCCATAGAGCACTACAATAACAGCCAAATAGATTGCACTGGTACCAAATACATTGGCCCCTTGACAGGATGTACAGTTTTTATATTTTGTTGTCTCATATTTTGCATAGAGCGCATAAAAAATAAGCCATGCAAATTCAAGTATAAAAAGAGGGGTATTGTACGAGAGAACAAACTTTGCAAAGTTTGCAAAAAGTGCAAATATAAGTAAAACAAAGTGGCTAACTAGAAAGAGACGCAAAGCTGTAAGGATCTTATCTTTGACAAAAGAGGTAGGGCATGTATCACCGTAGCTGCCATACTCTTTAAAAAACTTTTTTTGCTCCTTTTTTGAGAGCTTATCAAACAGATAACCACCAAATATCATGTCGATTTTTCGCTGCAAAAGTACGGCTTCATCATCTTTCGCAGTATAAAATTTTTGATTTCCCTCTCTATCTTCATACATGATTTTTATAACAGGGTAGCGATTAACGGTTACTTCTATGTTTGGTAAACTCTCATCACTCTCGGTTGAAGCAAAGTATTTTCCTTCTTTGCCATAAATGACAGGATTTATCATCACTTCATAATCATCATCTTTTTTGAGCACTATTATTCTTAGAGGTATGCCAATTTGTATAGCTGCAAGTGCTTGGAGACTGTTTTCTTCAATTGTCTTTTTCATCTCATCAATAATCTGCACAAGATTTGGATCTTTGAAATCTCTTATTAGCCCAGAAATTTGTAAAAGCGTATGATCAGGATAGGTGAGAATTTCTGCCATTAAAACCCTTTGAGTATAAGGGGCAAAAGCCCCTTTTTTTAGTGGTGAGATTTAGAAACGACTGCGAGCATTTTGAGGTTAATAACGATGAATCTAATGAACTGCCAAATTTTGCACGTTCTAAGAAATTTTTGAAAAGGCCCTGGAATCAATGTTCCATACGTCTTACCATCATAAGGTTTGATGTTTTTTTGAATCTCTTTAAAATCTGCCATAATTTCTCCTTTTTATTCAGGGATGAGTGTCCATCCAGGTTTGAGCTGCGCCTTCCACATAAACATATAGTGGAGGATATGTTTGATCCAGTGTCCTGCAAGACCGATTTCACCAAAAGTGTAGTCTGGATCACGACCAGTTCCTGGGAATCTGTCATAATCAGGTACAACAGGATAAACGGTCAATGCTACTGCAGAACCATTCATGAGGCTCTTTCCAGTTGAAGCAACACACGCCGCACCCATCTCTGCCATAGAGGCATGGTGACCTTTCTCTTTTACCTCTTCGAGGCTATATTTGCCGTTAATTACCTCTGTGATAGTTTGCGCAACAGTTTTACCAATAATTCCTGAAGGCATACCTGTTCTTGGAGGTGCTGGTGTGATTGGCGTGCCATTTACAGATTTTGCTGGTTTACTAATTGGATGAGGCGGTGCAAATGCGATACCTACTGCAAACATATTGAGGTAATCTGGGTTTTGATAATATTTTGGCCAGTCACTTGCTTTCCACTCTTCAAACGGTTTTGGAGTGTAGTCTGCATCTACCTTCATGAAACCATTTGGTGCGAAAACTTTATCAGTGATGTCATTACCAGCTTTGTCGTATGCTTTTAGACCTACACCACTAAATGGAGGAATAAGCATTGCAAAATCAAATGTCTCTTCTCCTTCTGTTCCATCGAGAAGTTCATATTGCAGTTTTCCTTTTTGTACCTCTTTGACATGTGCTCCAGTGATCCAGTCAACGCCACGCTCTGCAAAGAGTGACTCAGCTAAAACTTTAGAGCTAACAATATGTCCACCCCATTTGATATGAAGACCTGCAACACCAAAGTCTCCGAGGAACTGCTCGTTAGAGATCCACTTGATTTCTGCTTTATCTCTTACGCCTGCTTCTCGAAGCTCATGCTCGATGTTGAAGATATATTCAAATGCAGCTCCCTGACATGTACACATACCGTGTCCAGTACCGATGAGGAATTTTACTTTTTCCCCTTTTTTCATACGCTCAATTGCATTTTGAAAATGGGTATTTGCTTCTGCCGCATGGAGATATGTACAGACTGAGAGTGAATTACCTTCGTCTGGTCCAAGTCCCGGAGTTGCAGCGAAGTTGAGCTTTGGACCTGTGGCATTGATAAGGTAGTCATACTCTACCTCTTCAGTCTGTCCAGCTTTGTTTGGATCGGTATATTCGATTGTAACGTAAGGTCTGTCACTTCCCTCTTTTCCTTCTGGATGGATAGAGACAGCTTTAGCTTGTTTAAAATCGATTCCAGCTTTTTGATAGACTGGCGCAAGCTCAAATACAACATCTTCTGGTGCCATTTCACCAACACCAACCCAGATGTTTGATGGAATCCAGTTCCATTTACTGTTTGGAGAGACAACTACTACTTCATGTTTGTCTCCAAGCCAGTGTTTAGCAAAAGTAGCAGCAGTATGTCCAGAAACACCTGCTCCTAACACAACAATTCTTGCCATATTCTGCCCCTTTATAAAAATTGGTACGAGGTATTATAGTCCTTTTGTGTTTAAAAAAAAATTATAAAAAAAATAATGTAAGTAAAAAATTATTTGAAATTTTAAGGATTATAACTCCACCTTAATATAGTAATAATTTGAAGTTATATTTTACATTATTGAATAAAATCGATATACTCATTTTTAAATGCAACATACCTTTTTGCACTTGCGTAAAGCTCTTGTACCTCTTTGTCTGTCAGTTCTCTTACCACTTTTGCTGGAGTTCCTAAAATGAGGCTTCTTGGAGGAAATTTTTTTCCGCCAGTAACCAGTGCTCCTGCTCCTACGATCGACTCTTTTCCTATGACGGCTCCATCGAGTATGGTGGAGTTCATCCCAATGAGACATGCATCTTCAATAATGCATCCATGCAGCATCACTCTATGCCCTACTGTTACATCGTTGCCTATGATAGTAGGATAGCCATCGCTCATATCAGGCTTTTTATAATGGGTGACATGAATCATACTTAAGTCTTGAATATTTGTACGATCTCCTATTTTGATGTAGTGTACATCACCGCGTATAACGCATCCAAACCATATGGAGCTCTCTTTTCCAATTTCCACATTTCCTACTACTGTTGCATCTGGAGCGACCCATGCATTTTGACCAATTGTTGGAAACCACTCTTTATAGCGTAAAAGCATTAACTCTCCTTCAAAAGTCTCTTTGCAAGTCTTTTTGCTTTGCTTGTTGTATTTTTTTGGTGGGATGTATGGAGGAGTTTTGCATACTCTTCCATTAAAAGTTGGGAGTTGATTTTTGGTTTCCCCTCTTCAGGGTGAAGTTTAATGTAGTTGCCATCTGGAAGAAGTATTCTTGCTTTGACATTATCTTTGAGCTGAATTTGCAAGATCTCTAATAATCTTTCAGCGATATTCTTATCAAATATTGGCGTCATGAGCTCTATGCGGCGCTCAAGATTTCTTGGCATCCAATCTGCACTAGAGATATAGATTTGAGGAGAAGAGTGTTTGAAGTAAAAGATTCTTGCATGCTCAAGATACTTTCCTACTATAGATATAACACGAATATTCTCACTTACTCCTTCAATTCCAGGGCGCAGGCAGCAGATACCTCTGATAATGAGATCAATTTTTACACCTGCTTGACTTGCTTTATAAAGAGCAAGTATTACATCAGGATCTACGAGTGAGTTCATTTTTGCAATTATATGTCCCTCACTCCCTTTTTTAGCCTCCTCATCAATCATTTGTAAGAGTTTAGGCTTTATTTGAAAAGGTGACATATAGAGGGTTTTGAGTTTTGTCTTTTTGCTAAATCCTGTAAGAAAGTGGAAAAAACGGGTAGCATCTGCAGTAATATCTTTATCAGCTGTAAAGAGACTCACATCAGTATAAATTTTTGCTGTACTTGGATTGTAGTTACCAGTAGCAAGATGCACATACTGTTTGAGTCTGTCACCATCTTTTTTTATTACTTGTGCGATTTTTGCATGAACCTTAAATCCTGGTATGCCAAATATTACGTGTGCACCTGCTTTTTCAAGCTCTTTTGCCCAGATGAGGTTGTTTTCTTCATCGAATCTTGCTTTAAGCTCTACCATGGCAGTAACCTGTTTGCCAGATTCTGCTGCATTAATGAGAGCTTTGACAATAGGGGAGTTTTTACCAACTCTATAAAGAGTCATGCGAATAGCTAGTACATCAGGATCCTTGCTTGCTTCTTTGATAAAGCGCACTACAGGATCAAAACTCTCATAAGGGTGGTAGAGCATAACATTTTCATGCTCAATTATATGAAATACTGGCTCATTTGTATCAAATGGGGGAAGAATCTTTGGTGTATATGGCTCAAAGAGGAGATGAGGAAAGTTTTTATTTGATACAATTTCCCAGAGTGCTCCAAGATTAATAGGAATATTGTAGCGATAGATATCACCTTGTTCTATATATATATGCTCTTTGAGAAAATTAATAAGATCCTCTTCTGCATTTGCGCCAATCTCAAGTCGTACTATCTCTCCTCTTCTACGAAGCTTGAGTCCCTCTTCAAGGAGCTCCATAAAATCGTCTGCCTCTTCCTCTTCTATCTCAATATCTGCATTGCGTGTAACACGGAATGGGGCAGAAGCTAAGATTGTATAACCTGGGAAGAGAGATTCTAAATGCGCTTGGACGATGGACTCAATAGGAATATATGTGTTTTCTATTTGAACAAAACGAGGAAGAACACGGGGAATACGTACTAATCCGTATTTAATGTCATTAGGATTGTTTGTATCACTCAGCTTCAATGCAAGTGCAAAACTAAGATTATTAAGATGAGGGAATGGGTGTGTGGCATCTACTGCGATAGGGACAATAACGGGATAGAGATTTGTATGGAAATACTCATTAATTTTTCTTTTTGTTTGTGCATCAAGATCTTCATAGTTAACAAGCCTTAATCCTTCATGAGATAGTTGTTCGATAATTTCAAAAAATGTCTTTTCAAGCTCTTTTTTTTCGGCGTGGAGATACTCTCTTATGGCTCGTAGTTGTTCAAGAGGTGTCATTTTGTCTGGTCCAGTAACACGTATGCGGTATTTAAAGAGCTTTTTGAGTCCTGCAACGCGTATCATATAAAACTCATCGAGATTGGTGCCATATATAGCGATGAATTTAAGACGTTCTAAAAGTGGATTGCTTGTATCTTGTGCCTCTTCAAGAACGCGCGTGTTAAATTTGAGCCATGAGAGCTCTCTATTAATGTAGAGTTTTGGATCTTTGAGATTCATACACCACCTTTTACTGTTATAAGAAAAATTTTAACAAATGTTGACTAAAATCAACCAAAAGGGGTTATATGCATATAAAAAAATTTATAGATAATTATCAAGAATTTAAAAAAATTCATTTTAAAAAATATGAAAAGCTCTTTGAAGAGCTTGCTTTAAAGGGACAGAGCCCAAAAACACTTTTCATAGGATGCAGCGACTCACGCGTTGTTCCAGATCTAATTACGGGAGCAAAGCCAGGAGATCTCTTTGTCTTTCGCAACATTGGCAATTTTGTTCCTCCATTTAAACCCGATAACGATTTTCATGCAACAGCGAGTGCGATTGAGTATGCTGTGAGTGTGTTAGAGGTAAGAGATATTATTATTTGTGGGCATAGTCACTGTGGAGCTTGCGAGAGTCTCTATAAAGAGATCCCGCAAAATATTGAGCTCATACATATTAAAAAATGGCTTGAGATTGGAGAGCCTGCAAAAGAGATTGCGATTGATACTGTTGGCACCGAAGATAATGAGCTTTTGTTGCGTACTACAGAAAAGGCTTCAATTTTGGTGCAACTTCAAAATCTTCTTACCTATCCTGCTGTAAAAGAGAGGGTAGAAGCGGATAAACTCTTCTTGCATGGATGGTACTATAAAATTGAATCTGGCGAAATTGAGTATTTTGATGAGGAAGAGGGGGATTTCAAGCCTATAGAGCCTTGATTTTTTCAATTTCGTCTCTGAGTCTTGCTGCCTCCTCAAACTCAAGTTTTTGTGCTGCTTCATGCATAGCCTTACGCAGCTCTTTGATGATTTTCTCTTTTTCACTTGGTGGAATTTTCTCCATCTTTTTTTTGCGCTCATAGAGTTTATCGAGATCTTCGCTTTTGAGATTTTCATCGAGGCGTCGTTTGACTGTTTTTGGTGTAATGCCGTGTGCTTTATTGTATGCTTCTTGCTTTTTGCGCCGCTCAAGTGTGGTTTTTATAGCGCGATACATTGAGCCTGTTATTTTCTCTTTTACCTGCTCAAGATCTTCTGAATTTTGCAGTTCTTGATACTCTTCAATTTTATCTGCAAACATAATGACTCTCCCACTTGCATTTCTTGCTGCTCGTCCCATTGTCTGAATGAGGCTTGTCTCACTTCTTAAAAAGCCCTCTTTATCTGCATCAAGCACTGCTACGAGGCTTACTTCTGGCAGATCAAGCCCTTCTCGCAAGAGGTTGATACCCACAAGAATATCAAACTCTCCTCTACGCAAACCTCGGATAAGCTGGTTTCGCTCGATTGCATCAATTTCAGAGTGCATATAGCGCACTTTGAGCCCTAAATCTGCATAGTATTTAGTTAAGTCTTCAGCCATCTTTTTTGTAAGGGTTGTTACAAGTACTCTGTTTCCTTTTTCGATCTCCTTTTTTGCTTCATCATGCAAAATTTCTACTTGCCTGCTGCTTGGAGCTAGAGCAATGAGAGGATCGAGAAGGCCCGTTGGGCGAATAATCTGCTCGGCTACTACACTGGAGAGCTCAAGCTCCAACTCTCCTGGGGTTGCTGAAACAAAGAGATAGTGAGGCGCTTTATTGATAAACTCTTCAAATTTAAGTGGACGGTTATCAAGAGCGCTAGGGAGTCTAAATCCATACTCTACAAGCACCTCTTTGCGGCTCCTGTCTCCCGCATACATCCCACGAAATTGGGGAAGGCTTACATGGGACTCATCTACTATTATGAGATAGGGCTTGCCCATTGCTTCAAAGTAGTCAAGAAGTGAATAGGGCGTTTCGCCAGGTTTTTTGCCAGTGAGGTGGCGCGAGTAGTTTTCAATACCTTTACATGTTCCTGTGGTCTCAAGCATCTCTAGATCAAATTCAGTGCGCTGTTTGAGACGCTGATACTCTACAAGTTTATTCTCTTTATAAAAGTAGTCCAAGCGCTCTTCAAGCTCCTTTTCAATCGATTTAATCGCTTCAGTGAGGCGGTTTTGTCCTACGATAAATTGGCTTGCTGAGTAGAGGGTAAAAGAGTCTCTATCAGCTAGTTTCTTGTTTGTGAGGGGATCGAAGATATATATTGATTCAATCTCATCTCCAAAAAACTCGATTCTCACAGCCTCCTCTTCAAAGTATGCTGGATATACATCTATCACATCTCCGCTTACGCGAAAATCTCCTCTATCAAAAAATTTATCATTGCGTTTATATCCCATCTCTAAAAGACGCAAGAGTAGCTCTCTTTGGCCAATCTCGTTTCCCACTTCAAACTTAAAGACCATTTTTCTATATTCATGAGGGTTACCAAGTCCGTAGTTTGCACTTACTGATGCTACTACTATCACATCTTCATACTCCAAAAGGCTAGCTGTAGCACTGAGACGCAAACGCTCTAGCTCATCGTTGATGGAGCTATCTTTTTCAATGAAGAGATCTTGTCTTGGGAGGTAGGCTTCTGGTTGGTAGTAGTCGTAGTAGCTGATGAAATACTCTACATGGTTTTTTGGGAAAAATCCTTTGAATTCACTATAAAGCTGTGCTGCTAAGGTTTTATTGTGTGTCATGATAAGAGTTGGTATTTGTAGATTTTCAATAATCTTTGCCATTGTATATGTCTTACCGCTTCCTGTGACTCCCAAAAGTGTTTGGTAGCGGTTGCCCTCTTTAATAGAGAGTGTAAGTTTTTCTATTGCTTTTGGTTGATCTCCAGCTGGAGAGAAGTCAGTGACCATCTTAAATTTTGCCAATTTTAAAACCTCTTTTAGTAATTTTTGCTACAATTATACAAAAATTAAACAAAACTTAAAAGACAAAGAGGCTTAATGGAACATATCGATTTGATGGAAAAGCTCTCGCAAAAAATTGATGATCTTCTTGATAAATATACAATATTGAAAGATGAGAACGAACGACTGCGTACAGAGCTTGTCACATGCAAAGCAGCAAGCGAAGAGAAAGATAAAGAGATTGAAAAGCTGCGTGATGAGCTGGCAATGAAAAATTTAGAGATTGATGAGATTATCAAAAAGATAGAAAATCTTGTGAGTTAGCATTGCAAAAAGTAACCATTAAGATAGAAGGAAAAGAGTATGATATCCAGCTCAAGGAGGATTTTGCACAAAGTCTCCTTGAGTATCTCCAAAAAGATCTTCCCCCTCACTCTTCGAATAGTATAAAAAATCTTCTCCATGCATATCTGAAAAAGTGTTACGATTGTTATGTTTTAGAAAAGAGATTGCAAGAGTTATTAAAAAAATTTCCAAACTGACTAAAAAAATAAAAAATCTGCCGATAATGAAAAATGCAGGAAGCCCTGCAAAAAAATTTTTTCAAAGGAGTCGTCATGAGACGTGGTGGTTTTACTATGATTGAGTTGATCTTCGTGATCGTTATCTTAGGTATCTTAGCAGCAGTTGCATTGCCAAAGTTTATTGGTGTGGGTGAGCAAGCAAGAACAGCAAAGATTAAAGCTTTTGTAGGAACGCTTAATAGAACTGTTGGACCAACACTTTGGAGTAAATCTATAGCAGAGGGGCACAATGGACAGATTCGTAATTATTATTGTAGAGATTTGGCTAAATATACGGATATTCCTGATGAAGTTAGGAAAATGAGGGGTAATAGGTGTGATTTTAGGATAAATAATCAAAAAACAGGTTTGTCAGGTGTGATTACATTTACAGATGGAAATGCTACAGATTCACCAAGATGGGATCTCAATATCAGTAGTTAATAAAATATAATGCTCAATTAAAGTTAAATAATGCAACGCTCAGCTTTTACTATGATAGAGTTTATTTTTGTCATAGTAGTTCTTGGGGTTTTGGCTATGGTAGCCTTACCCCGCTATTTTACTGTAGAAGAGCTTGCGCAAAAAAACATTGCCAAAGCTTTTACTGCTACGCTCACTAGAACTGTAGGACACTCTTTATGGTCAAAGTCTCTCTTTGCGGGGAGAAAAGGCAGTATAAAAAGTGATAATGATGGGGATAATTTTCTCTTCTATGGACGCAGTCTGGAAATGTATGTCTCCATTCCAAAATATTTTGATAAAACAAGTGTAGATTTTAGTCAATGTGTTACTCCTGGGAATGTTGCGCATCCTTTCATTGCAAAAAATCCAAATGTTGGAGGCAAATATAACGTTTTTTGCCGCGATGGTAATGAAACCGATGCACCAAAGTTTGTTGTTGCAGCTAAAGATACATATAGTTTTTAGAGGAAAGAGACAATGGGCAGAATAAAAAGAGCCTTTACATTAATTGAGCTTGTTTTTGTAATAGTTGTATTAGGAATATTAGCCACGATTGCATTGCCAAAACTAGGTGGAGCAATGGATGAGGCGCAGATAAGCAATGCAAAATCGACTGTAACAGCAATACGTTCTGGTCTACAAGTCTATAAGAATCGTCACATACTCCTTGGACAAGATCCTTATCCCAGTGCTTTAGAAAACGACAGCTCTAAGCTCTTTTCCAATGTCCTTCCTCATCCAATTACTCCTTCTACTAATCCTGGAGGTTGGAGTAAAGAGGGAAATTACTACATATTCCATGCTAATCAAGGGAAAATAGCTTTTAGCTATAATAAAGATACAGGTGAATTTTCTTGCATAGAAGGAACTCCTACGACTGTTGAAGGAGCGTGTAAAAATTTTTGATGCATTATTATGAAATAGCTCTTATCAATACTCCTTTACAATTAACATACTCTTGCGAAGACAAAAGAGAGATTGGGGAAGTAGTAGAAGTTAGCCTTCGCAATAGACACACAAGAGGTGTAATTGTACAGGAGGTTACAAAACCCACATTCGAATGTCTTCCTATTGAAAATAGTACTTCGTTTTTTTACACTTCCGAGCAGATAGCGATAGCGCAATTTATAGCAAAATATTATGTCTCTAGTTTTGGTGAGGCTATAGGGCTTTTTGTGCCTTTTAAAGAAAACCAAAAGAAGCAAAATTTATCACTTCCAATAAACAATACCATAACCCTTTCACCCCAGCAGCAAGAGGCTATGGAGTTTATTAAGTCTCATCCCGTATCACTTCTCTTTGGAGAAACTGGAAGCGGAAAAACAGAGATTTACATAGAACTCATTAAAAAGAAGCTAAGTGAGGGAAAGAGTGCTATTTTTTTGATGCC
Source organism: Nitratiruptor tergarcus DSM 16512 (assembly GCF_027946175.1). Classification (NCBI taxonomy): domain Bacteria; kingdom Pseudomonadati; phylum Campylobacterota; class Epsilonproteobacteria; order Nautiliales; family Nitratiruptoraceae; genus Nitratiruptor; species Nitratiruptor tergarcus. The sequence goes on from NZ_AP026671.1 coordinate 28,430, forward strand.
AGAGATCTCTTTGACACCCCAAATGGAGAAGAGACTGCAAGCTGTTTTTGGTGATGGGGTAGTGATTTGGCATAGTAAACTCACAAAGAAAAAAAGAGAGCTGCATCTTTCTAAGATTTATGATGGCACAGCTCGGGTTGTTGCAGGACCAAGAAGTGCACTCTTTTTGCCACTACAAAATCTGGGACTCATTGTGGTAGATGAAGAGCATGACGATAGCTACAAGGCTTTGAATGCTCCAAGGATCAATGCAAAAGATGTAGCTATATATATGGGTAAAAAATTAGATATTCCAGTGGTTTTAGGAAGTGCCACACCGAGCGTGACAAGTTATTACAAGTATCCTCACTTTCAATTAAAAAAGTTTTATCAAACAAAAAAAGATTTTTTCTTTGATACAGGCAATGGGTTTACTCCTACAATTATTGAAGAGCTCGAGCAGGTACTTTCCCGAAAAAAGCAGGCTCTTATCTTTATTCCAACACGTGCCCATTTTAAATATCTCATCTGCCAAGAGTGTGGAGAGGCTGTGAAGTGTCCTTACTGCGATGTAGGAATGAGCGTACATTTTGATAAGCGGGCTTTGCGATGTCACTACTGCAACTTTACTGAATTTATCCCACAAAAGTGTCCTCACTGCGGAAGTGAGGAGCTAAGTACCAAGCGTATGGGAACTAGTGAGGCAGTTGAAGAGCTGCAAACTCTCTTTCCGCAAGCAGTGATAGAGAAATTTGATAAAGATGTAGTAACAACACAAAAAAAACTTGAAACGATTTTACAGCGCTTTAGTAATAAAGAGATAGATATTCTCGTTGGTACACAGATGCTCTCCAAAGGACATGACTATCCTGATGTTACATTGAGTGTAATTTTTGGGCTTGATTTTTTGCTTGCGATGGCTGATTATAGAGCACGAGAAAAGGCTGTTGCACTTTTGCTCCAAATTGCGGGACGTGCTGGAAGAAGAGAATATGCCAAAGTGATTATACAGACGAAAAATGAAGAATTTTTCAAAAGATATCTAGATTTTAAGCTCTTTTTACAAGAAGAGCTAGCCTTACGCCAAGGATTTTATCCTCCTTTTGTGCGCTTAGCGCTTTTGCGGTTTTCGCACAAAAACCGTCAAATAGCACAAGAGGCGATGGAGGAGGTATTGCAGCGTTTGCAAGCTTTCAAAAGTGTAGAGATTGTGGGATATGGACCAAATGCTATTGAGAAAATCGCTGGGAAGTTTCGTTTTCATATTCTATTAAAAAGCGCTTTTGCAACAGAGCTTCTCAAAGCGATTTATGCTTCTAAAAATGAGTTGTGTGAAGTGGATATGGATCCTGTCAATTTTACATAGGATTTTCTTGAAAATTTACTACTATTTTATTTTTATGATATAATTTTAATTCCCCTCCCCCTATGTAGCAGCAGGGCATCTGCTCTGCTGTGAATTAATTTAGATTTTTTATTGAAATAAAAATATATTTTCGTTAGTATTTCGCTCCAAAATCCAAAAAAATCTCTAAAAGGCTAAAGAATGAAAAAAGGTATCCATCCAGAGTATGTTGAATGCGAAGTAACATGTGCATGTGGCAACCATTTTGTAGTACTTTCAAATAAACCACAGTTAAAAATAGATATTTGCAATAAATGCCATCCATTTTTCACTGGAAGTGAAAAAATCGTAGATACAACAGGTCGTGTAGATAAATTTAAAAAGAAATATAACTTGAAATAATTTGCTCACCCTTGTTCCCACTCCTATCGGCAATCTCGAAGATATTACCTTCAGGGCTCTTCATGCCCTAGAAGAAGCTGATATTTTACTGTGTGAAGATACGCGTGTAACAAAAAGACTTCTTCATCTACTCTCGCAAAAATATAAAAGAGATTTTGGCACAAAAGAGTTTATAGCACTCCATGAGCACAATCAAAAGAGCTTTCTTGCAAAAATTGATCCTTTCTTTTTTACTCGTAACGTAGTATATGTGAGTGATGCTGGTATGCCAGGTATAAGTGATCCGGGAGCACTTTTGGTACAGTATGCACAAGAGCATGGAGTGCCATACGATGTATTGCCAGGAGCTAGTGCAGTAGTGACTGCTTATGCAGCAAGTGGGTTTGAGGGTGGTTTTTGCTTTTTTGGTTTCTTGCCTCATAAAGGAAATGCAAGAAAAGAGGCTTTGCAAGAGGCTTTAGCATCCCAAAACAATGCTGTTATTTATGAAGCTCCTCACAGACTCCTAAAACTTCTTGACGAGATTGCTGCAATTGATCCACAAAGAGTTCTCTTTTTGGCAAAAGAGCTTACCAAATCGCATCAAAGTTTTTTCAAAGGTCAAGCACAAGAGCTGGCACGCCAAATACCTCAAGAGAAGGTAAAGGGAGAGTGGGTTGTGGTTGTTGAGAAAGCAACTACAAAAAGAGAAACAATTACTCTTTCATTAGAAGAGATTTTGCAACTACCACTTCCAAAAAAAGATCTTGCCAAACTTTTAGCGCAAGTTAGCGATAAAAGCGTTAAAGAGTGGTACACTTATCTTAATGAAAATTAAGTTTGAAAAAGATAAAATCTCTTTATGATAGTCTATGGCAAGCAGATATTTACCTATATTGTAGACAAGCATCCTCATATTATCAAACATGTCTATGTGAGCAAAGAGTTAGATAAAAAAGATTTTGCAAAACTCCGGGCTCTTGGCATAAAAGTTGTAAGGGTAGATAATAAAAAGGCGCAAAGTCTGAGTCGTGGTGGTAATCATCAAGGAGTTTTGCTTGAAATTGACGATTTTCTATTTGCCACACTGCAAAGTATAAAAGAAGAGAGTTTTTTAGTTTTGCTCTATGGCGTAACGGATGTTGGCAACATTGGTTCAATTGTTCGCAGCGCGTACGCTTTGGGCGCAGGTGGAGTGGTTGTGAGTGGATTGAAGTCCTTGAAAATGGAAGGAGTAATTCGTAGAAGCAGTGGTGCAGCCCTTGATCTACCAATAGTGCTCTATCCAAATCTTTTGGATCTTATGAAAGAGCTGCAAGATAGTGGCACAAAGATATATGGGGCAGATATGCAAGGCGAAGATGTGAGAAAAGTGCACTTTGTCGGAAAGAGAGCGATACTTTTAGGAAGTGAAGGGGAGGGTCTTCCCAAAAAAGCACTGCAAAAATGTGATAAACGGTTACAAATCAAGATGGAACGAGAATTTGATTCTCTCAATGTAGCAGCTGCAGCGGCAATTTTTATAGATAGGATGAGAGATGGGTGATCTTGATAAACTCAAAAATATGGATCCCGAAGAGATATTTAAAAAGACATATATTGCTCCAAAGATTATACGAGCTCTCATTGAAGAGGATTTTAAAAAACTCTCTTCAAAAAGTAAAGCTTTAGGTTTTATCAAAATTTTGGAAAAGCAGTTGGGGCTCGATCTTACAGAATTGCGCCAAAAAGTAGAGGAGTATTATGAAGATAAAATTGATTACCAAAATGCATTTGCAATTGAAGAAAAAGGAATAGAACATCATACCAATCCGTTTTTAAAAATCTTTCTTTTTATTATTATCCTCATTGCTGGGATCTATCTCTATTTTGATAAATTTGCACCAAAAGAGGAGCATAAAGCAAAAAAAGAGTTTTTTGCACCAAGCAAAAACTCTTCTACTCTATCTAGCCAAAGTTCTTTATCGAGTATAAGTAGTAGTTTGCAAAGTAGTAGTGCATCTGTAGAGGCTTTGGAAGAAAAGAGAAGCCAAGAGACGCCTAAGGTTGTAGTTGCTCAAGAAGTAAATGGCACGCAAGAAGCAAATAGAACACAAAATATGGCACAAATTGTTGAAGAGAATATAACTCAAGCTACTGAAATAAACACTACGCAAGAAGAGTTAGCTATCACACCAAGCATCACTATAATTCCTAAGCGAAAATTATGGGTTGGAATTATCTATCTTGATAACTATAAACGAAAAAACTATCTCACCTCTTCTCCGATTGAACTCAATACTTCACGAGATCAGCTTATCGTTACAGGACATGGTATGCTGCAAATTGATATCAATGGAGAGATTCAAGATTTTAGTGAAAAAGGTAAGCAGCGCTTTTTGTACCGGGCAGGAGAACTGGAGCGCATCGATAGAAAGACTTTCAAACAGTATAACAGGGGCAAAGATTGGTAAGGCTCTTTGCTGTTTTGTTGCTTCCTCTTTTGCTCTTCGCAGCTTCAATAAAGGAGAAGGTAAAAGAGATAATAGGAACTGAAAAATTTAATCAATCCCTTCTCATTATCAATACAGTCTTTGCAAATGAAGAGAGGTTTATGCACGACTCTCAGGTCGATATGCTTAAAATCTTGCAAACTCTCAAAAAACTTGGGTTTATAAAGAATAATTTAGAAGCACCACAAAAACAGAGTATTGAGCTTTACTCTTTTACAGTAAATCCCCTGGTGTATAAACTTTTTTTGCGCTCTATAGAAGAGGCTGGAGTATTTCGTTACCAAATTGATCGTATCGTGCAAGATGGTGATGGAGTATTTGCTCGTCTCTCTTTTTATTCAAGCTTTATTGCTGATCCAGTGAAAATCACGAAATTCTTGCACCATTATGGAGCAAAAGTACTCAGTGTGGTGGTAGAAGAGAATAGTTGGCGCTACTATATCGATTTTACTCAAGCAAGATTTGCTGCTTTATCTTTGCAAAAAGAGCTGCATATTCCAAATATCCGCAAAGGAGTGTGGATTGAGAGTAATGGGATCACTTCTTTTTTGATAAAGAGTCATAGAAAAAACCACTGGCATCCGAAGATCTATATTTATGATTCCAATCTCAACCCAGTAGATGTGATTAAAAAAACGAAACGAGTCAAAAAGTTGCGTTTAAAATTGCCAAAAGGTTTCTATTATATTAAAATTGCAGATACATTTACCATCGATAATATAAAATACGGCATCGATATCTATGCTTTAGAGGATAAGTAACAATGTTTGATGAGATTAGATTCAATAAAATCGATAGATTGCCAAAATATGTTTTTGCAGCAGTTAATGAGATTAAAATGGCTGCACGCCGTGCTGGTGAAGATATAATTGATTTTAGTATGGGAAATCCTGACGGTCCCGCACCACAACATATAATTGATAAACTCATAGAAGCTGCACAAAAGCCAAAGAACCATGGATATAGTGCGAGTAAAGGGATTTATAAGCTGCGCCTAGCAATTTGTAACTGGTATGAGAGACGCTATGGTGTGGCTTTGGATCCTGAGAGTGAAGCTGTGGCTACAATGGGAAGCAAAGAGGGATATGTCCATCTTGTGCAGGCTATTACCAATCCTGGTGATGTGGCAATTGTTCCTGATCCTACATATCCGATACACTCCTATGCTTTTATACTTGCAGGTGGTAGTGTGCATAAGATGGAGTTGCAGTACAATGAAGAGTTTGAAGTTGATGAGGAGCAGTTTTTCAAAGATCTTCATAAATCTCTCAACGAAGCCTTTCCAAAGCCAAAATATCTTGTAGTCAATTTTCCTCACAACCCTTCTACTGCTACAGTGACTCCAGAGTTTTATGAAGAGCTCGTGCGGATTGCAAAAAAAGAGCGATTTTATATCATCAGTGATATTGCATATGCAGATCTTACCTATGATGGGTATAAGACTCCATCTATTTTAGCAGTTGAAGGTGCAAAAGATGTGGCAGTAGAGAGCTTTACACTCTCTAAAAGCTACAATATGGCTGGCTGGCGTGTTGGCTTTGTTGTAGGAAACAAAAAGCTCATCGGTGCACTGCAAAAAATTAAGAGCTGGATAGATTATGGGATGTTTACTCCTATTCAAGTGGCAGCTACAGTGGCTCTCAATGGTCCACAAGATTGTGTAGAAGAGATTCGTAAAAAATATGAAAAAAGAAGAGATGTATTAGTTGACTCTTTTAGTAGAGCTGGATGGCATATCAACAAACCGAAAGCTACAATGTTTGTATGGGCGAGGATCCCACAGGAGTTTCGCCAAATGGGAAGCTTAGAGTTTTCTAAAAAGCTTCTTACCGAAGCAAAAGTTGCTGTGAGTCCCGGGATTGGATTTGGCGAAGGTGGTGAAGAGTATGTGCGCATCGCATTGATAGAGAATGAAAAGAGAATTCGTCAGGCAGCCAAAAATATTAAGAAATTTTTAGCCAATTACAAGGAAATATAATGGTAAAAGTTGGCATTATTGGGGTAGGGACAGTTGGAACGAGCGTTGTTAAAATTTTAGAAAAAAATCGCGATATTATTACCGCACGTGCTGGCAAAGAGATTAGAGTTGTCAAAGGGGTTGTACGAGACCTCTCTAAAAAAAGAGATCTGACTATTCCACTTACAACTGATCCCTATGAAGTGACAGACGATCCTTCAATCGATATAGTTGTAGAGCTTATGGGTGGGGTAGAGGAGGCTTATAAAATAGTAAGACGTGCCTTGGAAAATAAAAAGGCTGTGGTCACTGCAAACAAAGCACTTTTAGCATATCATCGCTATGACCTTAAAGAGTTAGCACAAGATATCCCTTTTGAGTTTGAGGCAAGTGTTGCAGGCGGTATTCCTATTATCAAAGCTTTGCGTGAAGGGCTCAGCGCCAACCATATCGAAGCGATTAGCGGTATTATGAATGGAACATGTAACTATATTTTGACAAAGATGGCACAAGAGAGAGTCGCATTTGATGAAGTATTAGCAGAAGCACAAGAGCTAGGCTATGCTGAAGCAGATCCTACATTTGATATTGAAGGGTATGATGCAGCCCATAAGCTATTGATTTTAGCAAGTATCGCTTATGGAATAGATGCTAAGCCAGAAGATATATTGATTGAAGGAATTACAAATATAGATAAGCTCGATTTTGAATTTGCGCAAGAGTTTGGCTATGCAATTAAGCTGCTTACAATCGCAAAAAAACGTGGTAATGAGGTAGAACTGCGTGTCCATCCTACGCTTGTTCCAAAGGATCGTATGATTGCAAAAGTTGATGGGGTAATGAATGGTGTAAGTGTCATTGGGGATGTGGTAGGTGAGACGATGTATTATGGTCCCGGTGCTGGAGGAGATGCTACTGCAAGTGCAGTGATTTCCAATATTATCGATATAGCTCGCGGGGGCAAATGTTCACCAATGCTAGGTTTCAAGCGCCCACTTGAATCTGGTATGCGCTTAGCAGCTAAAGATGCAATAGAGACAAAATATTATCTTCGCTTTGTTGTGGAGGATAGACCTGGAATTTTGGCAAAAATAGCTTCTATTTTTGGTGAATATGCAATTTCAATAGAGTCTATGTTGCAAAAGCCATCTTGTGAAGGTTTGGCAAATCTGTTGCTCTCAACGCACCAAACCACTGAAAATGCAATTCAAAAAGCACTTGAGGATCTCAAACAGCAAGAGTTTTTGAAACAAGAACCGGCTATGATAAGGATGGAAGAGTAGCTTAAGAGCTTATTTTACTCTTACTCTTGAGCTTCCCTTAACCCCCTACTGTGTAATATAGTAAAAAATATGGTGGAGAGCCGATGGTAATCGAGAGTGTCTGTACATACTGTGGGGTGGGCTGTGATGTTGCAGCTGAAGTGGAAGAGGGCAAAATCAAACGTTTTTTTGCAAAAGAAGAGGGAGTTGTCAGTCAAGGAAAACTCTGTATCAAAGGAAAATATGGATGGGAGTATCTCTACCATCCTAAGAGACTGCGAGGAGTTCTTGTTAAAAAGAGTTTTGTAGCAAAAAACCAAGATCTTTTTACTAATGTAGCGCTCTCTTCTTTTGATGAGGAGTGGTATCGCCTCTCTTATGTTGATGCCTATCACATAACAGCCAAAAAACTACAAAATATTATTCAAAAGCACTCTCCAGATAGTTTTGCAGCCATTGGTGGAGCGAGAACGAGCTGTGAGAGTGGATATCTACTGCAAAAATTTACGCGTGAGCTTATTGGATCTCCGCATGTGGATAATTGTGCGAGGGTGTGCCACTCTCCAAGCCTCAAAGGTATGCGAGCAACTATTGGAGAGGGAGCAGCAACAAACCCTTTTGATGATATCTACCATACCGAAAATCTCCTTGTCATTGGCTCAAATACTACTGAAGCACATCCAATAGTAGCTAATCGCATTAAGGATGTCATAAAAAGGGGAGTGTCACTTCATGTTATGGATGTAAGAGAGATTACGCTGAGCCGTTTTGCTACGAATCATCTCTCTATCCCTTTTGAGACAAATCTTATGGTACTCAATATGATAGCGCGCACTATTATTGAAAATGAATGGGAAAATAGAGAGTTTATTCAAAAGCGCTGCAAAAGATTTGAAGAGTATAAAAAAGCTTTATTCACAGATCCTTATAGTGATAGAGAGATTTTTGCACATATTCGAGGATATGAGGATCTGCCTGAAAAAATAGAAAAAGTTGCTTACGACTTAGCACACAAAAGGAGTCTTATTCTTTGGGGGTTGGGAGTAACAGAGCATATTGATGGCAGTTATGCAGTAATGGCAATTACACACTTAGCTATGCTCACTGGCAATATAGGCAAAACTGGAGCAGGACTTATGCCTTTGCGAGGACAAAATAATGTGCAAGGAACCTGTGATATGGGGATGTTGCCTTATTATCTGCCAGACTATAAAAAGCCTGAGGTTGAAGGCTTAATGACCCCTGATATCATTGATGGGATTGAAAAGGGGAGGATTCATGCAATTTTTAATATGGGAGAGGATATTGCGCACATTCACCCTAATCAAAATAAAATCAAAAGGGCACTAAAAAAACTGGACTTTCTTGTTGTTAACGAGATCTTTTCTAATGAAATTGTTAAATATGCTGATATAGTCTTTGGCGTAAAAAGTGCCTATGAAAAGACAGGAGTCTATGTGAATGCTGAGCGCAGACTCCATCTCTCACACCCTATTATAGATACAGATCTCCCTGACGATTGGGAAGTATTAACACAAATTGCAAAGTATTTTGATAAAGATTTTACTTATAACTCCAGCGAAGAGATATGGAACGAAGTAAGAGTTGTAGCTAAAGATCGTTTTAGTGGGGCAAGTTATGAAAAGCTTGCTGCTAAGAGACTCCGAGGACTCCAGTGGCCAGTCTTTGAAGAGGATACACCAATTTTACATAAAGAAAAATTCCGCACAAAAGATGGTTATGGCTATTTTCGCTTCCAAGCTTATGAGTTGCGAGGTATGATGAAAGAGCTTTTACAAAAAAGAGATCCCCATTTTTATCTTACAACTGGGCGCATTATCGCGCACTACAATAATGCTGCACAGACAAAAGCGTGTGAATCATTATCCAAACGCCACAGGGAAGATATTCTATTAGTGAGTGAGAAGGATCGAGAGTTTTTTGAAGGAAAAGAAAGGGTAGTGCTTGAGAGCAAGTATGGACGCAGCCATCCCCTTAAAATCAAATTTACTAAAGCTTTAAAGAGAGGAACGCTCTATACCACTTTTCACCATGTAGCAAGTCATATCAACTACCTTTTTGGTGATGAATCTGATAGCTTTGTAAAAACTGCCCGCTTTAAGAGTGTAAAAGTTAAAGTGATTTAATGGGGTTAGAGAGCTATAAGAGGGGAAGGGAAGGTGAAGAAAGGGCAGCTGCGTTTTTAATTGAAAAGGGTTTTACAATTTTAGAGCGCAATTTTCACTCGCGATTTGGAGAGATTGATATTATCGCTATGAAAGATGAAATTTTACATTTTATCGAGGTGAAATATTCACCCAAAAATGATGCAGAGTATTTTATTACACCTCAAAAGATTACTAAATTTGTGAAAACTATTGATTACTATCTTTTACGAAAGAGGTGGCAGGGGATGTATCAGATGGATGCAATCATAATAAAAGGAGAAAAAATCTCCTATTTAGAAAATATTTCAATTTGGGGTTAAGAAAAAGTAAGTATAATTATAAACCATGATGAAAGTTATAATATAAAAAAGGAGAATGAAATGGGAAAATATGTTGAACTCAATGCATCAAATTTTGATGAAACTATCAAAAATGGCGTTGTAATGGTAGATTTTTGGGCACCTTGGTGTGGGCCTTGTAGAATGATTGCACCAATTGTTGATGAGTTAGCAGAAGAGTATGAAGGAAAAGCAACGATTGCAAAAGTAAATACTGATGAAGAGCAAGATATTGCTATTAAGTATGGTATTCGCTCTATTCCAACTATTCTCTTTTTCAAAGATGGAGAGCTTGTTGATCAAATGGTAGGAGCTGCAAGCAAGGATGTTTTTAAACAAAAACTCGACGCGCTTCTTGGATAATTTTGGGGCATTCGCCCCAAAAGAGTTACGATTGCAGAAGCTCTTCTTCAATCCTAACTCTTCATTTGTAAGGAAAATCAATGCTTGACTTGGCGATTGTCGGTGGTGGGCCTGCAGGTCTTACAGCAGGGCTCTATGCAACAAGAGGTGGTTTAAAAGATGTTGTGATGTATGAAAAAGGTCTGCCAGGAGGCCAGATTACTCAATCAAGCGAAGTGGAAAACTATCCTGGTGTGTGTGAAGTAGTAACAGGAATGGAGCTCATGGAGTGTTGGCCTAAACAAGCTATGCGTTTTGGTTTGCAACACCAGATGCAAGAGGTCAAGCGAATTGAGCGCAATTGTGATGGGACATTTACTATTAAACTCGCTGATGGAAGTGAGCAAAAAGCAAAAGCTGTCATAGTCTGTACAGGAAGTGTGCCAAAGAGAGCCGGTTTTGAGGGTGAAGATCAGTTTTTTGGAAAAGGTGTGAGTACCTGTGCCACTTGTGATGGATTTTTTTATAAAGATAAAGAGGTTGCTGTACTTGGAGGTGGTGATACAGCTTTAGAAGAGGCGCTTTACTTAGCAAATATTGTTAGCAAGGTCTATCTCATTCATAGACGTGACAAGTTCCGTGCTGCGCCTGCAACAGTAGAGCGCGTGATGAAAAATCCAAAAATTGAACTTCTTCTCAATGCAAGCGTCAAAAGAGTGTATGGTGATGAGCGAGGAATGGAAGGGATTATTATAGAGCAAGAGGGCAAAGAGAGAGATCTTAAAGTTCCAGGCATCTTTGTATTTGTTGGAATGAATGTAAATAATGATGTGCTAAAACAAGAAGATGGTAGCTTCTTGTGTAGTGTCAATCACTGGGGTGAAGTTATTGTAGATCTTCGTATGCGTACAGATATACCTGGCCTTTTTGCTGCTGGAGATATACGTGCAGATGCTTCGAAGCAGGTTGTTTGTGCTGCAGGTGATGGAGCCACAGCAGCTTTGAGTGCTATTAGCTATATAGAAAATATAGGAGAGTTACGACCATGCTAAATATAGGTATTTATGGAGGAAGTGGAAGAGTAGGAAGCTTACTTATCAAAAATTTGCAAAATGATGAAGTTGCAAAAGTGAGCTGTGTACATGTTATAGAAGGTATTGAGATTGAAGTACCTGGCGCAGTTGTGACAAATGATATCGATACGCTAATACAAAATAGTGACGTTATTATCGATTTTACATTGCCTGAAGGTACGCAGGCACTTTTGGAAAAACTTCTTATTACTCCAAAGCCGCTTGTAAGCGGCACGACAGGTCTTAACGATCATCAGATCAATCTCTTACGCGAAGTTGCACAAAAAGCTCCAGTTCTCTATGCGACAAATATGAGTTTAGGAATAGCAATACTGAAGCGTCTCGTAGCCCTTGCAAGTGAGAAGCTAAGAGATTTTGATATAGAGATAGTGGAGATGCATCACCGCTATAAAAAAGATGCTCCAAGTGGTACTGCGCTAACTCTAGCTGAATTTGCTGCAAAAGCAAGAGGGCTTGATCTTGATGAAGTTCGTGTAAGTGGAAGAGATGGCAATATAGGAGAACGTAAAAAAGATGAGATAGGAGTTTTTGCTCTGCGTGGTGGCGATATAGTGGGACGCCATACAGTAGGCTTTTACAATGATGGAGAGTATTTAGAGCTTAACCATACTGCTACAAGTCGTGACACTTTTGCTAAGGGTGCAATTAAGGCTGCAAAATGGGTGGTTTCTCAGGAGCCAGGACTCTATACGATAGATGATTGTTTAGGATTGTAAAATGTGTTCAGTAATAGGGCTCTTTAATGTTCCAGAAGCTGCGAAATATGCCTATTTTGGTCTCTTTTCTCTCCAGCATAGAGGACAAGAAGCTGCTGGTATTGCAAGTAGTGATGGAGAAAAGATCTATATCACCAAAGGTAGAGGACTTGTAACACAAGTTTTTGATGAGACAAAACTCACAAAACTCATTGGTTCAAGTGCTGTAGGACATACAAGATACTCAACTGCTGGTGAAGACTCAGTCCTTGATGCCCAACCGATATTTGCTCGCTATGATTTGGGGCAGATTGCTGTAGTGCACAATGGTAATCTCACAAATGCGAAGCAAGTACGAAGAGAGCTTATCAAAGAGGGTGCGATTTTTCAAACATTTATGGATACAGAAAATCTTATACACCTCATCGCAAGAAGTCATAAAGAGCATCTTTATGATCGTATTATAGAAGCGCTACAGCAAATTGAAGGGGCATATTCACTGATACTTTTGAGCCGTAAAAAGATGTTTGCTGTACGTGATCCTTACGGTTTTCGCCCTCTTTCTATGGCAAAGTTAGGAGATGGTTGGGTTGTGGCGAGTGAGACGTGTGCTTTTGATCTCATAGGAGCAGAGTACGTAAGAGATATACGTCCTGGGGAGCTTGTGGTTTTTGAAGAGGGCAAAGAGCCAAGAAGCATTCAAGTCTTTGAGCCAACTCCTCATAAATGTATTTTTGAGTATATCTACTTTGCTAGACCAGATAGCAATATTTTTGGTAAAAATGTGTATAAACTGCGCAAAGCAATGGGAAGAGAGCTTGCAAAAGAGTATCCAGTAGAAGCTGATATGGTGGTACCGGTACCAGATAGTGGTGTAGCATCAGCAATTGGATATTCTGAAGAGAGTGGCATCCCTTTTGAGCTTGGAATCATTCGTAATCACTATGTAGGACGTACATTCATCGAGCCTACCCAAGCTATTCGGGATCTCAAAGTCAAAATGAAACTTAATCCTATAAAAAATGTAATAAAAGGCAAACGTCTCGTTGTTATTGATGATAGCATTGTACGGGGGACTACTAGTAAGAAGATAGTAAATATTTTAAAAGATTTTGGTGCAAAAGAGGTGCATATGCGTATTTCTGCTCCTCCTACAACTGGACCATGCTATTATGGGGTCGATACACCTACAAAAGAGGAGTTAATAAGTTCACGCTACTCAGTTGAGGAGACAAGAAAATATATAGGAGCAGATACTTTAGCCTATCTTTCAATTGATGGGCTACTTCGCAGTGTAGGAAACGATTTAAGCTACTGTATGGCATGTTTTGATGGCAACTATCCAGTGCCATTAAAAGAGTAGGGAAGCGATTGAGAGAGATAATTACATTTGGAAAATACTATAAAAAACGTATCAAAAAGAGAGTAAAAAAAATCCCCCTAGGACTTTCTGGGTTTACCTGTCCAAATATTGATGGACGGGTTGCCAAAGGGGGATGTACTTTTTGTGAAAATGAATCCTTTGCTCCAAATCTTGGGAAAAGTAAGAAATTCTTTTTAAATCCCGATACAAAAGAAAATCCCCTCTTACAAAAGCAGATCCAAGAGATAGAGTTCCAATATAGTGCAACGGCAGGCTACTACCGCCAAAAAGGGTATGAGAAATTCTTAGCCTATTTTCAAGCTTTTACCAATACCTATGCTCCATTGGACACCCTGCAAAAACTTTATGAGCATGCATTATCACAAGAAGATTGCATTGGACTCAGTATCGGTACACGTAGTGACAGTGTGAATGAAGAGGTGTTGGATTATCTTGCCAAGCTTTCATCTGCATATGAGATATGGATCGAGTATGGAATACAGAGTGTCTTTGATGAGACTTTAGAGAAGATAAATAGAGGGCATGATAGCAAAAGTGTAGAGCAGTGGATAAAGCGCTCTAAAGATAAGGGCTTGAAAGTGTGTGGCCATGTGATTTTTGGTTTGCCAGATGAGACACAAGAAATGATGTTAGAGACAGTACAAAAGGCAGTCGATTGGGGTATTGACTCTATTAAAATTCATCCACTCTATGTTGTCAAAAATACGGCATTAGCGATTGATTATATGAAAGGCAGATTTACACCAATTACTCAGGAGCTCTATATTGATACTTTGCTCAAAGCTTTCGATATTTTGCCAAAAGATATGGTTGTACAGCGAGTTACTGCTGGCATAGGAGATAGCTCGTTGCTTGGTCCCTCTTGGTGTGCTGATAAGAATGCACAGTTGCGATCGATTCGCCAAGCTTTAATAAAGAAGGGCCTTCGTTACTAATTTAGCGAGCAATCATTCCTCTTTTGCAACCTCGTGCTGTATTCTTTGCTTTTTCAAGAAGTGCAGCAAGGGGAGTTTTAGGAGCAATTTTACCTTTGAGATTGATACGCATTTCGGTAAGATAGCCTTTTTTGCAGATAAATTTTACTCGTTTGCCTGCTCCTTTGAAAAATGCCTTGTCAAACTCTTTTCGAATCTTCCAAGTAGCTACTCTCTTACCTCTATTTTGTAAAAAAAACTGTTTTATTGGACTTTGATTGAGTTGTGAAACAAGACTTATTGCATCAAGAAAATAGATATCTGGTTTTTTGCTATAGCAGCTGCCATGTTTGACCCATTCATGCTTATGGAGCCCCGATACATAACCAGGCATATACTCTATGAGAAGCTCTGCTAAAACTGGCGAGATATCAACTTTAATCTCTTGCCAGTAGCCTTTTTTATCGAGGATTTTATTACGAGGCGAGACGTTACAGTAGTGTTTGCCTTTTGGCCAGAGGCCATGGAGTGTAAAATTAGTTTTCCAAAATGGTAGCATCTTTTTGCAAGCGCGGTAGTTTTGCGTTTTACACACACTTGGATACCAGTTGATTGCTAAAATATACTCTCCTGCAAAGAGTGTAGCGCTTAAAAGGAGGGAGAGGAGAAACTTTTTCATTTTCTACTCCTTTTTTCTTCTATTCCACTCATACCAAAACGTCTTTTGAGCTCTTTACGTACAAGTTCTGGAGATATATTGCTATATGCAAGGGCTACGAGAGCATGATAGACAAGATCCGCACACTCATAAATAATCTCATCACGATTTTTATCTTTAACAGCAAAGCAAAATTCCCCTGCCTCTTCTACAACTTTTTTGAGAATACTATTTTCTCCCTTGCTAAAAAGTTTTGCAGTCCACGATTTTTCAGGATCTGCCTCTTTTTTCTCTTGGATCACATGGTAGAGTGTATCAACGACATCCTCATACATCTCTTGAGGATTTTGGAGAGGCTCACTTATACTCTTACCTGTTTGCAAGTCTTTATAAAAGCAGCTTTTGCGCCCAGTATGGCATGCTGGTCCTGTTTGCTCTACTTGCAAAAGAAGTGTGTCACTGTCACAATCAAGCCTTATTGCTTCTACTTTTTGAACGTTACCGCTACTTTCACCCTTTTTCCAAAGCTTTTGACGGCTTCTGGAGTAGTAGTGAGCATACCCTGTTGCAAGTGTCTTTTCAAAAGCCTCTTTGTTCATGTAAGCAAGCATCAAAACTTCACCCGTTTGACTATCTTGTACAATTGCTGGGATGAGGGGATGTTTTTGCCAATCTATCTGAAACTGCATGGTCTCCCTTTACCAGAGGGCTCAGCGCCCAATGGCAGTTGCTTTTTGTCTGTCTTTGCTATCGATCCAGATATTTGGTACAGCACCACCAGGTGTTAAGAAGATTTTTGCATCTTTGTTGGTTTTAAGAGCTTCGTTGAATTTGCCCTGTACTTCAATCTGTTTGAGTTGCAAAAGCTCAGGTGTCACACTTTTTGCAATAGCAATGTTAGCCTGTGCTTTTGCCTTTGCTTCAATCATGATACGCTCTGCTTCACCTTGCGCACGAATCTTTTTCGCTTCTGCTTCACCTCTAGCTTGAGCAGCACGTTTTTCGGCTTCCTGTTTTGCTTTTTCTACTTCATACTTCATACGCTCAGCCTCTTGTTTTGCGATTTGGACTCGCTCAATCTGATCTTTGATTTTTGGAGGAAGGTTGATTTCTCTGAGCTGCACTGATTCTAAAAAGACAGGCTTATTTTTGAAGCTATCTATCTTTTTGCGGATCTCTTGCTCAATGAGTGCAGCAATTTCGTTTCGTTTAACTGGAAGTTCTTCAGCTTTATAACGACCTATGACATTACGTACAACTTCGCGTACAACTGCATTGATGAGTTTCTCTTCCCAGCTAAGACCCCATGTAGCAATAGTTTGTGGAGCATTTGCAGGATTGAGTCTGTATTGAACTGTCAAATCAATGCTAACAGGAAGCCCTCTTGCATCAAGAACAGTAATAGCCGGTTTTTCGATAATGCCTTCGTTTATATTGCCAAACGAGGTATCACGCTCGCTCTTATAGTTAATGATACGTACCTTTGTATCTACTTTGATAATTTTTTGGATACCAGGTATGAAAAAGTGGATACCGGGTGCCAATGGAATAGGATCGAATTTTCCTGCTGTTACTTTAATACCAACTTCACCAGATTGGATAATAGTATAGGGCTTAGCAATGATGAAAAGTACTGCTATTGCTAAAATGACATATAAAATAGTTGCTTTTTTACTAAAATCTTTCAAAAATTGCGGAGCTTTATTGCCCCCATCATCATTCATCTTGTTTTTAAAATAGTCATTCAAATCTGCTGGCATAGTGCCTCCTTAAATATATGTGAGCATATGTTCGTATGCTGGATTACGTCCATAGACGATATCAAAATAGGCTGTTTGCAGCTCTTTTGTCATTTCGCCTCTGCTGCCACTTCCAATAATACGCCCATCTACTTCACGAATAGGCGTAACCTCTGCAGCTGTTCCTGTAAAGAATGCTTCATCTGCAATATAGACTTCATCTCTTGTTACTCTTCTGCGCTCTACTGGAATCCCTTTTTCATGAGCGATTTTCAAGATAGTATCTTGTGTAATCGATTCAAGAGAGTTATCATTTGGAGGACTTATAAGAACGCCATCACGTACAATAAAAAGGCATTCACCACTACCTTCAGCAACAAAACCCTCCTCATCAAGTAAGAGTGCTTCTTCATATCCTGCTATTATTGCTTCATATTTTGCCATCTGGGAGTTAAGGTAGTTAGCAACCGCTTTTGCTTTACCCATAGTGGATTTAACGCTATTTCTTGCAAAAGAGCTTACTTTGACACGAATACCTTTTTCTAATCCTTCATCGCCAAGATATGCTCCCCATTTCCATGCTGCAATAGCAACTTCAACTGGTGCGTTAACATGGTAGAGTCCCATAACACCATAACCAAGATATATAAGAGGGCGAATATAGACATTGCCATCAAAACTGTTTTGACGAAGAAGCTCTATTTGCGCATTCTCTAACTCTTCAAGAGTATAGGGTACTTTAATTGCTGTAATTTTAGCTGAATTGAGTAGCCTCTTTGTGTGATCGCGCAGACGAAAGATAGCGAGTCCTTTTGCTGTTTTATAGGCTCTTGTGCCTTCAAAAACGCCATTTCCATAATGGAGTGTATGGGTTAGAACATGCACTTTTGCATCGTCCCAAGGAACAAACTCTCCATTCATCCATATATATTTCGCTTTTTCCATGTTTGCAAAAATCCTTTAACATTTTATAAAGTGGATTTAAGTCTATCAAAATATAGGTTAAATTATAATAATTAAAAAAGATAAATGAGAGGAAGCAATGGAAGAGGCAAGAATCTATTTTGGATCAACTCCAGCGACAAAAGAGGAAAAAAGAGAGGTTCGCTCTCCATTTAATGACAAGGTAGTATCGATTTATCCAGTTTGTAGTGCAGATGATGCACATAAAGCTTTAAAAATTGCGCAAGAGGCCTTTGCTAAACACAAAGACTCTCTTCTTAGTCAAAGGATCGCGTGGCTACGAGATGTAGCAAATAGGCTCAAAGAGCAAAAAGAGGAGTTTGCTCTTACTATCACCAAAGAGGTGGGAAAGCCGATTAGCTTTAGTAGGATAGAAGTACAAAGAGCAATCGAGACTATTGAGCTAAGTGCCGATTTTGCTACTTCTCTTGCGGGAGAAACAATTAATACTGATGCTACGCAAAGTGGCAGAAAAACGATGAGTTTTTATAAACGTGTACCTGTTGGTGTAGTGGTGGCAATCACGCCATTTAATTTTCCACTTAATCTCTCAGCCCATAAGCTTGCTCCTGCACTCGTTGCTGGTAATGCAGTAGTGTATAAACCAACTCCTGAAGCTCCTCTTACGGGCTATAAGCTTGCAAAACTTTTTATTGAGAGTAAATATGCTTTGCCTGATATGCTCAGTGTAGTTTATGGGGATGCAGAAGTGGGAAGTGCGTTAGTGCAAAGTGATATTCCAAGAAAGATAAGCTTTACAGGAAGTGTTCCCGTTGGAAAAATTATTATGAAAAACGCTGGAATAAAAAAGGTGAGTTTAGAGCTTGGCGGTAATGCAGCTACTTTTATAGATAAAGATGCAGATATTAAAACTGCAGCGAGTCGCTGCGCAGTAGGTGCCTTTGTCAATAGTGGGCAGGTGTGTATCAGTTTGCAGCGAATATATGTGCATGAAGATGTGTATGAGGAGTTTGCACAAGCGTTGGCCGAAGATACGAAAAAACTCAAAGTTGGTGATCCCTATGAGCCAGATACTTTTATGGGTCCACTTATCAATGAGGATGCAGCAATAAGGGCTCAGCGTTGGGTGCAAAGTGCAATAGAGCAAGGAGCAAAAGCTATCTTGGAAGGAAAAAGAGAGGGACGCTACTTCTATCCAGCTATTTTAGCTGATGTTACCGATGAGATGGAAATTGTTTGTGAAGAGGTTTTTGCGCCGATTGTAAGTCTTGTAAAAGTAAAAAATTATGAAGAGGCGATAGTAAAAATGAATGACTCTCCGTATGGTTTACAGTTTTCGATCTTTACTAAAGATATAGAGTTGATCAAACGTTTTGTTGATGATGCTGAGGCTGGAGGAGTAGTAGTAAATGACATTCCAACGCTGCGTTTTGATATTCAGCCTTATGGGGGAGTAAAACTTTCAGGAATCGGGCGTGAAGGACCAAGATTTGCGCTCGAAGAGTATACAGAGCTTAAATCGGTGGTGATAGTATGAGACTCTTATTAATTGAAGATGACAGGTTTTATGCCAAACAGGTACAAGTCTTTTTGCGGGAGCGTTTGGGTTATGAAGTAGATGTTGTTCGCAGCTACGAAGAGTATAGAGAACTTCCTACGTTAGAGCCCTATAAATATGTTTTATTAGATATATTTTTACATGATTGTTTGGAGTGTGATCTTGTTGATGAGATAATTAAACAAAATAAACCGGTCATTGTCATAACCTCTTCAGAAGATCTCTCTATTTTTGATAGATACAATAAAAAAAAGATAATTGACTATGTTATCAAAAATGATATGGTGCGGCTCGAATATCTTATAATGAAGCTAAAAATCTTAGCTTTTATGGAGCAGTATGGTGTGCTTCTTGTAGAAGATTCGAATAGCTATCGCCGCTATCTGTACAATTTTTTTAAGATCTACTATCCCTATTCAAATATTATGGTAGCAGGTGATACAAATGAGGCGCTCCAGATCTTAAATGAAAATGATGACTTTATCAAGCTTGTTGTGACAGATTATGTGCTTGGTAATAATACCAATGGTTTAGAACTGGTTAAAGAGATCCGTCGTAACTATCTCTTTGAAGATATTGCTGTCATTGCTTTGACAGGCCTCGATGTCAATAACATAATGACTCGCTTTTTAAAAAGTGGTGCTAACGACTTTTTACAAAAGAGTTTTTCAAACTTTGAATTTGTGTGCCGGGTTGATAATGTGATTAAATCACTTATTCAGTTTGAAGAGATTAAGAGTTTTGTTAATCGTGACTATCTTACAGGCTGCTTTAATAGACGCTATCTGTACGATGCAGGTCTGAAAATGTATCAGGTACTCAGGCGAGCTGAAAAACCTATCTCTATTGCAATTTTTGATCTTGACCATTTTAAAAATCTCAATGATACCTATGGTCATACAGCTGGCGATAAAGTACTTAAAGACTTTTCAAGAATATTGCAAGAGAGTATCAGGGGCAGTGACTTTGTGGTGCGCTATGGTGGAGAAGAGTTTTTGATGTTTTTGGGATCCTGTGATGCGCAGATGGCAAAGCAGATAATTGAAGAGAGGGTACGTAAAAGAGTGGAAAATCGCGTATTGCAGCTTGATGAGGGAGAGATACGCTACAACTTCTCTTGTGGAATATGTGATACAAGCTGTGCTGATAGTTTTGAAGATCTCATAAAAAAAGCTGATGAAAAACTCTATGAAGCTAAAAAGGTGCGAGGTATGACAGTTGCCTAAGATTGCTATGAGTGCATGCTTGGCTGGTGTGAATTGCCGCTATAATGGAAAAAATAAGAAAAACACAGAGCTATTAGAAAAACATAAAGAAGATGAGATTATACTCTTTTGTCCTGAAGATGCGGTGCTTGGTACTCCAAGAGAGACGATAGATATTGTTGAAGGTAGAGCCATTGGCAATGAGACGCAACAAGACTACACAGAGGCTATAGAAGAGCAAGCACAAAAATTTATAGCACAATATCCAAATATCGATACTATTTATTGTAAGAGCAAATCACCTAGTTGCGCTCTTTGCAGTGCAAAGATATTTGATAAGAATAAAAATCTGTTACAATCTACTGGTACAGGTATATTTATACAAGAGTTGCAAAAGCACTATAAAAATGCAAAATTTATAGAAAAGGACGGAGATGCTTGAGATAGGTCAAAAAGCACCAGATTTTTGTCTACCCAACCAAGATGAGGTAGAGATCTGTTTGCAAGATCTCAAAGGAAAATGGGTGGTTCTCTACTTTTATCCAAAAGATAATACACCAGGCTGTACTACAGAGGCTTTGGATTTTACTGCTCATCTTGAAGAGTTTGAAGAGCTTGGTGCAGTTGTTTTGGGAGTGAGTCCACAAGGGTGCGATTCTCATAAGCGTTTTATAGAAAAAAAAGATCTTAAAGTTACGCTTTTATGTGATGAAGAGATAGAAGTGCTTAAAAAGTATGGCGCGTGGGGTATGAAAAAGATGTATGGGAAAGAGTATGAAGGGGTCATTCGCACAACTGTTTTAGTAGATCCACAAGGAAACGTTGCTTATATCTGGCCAAAGGTGAGAGTAAAGGGGCATGTTGAAAAAGTCTTAGAGAAACTTCGAGAGCTTATAGAAAATTAAGAAAATTTTAGATAATATTAGCCGCCTTTTATTACACACGCACTAATCCTTGATGGGTTGCGGCAAAGCCGTTGATGAGTGCGGAGGCAAAACCTCAATAAAACAAGGAGCTTTACATGGTTACAATGAAAGATTTGCTAGAGTGTGGTGTACACTTCGGGCATCAGACAAGACGATGGAATCCAAAGATGAAGCCATATATCTTTGGTGTAAGAAAAAATATCCACATTATTGACTTGCAAAAGACACTGCGCTACTTCCGTTATACATATAATGTAGTAAGAGATGCGGCAAAAGAGGGTAAAACAATTCTTTTTGTAGGAACGAAAAAACAGGCGAAAAATGCCATTGAAGAGTATGCTAAGAAGTGTGGTATGCCTTATGTAAATGCAAGATGGCTTGGTGGTACTCTTACAAACTTCAACACTATTAGAAAATCAATTAGAAAACTCGAAATTATAGAAGATATGGAGAAAAATGGTCAAATTGACCTTCTTACAAAAAAAGAGGCATTAATGCTTCGCAGACGTAAAGAGAAATTAGAAAATTTTCTTGGCGGTATCCGCGATATGAAAAGACTTCCTGATATGCTTTTTATCATAGATGCAGTGAGAGAGCATATTGCTGTAAAAGAGGGAAATAAGCTTGGTATTCCTATTGTTGCGCCTCTTGATACCAACTGTGATCCAGACCTCATTGATTATCCAATTCCTGGAAATGATGATGCTATTAGAAGTATCCAGCTTTTCTGTAAAGAGATGGCTGAGGCTATAATCGAAGGAAAAGAGCTGAGAGAGCAAGAGTTAGAGGGTGAAGAGCAAGAAGAGGTAGCACCAGTAACAGAGGAAGAGAAGCAAGAGGTTATTGAAGAAGCAAGAGAAGAGATTGCAGCTGAAGAAGCTGGTGAAGAAGTTAAAGAGGAGGAGAAGTAATGGCAATTAGTGCTGCACAAGTTAAAGAACTCAGAGAGCGCACAGGCGCCGGTATGATGGATTGTAAAAAAGCGCTGCAAGAAGCAAATGGAGATATGGATAAAGCGATAGAGATCCTTCGCAAAAAAGGTATTGCAAAAGCTGCGAAAAAAGCAGACAGAGTTGCAAGTGAAGGAACAATTGCAGTGCAAGTAAGCGATGATTATAAGTGTGCAACCATTGTAGAAGTAAACTCTGAAACAGATTTCGTTGCACAAAATGAGAACTTTAAATCTTTGGTTGAACGAGTAAAAGGCCATATTGCCGAGAGTGCAGTAGAAAGCGTTGAAGAGCTTTATAAAACTCCGATTGACAATGTGATTTTTGAAGAGTACATGAAAGCAGAGATTGCAAAAATTGGTGAAAACATCGTTGTACGTCGATTTGACAAAATCTGTGTAGATGGACCAGGCGTTGTTAATGGATATCTCCATATGGGTGGAAAGATTGGTGTAATTGTTGCAGCAAGCTGCGATAAAGAAGAGGTATGCACTTCAATCAAAGATCTTTTAAAAGATGTTGCAATGCATATTGCTGCAATGAATCCAAAATATCTTGATGAAGCAAGTATTCCAGTTGATGTGATTGAAAAAGAGAAAGAGATAGCTGCAGCGCAACTTGAAAAAGAGGGTAAACCTGCCAATATCATTGAAAAAATTATTCCTGGAAAAATCAAGAAGTTTGTAGAAGAGAATACGCTTCTTGGGCAAAAGTTTGTAAAAGATGATAAAAAAAGTGTAAAACAAGTGATCGATGAAGCTGCTAAAGCAGCAGGTGGAACTGCAAAAATTATCGGTTTTATTCGCTATGAACTTGGTGAAGGAATCGAGAAAAAAGAGGAAGATTTCGCAGCAGAAGTTGCTGCACAGATGAAGTGAGGCAAAAAGCCAAAGGCTTTTTAGAAGGACAACTGCTTGTCCTTCGTGCCTCACTGAAACCTGCGACTATATGCGAGCCCGAAATTCAAAGAATTTCGTGAGCGAGCATAGGAGCAGGTAGGTTACCTTGAAGCAAAGCAAATGAGTGAAACGAATACAGCTTTGCGGTTATAAAATAAGCAGAAGAGCTATGTTTATGGTTATTGAAAAAAACATAAAGAGGCGAACTGAAGCCGAAGGCTTTTTAGAAGGACAACCGCTTGTCCTTCGCACCTTCTTTGTAAATTATGTATTTTTCCCAAAAAAATAAAGGGAATGTATGACTCTTTTAGAAGCAACAAATATCTCCCACTCATTTGATTATCCACTTTTTGATGATGTTAATATTAAACTCCATGCTCAAGAGAGTATTGCAGTAGTAGGAGTGAGTGGTAGTGGAAAATCGACACTGCTGCATATTCTCTCTACCCTTTTAGCTCCCAAGCAAGGAAGTGTAAAGCTTTTTGGTCAGGAGATATATACAAAGAATACGCAAAAGCAGCTTTTGCATATCAGACGTTACAAGATTGGTATAGTGTTTCAGTCTCACTATCTCTTTAAGGGATTTAGCGCTAAAGAAAATATTGAAGTTTCTTCACTTCTAGTCAATCATCCTATTGATGAAGAGATTATAAAAGCTTTTGGAATTGAGAGAGTATTAGAAAAAAGAGTTACTGAGCTTAGTGGAGGAGAGCAGCAAAGAGTAAGTATTGCAAGAGTATTGACAAAAAGACCAAAGATTCTCTTTGCCGATGAGCCTACAGGAAATTTAGATAAAAAGACTGCTGGTGCAGTTATGGATGTACTATTTCACTATGTGCAGGATAATGATGCAGCGCTTTTTCTCGTAACACACGACTTACAACTTGCACAAAGTTGTAGCAAAGTATATAGACTCGAGGATTTGAGGCTCAAAAGCCTCCAGTAGATTTTAAAGATCTACTTTTTAAGGTTGAAACCGATCCACATCAATGATGAAGTCCCCATTAATGCAGCATATACAACTCCAAGAATTTCAGATGGTGCCATAATTTCTCCTTATTTTATTTATTAATAATTCAATAAGAGCTATGCTTTTGCCTTATTGATAGTACTATCCTATATAAATATAAATAAAATTAATCTTAATTTATTGAGAATGTAGAAGAATTTGGAGTTTTTATGCTCTTTATAGCATTTTTGATAAGAAAAATTTCTTTTATCGATGAAGTTTTTTGAACACTATGGAAGGAAGTTTGCGTTTTTAAAGATAAACTCTCCTAGCTCTCTAAGTAAAAGAGGATTATAATGGATATGCTCTAATCCCACAGAAAAAGTATATTTTTTCCCATTTTTTGTAATGAGTTTGTTGTAAAAATCGATAAATTTATGTGTCCCATTTTTACAAAGTATATCGTTGTTGTATGTTTCATAATTTTTGTCATTACCTGCAATAATTTCACAAAAAACATGAAAAACTTTTTGACGATCATGCGGATCTATGAAGATATCAAACCAGTTTTTTCCAATTACCTCTTCTTCATCATATCCCAGACCTTCAATTTCATTATGAAACTCAACTATATTACCCTTCTCATCAAGTACTACCAGTAAAAATGGAACATATTGCTGCATTATTTTTCTTTCTCTTTTTCTGCTTCGGCAATTAAAACATCTTCAATTATCTTATCTATATCTCCATCAAGAATCGCTTCTACATTGGAGTATGCTTTGCCGCTGCGGTTGTCTTTGACTTGCTGATATGGTGCTAGTACATAACTGCGTATTTGATGTCCCCAACCTATATCACTCTTTTCAATCCCCTCTTGTTCTGCTCTTTTCTTTTCAAGCTCTAACTCATAGAGTCTACTTTTGAGCATCTTCATAGCAGTTGCTCTGTTTTTATGCTGACTTCTATCATTTTGGCATTGTACTACTATCCCAGTAGGAATGTGCGTAATCCGAATAGCTGAGTCAGTTTTATTGACATGCTGCCCCCCAGCACCACTTGCGCGGTAGGTATCCACACGGATGTCCTTATCTTCGATAACAATATCGATATCATCATCCACCTCAGGACTCACCATCACTGAGGCAAAAGAGGTATGGCGCCTTGCATTAGAATCAAATGGACTAATGCGTACGAGCCGATGAATACCGTTTTCAGTTTTTAAGTAGCCATAAGCATTTTCACCTTTGATGATAAAAGTTACATCTTTTATTCCAGCCTCATCACCCTCTTGGTAATCAAGTACTTCGACTTTAAATCCATGTCTCTCAGCCCAGCGCAGATACATACGATACAAGATACTTGCCCAATCTTGTGATTCAGTTCCTCCTGCACCAGGATGGATAGTAACGATTGCGTTTTTATCATCATTCTCGCCGCTTAGCATTGTTTCTATCTCAATTTTGCTCACCTTTTCTTCAAGTGAAGGTGCCTCTTCAAAAAGCATTGCAAGCGTCTCTTCATCATTCTCTTCTGTTGCCATTTCAAAAAGTTCTTTGCTCTCTTCAACAGCTGTTTTTGCCTCTTTGTATTTTTCTAAAATACGCGAGAGTCTATTTTTCTCTTTTTGGATCTCTCCAGCTCTCTTAGCATCATTCCAAAAATCTGGAGAGTTTTCTAATGTTTCTATCTCTTGAATGCGTTTTTCTATCATCTCAGGTTTGATAATATTTTTGATATTTTCTATCTTTTGCTCTAATTTTTTTAAAAGTTCTCCATATTCGTAACTATCCAATATTTTCTCCTGTTTAGGGTAAAATTTCATCAGTGCAATTATATCAAAAGGCTTGTAATGAAAGTTGTCTATACACCGCAAGAGTTACAAAAATTGCGAAAGGAACTGCAAGGAAGCGTGGGGTTTGTACCTACAATGGGGGCATTGCATAGTGGCCATCTTGCTTTGATTGAGCGAAGTATCAAAGAAAATGATCATACTATTGTATCTATTTTTGTAAATCCTACACAGTTTTTGCCTGGAGAAGATTTTACTCAATACCCTAGACGCCTTGAGGCTGATAAAAAAATTTGCGAGCTTGCTGGTGTAGATGTTCTTTTTTTGCCACAAAAAGATGCTATATACAACAAAGATGAGATTTTGCTCAAAGCACCAAAAGTAAAAGGATACATTTTGGAGGGTCATTTTAGACCAGGACACTTTGATGGGGTATTGCAAATTGTCAATAAACTTTTTCATATAACTTCTCCAACACGAGCCTATTTTGGTAAAAAAGATGCCCAACAGCTCTATTTAATCCAGCAGATGGTGAGAGATTTCTTTTGGAATATCGAGATAGTACCGTGCGAAATTGTGCGTGATCCTGATGGGCTAGCCCTTAGTAGTCGAAACCTTTATTTAAATGAAAGTGAGAGACAAAAGGCTCTTCTTTTATCGCAATCTTTGAAAAAAGCTGCTAAAATGATTCAACAAGGGATAGAGGATTGCTCTATTATTAAAAAGAGGATGCAAGAGATTTTAGAGCCTTTAGAAGTTGAGTATATTGAAATAGTAAATCGAGAATTTGAACCTCTGAATATGGTAGAAATTGGTAATACAATAATATTGGTGGCCGCATATGTAGGCAAGACGAGATTGATAGATAATTTGTGGATATAGATTAAAGGAATGAAGATGGATTGCAAGAAAGTATCTCTTGCGAAAGAAACGCATGATGGAATGAAAGAGCAAGTTGCTGATATTGCGAAAAAGACTTTGGCATTTATGACAAAGAGTGGAATAGACCTTACACCAATAAATTATGATGAGTGGTTTTTCGTCATGTGCAAGGCGATTAGTGAGCAGCATGTACTCTCGCAAAAGAATCTCATGATTTTGCATCAAAAATATTTTAAAGATATGCCAAAATTAGAGGATCTTGAAGAGGTAAAAGAGGTAAGTTATAATCTTAAAAACATCGCACATGGCTCAGAAAAAGCATTAGATGCATTTGCATCCAATATCGGTGCACATGATCAATATATCCAAGAGAGTATCAATGCTATTAATGAACAAGATATCCAAAAAATGGAGTCGCTCAAAGAAAAGATAGCCAATCTTGAAAAAGAGAATAACAAACTCAAAAAATTTCTTGAAGAAAATAGACAGAAACTTGAATTCATAGAGAGCAAATTTAATGAGCAGAAAAAAGAGGCACAACACGATGCACTCACAGGACTTCTCAATAGGCGAAGTTTTGATAAAGATATGGAACAGCTTGATAAAATAAAGATGGGATATAGCCTCTTGATACTTGATATCGATAACTTCAAAAAAATCAACGATACTTATGGTCATCTCATTGGTGATGAGGTACTGAAAGAAGTGGGAGAGATTCTTAAAACTTATGTAAGAAAAAATACCAAAGCCTACCGGTATGGTGGTGAAGAGTTTGTTGTGTTACTTCCTGAAGGTAATAAAATAGCAGCACAAAAGGTGGGCGAGAGACTGCGAGAGGTTATCGAACATAAAAATCTCAAATTACCAAACAGTGGACAGATGTTGCAGTATACTGCTAGTTTTGGAGGAGCAGAAAAGCAGCCAAATGAGATATATAAAGAGGTGCTCCATAGAGCAGATGAAGCGCTCTATGAAGCAAAAAGAACGGGGAAAAACAGAGTAGTAATTAAGTAGTTTTTAGTGATTGCACTATTGTTTGGGCAATAGTAGTAGCACCTTCAAGTGGAGCAAGTGAGAAGAGTTTTTGGCTGAGGGGGCTAAGATCTGCTTCAATAATCTCTTCAAGCGCGTGATCTGGATAGAGAAAAGCTGCTCCTCTGTTTACAAGATATTTGGCATTGTAGTACTGATGATTGCCTGCTGCATAAGGGTAGGGCACAAAAAGAGCGGGAAGTGCATTCGCACAAAGCTCCCACAGAGTGCTTGCACCTGCCCGTGAAACCGCAAAATCGGCTTGTGCCATTTTGTGAGCGAGATTTTTATCAAAAGCAAAAACTTCTGCTTCTATTCCCATTTTTTCATAAGCATTTTTGACTCTCCTATAGTCTTGCTTCCCTGTTTGATGTATGATAGATATTTTTTTGGAAGCAAGGAGAGGAGCATTTTGCAAAGCAATATCGTTTATCTGTTTTGCTCCTTGACTCCCACCTAAAAAGATGATTGTTTTCAATTTTGTACGTACTCTTCTTGTGTGTAAAAACTCTGGATTAACAGGATAAGGATCAAAAGGCGGTGTAAAGGAGCAAAAGACTCTCTTGGCAAAAGGAGAGAGAAGAGTATTGAGTTTACCAAAACGTGCATTTTGCTCATGGATAAAAAGGGGTGTAGAAGATAGGAGTGCGCCAAAACTTGCAGGAGCAGCAGAGTACCCTCCAACACTTACTACCGCATCAATATTATAGTTTTTAATGATCTCTTTTGATTTGAGGGCTAAGTGTGAAATATTCCAAAGAGAGGAGAGTTTTTTGACTCCTTTTTGATTGATTACGCCTCTGCTCTCGAAAAACCATTTTTGCGAAAAACTCTTATCACTCTCAAACCATTCTCTATCTTGCCCATAGGTAGATCCGATATAGAAGGTTTTAACTCCTTGTTTGACAAATGCACTATTGAGACTTTTTGCAATAGCAAGATGACCACCGGTACCTCCCCCTGTAAGAAGAATATTCATGCCTTTTCTCTCCTGCTCAAAAGCAGTACCATACCAAGTGCTACACCATTGGCAATCATGGAACTTCCTCCGTAGCTGAGCATAGGAACTGCGATTCCTTTGACAGGTAAAAGACTACTTATACCATAGGCGTTTATAAGCAGAGAAAATCCTATGAGCATAGCAACTCCCACACTAAAAAGATACGTAATTTTATCTTGCGTTTGATTTGCAAGTTTGAAGAGTTTATGGAGCAAAAGAATATAGAGTACCATTAATAGCGCAATGCCTACAAATCCGATCTCTTCAGTAAGTCCAGAGAGCACAAAATCTGTATGCACTTCACTCAAAAAACCGAGTTTGAGTTCCCCATTACCTATGCCTTGTCCTAAAAATCCACCATTATGAATAGCGTGGAGGGAGTTTATGATCTGATAAGACTCTTTGACATTATCAAGTTTTAGCTCTTGTGCTATCCAGTCTGGCATAAAAGAGAGTATATACTTTTGAGCACTTGCCCACCACATTTTTATTCTTGCGATACGGTGTGCAGAAATATTTATAAAGAGAATAAAAACAGCAAAAGCAATTCCCAATAAAAGTATAAAAAGCTTGAAACTCCTTCCAGCGAAAAAAAACAGAATCACAAAGGTAAGCCCAAGTACAATGACCTGTCCTATATCATTTTGAAAAATGGCAATAGAGACGGCTGCCAGGAGAAAAACAGTGAGATAAGGAATGACGAGAATTAATTCATGCAGAAACTTTTTTGGAGAATTTTTTTCAAATTTTCTTGAAAAGCTCCATGCTAAAAAGAAAACAAATCCTACTTTGAAAAACTCTACGGGAGCTAAAGAGAAAAAAGGAAACTTAATCCATCTCTTTGCTCCGCCAACTGCTGTGACTAAAGATTGAGGGAGAAAGTTCATTAAAAACATGAGTAAAAAAAAGATTATAAAAAGTCCTAGTCCCAGAGCTTTTGCATATTTTGGATGTAAATTTGCAATAAACCACATAACTCCAATTGCTGCAAAGCCAAAAAGTGCTTGGCGAATAAAAAAATGGTATTGGTCATATCCAAAATAGAGTGTTGTATAGACTGTAAGTGAATAAGATGTGAAGATACTTACTGTAATGATAGCTGTTGCGATAAGAAAAATCGATTTTTGCATAATTCTCTTTTAAGTCAATATTTATTGCACTAGGAGTATTATTTTAACCATATTTAGCCCAAAACAATGTTAAGAAACAATATATGCAGATTCCAACAAAATTCTATAAAATTATCGCTATCTTTTCCCTCTTTTTTTTGGGGATTCTCATTTTTTTAGGCGTTGTTTTTAAAATTATAGTTGAAAAAAGAAAGCTGCCGCGCCTGTACATAGAAGAGAAAAATAGAGCCTTAAGAGGATCGATTATAAGTGCGGAAGGCTATCAAGTAGCATACTCTAATAAGCTCTATAAAGTAGCAGTCAATACAAGATGTATTGATCCTCAAAAAAAAGAGCTTTTTGTACGCCTTTTTAGTATTTATAGTAAGATCCCTCCACACGAAGTTAGGCAAAAACTGCGGCAAAAAAGAGGGTATGTAGTTCTTTCATACACAATTGATACTAAAACTGCATATCAGCTCAAGATACTCTCTCGCAAACTCAATGCATTAGATATTTTTATACCATATAAGGTTGGGCAAAGAGTCATAAAACAGGGACTAACCATATTAGAGAGTGGAGAGACGCGTAATTTTCCCTATGGAGATACTCTAACTCCTGCTATAGGATATGTGAGTAAATATGAAGATTCTGGATATACAAAAATCAAAGGTATCAAGGGATTAGAGAAGTATTATGAGAGTAAAATATCTCCCAAGCAAGATGGAGTGATTCGAGGTAAACGAGATATAGGCAATAATATTATTCTCAATAAAGAGGCTTTTATAAAAAAACGTCTTGATGGATACAACCTTCATCTCAATGTCAATATGCTTTTGCAAAAAAATATAGAAAATATACTTGATACACAAAAGGCAGATCTAGAAGCTAAAGAGATAATAGCTGCAGTAATGGAGTCAAATTCAGGTAAAATTTTAGCTATAGCAAGTTCTAATCGCTATGATCCAAAAAATATACAAAAAAGAGATCTCCCCTCACTCAATCCAAAATTTACCGAATATCCGTTCGAGCCGGGTTCTGTTATGAAGCCTATGACTTTTTCACTTCTTTTAGAGCATGGCCTCGTTTCGCCACTTGAAGTAGTAAGAGGTTACAATGGACGTATGAAACTGGGGAGAAAATATATTACAGATGAGCATAAGTTTGATTGGTTGAGTGCTGAAAATGTCATTGTGCATTCAAGCAATATTGGTATTGCCCAACTGGCACAGAGATTGAGTTATCTGCAATTTTCTCAGGGCCTAAAGATGTTGGGATTTGGGAAGCCCACAGGAGTCGATCTTCCTTATGAAAAGGGTGGCAAATTGCTACCTCCATATAAACTTAAAAGTGAAATTTACAAAGCGACCGTAGGCTATGGATATGGGATGACAGTGACATTTATGCAGTTGCTCAGTGCTTATAATCTTTTTAATAATGATGGATACAAGGTAACTCCAAGAATTGCTGCATTTATCACTTTAGAAAATGGTAAAAGAATATTTTTGAAAAAGAGTAAAAAACGTAAAATTCTTTCGAGTAAAACAGTGGCCACTATGCACAATATCTTACAAAAAGTAGTCGAAAAAGGTACAGGGACAGTAGCAAAAATTGATGGATTAGAAATTGGTGGTAAAACTGGTACTGCGCATATATCACGGGGAGGAAGATACCAAAATGCATATATCACCTCATTTTTCGGTTTTGCAAATGATGCAAAACATCGTTATACGATTGGTGTCACTGTATTTGAGCCAAAGACAAAACATTTTGCTTCCCAAACTGCAGCGCCTATCTTTCGCAATATAGTTATTGAACTCATCAACGAAGGTTATCTCATTCCAAAAAACGAACAATAATTTTGATAAAATATCGGTTAAACTACTATAGAGGATTTCTATGGATATACGAAAAGCGTTTTTAGACTATTTTGCAAGCAAAAATCATACTATCTATCCAAGTGCCCCGTTGGTGCCAGAAGATCCAACTCTGCTTTTTACCAATGCTGGGATGGTACCATTTAAAAAGATCTTTACTGGTGAGATACCAGCTGAAGTTCCAAGAGCGACGAGCTGCCAAACCTGTATCAGAGCAGGTGGTAAGCATAATGATCTTGAAAATGTGGGCTATACCGCAAGGCACCATACCTTTTTTGAGATGCTTGGAAACTTTAGTTTTGGGGACTATTTTAAAGAGGAAGCCATTGCCTATGCCTGGGAGTTTGTGACAGAAGTTTTAGAGCTTCCGGTTGAAAGACTTTGGGTAACAGTGCATGAAAGCGATGATGAAGCTGAAAAAATATGGCAGAAGTTTGTAAAAAAAGATCGCATTAGACGCTTTGGAGACAAAGATAATTTTTGGCAGATGGGCGATACGGGCCCATGTGGACCATGTAGCGAAATCTTTTATGATCAAGGCGAAGAGCATTTTAATGGCCCAGAAGACTATCTTGGCGGAGATGGGGATCGTTTTTTGGAGATATGGAACCTTGTTTTTATGCAGTATGAGAGAAATGAAGCTGGCGAGCTTCTGCCGCTTCCAAAACCAAGTATCGATACCGGTATGGGGCTGGAGCGTATTACGGCAATCAAAGAGGGTGTTTTTAGCAACTACGATAGCTCACTCTTTATGCCAATTATCAATGCTATTAGCGAACTAGCAAATAAAAAATATATTTATAAAGAGGGTGCAAGCTTTCGTGTCATCGCCGATCATATTAGAGCTGTTACCTTTTTGCTCGCGCAAGGAGTGATGTTTAGCAATGAGGGGCGTGGATATGTTCTCAGAAGAATTTTGCGAAGAGGTGTACGCCACGGCTATTTGTTGGGACTTAAAGAGCCATTTATGTATAAACTCGCTTCCAATGTAGCTGATCTCATGGGCAAGCACTATGACTATCTTCCGCAAAAATTGCCAACTGTTCAAGAGCAGATACGAGCAGAAGAGGAGCGCTTCTATCAAACAATAGAAGCAGGAATGAAACTTTTTGAAGAGGAGTTATCTCAAACAAAAGAGACCTTTAGCGGTGATGTGGCATTTAAACTCTACGATACTTATGGTTTCCCGCTCGATTTAACTGAAGATATGTTAAGAGAAAAGGGACTAAAGCTTGATAAGAGCCGCTTTGAAGCGCTTATGCAAGAGCAGCGGCAGCGTGCTAAAGCAGCCTGGAAGGGAAGTGGTGATGTGGCTTTAAGTGGAGATTTCAAAGAGCTTTTGGGTCTGAAAAACGAGTTTGTAGGATATGAAAAGCTTAAAGCCCATACTATTATCACAGGCCTTTTGGATGAAAACTTTAAAAAGTGTAATGCTTTGCAACCTGGCCAAAAAGGGTGGATTTTACTAGAAGAGACTCCATTTTATGCTGAAAGTGGCGGACAGATTGGTGATAGAGGTGAGATTCGGCTCTATGAGGGTGAAACAGTCGCAAAAGTACTTGATACGAAGAAGTTTTTTGATCTGAATTTAAGCCTCGTAGAAGCTGTGAAGGAAGTGAAAAAAGATGAAGCAGTAGAGGCGATTGTGGATAAAAGCAGACGCGAAATTGCCAAACACCACTCAGCTACCCATATTCTGCATTCAGCGCTGAGAAGAATTTTGGGTGAGCATGTTACCCAGCAGGGAAGTTTAGTAGAGGCAAACAGACTTCGGTTTGACTTCTCTCATCCAAAACCATTAAGTGCTGATGAGATCCAAAGAGTGGAAAATTTTGTCAACGAAGTGATTGCCCAGGGGATTGAGGCAAAAGTAGAAGAGATGCCGATTGAAAGGGCTAAAGAAAAAGGAGCTATGGCGCTTTTTGGCGAAAAATATGGTGATGTTGTAAGAGTAGTTGAGTTTGGCGATGTGAGTGTGGAGCTGTGCGGTGGAACCCATGTGAAAAACTCTGCTGAGATTGGCTCATTTTTTATTACAAAAGAGTCCGGTGTGAGTAGCGGTGTACGAAGAATTGAAGCGGTTTGTGGTATGAGTGCTGTAAATCTTGCAAAATCATGGAGAGAAGAGATTAGTCTTGCAAGTGAAGAGGTAAAAAACAAAGATGTTGTAATTGGAATCAAAAAGCTCAAAGAGGAGATTAAAACACTCAAAGAAGAGCTAAAAAATGCAACAAAAGTGAGTGCAAAAGAGCTTAAAGCCCAAGAGATAAATGGAGTCAAAGTTGTTATTGATGAAATTGATGGAGGCGATATCAAAAAAATTATCGATGATCTAAAAAATGCATATGAAAAAATTGCAGTGATGCTTTTTCAAAAAAAAGAAAATAAAGTCTTAATTGCTGCTGGAGCAAAAGGTGTAGGACTCAAAGCTGGAGAGTGGGTCAAAGCGGTAGCTCCTATTGTTGGAGGTGGTGGCGGAGGACGTCCAGATTTTGCCCAGGCTGGAGGAAAAGATCCTTCGAAAATAGCAGAAGCAAAAGAAGCAGCGCTTGCGTATGCCAAAGAGCATTTGAAGGAGGCGTAATGCTTTTATATACAATTTTTTTCCATGTGCTCAGTGCAATTATTTGGATAGGTGGCATGATAGCAGTGCGTTTTGCAGTGCATCCAGCTCTTCAAAATATTCAAGATGATGGAATAAGGCTTGCTAGGACTCTTGAGATAACAGGAAGACTATTTGCACTTGTTTTACCATTTATTCTTATCTTACTTGGTACTGGACTCTATCTGGCTCATATGTTTGGATTTAGAGGACATACAGATTTGAGTATGATAGTGCATGTAAAAGAGGCGATTTGGCTTATTATGGCGCTTAACTATGCTGGTATGCTCTATCTTCGCTTTCGTGCACAAAGCTACTATTTGGCAAGTAACTATCTGATGGCGAAGAAGTTTTTAAAACCGATTGCTACATATATGCTTCCACTTAATATCTTTTTGGGTTTGGCTGCTATATATTTTGGCCTTGTTTTACGGGGATTTTGAAAGGATTGAAATGAAGTCACTGGGAAAGCATCTTCTTGCTGAATATTATCGATGCGATGAGAATGCGATAAATGATGTACAAAAAGTTGAAAATGCGCTTGTAAAAGCTGCAGAGATTGCAGGTGCTACAGTAATTGGAAAGTCTTTTCATAGGTTTGAGCCATATGGTGTAAGTGGGGTAGTGGTTATTAGTGAATCGCATCTTACGATCCATACCTGGCCAGAGTATGGCTTTGCTGCAGTGGATGTCTTTACTTGCGGCGATCATGTAGATCCTATGAAAGCGCATGAATACCTCAAAGAGGTTTTTGGTACACAAAACGCTACAGTTGAGACAATTTTACGAGGAGTGCTCAATATTCCAGATCTTCGCCATAAGCCTGGTGGCAGTTGCATCAAAGGTGAGTGTGGAGATAAAAAAATAGGATGATACGCCTTGCAAGTG
Source organism: Nitratiruptor tergarcus DSM 16512 (assembly GCF_027946175.1). Lineage (NCBI taxonomy): Bacteria > Pseudomonadati > Campylobacterota > Epsilonproteobacteria > Nautiliales > Nitratiruptoraceae > Nitratiruptor > Nitratiruptor tergarcus. The sequence continues at coordinate 63,768 of NZ_AP026671.1, forward strand.
GAAGTGAGACGCGAGCAAAGTTATTAAGAGATGCTGGTATTGAATTTATTCAAAGCCCTATAGAGTTTGATGAAGATTCTCTCTTAAAGCAATACAGTGATCCCAAAGAGTTTGTCTGTGCAGTTGCCCGTGGTAAATTGCAAAAAGCTATAGAGAAATATGGATTAGAGATCCCTATCGTTGTTGCAGATACTGTGGTAACAGCGAATAATGAGATTTTGCGAAAAGCCAAAAATGAAGCAGAAGCTAGGGAGATTTTGCAAAAGCAGAGTGGAAATAGGGTTGATATTATTACCTGTATGATCTATAAAGACAAAGGAAAAGAGGTAGAAGATCTTGATACTACAAGTTATCTTTTTGCCCCTTTTGATGAAGAAGATCTTAAAAACTATCTGGGAAGCGGTGAGTGGAGAGGTAAAGCGGGTGCTTGTATGGTAGAGGGCTTTTGCAAAAAGTATATTAAAAGTGTAAAAGGACGTGAGTCTACAGCAATGGGATTACAGGTAGAGAGGTTAGCTGAAATTGCAAAAGATATTTGAGGGAAATAGGGGAGAGATTTTTCTCATAGACTATTTTGGAAAAAAAGCAGTTCTCAAAAAGCATCGATTTGGTAAGCCAAATACTATTAAGCACGAAGCTTTTATATTGCAAAAGCTCCAATACCTTTCAGTTGTACCAAGGCTTTATGAAGCGGGTGAAGAGTATGTGATTATGGAGTATATTGATGGAATCTCTTTAAAAGAGGCTTTAAAAAAGGATAAAAAAGCAGCTCTCAAAGAGGCTCTTTATGCAAGTTATCTTTTGGATTTGGCGCATGTTAACCATAGAGAGCTTGGAAGATACTACCATTTTATTTTTACTCTCAATGGTGTAAAAATTATCGATTTTGAGCGATCACAAGTTACAAACAAGCCCCGTAATGTGTTGCAATTTATTGGATTTTATCTCCCTGCTCTTAAAACTTTTGCTAAATTCTACCAAAAGAATAAAAAAGCTGGTTTGCAAAAACTTTTTGAGGCAATCGATGTATTATGATAAAGAACTAAGAGCTTTGCGCCGCAGTGGACGCTTTCGTCAAAGACGAATCTTTTCTACTGAACTCAAAGATTTTGCTTCTAATGATTACTTGGGACTAGCCCATAAAAAAGAGCTCTTAGATGCTGCGTATAGAAGTGTAAGAGAATATCCAGTAAATAGTGCTAAAGCTTCGCAGCTTATTAACGGCTATACTCCTTTGCATAAAGAGTTTGAAGATCTTTTGTGCAAGCTCAATGGTTTTGAAGCAGGTATCGTTGTTGGGAGTGGTTTTTTGGCAAATGGTGCTCTCATTGAGGCGTTGGTGCGCAAAGGGGACAGTCTCATAATGGATGAGGAGTTTCATGCTAGTGGAGTACTCGCTGCAAGACTTGTAGAAAATGTAGCTTTTTTTCGCCATAATGATCCCAAAGATCTTGCAAAAAAACTCCAAAGTAGTGCAAAGCGTACAATTGTAGCAGTAGAGGGGATCTACTCTATGAGTGGCGATCTGCTCAATAAAGAGATATTTGATGTGGTAGGAGATGCACTTCTTATTGTAGATGAGGCGCATAGTGTAGGTGTAGTGGGGGAGCAATTGCAAGGGGTTTTTGATCTTTTTAATATAACTCCTCGTCCAAACCATATAAAAATGGGGACACTTGGTAAAGCCCTTGGAAGCTATGGAGCCTATATCTTAGCGAGCAGAGAGATTATAAGTTTTTTAGAAAATAGGGCTAAAAGTATTATCTATACAACGGCTCTTTCTCTTATGGATATAGCGCTTGCGCATGAAGGGATGCAAGAGATACAGAGAAATTTAACATTTTATAAAGAGCAAATTCAAAAAAGACAAGAGGTTATAAAAAGTTTTGGGTATGAAGCAGACTCTCTTATTATCGATATTCCTTGCAAAGATGTGCTGCAAAAGCAAGAAGAGCTTTTAGAGCAGGGTTACATAGTAGGAGCAATTAGGCCACCAACGGTAAAGCAGCCACTTTTGCGTATCATTGCTCGGCTTGGCGAAAGTATAGAAGATCTGCAAAGAGTTTTGGAGTTATCCCGTGATGTTTGTCTGTAAGAGGTTGCAAATTTTTGATACAAAAAAGCATAAAACGCTCGTAGATATCTCTTTTTCTCTACAAAGCTCTTTAGCACTTGTTGGACAGAGTGGAAGCGGTAAAAGTCTCACACTCAAAGCCCTTTTGGGACTGCTCCCTTCAAATTTAAAGTACTCTCTTGATTATACCTGGGAGTACACACTGCAAAGAGGAGAGACTGTCTCACTAGTACCACAAAACCCTTTTACATCTCTTAGCCCTCTTACAAAAATTAAAAATCAGTTTTTTGTACCAGTTGATGATGCTGCAAAGCTGCTGCAACTTGTAGGGCTTGATGAAATTTTTTTAGATCGCTATCCGCCACAGCTTAGCGGAGGGCAGTTGCAAAGGGTAGTCATTGCGATGGCGCTTGCAAAAAAGCCAAAACTTTTGCTTCTTGATGAACCAACCACAGCACTAGACCCCCATCTCAAAGAGAGTGTACTCAATCTTTTTTTACAGTTGCAAAAGGAGCTAGGTTTTTTAATTTTGTTTGTTACCCATGAAATTGCGAGTGCAGTGAAACTCTGTAGTGAGATGGCGGTTATCAAAGATGGTAAAATTGTGGAGAGCGGTTTAACACAAGAGATTTTGACACAACCAAAAAGTGAGTATACGAAGATTTTGATTGCTTCAGATTTTTCCCAAAGAGAGTTTCGTCAATGAAGATTGTAAAAGCATTTTTTGGCCTTTTATTTGTTATTTTTATAGGTGTAATAATCTATGCAGTTTTTTATTTAGGAGGGCTTTATAATGAAGCTATTCCAAAAGCAAAGCAGATTATTGAGTATCAACCAAAACTTACAACGAAGATTTATGATCGCAATGGAGAACTCATAGCAAATATTTTTGATGGGCAAAACAGGGAGTATGTTACATATGAAGATATTCCAGCACGAGCGATTGAAGCGCTTTTAGCGATAGAAGATACAAAATTTTTTGAGCATCACGGTATCAATCCCGATGCAATAGTACGTGCTATTATAAAAGATATTAAAGCAAGGAAATTTGTAGAGGGCGCAAGCACTATAACACAACAGCTTGTGAAAACTATGGTGCTCTCCCGAGAAAAAAAGATAAAGCGTAAACTTACTGAAATGCTTATTGCCATCTATATTGAGACAAAGCTTACAAAAGAGGAGATTTTAGAGCGCTATTTCAATCAAGTCTATTTTGGTCATGGATACTATGGTATCAAGACTGCAGCTTTAGGATATTTTCATAAAACGTTACAAAATCTCTCTCTCAAAGAGATAGCAATGCTCGTGGGACTGCCCCGTGCACCAAGCTACTACGATCCTACAAAAAACTATGAAGAGTCTATTAGGCGGGCAGACAGGGTTATTAATCGTATGTACGAGCTTGGTTGGATAGATAAGAGGATGTTTACGCAAGCAATAGCAGAGCAGCCAAAAGTTTATGATGATACACTCTCACAAAATAGAGCTCCTTATGTTGTAGATGAGATTCTGCGCCGTTTTGGTAAAAAAATGCCAAATTTTCGTAGTGGTGGGTATAAAATCTTTACAACAATTGATCTTTCAATGCAGCAGATTGCCAAAGAAGAACTAAAAAAGGGATATGAAAATATTCTTGCTCGTGGCAAGGACTATAACTACTCCAAACTTAATGGTGCAATGGTGGTTTTGCGTCCAAGAAGCGGTGAAGTTTTAGCACTTGTAGGGGGAGTTGATTATGCTACAAGCCCTTTTAATCGCGCAACACAAGCTAAGCGGCAGCCCGGAAGTGCATTTAAGCCATTTATCTATCAAATAGCGCTCAATCTTGGTTATTCACAGGTAGATAAAATTCCAGATGTAGCACGAACCTATGAGTTTAAAGAGGGGAATGAGACAAAAATTTGGCAGCCAAAAAATTATGAAAAGAATTTTGAAGGGACAATTACACTCAAAGATGCCCTCATACATTCTCGCAACCTTGCAACAATAAATTTAGTAGAAGATATTGGACTTGGACGAATGTATAAAGAGCTGCAAAAGTTTGGTTTTCAAAACCTCCCTCGAGATCTCTCCCTCTCCTTAGGAAGTATTGTTCTCTCACCTTTAGAGCTTGCTAAATTTTACTCTATGTTTCCTAATTATGGAGTGCAGATAGAACCACGTCTTGTCTATTCAATTACTGATGCAAAGGGCGAGAGCATCTATCAATCGACACTTATGAAAAAAGAGTTAGTCTCCCCTCAGCAGACCTTTTTGATGATAGATATATTACGTGATGTGGTCAATCGTGGAACCGGAAGGCGGGCGAAAGTGCCAGGCATAGAAGTTGCAGGTAAAACCGGGACAACCAATAGATATATAGATGCTTGGTTTTGTGGTTTTACTCCAGATATCGAAGTAATAACATGGTTTGGTCAAGATGATAACACTCCTTTGAAAAAGAGAGAGTCTGGTGGTCGTGCTTCTGCACCTGTTGTGGGAGCTTTTATTGAGAGGATCTATCAACTACATCCAGAGCTTAAAAAGAGATTTGATATTCCACAGGGCGTAAAAAAGATGCGATATAATGGTAAAATAATCTACTATACTGACATTTCTAGACCTTCCCATGAAGATGTAGAAGTAGAGGAGCAAAAAGAGGAGTTGCTCTTTTAAGTAGCATATTATAAAACAGAAGATATACTTTATATAGGTAAGCTTTTGCAAAGTTGAAGATTGTAAGAAATTCCTCTTATTCTCTTCTGGCCCCGTTACTTTAAAAGGCTTTGTATGCATAAATTCTTATTAATCCCCGCTCTTTTGTTGAGTATCTCATTTGCAGATGTACGCACATTTTTATTCTCTAAATCCTTTGCGAAGTCTGGTACCTTCACGCCATACGATTTTGCAGGAGTTTCAAACGCATTTGATTGGGTCTTTGTGCTCAATGATGGTAAAGTCTTTCAGCTCCAAGGTAATGCACCAAGTGTAAATAACGTTTTTGGTTGGAAATCTGTGGATGTAGATCCGCATATTGGTTCCAATGCTTGGAACATGATCTATATCGGTGATTTCGATAAGGATGGTCAGACAAAATTTGATTGGGTTTTGTATGCCAATCAAGATAAAACCACACAGATCTACAAGCTTGATGGTGTGAGTGCACAAGGAACTTTTGTCTATAAGAAAATAGATGGCATTCGAGCCATTATCGAAGGTATCAATGTTACATTTGAAGATATGAATGCTCAAAGTAGCTCTAGCAGTTCAAGCATAGACACCTTGGGTGATAAAGAGATGCTTGAAGTAAAAGATTCTCAAGATCTTCGAGGCTATATCTTTCAGACTAATGAATCAGTTTTGCATGCAGGTTCGATGACGATTAAACAGCAAATCACTCTCAAAATCGATTGCTCTGGACATTTTGACTATACACAGATTACTAAAAATAGTGGATATGAAAACAGAGTCCATGCTACGGGAGATAGTGTGAGTATCGACTGGAATAGTATCCATCTTGATGGAAAGAATGATGAAGGTCAGATGTTTAATGAAAACATTTTTGATATCAAAAACGACTATCTCGTTGCGGGAAAATCTTGTGTGAGCGATTTTGGATCTGGCAAAGAGGGTGAAAACTGCCCTAACCATATCTATTTGCAAAAGATTACCCGCTATCAAGTGTGCCAATAGGTGAAGTATTGCAAAAGCTTACCTATTAAACTTTCTGTTATATTGATTGTAAAAAAGTAAAATTATATGTTTATGCTAAAGCTGACAGTAAAAAAGCTGCTGGATCATCTCTTTTGAGAGGGTCTGTGTTGTGATAACGAGGCTTTTGATGTTAAGATCTTCAAGCACTTTTGCCTCCTTTTCATCTCGTACGCGAGCAACCACATGTGCATGAGGTGCAAGATCGAGAACCGATTGCGTAACGAGGCGGATCTTTTCGAGATTGTGAAATGTAATCACTATTGCGCAAGCATATTTGAGATCGAGGCTCTCTAATACTACTCTTTGTGCAGCATTACCGAAAAATGCCGGCTCATTGTTTGCAACTGCCTCTTCATAGAGTCGTAAATCATGCTCTATGACTACATACTCAAATCCTCTTGTTTTGAGATCTTTACATATATCACGACCTAATGGACCATATCCGCATACAATGATATGGTTTTTAAAGCCAGTTGAAGAGAGTTTGAGCTCCCGTATGGGCTCTTTGAAGATACGATCAGCCAAAGTTTTGAGGTGTTTGAGAATAAAGGGTGTAAGGATCATAGAGATGATAACAGCTGAAGAGAGAATTTGCATGCTTTTTTGATCTAAAAGATTGTTGCCTACAGCTAAAGTGAAGAGGGCTAAAGCGAATTCACCAATTTGTGCAAGAGCAAGAGCAGTTTTAAAGGCTGTGCGTTTTTGCTCACTAAACTGTAAAATCAAAAAGATAATGAAAGCTTTGAGAAGCATAACAGCTATTACTAAAGAGAGAATGAAAAAGATATTTTGAAAAACTACTGCAATATTAATACTATTGCCCACAGAAAAGAAGAATATTCCTAATAAAAGATCACGAAAGGGAGAGAGATCTGCCTCTATTTGGTATTTATAGTGAGATTCTGCAAGAAGCATACCAGCGAAAAATGCGCCAAGTGAATAGGAAAACCCAAAGAAATGCGCAATAGTTGCACTAAGAAGTATCACAAAAAAGACGGCAAGTAAAAAAATCTCTTGATTTTTTGTTGCAATAGCGTAATGTAAAAATTTATCTATTACATAGCGACCTAAAAGGTAGAGAAGCAAGAAAAAGAGGATCATATTCAAAAGTGTTTGCAAGAGAAGAGACTGAATAGGTACATCTTTTGTAAAGATCTCTATCATCAATAGAAGTGGTATTACTGCAATATCTTGAAAAAGTAAAATCCCCAGTGCTTTACGTCCAAAACTTGCGTGAATATCTCCTGTTTCGTTAAGAATTTTAAGCACTATAGCAGTAGAAGAGAGTGCTAAGGCAAATCCGATGATAATAGCTGATTTTTGTGGAATTGAAAAAAGAAGTGAACCTAAAAGTGCAAAGAGAAAACCAGTAATTACTACTTGCAGTGTACCGTAAACAAATACCTCTTTTTTCATAATTTTTAACTCTTGAAAGCTAAATTCCAAACCAATAGTAAACATTAAAAGCACAATGCCAAATTCTGAGACATATTCTAAAATTTCTGTATTATGGACATTGAGATGAAGAACATTAGCAATGACAATACCCGTTAATATGTAACCTATTGCAGTAGGGAGGTCAAATTTTTTTAAAATTATATTAAGCCCACTAGCCAGCAAAATAGCAGCTAATATTATCCATATCTGTTCCACAAAAAGCCTTTTGCAACAATTATTTCTTACTCTAATGATATACTATATTATATAAACTTCTAAGGAGATGTTATGGATTGGATGGAAATTATCAAAATTGGTGCACAATATATACAAAATAATGATGATGAGAGTACAAGTGATATCGATATAGACAATATTGCGCAGGCTTTGCTGAGAGTTTTAAGTGAAGAAGGCAGAATTGATCTCTCTTCTCTTCTTGCAAAAGCGCAAGAGGGAGGAGTAATGGAGATCGTCAGTAGCTGGATAGGGAGTGGAGAGAATGCTCCTATGATGCTGATACTGTGACGCAGCTTATCCCAAGCGATAAAGTCCAAGAACTAGCAGCACTTAGGAATCTTTGGAGAGAGTGCCAAAAAGGCTCTTGCTGATGCACTTCCAGCAGTTGTTGATGAAGCTACCAATGAAGATCCATTTTTGGCTGAGCAGCTTGTGTCACAAATAGGTGGGATAGAAGGAGCGATGAATATGTTGAAGAAACTCTTTTAAAAAGAGTGAGATATATAATTTGTGATTTTTTTTAACAATGTTTGGAGATTTGAAGGATTGTATAATTTTTATACAAGGATTTAAAAATGATTGAGATATAATATATTGACTTTCAAATTTAAAAAGGAGTGTATATGTTTCAAGTAGATGAGGCTAAACTACAAAAACTCTTCGACACTATCAAAGAAGAGGAGATCGAGTTTGTAGACTTTCGTTTTACAGATATTAAAGGAACATGGCACCATGTAACTTATAATGTCAAAGCGGTAAATGAAGATACATTTAAAAATGGTCTTCCATTTGATGGTAGTTCACTTCCAGCATGGCAGCCAATTAATAAATCTGATATGGTTTTGGTCCCGGAAGCCGGAACAGAGTTTGTTGATCCATTTACTGCAGATCCTACACTTGTTGTTATTTGTGATGTATATGATATCTATAAAAATCAACCATATGAGAAGTGTCCAAGAAGTATCGCAAAAAAAGCTCTGAAATATCTTCAAGAAAGCGGTATTGGTGATGTAGCTTACTTTGGTCCAGAAAATGAATTTTTTGTATTTGACAATGTTAAAGTCAGAGATGAGATCAACTGCCAGTACTACGAAGTAGATACAAGCGAAGGTGAGTGGAACAGAGGCGTTGATAGCCCAGAATATGATGTTTACAATATTGGTCACCGACCTGGTACAAAAGGTGGATACTTCCCGGTTCCTCCAGTTGATTCTATGATGGATCTAAGAGCGGAGATGAGTCAGGTGATGGAAGAGGTAGGTCTGGAAACTTATGTTATCCACCACGAAGTTGCACAGGGACAAGGTGAAATTGGTGTTAAATTTGGAACACTCATCGAAGCAGCTGACAATGTACAAAAACTTAAATATGTAGTCAAAAATGTTGCACACATCAATGGTAAAACTGCTACTTTTATGCCAAAACCGCTCTATGGCGATAATGGTAACGGAATGCATACACACATCTCTATCTGGAAAGATGGCAAAAACCTCTTTTATGATCCAAGTGGATATGCAAATCTCAGCCAATTTGGTAAATACTTCATCGGTGGAGTACTCAAACATGCTAAAGCTGTAGCAGCTTTCACAAATGCTTCTACAAACTCTTATAAGCGCCTCATTCCTGGATTTGAAGCTCCTTCAATCCTTGCATACTCAGCACAAAACAGAAGTGCAAGCTGTCGTATTCCTTGGGGAGCAGGAGAGAAAAGTGTAAGAGCAGAATTTAGATTCCCAGATAGCTCTGGTAACCCATATCTTGCGTTTACTGCACTTTTACTTGCTGGTATCGATGGTATTAAAAACAAAATCGATCCAGGCGATCCAATGGAAATGGATCTCTTTGAGCTTACTCTTGATGAGATTAGAGAAAAAGGTATCCAGCAGATGCCTCATACACTCAGAGAAGCGATCGAAAATATGCTTGCAAACAGAGATCTCTTCAAAGTTGGTGATGTTATGACTGAAGAGTTTATTCAGACATATCAGCACTACAAGTTTGAAACATCTATCTGGCCTTGGGAAGGTCGACCGCACCCATACGAATTCATTACTACATACTCTTGCTAATTATTGGGGCTTTGCCCCAATGTTAAAACTCTACAAACCCCCGCTCTTTATTTTTAAAAATAGCACATTTTGTATAACCAACCTCTTTTGCTAATTGCATAACTTCATCAAGTTTATATCCTACCTGTTCAGGTGCGTGTGCATCAGAGGCAAAGGTGATAGGGATATCAAGCTCATATGCCTCTTCTAAAAGCTCCTTGCTTGGATAAGGCTCTCCTACGGGTTTACGTAAACCAGCACTGCTGATTTCCAATACAAGATTGTTCTCTTTGATGGTTTTCAAAGCATTTTTGGCGATGAGACGCACATCTTTTTTTGGTTTGAAGTTGAATACTTTGATTAAGTCTAGATGTCCAACAATCTGAAAAAGTCCACTCTTAGCGAGTGCTTCTATAGCGCTGAAGTAGTCTTCCCAAATGGTATCGATATCTTTATTCTTATACTCTCCAATGAATTCTGGGTTATCAAATCCCCAAAGATCTTGATGGATGAGGATCTCGTCATGTTTACGGCTTTTTGGTAAAAAGTGGACTGAGCCTATTAAGTAATCTACATCTGCTTGTACAATGCGATCTTCCATAAGTCCTGGTAAAAAATCTACCTCGTATCCCAAGAGGATTTCAATTTTATTTTTATATTTTTCTTTCAGTTCTTGCACATCTTTTTCATACGCATCTACTTCTTCCAAACTCATACGATATTTTTGATCAAAATTCATTGGTGCATGATCACTAAATCCATATATTTCGATACCCTCTGCAATCGCTCTTTGCACATACTCTTCCATCTCGCCTGTAGCGTGGTTGCAGCGTTTTGTGTGATTGTGCAGATCTACGCGCATACTGCTCCTTTTGCTATAATACTTATTAATTATAGCACAGGGGGATGCGGTGGATATTTTTGAACAGATAAAAAGAGACTCTTTAGCAGGTGTAAAGAAAGCTTGCAAAGAGATTGATAATATTAACGCTATAAGAACTGAAAGTGGTGATTCAGTACTACGTAGTGCAATCAAAAATAAAGTGAGTTTAGAAGTATTTGTTTTTTTAGTTGAGCAAGGAGCGGATATCTATGAAATTGATGAGGAGGGAGTGGGCCTCATCGATGATGCGATAAAAAAGGGACGCCTTGATATTGTGAAATTTTTGGTAGAATCTGGCATCGATCCAAATACTACCAAGCGTAAATCTGGCTTTACGCCTCTCATGGCAGCGATGGCCTATGGAGATGAAGCAATAACGCGCTATTTGGTTGAAGAGTGTAATGTGGATACGGAGGTGCTTGATACATTTGAAAAGAGTGCAAGAGACTATGCAAAAATGACAGGGTATGAACACTTAATCGATATTTTGGAAAAAAGAGGGAAATAGATTGAAAAGGGTAGAGCTTCTAAGTCCTGCAGGCAATCTTAAAAAGTTAAAAATTGCTTTTGCATATGGGGCAGATGCAGTCTATGGTGGTGTGAGCCACTACAGCTTGCGTATTCGCAGCGGCAAAGAGTTTGACATGGAGAGTTTCAAAGAGGGAATCGAGTATGCACATACCTTAGGTAAAAAGGTTTATGTAACAATCAACGGTTTTCCATTTAATTCTCAAATAAAGCTCTTTGCCAAACATATTGAGTCGATGGCGGCAATGGAGCCTGATGCTTTTATTGTAAGTACACCGGGTGTTATAAAGCTATGCAAAGATATTGCGCCGCATATACCTTTACATCTTTCTACCCAAGCCAATGTGATGAACTATCTTGATGCCGAAGTTTATTATGATTTGGGAGTAAGACGCATAATTGCAGCACGTGAAATTGGACTAAAGGATTTAGAAGAGATCAAAAAGAGACTCCCAGATTTAGAGCTTGAAATCTTCGTGCATGGAAGTATGTGCTTTGCGTATAGTGGAAGGTGTCTCATTAGCTCTGTGCAAAGTGGAAGGGTACCAAATAGAGGAAGTTGTGCTAATGATTGCCGCTTTGAGTATACCCTCTATGCAGAAAATCCTGAAACTGGAACTCTTTTTAAACTAGAAGAGGTTGAGGGTGAAGGTACGTATATAATGAATGCAAAAGATCTTAATCTTGCAAGCCACATCAAAGAGATTTTGGATAGCGGGGTAGTTGATAGCCTCAAGATTGAGGGGCGAACAAAGAGTGACTACTACGCGGCAATTACCACAAAAGCATATCGCATGGCGATTGATGATTACTATAAAGGACAGTTTGAGCCAAGCAGATACCAAGCAGAGCTGCATACCACAAAGCATCGTGGTTTTACAGATGGATATTTGGTAAGCCGCCCTTATGAGAAAAGCGGTACACAAAAGCTAGATTCTTCCATTAGTGAAGGAACCCATCAGGTAAAAGCAGAAGTGCTTGAGGATGGATTGCACTTTTTGACAAAAGATAAAATCTGCCAAGGGGATGAGCTGGAGATTGTTGCGCCAAAAGATGCAAAGCTTCGTGCTTGCAGTAATGAGATTGGTGTAATCTTTGAAAGAGATGGCAAATGGTGGCTCAAGCTCAATAAAATTATTGCAAACAAAGAGTATGAGTGCATTCATAGTGGCAATATCAATCCTGTAAAACTTCCATGTCAACTGCCTCCATACACTTTTTTAAGAAAGAAGATAGCTGATAAAGTAGACTGAACTTTCTAAAAGAGTAGAAGAAGATGGTATTGATGCAGTTTTCTTAGTAGTCTCTTAATAGAATTACAATATAATTGCACATTAATTTTATTGTTGCAATTGTGATATAAAGGAGTCAGAATGCGATTTATCTCTATCATTATGGGGAGTAAAAGTGATTATGAAGTGATGCAAGAGTGTGCAAAGGTGCTTGATAAGTTTGGCGTACCGTATGAGCTTATCATCTCTAGTGCTCATAGAAGTCCTCATAGAACTAAAAGTTATGTGAGTGAAGCAGAAGAGAAGGGAGCTAAGGTCTTCATCTGCGCTGCTGGTATGGCTGCGCATTTAGCAGGCGTAGTGGCAAGTCTCACTGTCAAGCCTGTCATAGGGGTACCTATGAAGGGCGGTTTTATGGACGGTATGGATGCACTGCTTTCTACTGTGCAGATGCCAGCGGGAATGCCTGTTGCAACAGTAGCAGTAGGAAAGGCTGGAGCAGTGAATGCAGCTTATTTGGCAATGCAGATCCTAGCAATCGATGATGAGGAGCTGCGAGCAAAACTCCAAGAAGATCGCCTCAGCAAAGCAAAAAAAGTGGAAGCAGATTCAAGTGAAGTGGAAGTGATAATAGATGCTACTCAAGCCTGATTGTTTTGTATGTCTTTACAACCAGGCGCTGCGTGTGAGTAAGGCTTTGGAGTGTGATGAGGAGTGTGCTGATGCTATTATGCAAAGAAGTGCCGAGGTTTTAGCCTCAATCACACCAAAGCAGACTCCACCAGAAGCAGCAGCTATTCTCTATCCAGCTATCAGTAAAGTAGTAAACAAAGAGGATCTCTATAGCCAAAAAAAGCTAGAGTCTATCCAAAAAGCACAGGAGTATGTTCCTTTTGTGCAGGAAAAAATTGCACGAAGCCCTCAAAGGCTTGATGCAGCACTCCGTGCTAGTGTTGCTGGAAATGTGATCGACTTTGCTACAGAAGTGATGTTTGATATCCAAGAAGAGATTGCAAAGATATTTGAAGCTCCTTTTGCTATTGATAAAAAGAGCGAATTTATCCAAAAACTGCAAAAGGCTCAAAGACTCCTTATTATCGGAGATAATGTGGGTGAGCATCTTTTTGATAAGATTCTCATTAAAGAGATTAAAAAGGTGCTTGATATTAAGATCTACTACTTTGTACGGGGTAGGCCTATTATCAATGATGTAACACTGCAAGAAGCAAAAATGGTAGGGCTTGATAAAGTGTGTGAGGTAGTAGACAGCGGTGTAGATACGCCAGGGTTTTTGTATGAGCGTGCTAATGAACAAGCAAAAGCTATTTTTGATAGTGCAGATCTCATTCTTGCAAAAGGAATGGGCAATTTTGAGTGTATGGAGAGCTACCAAGATAGCAGAGTCTATTTTCTTTTTAAAGTAAAATGTAGTGTTGTAGCAAATCGTGTTAGTAAAAATATTGGAGATTTAATCTGTGCTACAAAGGAGGATCTATGAGTGAGAAGAAGCAAAAACGCGTAGTACTCTTTACAAGTCCAGGATGTGTCTGGTGTACACGGGCAAAGCAGTTTTTTCGCAAAAACCAGATAAAATTTAAAGAGATAGATATCAGTAAAGATCAAAAAGCTGCGCAAGACTGCATGCGCCACGGATGTAGAGGCGTTCCTGTAGTTCTTGTGGGAAGCAGGTGGATCTGCGGGTTTGATCAAGCAAAAATTGAAAAGGAATTGGGGCTTTCATGATTACATTTAGCGAACTACTTCTTAAACTACAAAATTTTTGGGCACAGCAGGGTTGCGTGATAATGCAGCCTTACGATATTCCAAGTGGTGCTGGGACATTTCATCCAGCTACGTTTTTAAAATCCCTCGATCCAAAACCTTGGGCAACAGCTTATGTAGCACCATCAAGGCGCCCTACAGATGGTCGCTATGGAGAGAACCCAAATAGACTTGGTGCATACTATCAGTTTCAAGTCCTCATCAAGCCAAGTCCGGCAAATATCCAAGAGCTCTATCTCAAAAGCTTAGAAGCTTTGGGGTTAAAGTGGCAAAAGCACGATATTCGCTTTGTCGAAGATAACTGGGAGAGTCCGACTCTTGGAGCATGGGGACTTGGCTGGGAAGTGTGGCTTGATGGTATGGAGGTAACGCAGTTTACCTATTTTCAACAGGTGGGCGGTTTTGAGTGCGAGCCGGTAGCTGTAGAGATCACCTATGGCACAGAGCGTCTTGCTATGTATCTGCAAGGCGTAGAGAGCGTTTTTGATATTGTGTGGAGCAAAAATGGCGATCAAGTTGTTACTTATGCAGATGTGCATAAGCGAGGTGAATTTGAGTACAGTAAATACAACTTTGAAGTAGCAGATACAAAGATGCTTTTTAAGTGGTTTGAAGATGCAAGAGAGGAGTGTAAGCGAGCACTCGAAGAAGATCTTCCATTGCCAGCATATGATTACTGCTTATTAGCTAGCCACATTTTCAATACCCTCGATGCAAGAAAAGCGATTAGTGTGACAGAGCGGCAAAATTTTATTTTAAAAGTGCGAGAACTTGCAAAAGGGTGTGCTGAGAAATATAGGGAGAGCCTCCTTGAAGCTTAAAGATATTTTAAAGATCCTAGATGAGATAAGTCCCTTCGAGTTGCAAGAGAAGTGGGATAATTCCGGATTGCAGGTGGGAAATTTAGAAAAAAAGATTAAAGATATATATCTTTGTATTGATGTTGATGAAGGGCTTGTAGAGAGTCTCCCTGAAGGCTCACTCATTATTACACACCATCCACTCATTTTTGGAAAACTTACTTCACTCGAGTATTCAAGCTATCCAGCAAAGCTTCTTGTAAAGATGATAAAAAAGGATATCGCCCATATTGCAATGCATACAAACTTTGACAAAACCCATCTCAATAGCTATGTAGCACAAAAAGTCTTAGGAGTAGAGCCAGAGTGTGAAGATTTTATCTGCTATTTTGACAAAGAATGCACATTTGATGATGCTCTTAAGTGGGTGAGCAAGAAGTTTCATCTCACATGTCCACGATATGTACAAGCAAGTGAACGCGTTTCGCGCATAGCTCTGACAACTGGAAGTGGAGGATCTCTTATCGATTTTGTCAAAGCAGATCTCTTTTTAACTGGAGATCTTAAATACCATGATGCAATGAAAGCGCAGGAAATTGGATTGAGTGTCATTGATATAGGTCACTTTGAGAGTGAGTGCTATTTTGGGGAAGCTTTGCAAGAGCAATTGAAAAAGAGAGCAATTAAAGCTATAATTGCGTCAATAAAAAAACCCTTAAAGGTCTGGAATGAAACAATATATTAGCCAGCTTGTAGAACTTGCTAAAATTGATAAAAAAATAGATGATTTTGGCCCAAAAATCGAAAACATAGAGCAAAAACTCAAAAAAGCTGCGCAAGAGAAAAGAAGCATTGAGCAGATGATCGAGCAGCTTAAAAACGAAATTCAAGAGTGTGAACTCAAAAAGAGTAAAAATGAGCTGCATCTCAAAGAGCTCAGCGAAAAATTGGCTGATATAGAAAAGAAGAGTGCGCAGGTTAAAACAGAAAAAGAGCTTAAAGCTTTGCAGCTTGAAGAGGATATCGCAAAAGAGCAGATAAATTTTGCAAATGAAGAGATTGCAAGACTTGAAAATATTTGCGAAACAAAACAGGATGAGATTAAAAGTTTTGAAGAACGATTACAAGAGAGTGAAGAGCAGTACAAAAAAATAGAAGATGAAGTGAAGCAAGAGCTCCAAGAACTTGAAAATGAGCGTGAAAAACTCTTTCAAATGAAAAGCGAACTTATAGCCAAAATTCCTAAGCAGATCCTCGTATTTTATGAAAAGATTCGCAGATGGGCTGGCAATACGGCTGTTGTACCTGTGAAAAAGCAGGCGTGTATGGGATGTTTTATGAAAATAAATGATAAAACCTATGCAAGTGTAATTAAAGGTGAGGAGATTACTACCTGTCCACACTGCGGAAGAATTTTATATTTAGAAGAGGAAAACGAGTAAAAAGCCTCAGGCTCTTTTGCAAGAAGATGTTTACTGCTATTTATACTCTTATTACCACATTTGCTTATATAGTTTCTCTACCTTTTCTATTTTTTTTGCAACTAAAAAGTAAGTATCGCAATGCTATTCCAGCACGTTTTTTTCTCAAAAACAATCCGCCTTTTGCAAAAAGGGCGGTACATTTTCATGCATGTAGTTTTGGTGAAACAAAAGCATTAGAGCCTTTGGTAAAAGAGTTTAAAGAGGCAAATATCAGCGTCATTACACAAACAGGATTTGAGGCAGCAAAGGTTTATAAAAACGCTGATGTGCGCTATCTTCCTTTTGAGCCACTTTTGTGGTTTTGGCTCAAACCTATGCCAGCACTTGTGGTAATGGAAGCAGAGCTTTGGTATCTGCTCTTTTATCTGAGTAAAAAAAGAGGTGCTACAACATTTTTAATCAATGCAAGAATGAGTGATAGAAGTTTTCCAAAATATAAGCGATTTTCATGGCTTTATAAAAAGATATTTGAAAATATCGACTATGTGTATGCACAAAGTATTGAGGATGCCAAAAGACTTAGAGCCCTCGGGGCAAAAGAGGTTGAAGTTCTTGGAAATATAAAGCTTTTGCAAAAACCAGTAGTGAGTAAAACTTATGAAAAACAAAAACCTATTGTGGTTGCAGCTAGCACGCATGAGCCTGAAGAAGAAATCATAGCTACTGAATGGGTAATGCATCTAAAAGATAAGACCACTCTCGTTGTTGTGCCTAGGCATCCAGAGCGCTTTGATGAGGTGGATGAGCTTTTAGAGCACATTGCAAAGAGAGAAGGACTCTCATACCATAGACTTAGTGAAAATCCAACGTTAAGTGGTGATATTGTATTGGTTGATAAGTTAGGTGAGCTTGTTAATATTTATACAGTAAGTGATCTTGTCATACTTGGGGGAAGTTTTATTGAAGGCATTGGTGGACATAATCCTTTAGAGCCTGCCTTTTTTCATAAACCTATCATCAGTGGTCCTCACTTTCATAACCATAAAGAGAGTTATGGGTATGTAAAAGGGATAAAGATTGTTGCACCGCAAGATCTAGCAGATGCATTGGAGCAAAAATGGCAGCCAACCTCTATTAAAGCATCTGTAGATCTCTCGCCTCTTGTTGAAAGGATCAAAAGTGTGGTATAAAATAGATGGAAACGTAGTGCATCTTTTTATCAAAGCGCAACCCAATGCTTCCAAAAATAAGATTGCGGGAATCCTCGGAGATTCACTCAAAATTGCAATCAAAGCGCCAGCAGTTGAGGGAGCTGCAAACAAAGAGCTAGTAAAATTTTTGAGTAAAACATTTAAAGTAGCAAAGAGTGATATTGTTTTTGCCAGTGGTGAGACAAGTAAAAGAAAACATATTACAATGCCTTATAACGAAAAAGTAGCAGCATTTATAAAGGAAATGGATGAAGGATAAAGCCTATAAAGTTTTGGCGCAGCAGCTTGGAATCTCAAACAAAAAAGCAAAAGAGCTTATCGATAGAGGCCTAGTCTATGTAGGTGATCGCAAAGTGCAAATTGCACGGGGTGAAATAGATACCAAGACAAAATTTCGCATAAAACAGCTTGAAAAGCCAGAAGTTCTCTATGAAGATGAGAAGATCTTAGCAATCAATAAGCCAGCACATATTACGAGTGAAGAGATTAAACGAGATAGTGGGTATGAGCTGCTTCATCGTCTCGATAAAGAAACAAGTGGAGTTTTGCTGCTAGTAAAAGATAAAGAGTTTCGTAAAAAGGCTATTGAGGAGTTTAAAAATCAGCGAGTCTATAAAGAGTATGTAGCTTGGGTGGAAGGCATAGTAGCAGAACCCTATGAGGTAGATCTGCCAATTTTGACAATCAAAAAAAATGGTAGAGCAAAAAGCCGGGTGTCTCGCTCAAAAGGCGCACCAGCTCATACATCAATTGAGCCATTGGAAATACATGGGAAAAAAACCAAAGTCAAAGCTATCATTACCACTGGACGTACGCATCAAATACGTCTCCATTTAGCACGAACGGACCATCCAATTTTGGGAGATACACTCTATGGTGGTAGGCCATGGAAACGGATTATGCTCCATGCTAAAAAGATTGAGCTTTTAGGATATAGTTTTACGGCACCAGAGCCAAAAGATTTTGTTATCCAATAAAAATTAAATTTAGCTAAAATTAATGTACTTTTAAGTAAAATTGCAAACTCAAAAACTATAAGGGGAGAGATTTGTTTGAAACGCTTTCAAACTCTTTTAGCAGTGCATTAAAAAAGATTCGATTCAAAGATGATGAAAAAGCACTGAAAAAAGCACTGGCTGAACTCAAAAAGAGTCTTTTAAAAGCTGATGTGCACCATAAAGTTGTCAAAGAGCTTTTACAGCGTGTCGAGCTTGATACCAAAGCTGCTGGTATTGGAAGAGACTCCTTTTTAAAAGCGCTTCAAAAAAATCTTACCCAAATCCTCACTGCTCCGGGGAAACAGGGCTTTGTCTATGCGAGTAAACCGCCTACGGTGGTTTTGATGACAGGTTTGCAAGGTAGCGGTAAGACTACTACAACAGGAAAACTAGCAAACTACCTCAAACTCCGTGGCAAGAAAGTTTTAGTTGTAGCTGCGGATTTGCAAAGATTAGCTGCAGTTGAGCAGCTAAGACAGATTGCGCAGCAGATAGATGTGGATTTTTTTGGAGAAGAGGATGAAAAAGATCCTGTAAAAGTAGTGAATGACGCGCTTAAACTTGCTCGCGAAAAGCTTTATGATGTGGTACTCATAGATACTGCAGGGCGGCTTGCTATTGATGAAGCATTGATGGAGGAGCTAAAACGCGTAAAAGAGGCAGCAAATCCAGATGAGGTCTTCTATGTAGCTGACTCTTTGACAGGACAAGATGCGGTAAGAAGTGCTGCAAAATTTAATGAAGATATAGGCATTACTGGTGTAATTCTTACAAAATATGATGGTGATAGCAAAGGTGGTGTTGCTATTTCTCTTGCTCATCAAATAGGTGTTCCTCTGCGCTTTATTGGTACTGGTGAAAAGATGCCAGATTTGGAAGTGTTTATTCCAGAGCGTATTACCAACCGATTGATGGGTGCAGGTGATATTGAGTCATTAGCAGAAAAGACAGCAGCTGTTATTGATGAGAAGCAGGCGAAAAAGATTAGCAAAAAGATTGCAAAAGGAAAATTTAATTTTGAAGACTTTCTTGAGCAGCTAGAATCTATGAAAAAGATGGGAAGCCTTAAAAATCTCATCTCTATGATCCCTGGTATGGGAAATATGGCAAAAGCCATTAAAGATTTGGATCTTGAAAACTCCAAAGAGATTAAAAAAATTAAAGCAATGATTAACTCCATGACACCAAAAGAGCGTAAAGATCCGGATCTCATACTCAAAAATAATTCTCGCAAGCGTAGAATTGCTCAAGGGGCAGGACTGAGTCAACAAGAGGTGAATAAGATCCTCAAACAGTTTAACAATGCAGCCAAGTTTGCCAAAAAGTTTGCTGGTAAAAAGGGTATGCAAGATATGCAAAATCTCATGAAGCAGATGGGTGGACAGGGAATGCCGCCAATTCGCTAATATTTTAGCCACTTTACATCCAGGTGTGAAGTGGTTAGAATATTAAACTTAAAAAGGAGAAAACTCAATGACAGTAATCAGACTTGCACGTTTTGGTAGAAAGAAAAAGCCATTTTATAGAATTGTAGTAACAGATAGCAGAAAAAGAAGAGATAGTGGATGGATCGAAATTATAGGCTACTACAATCCTCTTACAGAGCCATCAACTGCAAAAATCGATAAAGATCGCCTCAACTATTGGCTTAGTGTTGGTGCAAAAATGAGCGATCGTGTGAAAAAAATTAGTGAATGGGCGGAAGCTAAATAATGGTAAAAGATTTTGTAGAGAAATTTGCAAAACTTTTAGCGAATCATCCAGAAGATATAGAAGTTGTACTTAATCAAGTCAACGAAAATTACAGCGAAATCACCATCTATGCCAATAAAGCTGATGCGGGAAAAATTATTGGCAAAGAGGGTAAGATGATAGGTGCTATAAAAACGGTAATTTCAGGCTGTAAAGCGAAGGATGGAGTAAGCTACAAAGTTAATGTCCAGCCAAAGGAGTAGCGAGTGAAAAAGCTGGCTATAGCCAGGCTAGGGCGTAGTGTAGGTCTCAAAGGAGAGATGCGTTTTTTCGATCTCTCTGATTTTCCCGAGCAGTTTCAAGAGGGTGCTTCTTTTGAGAGCGATAGAGGAAAACTTACCATTGAGCGAATTAATCCACAGCGCGGAACTATTAAATTCGTAGGCATCAATACTCCAGAAGATGCAAAAAAACTGACCAACGCATATCTTTATAGTGATGAGCAAAAAAGCAAAGAGCAATTGAACCTCAATGAGGGGGAGTACTTCTGGTTTGAAATAATAGGGCTAGATATTTATGAAAATAGCGAGTATTTAGGAAAAGTCCAAGATATCCAAAGAATGCCACAGAGTGATTATCTTCTTGTGCAAACTGCACCAGATCTTATACAGAAGAATCTGCCAAAGAGTTTTTTGCTTCCCTTTAGCGATCCATTTATAGTAGATGTAGATCTACAAAAGAGACGCATTGTAGTTGCTGGGGCAAGAGATATTCTGGAAGCTTCATGAAGATAACCTATCTTACACTTTTTCCCCAGTTGATGGAGTGCTATTTTAGCGACTCAATTCTTGCAAGGGCTCTTGCAAAAAACCTCTTTTCGATTGAGTTTGTAGATTTTCGAAAATTTAGTAAAGACAAACATAAAAAAGTTGATAAGCAAAAAGTTGGTGGTGGAGCTGGTATGCTGCTAGAGCCAGAACCCATTGCCAGCGCACTCAAGGCATGTACAGATAAAAATTCATGGGTGATTTTTTTGACACCTGCTGCCAAGCCATTCAAGCAAAAAGATGCAAAGAGGCTTGCCAAAAAAGAGCACATAGTCTTTGTTTGTGGAAGATATGAAGGATTTGATGAGAGGCTTATTGAGATCTATGCTGATGAGGTTTTAAGTCTGGGTGATTTTGTGCTCACAGGCGGTGAGCTTGCTGCTCTTGCTATGAGTGATGCTATTGTGCGTAATATTCCAGGAGTTTTAGGCAATGAGGAGTCGCTGCAAGAGGAGAGTTTTGAAAAAGAACTCCTGGAAGCTCCAGCTTTTACAAAGCCAAATCTCTTTCAAGGTAAACATATAGTTTTAGAGTTCTTAAAGGGAAATCATAGTAAAATTAGCGCCTTAAAATATGATATGGCTGTAATGAGGACACGATATTATAGACCTGATAAAAGGATAGAGGATGAGAAATAAATATATCGAGCATTTCGAAAAAGCGCAACTTGAGCAAAAGAGTGTACCTGAATTTAAAGCAGGCGATACTGTAAGAGTGGCAGTAGAGATTAAAGAGGGTGACAAAAAAAGAATCCAGAATTTCGAAGGTGTCTGTATCGCTATTCGTGGTGAAGGTACTGGACGCACCTTTACAGTAAGAAAAATTGGTGCTAACAATATTGGAGTTGAGAGAATTTTCCCACTCTATAGCGATAGTATTAAAGATATCAAAGTAATTAGACGCGGACGTGTAAGAAGAGCAAAACTCTACTATCTCAGAGAGAGACGCGGAAAAGCTGCTAGAATTAAAGAGCTTGGCAGAAAATAGTTTCTGCCCTCTTTTAGTATTCTTGTGCCTTTCTAAAAATCCTTTCAAAAGTTGTTAATGCTTTTTTTGCTAAAGCATAGTTCTTTGCAAAATAGATTAGCTCATAATTTCTTTTAAAAGCAGAATTTGTCCAGTTAGCAGATCCAAAAACGAGTTTTTTATTGTCAAAAATAGCTAGTTTAAGATGCATTTTTCCATAAAATTCTCCTCGTTTGGAGTATTTTCCCCGAATGAGACGTACTTTGATGTTTTTGTATTTTGCAAGATAACCAATTTTAGAATATCTATCTTTCATGCTTTGCTCATAATCACTTACTAGACGAATTTTCACACCCCTTCTTGCAGCATTTTTGATATGTTTGGCAATTGTGCGATTGGTGAGACTATACATTGCTATATCTATAGAACTATGAGCTTTGTCTATCCATGAAAGAAGTTTTGTTTGTGCCTGTTTTGATTGGAAAGGCATAAAATAGAGATCATCCGCTAATAAAACCAGTGACAAAATCGATAATAACAGAAACTTTTTCATGCAACTCCTTTGTATCTGAAATTGTTATTAAAGCAAAAAAATATTAAAATAAAGAAAATCTGAAGGGATTGACGATGAAACTGTTGCTTATAAATAAAAACCCTGTAGTTTCTCGTATGATGCTTATGAGTGTACCAAAAGCAGGATTTGAAATAGAAGAGTGTGATAATGTGTATGATCTTCCAACTGGTCATTATGAAGTAGTGGTTATTGATGATGAGATGTATGATGAAAATTTTATGCATGATATAAAACAGAATATTCAATATCAAAAAATTGGTCTCATTACAGGAACCAAAAATGCAGCTATTGATGAGTTTGATTTTGTACTGCATAAACCATTTTTGCCAACAGATTTGATGGAAATTTTGCGAGAGGTGAAAGCATCTCTTGTTCCTCAAGAAGAAAAAGAAGAGGAGACTCATGAAGAACCTTTTAAAAAGTTTTTAGCTGCAGAAGAAGAGGAGATAGAAAAGGAGTTTATAAAAGAGTTTGAACCGAGTGCTTCTTTGACTACTGAGCCAATTGTAGAAATAGAAGAGAGCAAAGAAGAGTCACCATTTGTCAAAGAAGAGTTGGATAAAAGTGGGATTCTAGATGAAAAAGAGATAGAAAAAGTAAGTCAACTTCTCGAAGATAATTTTATAAAAGAGGGTGAGCCAAGTGATTTAGTAGCAGGTGAGATAACACCACTCAAAGAGGAGAGTGAGTCAGCACATTCGATGATGGGTGAGATTGCACCATTGAATGAAGAAAAGAGAGAACTTGAGCCATCTTTGCACTCTCTTGAAGATATTGTTCCTACCTCGAGCGAGTCTCCAGAGTCTATTCTCACTTCCTTACATGAAGAGCCTCAAGAGACACCAGAGCAACCATTTAAAGAAGAGGAAATTGTAAGTGCAGAGCAAGCAGCAGTTGAAGAGAGCACAGAAGAACAACAACAAAAAAGCAGTGAAGTTGAAGAAAGGGCTTCTTCTCAACCACAAGAGCAGAATATACAAAAAGAGCTCACTCAATTAGGCGTTGATAAGCTGCGAGAATTGCTTGATGGCATGCAAATCGATATTACAATCAAAATAAGTTTTCCGGATAAGCAATGATTTTTCACAAAGGAACTTTACTTGTGCTTTCTGGGCCAAGTGGTTCTGGCAAAAGCACACTTATTCATACAATACTTCAGCATATAGATAATGTCTACTTTAGTATTTCCACTACAACCAGAGCAAAAAGAGAAGGGGAAGTGGATGGAAGGGATTACTATTTTGTAAGCCGTGAGCAGTTTGAGAAAGAGATTGCAGCAGGAGAGTTTTTAGAGTGGGCAAATGTACACGGTAACTACTACGGTACATCCATAAAACCAGTCAAAAAAGCAGTAGAAGCTGGAAAACTTGTTCTTTTTGATATAGATGTGCAAGGTTTTATGAGTATAAAGAAGAGTCCATTTGCAAAAATACTCACCTCTGTTTTCATTACAACGCCTACTATGAGTGAACTTGAAAGGCGTCTTATTGCTCGAGGCAGCGATACAGAAGAGACTATCAAAAAACGTCTTGCAAATGCGCAAAAAGAGATAACATATATGCCTCACTATGATTATATTTTGATAAATAGTGATCTGCAGCAATCGCAAGAGCAGATTTTAGCTATCGCAAAGGCTGCACGCCTTAAACGAGCAGAAGATGAGATAGGAGAGTTTATTAATTATTGGAAAGAGCATTAATAATAATGCCACATTAAGAAAAATTTAGTATTATTTTGCATAATAAATAGTAAGGAGAAAAAATGGGTATGCCAAGTATGCCAGAGTTGTTAGTAATTTTAGCAATAGTTGTGCTGCTTTTTGGAGCTAAAAAGATCCCAGAACTTGCAAAAGGTCTTGGAAGTGGGATTAAAAATTTTAAAAAAGCGATGAAAGAGGATGAAGAGGAGATAGCTACTGATACAAAAAAAGAGATTGAACAAAAAAGTGAAACAGCCTCAACTTCACAAACTACTACAGAAAAAAAAGAAGCATAATTCTCTAAGCAGATGCTTTCTGCTTAGTTCCGCCATTTTATCTCAAAGGACATAGACTTGAAAAGACGTGTGCAGGAAGAGCTGCAAAAAATTGCAAAGAGATCTATTGTTTTAGAAAAGCCAAAAGAGAAAAAATTTGGTCACTATGCTACACCTATCGCATTTGCATTGGCAAAAGAGCTGCGAAAATCTCCTATGCAGATAGCTGACGAGCTTGCAAAAAGTTTTGAAGAATCCCCACTTTTTGAAAGAGTTGAGCCTATTAAAGGGTATGTCAATTTTAAACTGAGTGAACAGTTTATGAGTGACTATGCTACTTGGGCACTCAAAAATGAGGAACTTTTTGGAAGTGATGAACAAAGTGAGAGGATCTTACTTGAATTTGTCAGTGCCAACCCAACAGGCCCACTTCATATTGGTCATGCCAGAGGAGCAGTTATAGGAGAGGCTCTGAGCCGCATTGGACGCCATTTAGGAAATGATATATCTAAAGAGTACTATATAAATGATGCAGGAAATCAAATCTATTTGCTAGGACTCTCTATCTTTTTAGCAGCAAGAGAGCAACTTGGCAAAAATGTTACTTGGCCAGAGGAGTATTATAGAGGAGATTATATTAAGGACTTGGCAAAAGAGGCGATAGAGGAGTTTGGCGAGGAGTTTTTTGAAGAAGAGAGCAATATAGAGCAGTTGAGCGAGTGGGGAAAAGAGAAGATGATGGATCTGATTCGATCCAATCTTGCTGCTGTTGGCATCGAGTTTGATAGCTTTGTCAGTGAAAAATCCCTCTATAGCAAATGGGATGAGGTACTGCATATCCTCAAAGAGCATGGTGCAATTTATGAAAAAGATGGAAAAGTGTGGCTGCGCTCTAGTGAGTATGGGGATGAAAAAGATAGAGTAGTAGTACGAGAAGATGGCCGTCCTACCTATTTAGCTGGTGATATAATTTACCATTGGGAGAAGTTTCAAAGAGGATATGATCGCTATATCAATATCTGGGGAGCAGATCACCATGGTTACATAGCACGCGTGAAAGCTGCTATCAAGTTTTTAGGCTACGATCCTGATAAGCTTGAGATTATCTTAGCGCAAATGGTCTCTTTGCTTAAAGGGGGAGAGCCGTATAGGATGAGTAAGCGTGCTGGCAATTTTATACTTATGAGTGAAGTAGTCGAAGAGATTGGAGCTGATGCGCTCAAATTTATTTTTTTGAGCAAAAAGAGTGATACACACCTTGAGTTTGATGTGGATATGCTTAAAAATGAGGATAGCTCTAATCCCGTCTATTATATCAACTATGCCCATGCGAGGATCAATTCAGTATTAGAAAAGGCTGGTAAAAGTGTAGAAGATGTTATTGATGTAGATTTGACAAATCTCAATGAGGATGCAAAAGATCTCCTCTTCAATGCCCTATTACTTCCAGAAGTTTTAGAAGATGCTTTTGCTAAGCGGGAGCTTCAGCGGCTCACAGATTATCTCAAATCTCTTGCTGCACAACTGCATAGTTTTTATAATAAACACAAAGTAATAGGCACGCCATATGAAGAGAAATATCTCAAGCTCTTTTTGGTAGTAGCTTTATCAATACGTGTGGGACTGAGACTTTTGGGAATAGAAGCAAAATATAAGATGTAAGGAGAAGAATGCGCTCAATTGATGAAAGATGCAAAGATATCAAAGAGCTTCTCGAAAATAAAAAAGGAGAAGAGGTTACAGTTATTAATACTGAAAATGGAGACTATTTTGTACAGCGTGTGGTTATAGCTACCGCACTGAGCGATAAACATACAGCCGCCCTTCTAGATCATATGAAAGAGGAGCTCAAACCAAAGGGTGAAGAGTTTTTAAAAGTGCAAGAGGGGGATGAGTGGATTGTAGTTGATTTGGGAGATATCCTCGTGCACCTTATGACGCAAGCCTATCGCAATAAATATAAAATAGAAGATTTTTTACGCGATCTTATGAGTGGTAAAAACGTATAATCTCATTTGCAACAATTGGTGGCAAAAATCGCTTTATAGGTTTTTGCCGCAGTTGTGTTGAGCTAATTGGAATATCTACAAGTAATTTTTTGAAATCTCCTTTGATTTTGAATCCTTTGCGAGTAGCGACTACAAATTCTACCTCTTTTTTTAGCTTTTTATAACTTTTCCATAAATGGAGTTTTTCAAGGTTATCACTGCCAATGATGTAGTAGATCTTTTTTGGAGCAAAGCGCTTTTTGATATACGTAACTGTTTCAATTGCGTATGTAACGCGTCCTTGGCGAATCTCAAAATCGCAAATTTTTACTCTTTTTTGATAGAGAAAAATTTTTTTAAGCCAGCGCAGACGCAGTGTCGGAGGAGCGGCGAAATGGTGTTTGAATGGATTGAGATAAGTAGGTACGATTATAAGATAATCGATATCGAGCTGCTCTAGTGCTATTTTTGCGATTTGTAGATGTCCTTTGTGAGGTGGGTCGAAACTTCCTCCAAAAATAGCTATGCGCATTTAACTCCTTTTAACCAAAATTATAGTTATGTTTAGCTAAAATCTTTCAAAATATTTGAGGGTAGTTGATGGCGATTCGTTTGGCAATAAATGGTTTTGGAAGAATCGGACGAGCAGTAGTTCGTAATCTTGATGGCGATTTTGAGCTTATTGCCATTAATGACATTATGAGTACGCAAATGATGGCGTATCTGCTGCAAAATGATTCTGTGCATGGCAGATGTGCCAAAGATATACGCTACATCGATGAGCAAACATTGCAAATAGATGGTAAAGAGGTGCATATTTCCCATCACAGCGATCCCAAAGATATCGATTTTCTTGATGCAGATGTAGTGATAGAGGCTACTGGCAAATTTTTGAGCTATGAGCTTGCAAAATTTCATTTAAAAAGTGCTAGAAAAGTGATTCTTTCTGCCCCAGCAATTGACGATACACCAACGTTTGTATATGGTATCAATCATACTGAGTACAAAGGTCAAAATTTTATCTCTAATGCTAGCTGCACTACTAACTGTCTTGCTCCTATAGTGTGGCTTCTTGAGCGTGAATTTGGCATAGAGAAAGGATTGATGACTACAATTCATAGCTACACTATCGATCAAAACCTCCTCGATAGTGATCACAAGCGTGAAATTCGCCGTAGCCGTGCAGCCGCAGTGAATATTATCCCAACTACCACTGGTGCAGCGAGAGCTATTTTTAAAGTCTTGCCAACTCTAAAAGGCAAGCTTGATGGAAGAAGTGTGCGCGTACCTGTTGCAGATGTTTCACTTATGGATCTTGATATAGTATTAAAAAAAAGTGTGACAAAAGATGCAGTGAATCAGCTTTTTAAAAAAGCTGCTAGCCAAGAGTTAGCGGGAGTGCTACATGTAGATGAGGAGTATAGAGTCTCGCAAGACTTTTTGGGATCTGCTTATAGTTCTATTGTAGCAGCTGATCTTACGCAAGTGATTGATGGAAATCTAGTAAAAATTATGAGCTGGTATGACAATGAGTGGGGCTATGCCAACAGGCTTCTTGATATGGCAAAATGGATTACACAGTAAAGGAGAGATATGCATATAAAATCGATTAAAGAGCTTGAACTACAGCCTGGCGATAGTGTATTTATACGCTGTGATTTTAATGTTCCTTTGGATGAGTATGGCAATATTACAGACGATAGACGTATTCGCGCAGCGCTCCAAACAATTCGCTATTGTTTAGACAATGAGTGTAAGATTGTGCTAGCAAGCCATCTTGGAAGACCAAAGGGATTTGATGAGAAGTACTCATTAAAACCTGTTGCTAAGAGACTCCATACACTCTTAAAACATGAGATCATCATGGCAAAAGATGTGGTAGGTGAAGATGCACACCAGAAGTTTTCTCAGTTACAGCCAGGTGAAATTTTACTTTTGGAAAATCTTCGTTTCGAGCCTGGAGAGACAAAAAATGATCCTGCATTTGCAAAGCAGCTAAGTGAATTTGGAACATTTTATATCAATGATGCATTTGGTGTAAGCCACAGAGCACATGCTTCAGTTGAGGCAATTACACACTATTATGATGTAAACCATAAAGCGGCTGGATTTTTACTTCTCAAAGAGATTAAATATCTCTATAAACTTTTGCAAAATCCAACACGCCCATTTCTAGCCATTGTAGGAGGGAGTAAGGTCTCAGGCAAGCTGGGTGCTCTCATTAATCTCTTGCCAAAAGTGGATAAGATGATTATTGGTGGAGGAATGGCTTTTACATTTCTCAAAGCTCTTGGAGAGGAGGTTGGAAAGAGTCTTGTAGAAGAGGAACTTGTTCCAGAAGCTATGAAAATTATGGAAGAGGCTAAAAGACTTGGCGTTAAACTCTATCTTCCAGTCGATTTTGTTGTGGCTCCTGAGCTCAAAGAGGATGCCCCAGTAAAATTTGTGACATTCAAAGAGATTCCAAAAGATTGGATGGGTTTGGATATTGGTCTAGCCTCTACAAGACTCTTTCGCGAAGCACTCAATGATGTACAGACAATTCTTTGGAATGGGCCTATGGGGGTATTTGAGATAGATAAATTTGCACGGGGCTCAATCAAACTTGCAAATTATGTAGCAGAGAGCTATGCAACGAAAATCATAGGGGGTGGAGATACTGCAAGTCTTATTAGCAAAGCTGGTGTAGATGATGAAATGACATTTATCTCTACAGGTGGAGGAGCTAGTCTTGAGTTGCTTGAAGGCAAAGAGCTTCCTGGCATTAAGGCATTGATGGTGGAGGATTAGATGATTCTTGCAGCAAATTTTAAAATGAATCATACAAGAGCCTCTACAAGAGCTTATTTGCAAAAACTGGAATCGATTGATAAAGGTGACGTAGCACTTTACCTCTTTCCTCCTTTTACAGCTCTTGATAACTATGATACCGCAGTTGCAACTATTGGTGCGCAAAATGCCTATTGTGCCCAAAGTGGCTCTTATACTGGTGAGATAGGCTTAGAGCAGCTTGAAGAGTTTGGGATTAAAACCCTCATTTTAGGTCACAGCGAGCGGCGTCATCTTTTTGGAGAGAGTCAAGAACTTATTACTAAAAAATTTGCTTTTTTTAAAGAGCAGGGATTTACTATCTTTTATTGTGTTGGTGAGACGCAAGAGGTGCGTGAAAGTGGCAGTACGGAGCTGATATACTCCTACATCGAGCAGCAGTTAGAAGGTATCGATGTAGCGTATGAAAAACTTATTGTTGCTTATGAGCCTGTTTGGGCAATAGGAACAGGAAAAACAGCTACGACAGAAGATATAGCTACAATGCTTGAGTTTCTGCGTACAAAAACAAAACGACCGCTTTTGTATG
This sequence comes from Nitratiruptor tergarcus DSM 16512, assembly GCF_027946175.1. Classification (NCBI taxonomy): domain Bacteria; kingdom Pseudomonadati; phylum Campylobacterota; class Epsilonproteobacteria; order Nautiliales; family Nitratiruptoraceae; genus Nitratiruptor; species Nitratiruptor tergarcus. Next base: position 93,494 of record NZ_AP026671.1, read on the forward strand.
GTGGAAGTGTCAAACCACAAAATATTGCGCAGATTTTACAAGTACCAGAGTGCGAGGGGGCTTTGATTGGGACAGCTAGTTGGAATGTGGATACATTTATGACAATGATTAACATAGCAAAGGAGCTTTAATGGGTTTGATGGAAGGAAAAAAAGGGTTAATTGTAGGTGTTGCAAATAATAAATCGATTGCATATGGAATCGCAAAAGCGTGCCATAGAGAAGGAGCCAAGCTTGCTTTTACCTATTTGAATGATTCAATAAAAAAGAGAGTTGATCCAATAGCACAAGAGTTTGGCAGTGACAATGTCTATAAGCTAGATGTTGCAAATAAAGAGGAGTTTGAAAAGCTTAAGAAAGCTTTGGAAAAGGATTTTGGAAAACTAGATTTTTTAGTACACTCTGTCGCCTTTGCTCCAAGGGAAGCTCTAGATGGACGATTTGTCAATACAAGCAAAGAGGCTTTTGAAATTGCAATGAATATATCAGTTTACTCTCTTATTGAACTTACTCGTGAGCTTTTACCACTCATGCAAGAGGGGGCAAGTATTGTGACACTGAGTTATTTAGGATCGGTACGGTATATTCCTCATTATAATGTTATGGGTGTTGCAAAAGCAGCTTTAGAAGCGAGTGTACGTTACCTTGCTGCAGATTTAGGTCCTCAAGGAATTCGCGTGAATGCAATTAGCGCAGGACCAATTAAAACTTTAGCTGCCAGTGGCATAGGAGATTTTCGTACTATTCTTAAATGGAATGAATTCAATGCACCTTTAAGAAAAAATGTAACAATTGATGAAGTAGGAAATAGTGCAATGTATCTGCTCAGTGACCTCGCTAGTGGTGTTACGGGAGAGGTACACTATGTAGATGCTGGCTATCATATCATGGGATTAGCCGAAGTAGAAGAGGTAGATGGTAAAACAGTGCTCGTTTGGGATCAAAATAAAGATTAAATGGCAAAAAAATAACAATAGTTTAAGGAAAGTTTGCTATAATTTTTCGTGTGAACCTATAAATTTGACAAAGGAGTAAGGATGAAACTGGCAAAATTGAGTCTTGCTGCGATAGTAGCGTTAAGTGTGAGTGCATTCGCTGATGTAGAAAATGTAAAATTTAGTGGTAATGCTAAATTGTATTATGGTACTACTGATATGGATCCAAATGATCTTTTTGATCAGAAAAGCTCTTATGGACAAGCAGCTGCAACTGTAGCAGTTACTGCAGATTTGGCAAATGGAGTAGCTGGAAAACTAAGTGCAGTTGGTCTTTCTACACTTGGTCTTGAAAACAACCTTGTATCTGGTCTTTGGGCAGGTGCAACTGATAGAAATGGTGCTCTAGTTGGTCTTGATTCTGAGTGGTGGGTAAATGAAGCGTGGCTTGCAAAAACTTTTGGTAACACAACTATCAAAGTTGGACGCCAAGAGCTTGACACTCCACTTGCATTTAGTGAAAAATGGAATATTGCTGTAAACAGCTTCGATGCTGCTGTAGTTCTCAATAGCGATCTTCCAGAAACTACATTGGTAGCTGCCTGGGTTGGACGTGGTAATGGTGCTCCTGGTCAAGTAGTTTACGGTGTATCTAATGGTTCAGATCCATTCAAAACTTACGGAAGTGCTATTGTAGATGCATATAATGGTGCTGTTGATGCAAATGGTGCGTATGCAGTTGCAGCAATTACAAAACTTATCCCTATGACTACTGCACAAGTATGGTACTACAGTGTTGTAAGCATTGCAAATGCATGGTGGCTCCAAGCAGATGTTGATCTTAAAGATGCAGTTCCTGGCCTTAAAGCAGGACTTCAGTATGCATACATCGATCCACAAGGTCATATTTCTGCACTTGATGAGTCTAGTGCATGGGCAATCAAACTTGGATATGGTATGGACAATGGTCTTAAACTTTGCGCTGCATACTCTTCAACTGATGAAGATGGTGTAATTCCTGTTGCAAACACTGCTACAGGTGTAAAAGCAGGTCCTGGTGGTTCTCAATCAAAACTCTATACTGAAGCATGGTGGAACTATGGATATGTTGGACAGCCAGATACTGATGCATTTATGCTCAGAGCTGCGTACAACATGGAAGATGTAGCTGATCTTATGGCTCAATATACAAGCACAAGCAATGATACTACAAATGTAGATATGAATGAATTTGCAGTTACTGCAAGTAAGTCTTTTGGTAATCTTGATGCAACTCTTGCATATATCTATACAGATGCAGATGATCAAAACGGAGCTGATAGCTACAACACTATCCAAGTATATCTTACTTATAATTTCTAATTTCCTTTCGGGCTTTTGCCCGAAAATTATCTCTTCTTAATCTTCTCTATATTACAATCTTCTTACCTTAATTATTTCAAAGGAATGGTATGAAACGTACTCTATTGTTTTTCACTATTGTACTGCTTTTTGCAGGGGAATATATTACACTTGATAATGGGAAGGTTATTGAACTTAAACCTGATGGTACTTGGCATGAAGTCAAAGTAATAAAAAAGGGAAGTGATACAATAGTCCTTAAACCAGATGGAACATGGGAAAAAGTTGAAGCTAAAAAAATAGAGGCAGCAAATAAACTTGAAACTGCTGTTGATAAAAAATACAAAGATGAGCCTTTAGTAAAAACTCTCCTTGGAAAATGGGAAGGAGATGGCATTTTTATGGAGTTTGAGCCAAGTAGTGCAAAAATCAAGATAAAAAAAGGGCATACAAATAGAGTTATAGAGGGAAAATGGATTGTAGAAAATCTTGATGAAAAAAACAAAATAGTAACTGTCAATATTGGTGAGGGTGCAAGGCTCGGGTTTTTGACATTTGGTGGAGAGATTAGAAAGATTAAAATTAAAGATAATAATACTATTGTAGATAAAACGGATGCTATAGAAGGAAAAGTGTATACACTCTATAGAAAAAGATGAAAAAAAAAGTAGTACAAAAAATCTTTTATCTTGTATGGATGCTGCTACTTATTTCGCTTATATCATTTTTTGCTATTCATCTAGCACCAAACTCTTTTTTAAGTGCAGGGGAGCTTAATCCAAATATCACAAAAGAGACACTTGAGCATCTCAAAGCAATATATGGGCTTGATAAGCCTCTGTGGCAGCAGTATATAAGTTGGCTTTGGGCGCTGCTCCATTTTGATTTTGGAATCTCTTTTGCCAGCGGTAAGCCTGTGATTGAAGAGATTATGGATCGTATTGGGATTACACTTGGTATAAATCTTGTTTCCATGGTGATTATCTTTGTTATCTCTTTTTATATTGGAATAGTCTCAGCACTTAAAGAGGGAAGTTTTATAGATAGATTTTTTAAAAATCTCTCCTTGATATCTTTTTCTATGCCATCATTTTACTTGGCACTGCTTCTTATTATTATTTTTTCTGTGAAGCTTGGATGGTTTCCAATTAGTGGTTTGCACTCTTTAGAGCCAAAAACAGGTTTTGCTTACTACATAGATCTTACATGGCATTTGGTTTTGCCTATTTTTGTGGTTGTTTTTGTAGGATTTGGAACACTAGCACAATATATTCGCTCACTCACGCAAGAGATTTTAAAGAGTGACTATATTTTCTTTGCAAAGGCAAGAGGAATAGAGCAGCAAGATATTATTAAATATTATATCATCCCAAATCTCAAGCCTCCAATTATTACTATGTTAGGCCTTTCACTTCCAGGAATCATTGGTGGGAGCGTCATTTTGGAATCGATTTTTTCTATCAATGGCATGGGATTGCTCTTTTATCAAGCAGCTATGGCCAGAGACTATCCTATAATACTTGGGATCTTGATAATTACCTCTTTTTTAACACTTCTTGGAAATATTGTAGGAGATTTGGTACTCTTGCGGCTTAATCCCTACGCAAGGTAGGGATTACTCTTTAAAAAGATCTTGGAGGGTTATTGTTGGTTTACTCTCTTCTTCTTCAGTTTCTTGAGTCTGTATAGTTGATCCTTTTTCTACTAGCTCTATCTCATAACCAGTGAGCATACTAGCAAGCCTTATATTGATACCATTTTTCCCTATTGCTTTTGATTTTTGATCTGCTGGAAGAGTGACAATAGCCTTTTCTCCTTCGATCTTTACAGATGTTATAATTGCTGGACTAAGACTTCTTGCGACAAAAATCTCTGGAATTGGTGAATACTCAATGCAGTCGATACTTTCACCTTTGAGCTCTTTGCTTACAGCATTGATTCTAACGCCTTTGACTCCTACGCATGCTCCGACAGGATCTATTTTTGGACTATGGGATGTAACGGCGACTTTTGCACGCTCTCCAGGAATTCTTGCAACTTTTTCTACTGTAATGAGACCGTCTTTGATTTCTGGCACTTCTAATTTAAGAAGCTCTTCGAGGAATTTTGGTGTAGTGCGGGAGAGTTCAAGGTAGATACCATAACTTCTATCTACAACTACGCGCTTCAATATCGCTTTGATAACATCTCCAGGCTTAAAAAATTCGCCTTTGATACGATTGCGTTTTGGAAGGACACCTTTGACCTCATCAATATCTACCCAGGTATTTTCCTCCTCATCTACTCTTGTAACGGTACCACTAATAATTGTTCCAACTTTTTGCTTATATTTATCAAAGAGTTGATCTTCGATGAGACGCTGGATATGATACTCTATTTCATTATGGAGACGCATTGCAGCTGTACGACCCTGCTTGGAGAGATCTATTGGATAGCGCAGTTCATCTCCTACTTCAATATCTGGATCAATCTCTTTGGCTTCAGAGATAGTAATATAACGTTCTGGCTCCTCTTTTGCACGCTCATCATCATCTTCTACGACGAGAATTTTTTGAAATAGTTGCATCTTTTTATTTTTTTCATCAAGTTCTGCTTCAAATTCGAGATCTTCACCAATAACTCTTTTTGCAGTATTGATAAAAGCTCTTTTGATAGCTTCAGTCACTTTTTCAACACTAAGCCCTTTTTCATGGGCAATAGAATCGATAATATCTACTATTTTCTCCATTATCAATAACCTTTTTATAATAATTTATGATTTTTTACAGCAAGGAGGATTTTGCAGTTGCATTATTTTACAAAAAAAATCTTGATTTAAGATTAATCTAGCTGTGTAAGTGGTTATCTTTTTTGATATAATTACCAATTACAAACACAAGCGCAAAAAGGGATGCAATGGAATTGAAACTGGCACGTGAAACGCTCAAAGCAAAACCTAAAACGATAGATCTTGAAAAAATTAAAACAGAAGTAGAAAAAGAGGGAAGTAAAATTTTCTATTTTGATCGAGAAAACTCCCATAAAGATTTGATGGATATGGTTGATAAATTGGAGAGTGAGGGTTTTAGTGTCTATTTTAGAGAAGTAAAATATGGCTTAGATGAAAACGACTATATTTATGAAGTTCATATTATAAAATAAGAGAAGTTATGGGAAAAAAACTCTATATAGAGACTCTTGGATGTGCAATGAATGTTCGTGATAGCGAGCATATTATTGCGGAACTCAAGGAAAAAGAGCAGTTTGAACTCACTGATGATCTAAGCAAAGCCGATCTTATTCTCATTAACACCTGTTCAGTGCGAGAAAAGCCTGTACATAAACTCTTCAGTGAGATTGGCTACTTTAATAAAAAGAAAAAGACTGGTGCAAAAATTGGGGTATGTGGTTGTACTGCTAGTCATTTGGGTGACGAAATCATCAAAAAAGCCCCCTATGTCAGCTTTGTATTGGGGGCGAGAAATGTCTCGAAAATTACTGAAGTAATACATAAAGAAAAGGCAGTTGAAGTAGATATCGATTATGATGAGAGCACTTACGCTTTTAGCGATTTTCGCAGCTCCCCCTATAAAGCATTTATCAATATCTCTATCGGATGTGATAAGAAGTGTACCTTCTGTATAGTACCAAACACAAGAGGCGAAGAGATCTCTATTCCTCCAGAGCTTGTAGTACAAGAAGCTAGACGTGCTGCACAAAATGGGGCTAAAGAGATTTTTTTGCTTGGACAAAATGTCAATAATTATGGTAGACGATTTAGCGATAGAGATCGTAAAATAGATTTTACTGATCTTTTGAAAATGGTAAGTGAAATTGGTGAAGTAAAACGTATCCGATTCACCTCGCCGCATCCTCTGCATATGGATGACAAGTTTTTAGAAGAGTTTGCAAACAATCCAAAAATTTGTAAATCGATGCATATGCCATTGCAGAGTGGAAGCACAAAGGTGCTGCGAGATATGAAGAGGGGCTATACGAAAGAGTGGTTTTTAGATAGGGCTATGAAACTGCGATCTCTTGTGCCTGATGTGCATATCTCTACAGATATTATTGTAGGATTTCCAGGTGAAAGTGAAGAGGATTTTGCTGATACAATTGATGTTGTCGAGCAGGTAAAGTTCGAGCAGATTTTTAGTTTTAAATACTCTCCAAGGCCATTAACACCTGCCCAAAACTACCCCAATCAAGTACCAGATGAAATAGCAAGTAAGAGACTTAGCTTCTTACAAGATCTGCATTTAAGTATGCTTGATGCTATCAGTCAAAAAGAGATGGGAAAAGTATATGAAGTCTACTTTGAAGAGCTTAAACCTGGTGGTTATGTAGCAGGCCGTACTGATAATAACTGGATAGTAAAAGTCAAAGGGAGTGAAGAGCTCTTGGGTAGATTTGTTGATGTCAAAATTACCAAGCCGGGTCGCCTCTCTTTAGAGGGTGAAGTGCTCGTGAATGAAAAAGTTTAAACGAAAAATACTTCTTCTACTTCTTCCGCCTCTTGGGGCATTTTTTATGCGCCTTCTTTTTTGGAGTTGCAAAAAAGAGTTCCATCTTCCACAAAATCTCCCTAAGGAGCCATTTATTGTAGCTTTTTGGCATGGGGAGCTTTTGATGCAGCCCTTTTTATATAAAAAAATCCGCAACTCCCATCCTATTGCAGTTATGATAAGTGAGCATTTTGATGGAGAATTGATTGCAAAAACAATAAAAAGTTTTGGATTTACGACAATACGAGGATCTTCAAGGCGGGGAGGAGCTAAAGTACTTATTGCTGCAGTAAAAAAGCTTCGTCAAGGTTATGATATTGCTATTACACCTGATGGTCCAAAGGGACCTAGGTTAAGTGTTGCATCTGGAATTGTAGCTCTTTCACAAAAGACAGGAGCAAAAATCGTCCCTTTTTCTTATAAAGCTTCAGCATTTTGGCAGCTTCAAAGCTGGGATCGTTTCATTATCCCAAAGCCATTTTCTACAATTGTGTTTCGAGTCGGTGAGCCTTTTGATGTAGCAGGATTAGATGAAGAGGCTGCTAAAGAGTTTGTAAAGAATCAAATGCTACAATACAGTAAAAACCGCTAAAGGCAAAGTTTGCAGAAGAGATATCTCTTTTTCGATGCAAAAGGGCAAAGTATTCATTTGCATAGTACTTATGAAAAAGCAACTCCTCTAGCGGTAGTACATGATGGATGGATAATTGAGCTTGAGCAAAAAGAGTTTAATAAATTAAGAGCAGCCGATACTACTGCTTCTATAATTTCTCCTTGGAGCTATCTCTACCTCCAATATATGAGGGAAGCCAAAGAGAATGCTCTATTTATAGCAATTTTGGAAGAGCATATATTTGCTATTACTTTTGCTAATACAAAACCTGTGTTTTGGCAAATTTATGAGAAACAAAAGAGCAATCTTACAGAGCTTATTGAGGATTTTCTCAAAAATTTTTATGCACAAGAAAAGAGCTATTTTATTGAGAGTATCTATATATATGATTTTGCTGGATCTGAAGTTGATGCGCAAGAGATTGAAGAGAAGCTCTTTATTCCAGTTACATATAAGCAGTGCAGCAGTGATGAACTTGATGCGGACGATATAGAGACATATGCAGTAAGTACAGAGGAGAGAAGAGAGAGTCTTTGGAAAAGATATAAAGCCCTCTTTGGTGTTGTGGTTGCACTCTTTTTAGTATTAATTGGTTATGAGTTTTATTTGCGTAATGCCATTGCATCGTATCAAGAAAAAATAGAGGAACTTGTCAAATTGCAGGTTGAAACTGCAAATACTAATAACGCTCTTACAGCAAAACTTATGCAACTCAAAAAACTAACCCCCTTTATTAATGAACTCAAACAGGTTAATCCATTGATTGTGGAGCGTATCCGCAGCGTTTTTGATCTGGTTCCAGAAAATGCTTACCTTACAAAAGCAGAGTTTAATAGTAATGAGCTTATTTTAGAAGGTATCTGTAAAGATAGAGATACGCTTCTACATTCTCTTCACGAAAAACTTTCTCAAACGTACAAAAAAGGAAAAATAAGTTTTAGCAAGAGGAGTGAGGGATTTTATTTCAAAGCACTTTACAAAGAGATGAGAGAAAAAAATGAGTAATACGAGAAAAAAAGATATAGTAATCCTTTTGATACTCTCTTTTATTGTTATTGGTGCGATGTATCTTTTCTTCTCTCTGGTCTTATCCAAAGATATGGCAAAACTTGAAGAGCTTAAAAACAGATATCAACTGCAAAAAACGGTCGCTTCCTATTTGCAAGAAAATCAAAAAGATTTACAAGAGGAAATAGAAAATAGTAAAGATCTTTTACAATTTGCACAAGCAAAAAATATTGATGCTATGCTAGACAAATTTCTTTCCAAATATTTTCTTTCACATACCCTCAAACTCATCTCTCAACATACACATGAGGGAGTTGTGCAAAAGAGCTTTTATGCAGAAGTTACCATGCAATCTCCTCAAGAGTTTTATACTTTTGTAGAGGATGCACAGCACAAGCATATACCTTTAGAGATAAATTATCCTCTCGTTTTTGAAAAAACTGCTCAGGGTATTAAACTCTCATTTTTTATAAAAGTCTATCAAATAGAGTAGGAGAAATACGCTCTGCGAAAAAATATCCTCGCAGTATCTTTGGAATTTTATGTTTGCGATATATTTCTCGTATCTTTTTTGGAATAGGGGTAATAATATAGGGCGCTACAATTATAAAGTGCTCAGTCAACACAAAAGCAAATTTTGATGCAATAACTCCCTCTTTTTGGCGAAAAATCTCCTCTTTTTGTGACGTTGAGAGAAGATATCCAAACCTTTTGAAAATCTTATCCAAAACTCTTTTATCCTGATAGGAACTACCTGTTCTTCTTGCAAAATAAAGCTCTTTTTGGCGAAAAATCTCATTTTCAAGTAGTTTTTTATCTTCAAGGAGATAATGAAAACTTCTCTTCACACCAGCAGCAAATTTTTTTATGAAGGGATCGCTAAAATTGTGACGAATAAAGTTACGCGTGAAGTTTTGATCGAAATTGGAAGTATCTGTGAAATATTTGATTTTGTGTTTTTGAAGATATAATACAATCTCATCGCGGCTTACAAATAGAAGAGGGCGCACAATGGTAAAATGCTCTTTCTCTGTACAAGGCTCCATCCCCAACAGCTCTACCACTCCTGCTCCTTTTGCAAACTGCATCAAAAACCATTCAAATTGATCATTAAGTTGATGGGCTGTAATGAGATTATCATACATCTCTTTTTTTATAATAGAAGAAAAAAAATCATAGCGTATCTTGCGGGCTTTCTCCTCTATACTAGGGGGTGTGAGTGGGGCTGATTTGATGTAGATTTTTTTATGATATTTTTGCGCAAGTTCTTTGGCATAAGCTATCTCTTGCTTGCTTTGCTGGCGCAATTGATAATCTACTATTGCAATATCAAATGAGATTTTATGCTGCATAAGAAGAAAAAAGAGTGCTGTGGAATCTGTGCCTGCAGAAAAGGCAAGGAGGTTTTTGCCTTGGCGCAGTTTATCCAGACACAAGAGTTCCAACGAGTTTATCTCCAACTACTTCATTGATATGGATTTTGTAGAGCTCTCCTATAGAGATTTTGTCTACTTGCGAGTCATTAATGAGAATTTCCCCATCCACTTCTGGTGCCCAGATCTTTTTACGTGCACTAAGAAGTAGATCACTCTCTTCGCTTGTGCCATCAAGATATGCTTCAACTGTTTTATCTCTATCATTTTCTAGACTTTTTTGTGTTTTTTCTTTTACTATAGTATCGAGGATTGCTAACCTCTCATCAATGATATGTTGCGGGATTTTATCGTTAAATTCGTAAGCAGATGTCCCCTCTTCATCACTATAGGCAAAGAGATTGATGCGATCAAAGTCAAACTCTTCTAAAAATGTTACAAGTTGGGCAAAATCCTCTTCACTCTCTCCTGGATGTCCTACAATGATACTTGTACGCAAAAAGCTCTCTGGAGCTTCTCGCATAGCATAGAGAAGTTCTTTTGTTTTTGCAGAACCTATGCCTCTACGCATTATTTTGAGCATCCTATCGCTTATATGTTGGATAGGCATTTCAAAGTAGTTCACAAATTTTTGTGATGCAGCTATAGTATCTATGAGGTGCATAGAAGTTGTAGAAGGATAGAGATAGAGGATGCGAGCGCTTTGCACTCCCTCAATCTTTTCTACCTCTTCAATAAGCCTAACAAGTCCATCTGCAATGCCTTGATCTCTTAGATATGAGCTACTATCTTGTGAAACGAAGGTAAAATCTTTATACCCTTTTGCAGTGAGGTTTTTGATCTCTTGTGTGATGTTTTCAAGAGGGCGCGATTGGAGTCTGCCTTTGAATGAAGGAATAGCGCAGAAGCTACAGCGCTGATTACACCCTTCGCTGAGTTTGATATAGGCATGGTAATTGGAGCCTGTAATGAGTCGCTCTTCATTGCGAATGAGATAGACTTGATCGCTAAAACTACTCTTTTTTTTCTCTATAAGTTTATCAATCTTTGCGTAGTCCCCTACGCCTGTAAAGATATCTACCTCTTTGAGCTCTTTTTGTAGCTCCTCTTTATACCGCTCGCTTAAACATCCTGCCATAACCAAAAGAGAGTCCTTTTTTCTTACGCTATGCAGCTCAAAGATTGTTTGTAGACTCTCCTCTTTTGCTGGTCCTATAAAACCACAGGTATTGACAATGATGAGATCTGCTTCTTGCGGATTTTGTGTCAATGCATACTCTTGGAGTTTTCCAAGCATAACTTCTGTATCAACGAGATTTTTTGTACAACCTAATGAGACAACATGTAACTTTTTCATTCAACCACCACTACTCTGTTTTTTCCACTATTTTTTGCATCATACATCGCTTTATCAACTCTTGCAAATATTGTATCAATTGTATCATCTGTTCTTACTCCTGTGACACCAAAACTAGCTGTAACACGGATCTCATCTTCAAGTGTAGAGAAGGTTCTTTGTGCGATCACATTGCGCAGCCTCTCAGCTACAATTTCACCCTCTTTAGCAGTTGCACCAGGAACAAGAATAGCAAACTCCTCTCCTCCTACGCGAGCTGCTATATTGTTGGCTCTAAGGAACGTTTTGAGTATAAGGGCAATCTCTTTGAGAACCTGATCTCCACTAGGGTGTCCATATTTGTCATTGATAGATTTAAAATTATCTATATCAAGATAGATAAGAGCGAAAGGATAGCCTCTATTTTGATAGTCGTTAATCATCTCTAAAAGAGCACGCTCAAACCTTCTTCTATTAACAAGACCTGTGAGAAAATCTATTTCTGCTTCTGTTCTAGCAGTCATAAGCTCGCCTTGGAGACGCACTACATCAGCATGGTATTTGCGTAGTTCGTTGGTAAGGAATTCGTTTTCTCGTCTTAGCATCTCTAGTTCATCAAGTATTTTTTTGAGTATATTTTTTGTTTTTTCATCTGTAATGAGCTCTTCATCCTGTACAATCTCATTTTTGTGTGAGTCAATTGAGTTATTATGTGAATCAAGAGTATTAATAACTTCAGAGAGCTTTTGCTCAATGATATCGGCGATACGGACAAGTTTTTTTACCATACCTTTTTGCTTGATTTCAACATCTTCGCCCGCTTTTTCTTTTATTTCATCATAGGGCGCATCGTAGATCTCTTTGAAAAGACCGAGAATCTCGAGATCATTGAGCTCCTTGTTGTTTTCAATGATATTACAAAAGACATAAAACCAGCGCTCATAGTTTTTGGGAGTAATGACGATATTATTTTTGATCATGAAGTTCATCTGTTTGCGGACTATATTCATGATCAATTTTATATCGTCACGAGAGAGCTTTATATCTTTTTCTAGCTTCTCTTTGAGTTTACAAAATTCCTTTTTCACTTTTTTTCCTTTGCAACAATCTTTTAAGATATTATCGGAAACAGGAGCAATTTAATAATTTTTCATAGCAGCTTTTGCTTCTCGATCCAAAATCTTCTTCTTCAATGTTTCACGTTTGTCATGAAGAGTTTTTCCTTTTGCCAAAGCGATTTCGAGTTTGGCTATATTTTTATTATTAAAATAGAGTTTCAAAGGTATAAGGGTATACCCTTTTTCACTCGTTTTTCCAATAAGTTTTGCTATCTCTTTTTTATGTAAGAGCAGTTTTCTTGGTCGCTTTTCATCTGGTTTGAAATGGGGGTTGGCACTATCAAGATGGCTTATATGCATGCCAAAAACATATGGCTCACCTTTGACAAACTTTATAAAACTATCTTTGAGATTGACTCTTCCAGCCCTTATGGCTTTTACTTCACTTCCGGCGAGTACTATGCCAGCTTCATATTTTTCTATTATTTCAAAATCGTGATAGGCTTTTTTATTTGTTGCCACTATTTTCATTTTCACTCCTAAAAAGGGTACTCCCACTACCACTAAGATACCAATTTTGTTTATATTTTGCAAGTGAAGGACACAGATTAATTGCACTTTGGTAGAGATCATTTGCTATAAGAGGGGTAAAATTCTCGAAGATTTGGCACGAACTCATCTGCGCCATTTTACTTGCTAGTTTTGGATCAAACTTGAGGTAGTTTTTACGGTAATGCTGATAGACTTGTGCAGTATCACAATGAAGAGGCAACAATTTTAACTCAAGAGGTGGTATGTCATCCATAAATTCTTCTATCTTCTCTCCAATACCGCTAACGTTTGCTGCTTTGTATCCGTAGATAAAAAAGGGTACGTCTGCACCTACCTTTGCACCTATTTTGGCGAGATCTTGTGGTTCAAGCTGCAGATCTACTGCTTTATTGGCCATGAGAAGAAACGTTGCTGCATCACTACTGCCACCACCTAGTCCCGCTCCCATAGGGATATTTTTGATTATATGAACTTTATGGTGATAAAAAAACTCCCCGAGCCTTTTGGATTTTGTATGAGCGAGGAGCTCTTTGTATGCTTTGTATATAATATTGTGCTCTTTTTTGATTGCAGACATTCCCTCAATAGTAAAATCTGTAAATGTACCTGGTACAAAAGAAATCTCATCATAGAGTGCATCGTAGCGTATGAAGCGGGAGCAGATTTCATGGTAGTTTCCACGAAGTCCTGTAATTTTGAGGAAAATATTGATTTTTGCTGGTGCTTTCATGCTTTGCTTTTTCTTGGAATTTGGTTGAGAAGATATCTGGTTTTTCCATCTTGTATACTGATAATAGCAAAAAATGTATCAAAAACAAGATGATAGATGCCATCTTCATGGTATTTGAGATCGTGCAACGAAAGCTTTGTCCCATGCCAAATTGCAGCAGCGGGTAGTGTGGTAAAATTTTGCTGCGTATTGAGATAGCAAAGAGGATCGAGAGGTTTTTCCTCTTCATATATAAATGCACCTTCGCGCACTCTTTCCAAGTAGCTCAGTGTTCCTCTTTGTCCTAATTTCTTTGCAATATACTCCCCAATACTTCTTATATATGTACCTTCGCTTACTGCCGCTTCAAAAGTGATAAAGGGATGATTGTATTGAAGAAGTTTTATATCATAAATAGTAGAGCTCACTTGTGGTAGCTGTACATCTTGTTTTTTTGCAGCTAATTTATATGCCCTGGTGCCACCAACTTTTTTAGCGCTAAATTTTGGCGGGGTATAGGTAAAAGTGCCATGAAGAGAATCCAGTATCTTTTCAATAGCTGTGCGTGATACCTTGAGAGGCGTTGTGATAGCGGTGATGTTTTCAAGATCGATGCTCTCACTACTTACTCCTAGCCAAAGAGTTGCTCTATAGACCTTGGGATACTTTTTTAAAAAGCGAAAGAGTTTTGTGTATGCACCAAATGCTATGATAAGGGTTCCACATGCAAAGGGATCGAGGGTTCCTGAAAATCCGGCTCTTTTGACGCGATACTTTTTTTTCAATTGATGTAAATATGCATTAGAGGAGATAAATGGTGGTTTATAACCCACAAAGAGTCTATTCATACTCTCTCCACAAAACTTGAGAGGATATCTCTTTGCTGACCTCCAAAGTTAATAGTGAGCTTAAATTCCTTGCCTGCTTTAGATACACCAATAACTCTACCAATACCAAAGATTTTATGTTTGACAAGATCACCTTTTTTAAACGCAGCCTTTTTTTCTATTTTGATACTGCTTTGCAAAAGTCCAGCTTCTCCTAAGAAGCGGCTCTTTTCAAGATGGGTTCTGCGTCCTTTATAAAAGCGTGATTTTACGTAACTTAGTGTTAGTTCTTTCTTGGCTCTTGTAATAGCTACATAGCCAAGACGCCTCTCCTCTTCAATATCGCACCCATCGCCTGTAAGTGGAAAGAAACCCTCTTCAAGACCAATAACAAAGAGATGCTCAAATTCAAGCCCTTTACTTGCATGGACACTCATTATAGCAACTCCCTCTCCACCTATCTGATCTTGATCACTTTGCAAAGAGAGCTCATTAATAAAATCATCGAGGGAGTTTTCTGGATTTTGCTTAATATAGTCTCGAAACATTCCATAAAACTCATCAATATTAGCAATGCGTTCAAATCCATCTGGGAGTGATGCATAATATTTTTTGAGTTCAACTGTTTTTTCAAACTCATCGATAAAATTATAGAGAGAATCTTGTGCTACATTTTGGAGATATTTGAGATTTTCTATGAATTGAAGGAGGGCTTTTGCGTTTTTTTTGCCAACAACTCCAAGGAGCTCACTCTCTTCAATCTCCCATAAAAACTTAAGTACCGATATATCTTTATCTTTAGCAGCTTTTTCAAGTTTTTCATATGTGGCTTTGCCAATGCCGCGTTTTGGCTTATTGATGATACGCTTGAGAGAAAAATCGTCATTTTGATTAGCAATAACACGAAGATAACTGAGAATGTCTTTGACTTCAGCACGCTCATAAAAGCGAATGGCTCCTACAAGTTTAAAGTTAATACCTAGACGATTGAAAGCCTCTTCAATGGAGCGTGATAGAGCATTGATGCGAAAAAGTACAGCAATTTCACTAGGGCGCACACCTTGTGAAATGAGCTGAATGATTTTTTCGCCAATTTTGTGAGCCTCTTCTTGCTCATCAGAGTTTTCAAGAACAACTATTGGCTCTCCCTCAGTTTTTGTTGCTTCAAGTTTTTTGCCAAGACGTGTACGGTTGTGTGCGATGAGGTTATTGGCAGCTTCAAGGATCTTTTTGGTTGAGCGATAGTTTTTTTCGAGTTTAACGATTTTGACATTCTCATAAGTATTTGGAAACTCCAAAATATTTTTTACATTGGCTCCGCGCCAGCCATATATACTTTGATCATCGTCACCAACAACGCAGATATTGCTATGTGTGGAGCAAAGCTGCTTGATAAGGAGATTTTGTAGTTCATTGGTATCTTGAAACTCATCTATCATTATGTAGTTATATTTTTTACTTGTCTCCTCTCGCAAATCTTCGTTTGTGTCAAGTATTTTATAAGTAAGTGCTAAGAGATCGTCAAAATCAACAAGATTATTTTCCAAAAGATACTCTTCATATTGTTGATAGAGGTTTGCGATTTTTTTAAAGTTAGGGAGCCTTGCGCTTGCAATAGCCTCAGATGGCGATATGAGTGAATTTTTATATTTAGATATTTCACTTGCTATTAAAGCAAGAGGCAGATCTGGTTTAAAGGATTTGAGTATACGCTTTTTATCATCTGTATCGATGATGACAAAGTTGCTATCACGCCCCAAACGGCTGATATGAAATTTTAAAAAGAGAAGGCCAAATTTATGAAAAGTACAAAGGAGCGGGGGATAGATCGCATTATCGATAAGAGCAAGAGCCCGCTCACGCATCTCTTTGGCTGCTTTGTTTGTAAATGTAAGTGTGAGAATTGAGGCAGGATCTATACCTATGCTAATGAGATAAGCTAGTCTAGTAGTAATAGTTTTTGTCTTTCCACTACCGGCTCCTGCTAGTATTAAAATAGGTCCATCAATGGTTGTAGCAGCATCTCGCTGCTCTTCATTAAGCTCTTGTAATATCTTCTTCATCTATAATCTTTCTTTATATTTACTTATATATTATAGCAAAAACTCCTTTGAACCTTCTTTTAAAGATTTATAGGTAAAGATTATAACTTTGAAATTCTATAAAACTTTGTTATAATTTTTATAAATGAATAACTAACATTAATAAAAAAGGCTTGCAGATGATCAAAGACTTTACCAAATTAGAGACATTTTTGGTAGTGATCAAAGAAAAAAGCTTCTCAAAAGCCAGTGCAAAATTAGGAATCTCTCAACCAGCAGTAACGCAACAGATTAAATATTTGGAAGAGCAACTTGATGCAAAGCTTATAGAGCGTAAAAAGAATGGTGTAAAACTTACAAAAGAGGGGGAAGAGGTTTATAAGATTGCACAAAAAATTGCAAAATGTATTCAAAATGCCGAGCAAGATCTTCTCAAGGTAATCAATAAACAGATTACATTTATTATTGGGTCCTCTTTTACTATCGGTAATTACATCCTTCCACAGATTATTAATGAAATTAAAAAGATTGTAGAAAATGATATTCTTATAAAGGTAGATGTAAGTGAGAATATCGTAGATAATGTTTTAGGAAAAAAATTTGATCTCGGACTCATAGAATCTCCGATTTTCAAAGAGGGACTCATCTATAGAGAGTGGATGGAAGATGAGTTGGTACTTTTTAGTAATACAAAGCTTCCTCGTTACGTACGAACAGAAGATCTCTATAAATTCAACTGGATTTGTCGTGAAGAGGGGAGCCATACAAGAAAATTGGTGGCAGAGACTTTTGAAAAACTAGGTGTAAGTTGTAAGAAGTTTAATGTAATTGGTGAAGTGAGCTCTTCAACTGCAGTTGTCAACTCTATCTTACGAAGCCCTGTGAACAAAGAGCATCCTACAGTCTCTATAATCTCTCGCTATGCTATTGAGGATGAGCTTCAAAGTGGCAGACTCTTTGAGGCAAAAATAAAAGGGGAAAAGATAAAGAGAAAATTCTATATCACATACCTCAAAGAGCGTAGAAACGATCCGTTTTTGATGAAGATTGTAGATCTTCTTTTAAAATTTAAAAAGTAACTACTCCTCTTTTTTGAGAAATTTTCTATTTTCTGGATTAGAGAGCAGTGCTTCCATGGAGTTTTTTGGCTGCTGCTTTTTAGCCAAAGATGCGGTGAGATTGACAAAAATCGGTGTTTCATCCACTATTATTTGTAAAACTGCTTCAATTGGAACAGTAACCACAGATCCAAAATTCTCTGCTCCAAATCCAGCTTCAAAAACCAGTTTTCCCTCTTCGAGTCTTGCGCTCTCATAGGTATAATTCATAAGCAAAAAGAGAGTAAATTCTGGCAGTTGCTCGTAGATATTTTTTGGAAGCGCAGGTTCAAATGTGACACTAGAAATCTCTACTAAAACTCCAAATTCTTGGTTTTTTTCAAAGAGGTATGTAATGATATCAATGGCATGGTTTTTGAGGATAACGGCAAACTCCTCATCTTGCAAAATATCATAAAGCATAATTATTCCTTTATGGAGAAGTTTTCTATAATTGTAAAATCTATCATAGCATTCATGATGGCCATTGTAGCAAATTTTTTTATATCTTTTACCTCTATATCTGCTGCTTTGAGTCTTTTTTTCTCAAGGAGTCTTGCACGTGTTGTACCTGGCAGCAGAGGTGTTTTGGGAGTAAGCCACTCATTTTTATAGAAAAATGCAATGTTGGCTATGGATGTATCGGTTAAAAGCCCATCTTTGACTATGATAACATCATCTGCTTCTTGGCGTAAAGTAAAGAGTCTCTCTATTTCACTTCGATCAAGATATTTAAAGCTATAATCGATAGGAGAGTGAATGAGTTTGAAGGTGTGAGGAATTCTTGGGGTATAAGGGTAGTATGCGATACCACGAATTTTAGTATCGTAAATGATTTTGCACCTATAGAGTCCAATTTGTGGAGGCTTAATAAAATTTGCAAGGTCTCTTTTTTCTTCTATACCAAAGATCTTTTTTTGTGTTTGCCAAAATCGCCGATTGTGAAAGGCGAGATGTTGCGCTTGGCCATTGATTATTTTAATTGTTTCAAAAAACTGCATTTTCATCGAAAGAGATCGGTAGAGAGGTAGCGCTCAGCAGTATCACACAAAACTGTGACAATTTTCTTTTCTGGATACTCTCTTGCTAATTTTCTTGCAGCTGCTACGTTTGCTCCACTGCTGATTCCTACCATTACTCCTTTAGTTTTTGCCAGTTCTTTGCTCGTTGCAATAGCTTCATCATCTTCAATTGTTACAATGCGTGTAAAGAGTGAGACATCTACAACTTTTGGAATGAACCCTGCTCCAATTCCTTGAATTTTATGTGGTCCCGGCGCTCCACCACTAAGCACTGGACTCTTTGCTGGCTCAACTGCTACGATTTGCACACCCTTTTTTCGCAAAACCTTTCCAACACCAGTAATCGTACCTCCTGTTCCCACACCTGCAACAAATATTGCCACATCTGGGAGATCTTCTAGGATCTCTTGTGCAGTAGTCTTTTCATGCATGGCTGGATTTGCAGGATTTTCAAACTGATTGAGCATATATGCTCCTTGTGCTACTAGCTCCTTTGCTTTTTCGATAGCTCCTTGCATCCCTTTTTCAGCCGGCGTTAAAATGAGCTTTGCTCCTAAAAACTCCATCAATTTTCGCCTCTCTATGCTCATAGATTCTGGCATAACGATGAAAACTTGAAGACCAAGTGCTGCACCCATCATTGCTAAGGCAATACCAGTATTGCCACTGGTTGGCTCAACTATAGGAGTATCTTTATCGATTTTGCCACTAGCAAGTGCATCTTGGATCATATTTAAAGCGATGCGATCTTTGACACTTCCTCCAGGATTTTTAAATTCGCATTTAGCATAGATATTCTTTTCAATGTGTAAAAGAGGAGTTTTGCCAATAAGTTGTGTAATATTGCTTGCTATCATCGTATGATCTCCGTTTTGGCAATATTTGTGGCATGGTAGACCACTTTTTTGTAGATTGTAGCATAATATTTTATTATTAAGTTTTGCAAGAGAGGCTCATACGATGGTACAAACCAGGCATTGTTGCTGATTGCTATGATATAGGGAGTAGATGTGTGATATATGAGGGGATGAGTAGCTTCATAGCAGATGGCATTTGTAAATGTTACGTCTTTGATGGAATATGTTTGAGGAGTTTTTGCTGCACTATAGTCATTTGCCCCATCAAAAAAGAGATTATTCATCCATTTTGCCAGCGGTTTTGGCAATGGGATCTCTTCTCCAAAAGGAACTAAAACCACTTTATCAAGAATTATGAAGCGTCCTTTATGAAAAACAAAAGTAGAGTTGAATATTTTTTGCCTTTCAGCATGGAGTGCGCCTGTAACGATTGCAATTTTATGACTTAATTGCAAGAGTTTGAGCAAAAGCGGAGTATTGTGATCCAAAAAGAGAGGAAAAGCACTCTCTGGGAGTACTACTATATCATATTTTTTTGTAATAGCATTGCGAATAGCCTGGAGATTGTCTTCAATAATCTTTTTGCGATAAGCTGCCTTCCACTTTTTATCTTGTGGTACATGGGTAGTTACTAAAGAGATTTTGAGTGGTGCTAATGGCTGTGGGGTGGAGTGATGAAGAGCTACAATAAGCAAAAAAGCAGCGATGAGAGATGCTAAAGAATGCAAGCTCAAAAGTAGCAGCAGGGCTAAAAGAATAAGTCCAAAAGAGAGCTTATCCACTCCAAAAGGGGTATGGAGCAGTGCAAGTTCAGGAATATACCAGTTGAAATGAAAGGGGTGAATAAAGCTTGCCAAAAAGAGAAAAAGAGCATTGATAAGGGGATGGATCTGCCAAGAAAAAGCTCTTTGTAGGAGGGATCCAACTGCTTCAGCAATTTTGAAAATTATCCCATAGACTAACCCAATAGCTATAATAACTAGTGGAATCATCCAGGTAAGATTATAGTAACGAAAACTCAGAGCTATCCACCAAAACCATATTACTCCAATAAAAAATCCTATCCAAAAGAGTCTCTTGCTTGTGATAATGAGATAAAAACCTCCAAGTGCCAAAACTGCCTGGAGATAGGGGTTGTGCCAAGAGAGTACCTCGAAGAGCAAAAAAGAGCTGGCAATTAGTGCTATGAAAAAGGATTTTATTAATAAAGTAATGCTAAAATATCTTCCAAATTTTTTGAATAAAGGATAATTAATGCAAGGACAAGGTGCAAGCATTTTGGGTTCTCTCCTCCCGCTCATTATTATTTTTGCGGTGTTTTATTTTCTTATTATACGACCGCAACAGCAACAAGCAAAAAAACATAAAGAGATGGTGAACAATCTCAAAAAGGGCGATAAGATTGTGACTACAGGCGGTATTATAGCCGAAGTAGTTAAGAATGATGAAAATTTCATCAAAGCAAGAATCAGTGATAATACAGAAGTGAAACTGGATAAAAACTATATAGCCAAAAAACTTGAAAGCTAAGCAATGAAATGGATGAATTATAGGTTTGTACTCTTTCTTATAGCATTCATTGCTGGTGTAGCATTGAGTTTGCCTTCATTTTTACATCTCAAAGAGGGGCCCAAGATTACTTTAGGTCTTGATCTTCAGGGTGGTTTGCATATGCTTCTTGGTGTTGATACAAAAAAAGCAGTGGAATCAAAAATTAAATCTGTTGCCTCTGCGATTAAGTATTATGCAGAAGATAATGATATATTGATTGATGAGTTGCGTGTAACACCAGAAGGAGTTACATTTAAGCTCCTAGATAACGATGATGCTTCAAAAATAGAAAAGTTTTTGCAAGAGCAAAAGGGGCTTGAGGTAAAAAAAGAGGGATTGACATATACAGTTACTTTTACACCTCAAGAGATTGAGTCAATCAAAGAGTATGCGATTAAGCAAGCAGTAGATACGATCCGTAATCGTTTAGATCAGTTTGGTTTAGCAGAGCCAACTGTTGCAAAACAGGGTAAAGATAAGATCTTGGTAGAGTTGCCGGGTATAAAGACTGCAGAGCAAGAGCAGCGCGTTCGTAAACTCATAGCAAAAGCAGCCCATCTACAACTTATGGCTGTAGATGAGGAAAGACAAGCACGAGTCAATCAAATGACACCAGAAGAGGCTGCAGAGTATGGCGATGTGATACTCAAAGATAGACATGGACGCAAATATCTCATTAAAGAGATTCCTATACTTGATGGAAGCATGATCACAGATGCTCGCGTGGCGTTTGATCAAAATAATCAGCCAGTTATCAACTTTACACTCAACTCACAAGGTGCAAAGATTTTTGGTGATTTTACAGCAAAAAATGTGGGCAAGAGACTTGCTGTTGTGCTTGATAATGTGATCTACTCTGCCCCTGTTATTCGTGAGCGTATAGGTGGTGGTAATGGACAAATAAGCGGTGGATTTACTGTAGAAGAGGCTCACGATGTAGCAATTGCGCTAAGAAGTGGAGCGCTCTTAGCACCAGTCTATATGGAAGAGAAAAGAAGTGTGGGGCCTAGCCTTGGGGCTGATAGCATTAAAGCAAGCATGATAGCCCTTCTTAGTGGTTTTGTTTTAGTTGTGCTCTTTATGATTGTGTACTATGGAATAGCAGGAATTATTGCCGATATTGCTTTGATAGCTAACCTCTTTTTAATTATTGGGATCATGGCACTTTTTGGTGCAACACTTACCCTCCCAGGGATGGCAGGAATTGTTCTTACAGTTGGTATGGCGGTGGATGCTAACGTAATTATTAATGAGCGTATCCGTGAGCTCTTGCGCCAGGGAGTCTCGATTCGTAAAGCTATTGAGCAAGGATATAAAAACGCAATGAGTGCGATTTTGGATGCCAACATTACAACGCTTATCGCAGCGATAGTGCTTTATGCTTATGGTACAGGCCCAATTAAAGGTTTTGCAATTACTATGAGTATCGGTATTTTGGCTTCTATGCTCACAGCAATCGTTGGTACGCACGGTATCTATGAAGCGCTTATAGAAAAGATTGAGCGCAGTAAAAATCTCAATCTCTGGTTTGGTATAAAGGTCTAATATGGAGTTTTTTAAAACAGATAAAATTTACGATTTTATGGGCAAAGCCAAAATTTTTATGGTTATTTCTGCTGTTTTAGTGGTTGGTTCATGGGCACTTTTATTTATCAAGGGACTCAATTTTGGTATCGACTTTGCTGGTGGGACTATTGTGCAGGTGCGCTATGACAAACCAGTTGATATTGCTACAATTCGCCAAACTCTCAAAAAGAGCGATATTTTTAAAGATGCAGCAGTCACATATTTTGGCAGCGATAATGAAATTATTATTCGTATCAAATCTTCTACCAAAAATCTTAAAAAAGATATTGGTGATGAGGCAAGAAATGCCCTCAAAGGTACTGGAAACTTTGAGATACGCCGTGTGGATATGGTGGGGCCAAAAGTTGGTGGAGAGCTCAGAGAAAAAGGGCTCATGGCAACAGTGATTGCAATTTTGGCTATTTTAATCTATGTCTCTGTTCGCTTTGAGTGGCGTTTCGCACTAGCGAGTGTTTTAGCTCTCGTACATGATGTGAGTATTGCTATGGGAGCAATTAGCCTTTTTAATATTCCTGTTAATCTCGATATCCTCGCAGCAATCTTAACACTACTTGGATACTCCCTCAATGATACTATTATTGTATTTGATAGGATTCGTGAAGGAATTATTGAGAATACAAAACTCAATGAACTAAATCTAGTTATTAATGATGCTATTACAAAAACCCTTTCGCGTACAGTGCTCACTTCACTGACAACATTTTTTGTTGTACTTACACTCTATCTCTTTGGAGGAGAGATTATTCGTGGATTTAGTTTTACGCTCCTTGTAGGTATTATTGTGGGAACATACAGCTCAATTTTTATTGCTTCTCCACTTTTAAGTCTTTTAGGATTTGATCTTGCAGGATATCGCAAGAGATTAGCTGAGAAGAAAAAACGCCAGCAAGAAAAAGAGCGCATGCGCGCAATGTATGAGCAAGGAATGGTGTAATGCAAGGATACGATCCAAAGAAAATCGAGAAAAAATGGCAAATATTTTGGAAAGAGCATAATACGTATGAGCCGCAAGAGAGTTATACAAAGCCAAAAATGTATGTGCTCTCAATGTTTCCTTATCCTAGCGGAAGAATACATATGGGGCATGTGCGCAACTACACTATAGGTGATGCTCTTGCGCGCTACTATAGAAAAGTAGGACGCAATGTTTTGCATCCAATTGGGTGGGATGCTTTTGGAATGCCAGCAGAAAATGCAGCTATTAAGCATGGTGTACATCCTAAAAAGTGGACCTATGAAAATATCGATTATATGCGCAAAGAGCTCGATAACTTGGGGCTTAGTTTCTCACGAGATAGAGAATTTGCTACATGCGATCCGCTCTATACCAGGTGGGAGCAAGGCTTTATTATTGATATGTGGAATAAGGGGCTGCTCTATAGAAAAAAGGCAGCAGTAAACTGGTGTCCACACGATAAGACAGTTTTAGCTAATGAGCAGGTAATTGAAGGTAGATGCTGGCGGTGTGATACAGAAGTAGTACAAAAAGAGATTGAGCAGTACTTTTTAAAAATTACTGCCTATGCAGAGGAGTTGCTCCAAGATCTCGATAAACTTGAGGGTAATTGGCCTGCGCAAGTTATTGCGATGCAGCGCAACTGGATCGGAAAAAGCGAGGGGCTTAAATTTTTACTTCGTTTTGATGAATCAAGTGCCAAAAAGGCTGAGAGTGAAGGGTTTGAAGTCTTTACTACCCGTCCAGATACAATCTATGGTGTAACTTATGCTGCACTTGCTCCTGAACATCCTGTTGTAAAAAGACTTATCCAAAAAGGGTTATTAGATAGTAAGAGCGTAGCAAAAATCGAAGCGATGCAAAACCAGTCTGCAAGGATGCGCCAGCAAGCAGAAAAAGAGGGACTCTTTTTAGGGCTCTATGCTTTGCATCCATTAACAGGCCAAAAGATTCCTGTATGGGTTGCCAATTTTGTACTCACTGAATATGGAAGTGGTGCTGTGATGGCGGTACCTGCACATGATGAGAGAGATTTTGCATTTGCAAAAAAGTATAATCTTCCTATTAAATATGTTATCAAGCCAAAAGAGGGAGAGTTAGATACTTCCAAAGCGTATACTGAGCCAGGAATTCTCTTTGATAGTGGAGAGTTTAGTGGACTTCCGAGTGAAGAGGCAAAAGAGCGCATTATTGAGTATTTTGAGCAAAAGGGTCTTGGAGAAAAAACTATTAACTATCGTCTCAAAGATTGGCTTGTTTCACGTCAGCGCTACTGGGGAACGCCAATTCCTCTCATAAAATGTCCAAAGTGTGGGATTGTCCCTGAAAAGAAAGAGAATCTTCCAGTAACCTTGCCAGAGGATGTGGAAATTACTGGAGAGGGAAATCCGCTCGAGCTTCATCCTACATGGAAGAAAACAACTTGTCCACAGTGCGGCAGTGAAGCCGAGAGAGAGACCGATACGCTTGATACTTTTGTAGAGTCAAGCTGGTACTTTTTGCGCTATACCACACCGCGTAAATTTTGGGAAGAGGTTCCATTTCGCAAAGAAGATACAGATTACTGGATGCCAGTAGATCAATATATCGGCGGAATAGAGCATGCAATTCTTCATCTTTTGTATTCAAGGTTTTTTACAAAAGTTTTACGCGATTTAGGATATGTGGATATTGATGAGCCTTTTAAAAAGCTTTTAACACAAGGGATGGTGCTCAAAGATGGCGCTAAAATGAGTAAATCCAAAGGCAATACAGTCGATCCTGATGATATTATAGAGCGTTTTGGGGCCGATACCGCAAGGCTTTTTATCCTCTTTGCTGCACCTCCGGCAAAAGAGCTTGAGTGGAGTGATAGTGGTGTTGAGGGAGCATACCGCTTTATTAGGCGTTTTTATGAAAGAAGTGCTAATGCGCAGGCTGAATTGCAGCAGTTGCCCAAGATTGAGCATGAAAAACTTTCCAAAGAGGAAAAATATGCACGCAAAAAGGTGTATGAAGCGGTTGTGAAATCCAAAGAGGTGTATGAAAAGAGTTTTGCTTTCAATACACTCATAGCAGCGTGTATGGAGGCACTTAATGCTTTGAGTGAACAGGATAATCCTCTCATTTGGAGTGAGGGTTACTGGATACTTACCAATCTTTTAGAGCCAATAATTCCACATACAAGCTGGGAGATAGCTGAGAGGTTCTTTAAAAGGGCAAATTTTGCTCCATTGCAAGTAGATGAGAACGCACTTGAAGAGGGTAGTATTACACTTGCTGTTACAATTAACGGTAAAAGAAAAACAGAGATTGAAGTGGGTAAAGATGCTTCAAAAGAGGAGATTTTAGAAAAAGCAAAAGAGGCTGCTGCAAAATGGATAGAGGGTAAAGAGATTGTAAAAGAGATTGTTGTGCCAGGGCGCCTTGTGAATATCGTTGTCAAGGGCTAATATGCGTAGACTCGCCTTTCTTGTAATCATGCTTTTGATGGTGGGTTGTGGGTATAAACCCGCAAAGACCTATATCAAAAGTGTCATTGGAGAGCGAGTCTATGTACAGACTGCACTTTTCTTGCGCGATCCAGAAAATAGTGTTCTTATCAAAGATGCTATCAATAAAGCGATGCAAGAGCGCTTTGGGCGCAATCTTGTATCATATAAAGATGCAGATACGAAGATCTTTGCAAAAGTAAAGAGTCTGCATTTTACACCATTAGAGTATGATCGCTATGGATATGTAGTTTATTATCGCACAAAAGTTCTCATGGAGTTTGAAGTTTTGAAAAGTGGTAAAAAAGAGCACATTATTACACAAGGGCTGTATGATTTTCCTATAGAGCCAAATTCTGTTATTACAGATTCTTTGCGCTTTTTGGCAATTAAAGAGGCAGCCAATAAAGCGATAGATGCATTTATTGCTAAATTATCATTTTTAGGAGTAGATTGAACTTACAGCAGTTTTTATCCACGAAACCCCTCTATTACAAAAAATTCGATCCCACTCGCATGCAGCGAGCTTACAATGTAATAAAAGATAAACTCACATCTCCCCCCATTATCCATATAATTGGAACGAATGGGAAAGGAACTACGGGGAGATTTCTTGCTGGTATGCTCAAACTTGCTGGTAAACGTGTGGGGCACTATACTTCTCCTCATACTGTAGCTTTTAATGAACGTATCTGGATCAATGGAAAGTATATAACTGATCAAAAATTAGAGGAGATGCATCAGCGTTTACAACAGCTCCTGCCCCAAGAGATTGTGCAAGAGCTTAGCTACTTTGAGTATACAACATTTTTGGCAATGCTTGCTTTTGAAGGGCTCGATTTTGCAGTTGTAGAAGCGGGGCTTGGAGGAGAGTATGATGCGACTGCTGTATTTCCAAATATTTTGACACTCGTTACGCCTATAGATTATGATCATCAAGACTTTTTAGGTCAAAGCATAGAAGAGATAGCCACCACAAAACTCAAAGCTGTTAAAAAGATGGCTTTAATAGGTGCGCAATCTCATCAAGAGGTCTTTGCAGTAGCACAAAAACTTGGCATAAAGTATGAAAAAGTTATAATTGATAAAGTCTATAAGGATATCTGTTGGCAAGAGGGATTAGCGCCCTTTTACGCTGCTAATCTTGCTTTAGCAGCAGCTGGGGCAAAGAGAGTTGGCATCGAGCCAGATTTACGCAAAGCTGTGCAGTTTCGTTTGCCAGGGCGTACGCAAAGAGTTGGTAATATTATCTTAGATGTTGGGCATAATCTCCTCGCTGCAAGAGCACTTGCAGCAATTATTGATAAAGAAACAATTTTAATCTATAACACCTATGCAGACAAAGAGTATAAGAAAATTTTAAAAATTTTTGCTCCAAAAATCAAAGAGGTGCAAATTTTACCGGTAAAGAATGAGCGCATTGTAGCGCCCCAAAAGCTACAAGATGCATTAGAAGAGCTGGGTTTGCGCTACAGATTTTTTGAGTGCATTTTACCTGAGGAAAACTATCTTGTATTTGGATCATTTAGTGTAGTGGAGGAGTTTGTTAAACGATGTGGGCTCGCTATTACGAATATTTAAAATCTCACCGGCCAGATATTATCATCACGCACAATGAAGAAGAGACAAAACGTGTAAGTGATGTTGCAAAAGTGTTAGGAATAGCACACTACCTCCTGCCAGATTTAAGAGCTGAAGAGGGTGATGATCTGCGCGTTTTCAAAGAGGAGCTTGATGATCTTTATAGAGTGCTTAATGACTACTATCACGCTCCGAAACTGCTCATTGCCCCTCAAGCTACGATTGCGAAAAAACTGCCTACTAAGAAATATTTTGCAAGAGAAACGTTAGAGTTTGGCGAGCGCATAGATATTGAAAAATTTAAAGAGAAACTCTATCAATGGGGATATACGTTTGTTGATATTATAGAAGCAAAAGGGGAAGCAAGTTTTCGTGGGGATATTATAGATATTTTTCCTCCAAATTTAGTAAATCCTATACGTATTAGTCTTTTTGATGAAGATATTGAATCGATCCGCTCTTTTGATCCCCAGACCCAAAGAAGCTACAAAGAGGAGTTAGAAGAGGTTACGATTTATAATACAAATCTTGTGCGTGATAGTGAATTAGAGAGTGCAATAGCAAGGAGCAGTTTTGATGTTTTTGAAAAAGATATCTACTCTGTTGGCTTTTGGGTAGCACAAAGAGAAGATATCACGCATGGAAAAAGTGTAATTCATACCAAAGAGATCCCAGAGCCCAAAAGTTACAAAGATATCGAAGTTATAAATATTGACAACCTTATAGCTCACAAAAATAAGCCTGTTAAAGTTTGTGTTAAATCTCCTGAAATTGCTCGCAGAAGCTCTATTAAAGATCTTACAAAAGTAACATTTATCTATACCGATGCGATTATTAATATTGAAGGGCCAGATGAGATTATTGTCTCACTCAATAAGCGCAAAAAGCGCAGAGTAAAAAGGGTTGGTGTTGTACTTGATGAGTTAAAGCCTGGCGAGTATGTAGTGCATGAGCAGCATGGTATTGGAATATTTAAAGGCTTAAGGCAAATAGCGATTTTAGGTGCAAAGAGAGATTTTGTAGAGATCGCGTATGCAGGGGAGGATAAGCTTTTAGTTCCAGTAGAAAATCTTGATGTGCTCTCTCGCTATATTGCAGACAGCGGGAGTGTGGCAGTTGTAGATAAGTTAGGGAGCAAATCTTTTAGCCGTCTCAAAGCCAAGGTAAAAGAGAGACTTTTTGAAATAGCTGCCGATATTGTGAAACTCTCTGCAAAGCGGGCTTTGAGTGAAGGAAAAAAGATCCTCATACCGCAAGATATTACACTTTTTCAAAAAGATGCTGGATTTATTTATACTGAAGATCAGCAAAAAGCAGTTGATGCGATTTTGCAAAAATTAGCAAGCGGCAAGATTATGGATATGCTGCTCAGTGGAGATGTGGGATTTGGAAAGACAGAAGTTGCAATGAATGCAATTTATGCTGTTGTCAAAAACGGCTATCAAGCTGCCGTGGTTGTTCCCACTACACTGCTTTCAAATCAGCACTACAACTCTTTGCATGAGCGCTTAAGCAAGTATGGAATAAGCGTTACGAAAATAGATCGTTTTGTAAGTGCTAAAGAAAAAAAGGAGCGTCTCCAAGCACTTAAAGAGGGAAAAATCGATGTGGTAGTGGGAACCCATGCTCTTTTTGGTGCAGAGTTTAAAAATCTTGCTCTTGTTGTCATTGATGAAGAGCACAAATTTGGTGTGAAGCAAAAAGAGAAGCTTAAAGAGTTTAGTAAAGATGTTCATATTCTTAGTATGAGCGCTACACCCATTCCAAGAAGCCTCAATATGGCTCTAAGTCAAATTAAAGATCTCAGTGAGATACGCACCCCTCCAGATAATAGAAAACCTGTACGTACCTATGTAAAAGCCTATGATGAAAAACTCATCAAAGAGGTAATTTTACGAGAGCTACGCCGTGGAGGGCAGGTTTTTTATATTTTTAACTCTATAGCGGGAATTGAGGAGAAAAGAGCCCAGCTTGAGAGCCTCTTACCAGGCAAAAAGATACTCGTATTGCACTCTAAGATTTCAAGTAGCGTTACAGAAAAGGAGCTTGTTAAATTTGCAAATGGGGAGTATGATATTTTACTCTCCACCTCAATTGTAGAGAGTGGTATTCATATGCCAAATGTCAATACCATTATTGTAGAGGGTGCAGATCGCTTTGGCATTGCAGATCTCCATCAACTGCGTGGACGTGTGGGAAGAGGTGGCAAAGAGGGGTACTGTTACTATATTGTAGAGGATAAAGAAGCGCTCACTGAAGAGGCGAAAAAACGCCTCATAGCATTAGAGTCTAACTCCTATTTGGGAAGTGGAGCTGCCCTTGCTTACTACGATCTTGAAATTCGTGGTGGGGGCAATATCATTGGAGCACAACAAAGCGGCCATATAAAAAACATCGGCTATACGCTCTATCTTAAAATGCTTGAAGATACTATTACAAAACTAACAAAAGGGGAGATAGAAGAGGAGAGTGAAGTAGAGCTTAAACTCTCGGTCAATGCCTATATCTCTACAGATTTGGTGCCAGAAGATAGGTTGAAACTCGAGCTCTATCGCAGGCTCTCTCAAGCTAATTCTATAGAGGATGTGAGCGAAATAGAAGAGGAGATTAAAGATAGGTTTGGGCATATTGATGAGGTTACGAGGAACTTTTTAGATCTCATAGAGATAAAAATTCGTGCAAAAGAGCGAGGGATTAAGCGCATAAGCAACTATAATCAAAATATCACAATTGAGTATGCAGACAAAAAAGAGTTAATCAAAGCTCCAAGTAAAGATGACGATGATATTCTCAAGACTACATTGCGATATCTTAAATCATAAAAAGGAAAAGAGTGAAACTTGGATTTATTGGTGATATAGTTGGACGACCTGGACGAAAAATGGTAAAACGCTATTTGTTGGAGATAAAAAAGGAGCTTGCACTCGATTTTGTGGTAGCAAATTATGAAAATGCAAGCCATGGTTTTGGGCTGACGCCTAAAAATGCCAATGAGCTTTTTAATGCAGGCATCGATCTCATGACAGGAGGTAACCACACTTGGGATAAAAAAGATATCTTACCGCTGCTTGAATCTATGCCACTTTTACGACCTATTAATTATCCTGAAGGTGTACCGGGCAGAGGGTATCAAATAATTGAAGATCTCAATCTTGCAATCGTTAATGTTATGGGATATTTCACAATGCCTATGGTAGAAAATCCGTTTATTGCTGCAAACAAAATCGTGGATATTCTCAAAAGTGAGGGAATAGAGAATATCTTTATCGATTTTCACGCTGAAGCTACGAGTGAGAAGCGGGCTATGTTTTTGATGCTAAAAGATCGCATCAGTGCACTTGCTGGAACGCATACGCATGTAGGGAGTGATGATTTGCAAATAGATGGAGGAGCTGGATATGTGACAGATGTTGGGCTTACAGGCTGTAGAGATAATGTGATTGGTATGGGGGCAGATGTACCAATAAAGCGATTTTTAACAGGTCTTCCAGGCCATTTTGATGTACCTGATAAATGTAAAGCAATTTTACAGATGGTGGTTTTTACGTTTGAGAATGGAAGATGTAAGGATGCTTTGAAAATTAAAGCTTATGATGATGAAGGGTGGCAGATAGTACAAAAGGCAAGGATAGAATGATAGCTTATGAGCTTATAAAAAGACTTAAAGAGCTAGGATATATTAAAGATGAAAGAGATCCCTACTGGTGGCCAAAGAGTGGAAGCTTTGAAGTAGTAATTGGGGCAGTTTTAACGCAAAATACCAAATGGGAAAACGTTGAGAAGGCTTTAGAAAATCTCAGGAATACTGTAGGAGGAGAGATAGCACCAGAAAAGATTGTAGCAATTGAACAAAAGAGGTTAGCTGAGCTCATTAAACCAGCTGGATTTTACAATACAAAAGCCTTTCGCATCCAAAAGTTAGTGACAAATATGCTTGAAGAATATGGAAGTTTTGAAGCTTTTGCAAAGAGGCCTTCTCGCAGTTGGCTGCTTAGTCAAAAAGGAATAGGCTTTGAGACAGCAGATAGTATCCTCAACTATGCTTGCTACAGAGATTTTTTAGTAGTTGATGCGTATACTGCAAAAATCATGCGATTTTTGGGATATGAGTTTGAAACATACAGCGAACTGCAAGAGTTTTTGAGTGATTCTATTATTGAAAATTTAGATAGAATTTATGATCTTTACGATAAAGAGCTACCTCTAGCACAAATTTATGCAAGATTTCATGGAAAGATTGTGGAGTTTTGTAAAGATGAATGTAAAGGAAAAAATAGAGAAGAGAAAATAAGAAAATTGCTCTCTTATTAAATGAATTTAAACAATAATAGAAAAAATACTGTTAAGAAATTTTTTCTTAGTTAAGTTATATTTTATTGTATAACAAGTAGCTTTTTGAAGCTGTACCTATAGATTTCCATACCTGTTGAAGCTTGTTAGGTTTTATTTTATAGGTTGTATAAGTTTCTTTCAATCTTTAGCTCTTTATATATTCCATCAGATACGTAGCAATAAGCCAAAGATATGATTCTTTTGGATAGAAATATTGTCATTATTTTATAATTTTTTCTTATCTGCTTATTGATTCTTTCAAGAACACTAGGATAGTGTACACTATCCTAGTTTATCCTTATTTTCCTTATTACATATTATTTCTATTAAAATATTGTAAAAACAAATTATTACTATAAATAGTTTTAGTTTAAGTAAAAATTAATACAAGTAGGAGCATAATGTAAATAAAGTATTTATAAAAGATACAAAACATAAAGGATTTATCATGAAAAAGCTCCTTTTGTTTATCGCATCAACGATATTATCACTTGCATGTTCGATAGATACAAACTATCTTGATTGTTTGACAAAGCATATAACAAAATCGGATGGTTTTGCTGTCAATGGTTTTTTTTATTTGTATGATTTCAATAAAAATGGTCAAATTGAAAGAAACGATTGGATATATTATTCCAATGATAGTAAGAAATCTTATAGACTGTTAGGAGTACAGCCAACATCCGATAATGCATTTGGATGGCAGCAACTCGCTTCATTACCTCAGGATATGGATGAACTACCTACAGGATTTTTTATATACTTAGGATTTTATGGAGATGAGTCGACAGCTTTTTCTTGGATTTATGTGCCTAACAGAAGTGAACCATTTGAAGTATATAAATTGATGGGAACTACACCAACTGGTAGCTTTGTTTACTTTGATCTTGACTGTGATGGATATCCAAATCCACTACCAGATATAGGCTTACAAGCTTTTCAAAAACCTCATGTTCCTTTGCCAGGAGAGGAGACTGGTCAAAATGGTTATAAAATGATTTTCAATTACACAGGGCAATATCAACTCAATTGTGATCCAACTGTTTTTGGTAGTAGTTCCAGTAGCAGTAGCTCAAGTAGTCCAATTATAGGAAAAGCATCTGTACGAATAAAAAGCAATATGCAAGGTTCTGTTTCTCTGCCAGATGGAGCAAAAATATTTGTACCAACTGGTGCGGTGCCATTGGAAGAGAATGGCAGTATAGGAGAGATGATATTTACAATAGAGAAAAAGAATCTCTCAACTCCATATTCTTCAGGTGGAATAAGAATGGAAAATCACATATATGAATTAGGTCCAGAGGGCTTTATATTTTCTAATCCTGTAAAAATTACATTACCTATTTTACCAGGAACAGATCCCAATAAAATAGTAGGTATTGCGACAAAGGACCAGCAAACTGGAAAATGGCATGTAATTCCAAGTAATGTTGATAAAGCAGCTCGTATAGTTACTGCTTCCATTCTACATTTTTCTCCTTATGGTCTTGCATCTTTTGAAGCTGGAACTGATTCTGGAGCATGGGAAAGATGGAAACAGCAACATGGTGGCTATATATATGTTTCAGGTGGGACAGATACTTATGCGCCAAATCCTTTTATGTCTATTGGAGGAAATCCTGGATTACCGGTAAAAGCTGAGTATGGAGTATGTACCGATGGGTATACGATAAGTGATACTGAAGCATATAACAATTGGTTTCAATTTACCAATGACTATAACGTTATTGCAGAAAGTACTGCTGATAACCATCGTAATGATCCTCAAAAAGCTTTTCTTCCAAGTGGTAGTTATAACTTGATAGAATTTGTGTGTAGATCAGAATACAATAATAGAGACCCTTTGTATTTACCAAAATATGATACATATTGGCGCAGGATTTCCCCAACGCCTACGATAATTTCTCCGGGAACCGCATTATATTTTGTTCGTACTGATGATCTTAATGATGGCTCATGGACAAAAGGAACGCCACCTTGTTGGGGAGAGCCGACAGCAGCTACTGGAACTGGTAAGTTACAAATTACATTGACTTGGCATGTGAAAGCGGACATTGATCTTTATGTAACTGATCCAAATGGCAAAACTATCTATTGGTACAATACTATAGTCCCCTCTGGCGGAAAATTAGATAGGGACAATCAATGTGGCAATTTCGAAATGGGTAAACCAGAAAATATCTATTGGGAAAATACTCCTCCAAATGGGACATATAAAGTTGCAGTGGAGTATTATGATTACTGTGGACAAGAAGTACATAATGTTGCATACACAGTGCGAATTGTAAAAAATGGACAACTTCTCGGTACATATACTGGAACATTATCTTCTGAAGGTGATAGGAAAGATGTTACAACTTTTACATATCCATAGTTATAAATTTATAAAAGAGAAAATACTTTCTCTTTTATAAAAATTGGCTCAAGACTAGTTTAGAGGATTATTTTCAAATTTTTTTATAAGAATTTTGAATAAGTCGTTATGACGATTATTGAATCTAAATTCACACTCTTTTAAGTGTAAATTGAATTTATCTTGTGAAAGACCTCTAAATTTATACAATCTCATTTTCTCACAGAGAGTGCAAGCACAAGAGCATAACTCCAAAAAGATTCTATTCCATTGATATGATTCTTACCTCTTGCAAATTCATTATTTCCATGATTGACTCTAAAATGTTTATCATAGCCAACATCGACAAGTACATCATATCCTCTCCATTTATCTGAATAGATTATGCTATCAAATGAAATTTTCCCTCGAATAATGGATAGTGTACACTTTTGTTCGCAATTTAGCTTGAAGACTCTTTAGGGACTTTTCAAGATTTCAAGAATTGAAAAGAGAGAAGAGAGTTGGAAAGACTTCCCAGTGAGAAAAAAGCTTAACGGAGGAAGCCTATCCATGAGGAATAATAGCAAAAAAGAGCTAAAAAATATTTAAAGAGATAATGACACAATTTGTGCTTGAAGATGATCCACTGCTTGCAATGCTGAAATGGATGATGGAGCAGTTGATGCAAATAGAGTCAGAAGCAAAAGTTGGAGCTAAAAAAGGTGAGCATAATAGTGAGAGAAAGAGCTAGTTTAGCGGTTATAGACCAAGAAGATTTGATACAAGACTTGGCGCTGTGTATTTTCGTTTCACTACGTTCACATCACTGCAAGCAGAAGATGGTTCCAAAGATTAGAAAAGGAGGCTATATTCCTTTTTTCATCACAGAGAGAAAAAGGAGTGAGCAGGCATTGATTGCAATGGTATGCAGGCTATGTAAACGGAGTTTCAACAAGAAAGATAGAGCGTTTGGCAAAAGAGCTTGGAATTGAGAATATCAGTGCATCTCAGGTGTCACAAATCAATAAAGGACTCGATGAGCAAGTTGAAGAGTTTCGTAATCGTCCTTTGCAAAAAGAGTATCCTCTCAAATGGGTAGATGCTTTGTATGAGAAAGTGAGAGACTATGATGGTAAAGTAGTTTCTACAGCAATAATGATAGCCTATGGAGTAAATTTAGAAGGAAAAAGAGAAGTATTGGCAATAGAGCTATTTATCAATGAATCCTATGAAACTTGGAAAAACTTCTTTGATAGACTTAAAGCAAGAGGTTTGCAAAAAATAGCACTACTTGTCAGCGATGCACATTTAGGAATCCAAAAAGCTTTTAAAGAGGTTTTTCTTGGTGCTTCTTGGCAAAGATGTAAAGTCCATTTTATGCGTAATATCCTGGCACATGTTCCCCACAAAGCAAAAGAGTGTATAAGTCCAATACATATGGCACTCATAATGATTTTCAAGAAGGTATTGTACCGGAGATTTAAAATTAAGAGAAGAGTGAGGTATTTTGGTATTGTAATCGATGAGCCATTGGGCTAATTTTTTATTGAATGCATCTAAGTCTGTAAAGAGTAGATCTTCATGGTAATTGATAAACTGTTCTTGGATGGTTCTATTAAATCTCTCATTGTGTGCATTCATTTTAGGGCTCCTTGGATATGTCCAGTAGTGTGTAAAGCCTTTTTGTTCAAGCAGAGCGTCAAACTCTTTTTTAAATTCACTGCCATTATCTGAAAGAATTGCAAGTTTACGTTTTTGTTTGATGGAAGTTATTCCATCAATTAAAGCTTCAAGAGCATATGCAGTATGTCTTGCTCTTTTGGATGGAATCGCCACTGCGAATGCAATACGTGTGAGTGGGTCAATCATAGTAAGGATATATCGTTTTATACCGTTTGATACTATTTGGATGGTATCGACTGCCCAGAGTTCAAATGGTTTAGATTTGAGGTTTTTTGGTTTTCTGTTTTTTTGTGTCTTCTTTTTTGGTTTCACTTTTCCTTTTGTATCGATGCGGTAGGGAAAAAGTCTCATTGTATCTGGTGCTTTTGCGATTATTCTTCCTATTGTGGATTCCGAGGGAGTTTTAAGTTCTTTTTCTTCACAAAAAGGTTTAAGCAGGTGGTAGAGTTTTGCTTTGCCGATGTTGGGATATGCTTTTCTTAATCGTTTTATCTCTTTAATAACTTCTATTGGAACTTTTGACTCTCTTACTCTTTTTGGTCTTCGTGATTTTGGATTTAAGGCTTTTATATCGCCATCTGCATCATTTAAACTCTTTTTCCATCGAAAGAGTGTTCTTCTGCTTACTCCAAAAGCTTCAGTTGTTGCTGCTAGTCCATATTTTTCCCAAAACTCCAATATCTTTTTTCTTCTTTTTGCCTCTTCGCTTATCATAAGCGAATTGTAGTATATCCTCTCTAATCTTTTATATCCTTTGAGCCCTGGCAACGTGTATTTGATTTGCACTCCTCACTCTCCCTCTCGGAGTGCCATATGTGTTTGAACTTATGCAGAAGGATTAGTTCAACAAATGTGTTAGAAAGAATCAATAAAGAGATTAGAAGGCGTTCAAAGGTTATTTCTATATTTCCATCAAAAGAATCTTACTTAAGGCTCATTGCTACATATTTGATGGAATATACTGAAGACTGGAAAATTGAAAGAAGCTATATACAATCTGAAAAGCTTCAAAAAGCTGCTTGAATTGATAACTTAAATTTATGATTTGAAAAATTCACTGGGAAGAAATTGCGAACATTTCTTGACATTATCATTTAAGAATCTTTGGTTTACTAAAGCAATGATTATATCAAATAAAAATTTTGCGTGTATTAAGAAAATTCTAATCTTACATTTTGAGATCAAAGCAATTATCTAAGATGGGTAGTTTTTAATGTTATATTAAAAATATAAAAGATAAAATACAATTAAAGATACATAAAAATATAAAGGATCTTCCATGAAAAAACTCCTCTTGTTTTTCCTCTCAGCAATATTTTCACTGGCATGTTCAATTGATACTAATTATCTTAATTGTTTGACAAAGCATATTACGAGAGATGAAGGTTTTGCTATTAATGGTCTTTTTTTTATGTATGATTTTAATAAAAATGGGGATATTGAGAGTAACGATTGGCTTTTCTTTTCTCTTGAATCAAATAAAGCTTACCGGCTTTTAGGGACATCTCCTACTTCATTCAACAAATTCGGATGGAAAGAGCTTGTAACAATACCAAAAGATCTCGATGTCAAGAATCCACTTGCAATGTTTATCAATCTTCGTTTTAAAGGTGATTATGACTCTGCATATTCATGGATAGTTATTCCTTTCTCTGAACCATTGCATATTTATAAACTGACGGGACTTACGCAAACAGGAATAATGGAATATTTTGATCTTAATTGTGATGGAAGAGGAGATCCATTACCAAATATTGAGTTGAAATGTCTTAAAACTCTTCATAAAGTAATTCCTGGAGCAGTACAAGGAAGTTATGAGTTACGCATATATTTCAAATATACTGGAAGTATTCCATTGCAGTGTGACATGGAAGCACTCTCATCTGGAAGCAGCTCAAGTAGCTCAAGTTCTCAAAGTAGCTCTTTATCTTCAAGCTCTAGCATATCAAGCTTAAGCAGTTCAAGTTCAAGTTCTCAAAGCAGCTCTTCATCTTCAATCTCAAGCAGTAGCTCCAGTTCCACTTCCACTTCCTCATGTAGTGCTGCATATGACCCTGCAAAACAAAATACTCTTTTCCCAGGACACTATCCTGGCATGTGGGCAAATGATAGTGCATTTGCAGCACTAAGAAGCGATGGAACAGTTGTTACCTGGGGTGCATTTGGAAATGGAGGTGATAGTTCAAAAGTAGCTGATAAACTAACAAATATAAAAGCTATATACTCTACTTCAGCGGCATTTGCTGCATTAAAAAATGATGGAACAGTAGTTGTATGGGGTAGTACTTATTATAATGCGGGTGATGCAAGTACTGTACAGAATAGATTAACAAATGTAAAAGCTATTTATTCTACTAAGGGTGCTTTTGCAGCATTAAAAAATGATGGAACAGTTGTTACATGGGGTTCATCTGTAAATGGAGGTGATAGTTCGGCTGTAGCTGGCAAGCTTAAAAATGTAAAAGCTATTTATTCTACTAAGGGTGCTTTTGCAGCATTAAAAAATGATGGAACAGTTGTTACATGGGGTTCATCTGTAAATGGAGGTGATAGTTCGGCTGTAGCTGGGAAATTAACTAACATAAAAGAAATCTATCCTAGTGGATGGGCGTTTGCAGCATTGAGAAATGATGGTACAGTTGTTAGCTGGGGAGGTAATTCTTGGGGTGAAAGTATAGATTTATTAACACCGGAGTTATATGAAAAACTTACAAATGTAAAAGAAATCTATCCTAGTGGATGGGGATTTGCAGCACTAAAAAATGATGGAACGGTCATTAGTTGGGGCGGTTATGCGGATAGTTCAGCTGTCAAGAATAAATTAACAGATGTAAAAGCAATATATTCTACCGAATATGCATTTGCAGCACTGAAAAATGACGGAACAGTTGTTACATGGGGTTCATCTGTAAATGGAGGCGATAGTTCGGCTGTAGCTAGCAAGCTTAAAAATGTAAAAACAATATATTCTACTGCAGGAGCATTTGCAGCACTGAAAAATGATGGAACAGTCGTTACATGGGGTGATAGCAATCATGGGGGCGATAGTTCTACTGTAGCTGACAAGCTTAAAAATGTAAAAGCGATATATTCTACTGGATTTGCTTTTGCGGCATTGAAAAATAATGGAACCGTTGTAACATGGGGAAACGGTGCTTTTGGCGGAAATAGTTCAGCAGTAGCACATCAACTAAATAATGTAAAAACTATATATTCTAATCAATTTGCATTTGCAGCACTTAGAAATGACGGAACTGTTGTTACATGGGGTGATTATAATTCTGGAGGAATTAGCTCAGCAGTAGCAGATCAACTTCATAATGTAATTGATTTATCTCCGCCATATACAAGAGTAAACTATGAAAGTTGCACTGCTTCCAGCAGTTCAAGTTCCAGCAGTTCCAGCAGTTCAAGTTCCAGCAGTTCCAGCAGTTCAAGTTCTAGCAGTACAAGCTCCAGCAGCAGTTCTAGCAGCAGCTTAAGCTCTCAAAGCAGCTCTTTCTCTTCAAGCTCCAGCAGTAGTTCCAGCTCCACTTCCACATTTGGTATTGCAAATGACCCTGCCAAACAGACTACTCTTTTCCCAGGACATTATCCAAGTATGTGGTCGAATATAGCAGCATTTGCAGCATTGAAAAATGATGGTACAGTAGTTACTTGGGGTGATAGTGAGAGCGGTGGAGATAGTTCTGTAATTGTTAGTGAATTGCATGATGTAAAAGTAATATACTCTAACGCATCGGCATTTGTTGCACTGAGAAATGATGGAACAGTTGTTACATGGGGTGATAGAGATTTTGGAGGAGATAGTTCCGCAGTAGCGAATCAACTCCATAATGTAAAAGCGATATACTCTACAGGTGGAGCATTTGCTGCACTGAGAAATGATGGAACAGTCGTTACATGGGGTGATAGAGATTTTGGAGGAGATAGTTCCGCAGTAGCGAATCAACTCCATAATGTAAAAGTGATATATTCTACTTGGACTGCATTTGCGGCACTAAAAAATGATGGAACAGTAGTTACTTGGGGTTTATATGGTGGAGACAGCTCCGCAGTAGCGAATCAATTGCATAACATAAAAGCTGTTTACTCAAATTATACGGCATTTGCGGCACTAAAAAATGATGGAACAGTAGTTACTTGGGGTTTATATGGTGGAGATAGTTCGGCAGTAGCGAATCAACTCCATAATATAAAGGCAATATACTCTACGGAGCATGCATTTGCGGCACTAAAAAATGATGGAACAGTCGTTACATGGGGTGATCCAGATGAAGGTGGAGACAGTTCCGCAGTAGCGAATCAACTCCATAATGTAAAAGTGATATATTCTACTTGGCATGCTTTTGCGGCATTAAAAAATGATGGAACAGTCGTTACATGGGGTGATCCAGATGAGGGTGGAGACAGTTCAGTAGTAGCGAATCAACTCCATAATATAAAGGCAATATACTCTACTTTTGATGCGTTTGCGGCATTAAAAAATGATGGAACAGTCGTTACGTGGGGCGATAGTTATGATGGTGGAGACAGCTCCGCAGTAGCGAATCAATTGCAAAACATCAAAGAGATATACTCTACTGATGGCGCTTTTGCGGCATTAAAAAATGATGGAACAGTCGTTACGTGGGGTGATAGTAATTATGGTGGAGACAGCTCCGCAGTAGCGAATCAATTGCAAAACATCAAAGAGATATACTCTACTGATGGCGCTTTTGCGGCATTAAAAAATGATGGAACAGTCGTTACGTGGGGTGATAGTAATTATGGTGGAGACAGCTCCGCAGTAGCGAATCAACTCAATAATATAATAGATTTCTCTCCACCGTATACAAGAGTGAGCTATGAAGGTAGTGGTGCTTCTTCAAGTTCAAGCTCCAACAGTTCAAGCAGCTTAAGTTCGCAAAGTAGCTCTTCCTCTTCAAGCTCTAGCAGTAGTTCCAGTTCTATTTCACAGAGTGAAATCGCATACGATCCTGCGAAACAAACCACTCTTTTCCCAGAGCACTATCCTGGAATGTGGGCTAATGGAGATGCTTTTGCAGCACTAAGAGATGATGGAACAGTGGTGATGTGGGGATTTGGTTATATTCTTCCTACAGAATCTGCTAATTTATTCCAAAACGTAAAAACGATTTATTCTAATTCTATTGGCTTTGCATTTTTGAGAAATGATGGAACAGCCTTTAGTTATAGCGGAGGAAATTTGGAGGAAGTAGAAGATAAGCAACATAAAATAAAGGCAATATACTCTACTACATCAGCTTTTGCAGCATTAAGAACCGATGGAACTGTCTATACATGGGGTTCTAGGGGTTGGGGCGCAGATAGTTCTTCTGTAGCAGATCAGCTTTATAATATAAAAGCTATCTACACTAGTGGAGGTGCTTTTGCAGCATTAAGATATGATGGGACAGTTGTAACATGGGGTGATAGTAATGATGGTGGAGACAGTACTGCAGTAGCAGAACAGCTACATAATATAAAAACAATATTCTCCACGCGGATGGCATTTGCGGCATTGAAAAATGACGGTACTGTAGTTACATGGGGGTATGGCATATATGGTGGAGACAGTTCTTCTGTAACAGAACGACTACATAATATAAAGGTTATTTATTCTACCGAACAAGCATTTGCAGCACTGAAAAATGACGGAACAGTTATTACATGGGGTTGGAAGGGTTCTGGAGGAGACAGTTCAGTAGTGGCGAATCAATTGCATAATGTAAAAATAATATACTCTACTGATAAAGCATTTGCAGCATTGAGAAATGATGGGACAGTAGTTACATGGGGCGATAGTAGTTCTGGAGGAGATAGTTCAGCAGTCGCGAATCAACTGCATAATATAAAAGCTATATACTCTACTACATCAGCTTTTGCGGCGCTAAGAAATGATGGAACAGTCGTTACGTGGGGTGATAGTAATTATGGTGGAGATAGTTCGGCAGTAACGAATCAACTCCATAATGTAAAAGCTATATACTCTAGTAGATCAGCTTTTGCCGCGTTAAGAAATGATGGAACAGTTGTTACGTGGGGTGATAGTAATTATGGTGGAGACAGCTCCGCAGTTGCGAATCAACTCCATAATGTAAAAGCTATATACTCTAGTAGATCAGCTTTTGCCGCGTTAAGAAATGATGGGACAGTTGTTACATGGGGTAATAGGTTTGAAGGTGGAGACAGTTCAGCAGTAGCAAATCAGCTTCATAATGTAATTGATTTCTCTCCACCATATACAAGAGTTAATATTGAAGAGAACTCTGCTGCTTCTAATTAATATAGCGGCAAATTCTCTTTATCAGTTATGAAAAAGGTATGGGAGTAGGAGGATCATTTGAAATTCTTTCTATAGTTTAATATATATATATATATGATATCAACAATTATCATTTCTTGCTAAAAGGTAATAATGTTTGTATTTTTTTAGTGGAAATGTAAAAAACTGTAATATATCGTTTTGATCATCTCTTTTTCAATGATGTATGGATAAATAAATATCTTAGAACTTGAAGTATTTCAAAAGGATAATATAGAAAAATTCTTTCACACCTTCGGTTTCACCACGACCCGTTTGGCCTTAAAAAGCTCTTTTGCTTTTTGTACTAGGGGGTCGTTGAGGATATCTTGCGCTTCGATCTCTTTTGCTGCAAGGCCTGCCTCTTTTTGGATGCAACTACCGCCAAACTCTGCCTCTTCTACCATAGATGAGCAGCTACTCTCATCCTCCTTTGGAGGTTCTACTTTTTGAATCTTTGTCTCAACACCAAAGATCTCTTGGATAAAGTGGCGAATAGTGGGAAAGGAGAGCTTGAGTTTTTCTTTGCATGCTCCTTGTGGATTGCTTTGCCATTTGAGCACACCATTTTCAAAGCTTACAAATTTTACACTCTTTTCAAAGCACTCTCCTAGCTCATAATTGCGATCATAGAGTTTATCGATAAGCTTTTGGAAAGGATCTTTGCTGCTTTTTTCTGCTGACTTTATAAGAGGTTTTTGAATATTTTGGGGTTGCTTGGGCTTTTGCGTAGTAGTTGGTATTGTATCGCTTTGTTCGATTTCATTAATAATATCTTCAATTGTTTTAATTTTAGTTGCTTCAAGGAGTTTGAGCATTGTAAGAGTCAAAACAAACTCATCATCACTGCTATAAAAGAGAAGATTTTTACTCTCACTCAAAATCTTAAAAAACCTCTCATAGAGCATCAAAGAAAATTTTGGGCTTTTCTTAAAAAGCTCCTCTTTGAGATAGATTATCATTTCATCAAGAACCATTTCACTCTGATAATCACGAATAGAGGTGATTTTTTCTAAAACTTTTTCCCTCTCTTGATTTAAAATGAGTGAATAAATTTCTTCTATCTCTTTTGGATCCACTAGACCCAACATATTTGTGACACTCTGTACGGTAATCTTACCTTTAGCATAGATGATAGCTTGATCCAAAAGGGTAAGAGTGTCGCGTAAGCTTCCGCTGCCACTTCTAGCAATTATCTGCAAAGCCTCTGGTTCAAACGCTACATTTTCGAGGTTAAGAATATGTTCAAGATGGTTAAGAATATCTTTTTGGGCAATCTTTTTAAAGCGAAAATGCTGTGTACGGCTAAGAATCGTTGCAGGAAGTTTCAAAGGATCGGTAGTAGCGAGTATAAATTTCA
Organism: Nitratiruptor tergarcus DSM 16512; assembly: GCF_027946175.1. Taxonomy (NCBI): domain Bacteria; kingdom Pseudomonadati; phylum Campylobacterota; class Epsilonproteobacteria; order Nautiliales; family Nitratiruptoraceae; genus Nitratiruptor; species Nitratiruptor tergarcus. Next base: position 136,909 of record NZ_AP026671.1, read on the forward strand.
CATACTCTGGCGGCTCTTCAAGAGTTTTTAAAAGAGCATTGAAAGCCTCTTTTGTAAGCATATGGACTTCATCGATAATAAAGATTTTAAATCTGCCTTGAGCTGGTTTATATTTTGTATGCTCAATTAAGTCTCTAATATCATCAATCTTTCTATTGCTTGCAGCATCCATCTCAATAATATCAATATGGCGATTTTCATTAGCTGCGGTGCAGTTTTCACACTTTTCACAAGGTGTACTAGTAGGTCCTTCATCGCACAGGAGGCATTTGCTAAAGATTCGAGCAGTACTTGTTTTTCCGCTACCGCGAAGACCACTAAAGAGGTAGGCATGGCTGAGTTGATTGGTATCGAGTGCACGTTGGAGTGTCTGAGAAATCGCCTCTTGTCCTATCAAGTCTTCGAAGCGCTTAGGACGGTATTTCAGAGCCAATGTCAATGCTGATCCTTTGTAAAGATTGTATAATTATACTTCATCATCTTTAAAGGTTCGCTATGAAAGCGGGATTACTTTTTGTTATCATCGTGCTCTTGCTCTTTCTCTTTTATAGAGATAATTCAAGAAAAGTTGCACTGCACAATGGAGTGCTTAAAATCTACGATAAAACATGCTCTTTACAAATACCTGTGCAACCATTGAAACATGAAAGCGATCTCATAGATGAACTGATGATTGAAAGGGACTATTTAAAGCTGCCAAATAATCAAGAAATAGTTTTAGAAAGCATTGATCTTACAAATGTGCAGCATACAATAGGTATTCCCTATAATGAATTAGTGACATATATTTTTGACATGCATGTTAAAGAGTTTTGGCAAAAGAGTGGAGTTGCTATATATGAGGGAAAATTTTATGTAGCAGTTTTTTACAAAACAAAACATGAATTGGAACTTTTATATCCTCTTGATAAAACTTTAGCTATGGCTATAAAAGAGTGCAAGAAGCCAGAGTGGAATGCGGTAAAACTTCCCACACCTCCAAAACCAAAATGGGATATGCGCCTTATCATTACAGAAGGACTTATAAATAAAAATATATAAAATATTTACGCTTTTAAGCATTTTAGTCCTCTTTTTTGGTTGTGCGCAAAAAGCTTCTTTACAAAAGCATTCCAATGAATATATTGGCTATAACTACCTTAATTCGTTCCGTAATGTTCTTGGAATGATTCTTTTACAAAGAAATATTGCATTAGAAAAAGCTGCTTCTTCACATGCGGCATATTTGGCATATCACCAAACTCATGGGCATATAGAATCACAAGATAGTATTGGCTTTAGTGGAGAGAATGCAGGTAGAAGGGCAGTACATTTTGGCTATGCAACTTATGATGTGAAAGAAAATATTGCCTACAGTAAAGATCTTAATAGGTCAATTGCAATACTCTTTGCTACTATCTATCATAGATTAGGCTTTATGGACTGGAGTATCGATGAAGTGGGCATAGGGTATGCAAAGAGTGGTGCTACCGTTTTTGTTATGGGAAATAATGCTTTGCAAAAAGCTTGTCAAAAAACTTTTGCCAAAAGTGGCAGAGTATTTACAAATGTATGCAAAAGACCTCTTACTACTGCGCAGTATCAAAAGGCTATACAAACAAATCAAAAGAAAAACCCACCAATTATTTTTTGGCCAGTAAAAGATATTCCAGTTGTGCCTTTTGCTTATCCTGAATCACCTAATTCTTTGAAGTATAAAATTGTAGGATATCCTATTGCAGTTCGTTTTAATCCCTACTATTTTAGCGAGCCACCAAAAATAGTTGCATTTTCATTGCAAGATATGAATGGTACTCCTGTGCAAATTCTTCAACAAATAGATAGTTCTGAAGATCCCATACATATTTTTTTCAGATTTTGATTTTGCCTTTGTTCCAGAAGTTTTGGAGTGCGACAAAAGATATAGAGCAGTTTTTGTCTATCGATATAGAGGAGAAGAGTATCTTCTTCGTTGGTATTTTTCAACTAAAAAGCTTCCAAAAAATTTTTTACAAGCTAACCAAAAACTCCTATTTGTTCGCCCCAATGTGTGGTACAATCTATACTGGAGAGCGCAAAATCCACAAGACAAAATAACTACCTATCATTACTACTGCTCTAAAAGCGTAGAAGTAGAGGGGTATATAAAAGATATAAATACTATTGTGCTTTGTGTGCGAAGAGAAATTGGCCAAAGAGTAAAAATAGTGCTTTCTAACGGAGAGTCTATTTTTTATATTTGCGAGAGTGAAAGCCACTGAGCAGCAACGCGTTTGAGCTTTTCAGGATTTTCAGAGGCAAAGAGTTTAAGTGAAGGTGTTTTGTTTGATTTTTTTATATGAAATGTGCTTTCTAAATGCTCAACAATTGCTTCTCCTGAATGGATGAGAAGGGCTTTATTGTAAAAGTAACTACTTATTTGCTGTGCAATAAGTGGGAAATGGGTACATCCTAAAATAATGGCTTCAGGATGGAAATCTTGAAAATAGTGGTGCATTGTAGCTTTTAATACTTCGCCTTCAAAAATCTCCTCTTCAACTAGTGGTACAAAAAGGGGAGTAGCTTTGGCGGTGAAATTTGTGTAGCCTCTTTGTTGCAAGAGATTTTGATATTTTTGGCTCTCTATTGTTGCTTTAGTCCCAATAATGAGGATATTACTCTTTTTATTTCGCAGTTTTTTTTCAAGGGCTAACACTCCCGGCTCAATGACACCTACCACAGGAAAGGAAGCTACCTCTCGCAGCTCCTCGATTGCGTGGGCACTCACAGAGTTACAAGCAGTTATTAATATATCGGGCTCAAAATTTTTAAAAAACTCTAATGCTTCTAATGAGTAGCGAATAATTGTGTTTTTATCTTTTGGCCCGTAAGGTACGCGTGCAGTATCTCCAAAATATACAATCTCATCAAAGAGTTTGTGTGCTAGGAGACTCTTAACAACAGTAAGCCCCCCTATCCCACTATCAAAAACAGCTGCACGCAAATATTATGCACCTTCGTTCATGATAGAGAGAAACTCTTCATTATTTTTAGTTTTGAGCATTTTAGAGTACAAGAATTTGAGTGCTTCCACTTCATCCATAGACTGCATCGCATTGCGTAGTGCCCATATTTTTGGCAGTGTGTTTGGATCTACTAAGAGCTCCTCTTTGCGGGTACCAGATTTGAGCACATCAATTGCAGGATAGATTCGTCTATCGGCTATGCGCCTATCAAGTACGATCTCACAGTTTCCTGTACCTTTAAACTCTTCAAAAATCACCTCATCCATGCGTGATCCCGTATCGATAAGTGCAGTTGAGATGATTGTGAGGCTTCCTCCCTCTTCAATATTACGCGCTGCACCAAAAAACCTCTTAGGTTTATGCAATGCATTTGCATCAACACCACCGCTCAGCACTTTACCACTGGAAGGTGTGACGGTATTGTATGCTCTTGCAAGGCGTGTAATGGAATCGAGCAAAATAACTACATCTTTTCCCATCTCAACGCGCCTTTTTGCTTTTTCTATGACAAGTTCTGCTACGCGTACATGGTTTTTTGCTGGCATATCAAAAGTAGAGCTATACACTTCGCCCCGCACGCTTCTCTCCATATCTGTAACCTCTTCAGGACGCTCATCTACAAGAAGGACAATGAGCTCAACTTCAGGATGGTTTTTGGCGATCCCATGGGCAAGCTCTTTCATAAGCTCAGTTTTCCCGCTTCTTGGAGGCGCAACAATGAGTGCACGCTGCCCTTTTCCGACTGGTGTGAAGAGATCAAGCACGCGTCCAGTGAGTCTAGTAGGATCATATTCAAGTTTAAGGCGCTCTGTTGGGTAGAGTGGGGTAAGGTTATCAAAAAGGGGACGTTTTTTTGACTCTTCAGGTGGAAGATAGTTGATTGCCTCAATTTTTAAAAGCGCATAGTAACGCTCTTGATCTTTTGGAGGTCTTACTTGGCCAGTGACAATATCTCCCGTACGCAATGCAAAACGTCTAATTTGTGTAGCACTTACATATGCATCATTCGCACTATTTGAAAAGTTCTCATTGATAGCGCGTAAAAACCCATATCCCTCTTGTGTTACTTCCAATATTCCTGTAAAGAGGATATAACCGCCTTTGCTCACCTGGTTTTTAAGGATCTCAAACATGAGGTCTTGGCGTTTGAGCTCTTGAGGGTTTTCGATACCAAGCTCTAGTGCGATATCAAGAAGCTCATCGATAGTTTTTGTACGAAGCTCTTCGATTGTGTAGCCTTCTACGGGAATATGTGTGCGTTTTGAGCCGTTGTTTTTATTTTTTTGGGCATTCTCTTCAGCAAGAGTGGTTTCAGATAATGAATTACTCATTGCGTCACTATTTTTTTCGCTCATGATTTCCTTCTTCGGTAGTATTTGCAGAATTTTTGAAGTGTAAACTCTTGTGTTTTTGCAATTTTAAACAAAATAGCAGCTTTAGTCAAGTTTGTGTATAAGTCCAATACATATGGCACTCATAATGATTTTCAAGAAGGTATTGTACCGGAGATTTAAAATTAAGAGAAGAGTGTGGTATTTTGGTATTGTAATCGATGAGCCATTTTGCTAATTTTTTATTGAATTCATCCAAATCTGTAAAGAGTAAATCTTCATAGTATTGAATAAATTGTTCTTGAATTGTTCTATTGAATCTTTCATTGTGTGCATTCATTTTAGGGCTCCTTGGATATGTCCAGTAGTGTGTAAAGCCTTTTTGTTCAAGCAGAGCATCAAACTCTTTTTTAAATTCACTGCCATTATCTGAAAGAATTGCAAGTTTACGTTTTTGTTTGATGGAGGTTATTCCATCAATTAAAGCTTCAAGAGCATATGCAGTATGTTTTGCTCTTTTAGATGGAATTGCTACTGCGAATGCAATACGTGTGAGTGGGTCAATCATAGTAAGGATATATCGTTTTATACCGTTTGATACTATTTGGATGGTATCGACTGCCCAGAGTTCAAATGGTTTAGATTTGAGGTTTTTTGGTTTTCTGTTTTTTTGTGTCTTCTTTTTTGGTTTCACTTTTCCTTTTGTATCGATGCGGTAGGGAAAAAGTCTCATTGTATCTGGTGCTTTTGCGATTATTCTTCCTATTGTGGATTCCGAGGGAGTTTTAAGTTCTTTTTCTTCACAAAAAGGTTTAAGCAGGTGGTAGAGTTTTGCTTTGCCGATGTTGGGATATGCTTTTCTTAATCGTTTTATCTCTTTAATAACTTCTATTGGAACTTTTGACTCTCTTACTCTTTTTGGTCTTCGTGATTTTGGATTTAAGGCTTTTATATCGCCATCTGCATCATTGAAACTCTTTTTCCATCGAAAGAGTGTTCTTCTGCTTACTCCAAAAGCTTCAGTTGTTGCTGCTAGTCCATATTTTTCCCAAAACTCCAATATCTTTTTTCTTCTTTTTGCCTCTTCGCTTATCATAAGCGAATTGTAGTATATCCTCTCTAATCTTTTATATCCTTTGAGCCCTGGCAACGTGTATTTGATTTGCACTCCTCACTCTCCCTCTCGGAGTGCCATATGTGTTTGAACTTATGCAGTTTGCATAAAAGCAATAAATAAAAGGAGAGGAAAGAGTATTACATTAATATAACTCATCCAGCGCTCTATTTTTATATCTAAAGGAATAGGTAAAATTTCATGAAGTTTTTGTTCTTGGAGTTTTTGAATGACAACTAGTTCAAAAGAGATATTGAGGAATTTAAAAAAGAGGATTGTGAGAAACCAAAAATTGGTAAGATCGTATTTAATTCCAAGATAGAGAGCATAGATAAAACTTGGATGGGAAAAGAAGAAATAAAAAAGTCCTTTTTGGTATTTTGTATAGAGATTGTTAATGACCTCTTGCAAAGTTGCACCACTTTGCCAGGATGATTCATAAAATTCAAAAAGTGCTAATACAAAAACGTATATAATAACCTCATTCATTGATATCCTTTTAAAGGTCTGGTGTGATTATACTAAATACAGGGGGAACCTTTAATAAAATCTATGATCCAATCAAAGGCTTACTTATTGTGCCAAAAAGCAATAGAGCAGTGGAAGAGATTATAAAGAATATTAATCAAAATATTGCGTACAAGGGACTTATCTATAAAGATAGTCTTGAATTTACAGATGAGGATAGAGAAAAACTTGTTGCTACTATTGAAAAATTGGATGAAAAAAGCATAGTAGTAGTGCATGGAACAGATACGATGGATAAGAGTGCTGCGTATGTAGCGCAGCGGGTAAAAGATAAATGTATTATTTTTACAGGTTCAATGATACCTTATAGTATAGATAAGGCTGAAGCAAGCTCCAATCTTACGCTTGCTATCGCAAAGGGGCTCTATGCGTATGAAGAGGGTGTCTTCATTGCTATGCACGGCATTGTTGCAAAGCATAACCGAGTTTATAAAGATCGTCAAAGGGGAGTTTTTTGTCTAAAGTAAAATGTGATCACTGCCATTTGGAGTTCGATGAGAGTGTGATGATTAAAGATGGAGATCTCCACTTTTGCTGTAAAGGCTGCCAGGGAGTATACCATCTGCTAAAAGCTGAGGGGCTTGATAGCTTTTACGATAAGCTTGGTGATACTAAACTGCAGCCAGCTACAACGCAAACAGAAGATCTCCAAAAATTTGATCTTGAGGGATTTATAAAGCGCTATGTCAAGCAAAGAGATGATGGATTGTATGAAATACATCTCATTATTGAGGGGATTCACTGTGCAGCATGCGTGTGGCTTAATGAAAAGGTGCTGCATAAACTCCCAGGCATCATTGAAGCATCTATAAACTATTCAAATAATAAAGCCAAAATCATCTGGGATCCAAGTGAGCTCAAACTCTCCAAAATCATTGAGACAATTCGCTCTATTGGTTATAACGCTTACCCGTATGATCCAAAGCTTCAAGAGGAGCGGGCTATCAAGCAGCGCCGTGATTATTATGCACGTATTTTAGTAGCAGTTTTTGCTACGATGAATATTATGTGGATTGCTATAGCACAGTATATAGGCTTTTTTACAGGTATGCGCAGTGATATTAAAAATATTTTAAATATTGCTGAGTTTGCACTTGCAACGCCAACACTTTTTTATAGCGGTTGGGTATTTTATCGTGGGGCATACTATGGGCTGAAAAACCGCTTTATCAATATGGATTTTTTGGTAGCTGCTGGCGCAACTCTAGCTTATATCTACTCAATCTATGCGATGCTCACACATACAGGTGAGGTCTACTTCGATTCAGTGACGATGATTATTACGTTTGTTTTAGTAGGGAAATATCTTGAGGTGCTCAGTAAAAAGCAAGCTGTTGATACTGTTGATTCACTTTTAGGTTCACTGCCAGCTGAAGTAGTGGTGGTCAAAGATGGCCAAAAGGCGCTTGTGAGTATAGAAAATGTTTTAGTTGGAGATATTATCGAGATAAAGCCCGGTGAAAAGGTAGTAATTGATGGTGTGATTGTGAGTGGTGAGGGAAGCTTTGATGAGAGCAGTCTTACCGGTGAGAGTGAGCCAGTGTATAAGAGAAAAGGCGATGAGGTGCTAAGCGGCTCCATACTGCTTGATAGTGTGATTCGCTATAGAGCTACGAAAGAGTTTTCAACTTCACTCCTTTCAAATATCGCAACGCTTTTAGAAGATGCAGTGACAAAAAAGCCGTATCTTGAGCAGCTTGCAAACCAGATAAGCGGATATTTTAGTGTGACAATTCTCTCTATTGCACTACTCACCTTTTTGGGCTGGCTTTGGTATACGCAAGACTTTGAGAGAGCCCTTATTGTAGCAGTCAGTGTGATTGTCATAGCGTGTCCATGTGCTTTAGGGCTAGCTACGCCAATGGCAACGTTAGTAGGAATTGGTGAAGCGCTTAAAAGGGGTATTCTTTTTAAGGAGGCTAGCTTTTTAGAAACTACTGCCAAAGCTAATACACTTGTACTAGATAAGACTGGCACTATCACTAAAGGAAAACCGAGTGTGGTGAGTGAGGAGAGATTTAAGGAGTTTGATGAGAGTATTGTCTATACTTTAGTAGAGCAATCAAACCATCCCATTAGTAAAGGTGTATGGGAGTATCTCAAGTCTAAAAATGAGTTTACACTATTGAATGTAAAGGATGTAAAAGAGATAAAAGCAAAAGGGGTTGAGGCAAATATTCAAGGGCATAGTGTCGTAGGTGGAAGTCTAGAGTTTTTACGCGAAAAGAATATAAAAATTGCATATAGTGGAGATAACTCCCTCTTTGCTGTAGCGATCGATGGGGAGTTAGTGGTACTTTATGAGTTGAGTGATGAAATTCGTGAGCAGGCTGCTTATGCGATAGGTAAAATAAAAGAGCTAGGATTTACAGTCTGGATACTTACAGGCGACAATGAAAAAGCTGCAGCAAAAGTAGCAAAAAAAGTTGGTATAGATAACTATAAAGCGAAGCTCTTACCACAAGAAAAGAGTGCTTTTATAGAGCAGTTGCATAAAGAGGGAAGAGTGGTTATAATGGCTGGTGATGGGATTAATGATGCCATAGCTCTTGCATGTAGTGATATTGCTATTGCTATGGGAAGTGGGGCTGATATTGCACTGAGTGTAAGCGATGTGGTACTTTTAGACGAAAAACCTATAAAAATTTATGAAGCAGTGGTGATAAGTAAAAGAGTTTTTCGCGCTGTCAAAGAGAATCTCGCTCTCTCACTCCTCTATAATGTTGTGGCTGTACCGCTAGCAGTATTAGGGTATGTCAATCCACTCTTTGCAGCACTCGCAATGTCTCTTAGCTCTTTAACAGTTGTTGGAAATAGCTTTCGCATAAAAGGAGTCAAATGGATGCTTGGGTAGTTGCTATGATGATCTTTATCTCTACGCTGTTGGGCGCATTTGGGCTTTTTGCACTTGTGTGGGGACTTAAAACGGGGCAGTTTGATGACACAGGAAAATTTTTAGATGGTGCAAGATTTGATGGTGAAGAGGAGCTTAAAGATGCAGTAATGATGGAAGAGAAAAAGAAAAAGCTTTTAGAAAAGAGGCGTCAAGATAAACGGATTATGCCAGATTAGCGCTTTTGATGCTCAAGAAGATACCAAAGTACAGCAAGAAGTATAGGGAGTGCGATCCATACTGCAATTTGGGGAAGTGCAGGATTTTTTAGAATATCATGCATTGTCTGGAGGGGCGTATGCCCCTGTGATTACTGCTTAGAGATGAAATCAGCGATAGCTTCAATATCAGCGTCGCTAAGAGTAGCAACCTGACCTTTCATCAAAGCGCCCATTCCGTGTACATTTCTTGTACCAGCTTTGTAGCCTTTGAGAGCTTCAACAGTTTTTTCTTTTGGCCAACCTTTGATAACTTCAGATTTACCAAGAGCTTTTTTCTCACCATGAGCGCCATGGCATCCTGCACACTTTTTGTAAAGTGTTGCACCATCAGAAGCCATGAGAGTCATTGCAGTTGCTGCTGCGAGTCCTACTATTGCCAATTTCTTCATTCTTACTCCTTTTTTGCTAAAATACACAAAATTATATTTGAAATTTTCTTTAGTAAAAATTAAAGGCTTTATTTGCAAAGAGCTCTTTTTTTAGATCGTGATGGTGTAATTAACGAAGATACGGGGTATGTAGGGAAAATAGAAAATTTTCATTTTATTGATGGAGTTTTTGAAGCGCTTAAAAAAGCGCAAGAGAGAGGATTTTTACTCATTATTATTACAAATCAATCTGGCATAGGCAGAGGCTACTACACGCCACAAGATTTTCAAGAGCTTAGTAACTATATGGTAGAGGAGCTGCGCAAAAGGGGTATTGAAATTACCGATATCTTCTTTTGTCCCCATGCTCCAGAAGAAAACTGCAGCTGCCGCAAGCCAAAACCTGCTATGATATTGGAAGCTGCAAAAAAATATAATATTGATTTACAAAATTCATATATGCTGGGTGATAAACAAAGCGATATTGAAGCTGCACGCAATGCTGGTGTGGGAAAAGCTATCTTGCTATGCGATAAAAGGCTAATAGATGTTATTGAGGAGATTGTATGATAGATTTTAACAGAAAGACTATTTTAATTACAGGGGGAGCCGGTTTTATTGGGAGTAATCTCGCTTTTTACTTTCAAGAAAAATTCCCAGAAGCTAAAGTGATTGTATTTGATAAATTTCGCGATGAGAGCCGTTTTAGTAACGGTAACCGCACCAGTTTTGGCCACTTTAAAAATCTCATAGGTTTTCAAGGTGAGATTATAAGTGGCGATATTACCAATAAAGAGGATTTAGCGAGACTCAATGATTTTAAATTTGATTATATTTTTCATCAAGCTGCTATTAGTGATACGACTGTTCAAGATCAAAAGATAATGATTGATACCAATCTCAACGCTTTTCGCGATCTTTTACAAATGGCAAAGCGCCATAAAGCAGCAATGATCTATGCAAGTAGCGGTGCTGTGTATGGAAAACTACCTGCTCCCCATAAAGTTGGCGTTGAGGCTCCAGCAAATATCTATGGTTTTAGTAAACTTGCTATGGATTATCTTGCCTATGAAGAGATGAAAAAAACAGATCTGCCAATTGTGGGACTACGCTACTTTAATGTCTATGGACCAAGGGAGTACTTTAAAGAAAAAACTGCTTCTATGGTGCTGCAGTTTGGGTTGCAGCTCTTGCGAGGAGAAAAGCCAAGACTCTTTGAAGGGAGCGATAAGATAAAAAGAGATTTTATATTTGTTGAAGATGTGATACAGGCTAATATCAAAGCCTGCTTTGCTAAAAAAAGTGGGGTATATAATGTTGGAACAGGCAAAGCAAGAAGTTTTAAAGATATAGTTGATATCTTGTGTAAAGAGCTTGGCATTCAAAGGGAGTATGAGTATATACCAAATCCTTATGTAAAGCAGTATCAATTTTTCACTGAAGCAGATATTGCACCAACGTGTGAATATTTAGGATATGAGCCAAATTACTCTCTTGAAGAGGGAATAAAAGCAGATATCCCCTATATTAAAAAGATTTACGATGAGGAGATAGTGTGATTAGCCATCTGCGCACGCAACATCCAAAGATATTGGTTGTGGGTGATTTGATGGTTGATCACTATCTCTTTGGAAGTTGTGAGCGCATAAGCCCTGAAGCTCCTGTGCAGGTGGTACAGGTACAAAAAGAGCAGGATCTCTTAGGGGGTGCTGGAAATGTTGTGAATAATCTTCTCTCCTTTGGAGCGAAGGTGAGTGTAGCAAGCGTAATTGGTAAAGATAGTGCGGGGGAGTGGATTAAGCAGAGATTAGATAAAAAAGGTGTAGAGACGCTATTAATACAAGAAGATCGCCCTACTACAAAAAAGAGTAGGGTCATAGCTTCGCACCAGCAGATTGTACGCATAGATAAGGAAGAGGCTAAACCAATTACCAAAAAGAGTGAAGAGCAAATAATTGAAATTATCTCTCAAAATAGTTTTGATCTTATTCTCCTTAGTGATTATGGTAAAGGGGTACTTACACCTACTCTTACGCAGCAAATTATTGCAATGAGCAACGTACCGATTTTTATAGATCCAAAAGGAAAAGATTATAGCAAATACAAGGGTGCTGATCTCATAACTCCCAATAAAAAAGAGGCGAGTGAGGCAAGCGGTATTACTATAAAAGATGATACGTCATTGCAGCAAGCTGGCTTTTTTCTCAAAAAAAACTTTGATCTTAAAAATGTAGTCATAACGCTTTCAGAAGAGGGAATGGCAATATTTGATGAGAAGATGTCAAAGATCCCAACCTTTGCTAAAGAGGTGTATGATGTAACAGGTGCAGGGGATACTGTACTTGGGGCATTTGGCTTTGCATGTGCAAGTGGGTTGAGTCTCCATGAGGCTGCACATTTTGCAAATTTGGCTGCGGGAGTTGTTGTTGGAAAAGTTGGAGCAGCTACTGCAACGCTTGATGAGATAGAGGCTTATGAGAAGGCTTTAGGGCATAGAGGTGCAGAAGATGCAATTAAAAGCTTTGATGAGATAGCAGCAATTGCAAAGAGGGCAAAGAAGAGCGGTGCAAAAGTTGTTTTTACCAATGGGTGTTTTGATATTTTACATTTAGGCCATGTTAAATATTTGCAAAAAGCAAAAGAGCTTGGAGATATTTTGATTGTAGGGCTCAATTCTGATAGCAGCGTTAAGCGTCTCAAGGGCAAAAGCCGCCCTATCAATCCACAATACGATAGAGCATATATTCTAGCCTCTTTAGAAGCGGTCGATTATGTAGTTATTTTTGAAGAGGATACGCCATACGAGCTTATTAAAAAAATTGAGCCAGATATTTTGGTAAAAGGGGCTGATTATAAAGATAAAGAGGTGGTTGGCAGTGATATAGCCAAAGAGACAATTTTGATAGAGTTTGTTGATGGAAAAAGTACGACAAAAATTATAGAGAGGATCCAAAATAATGATTGAGATAATAGAAAAAGAGCTTTTAGCACACCAAAAGGCTTTTGAAAGAGTATGGGAAGAGCTTCGTTTTCATATCTATACTGCAAGTGTGATTTGCACTGAAGCATTGAAAAATCAAAAAAAGATAATGCTTTGTGGTAATGGTGGCAGTGCAGCTGATGCGCAGCATATTGCGGCTGAACTTGTGGGAAGATTTAAAAAAGAGCGCAGAGGCCTTCCTGCAATTGCGCTAACCACTGATACTTCAGCACTTACTGCAATTGGTAATGATTATGGGTATGCCCAAGTATTTGCACGTCAAGTGGAGGCTCTTGGAAAGAGAGGGGATGTGCTCATTGCTATCTCTACAAGCGGAGAGAGTGAAAATGTATTGCGTGCAGTAGAGGTTGCAAGAGCACAGGAGTGTAAAGTAATAGGGCTTCTTGGCAAAGATGGAGGACGCATAAAGGATCTCTGTGATACAAGTATTGTAGTGCCAGTGCACGATACTCCTCGCATTCAAGAAATGCATATTCTCATTGGCCATATTTTGTGTGCACTTATTGATGAGAGTTTTTGATGAAAATTTTAGCGATACGCTTTTCTGGGCTTGGTGATATTGTAATGCTGCTTCCTACTTTGAAGGCATTAAAAGAACGCTATGATGCTGCTATAACACTCCTTTGTGATGAGGCAAATATAAAAATAAAAGAGATCTCATGCGGTATTATAGATGAGGTAATTGGGATCGATAGAGAAGCTTTCCGCCAAAAAAATGTTGTAAGATCGTTGCAAAGCATATTGCAAATATTTAAACTATGGAAAAAGTTTGATAGAGTTTACGATTTTCAAAGTTTTGGAGAGAGTGCAATTATTTCCTGTATAACAGGAGGGGAGCGTTTTGGAGCGGTTAAGAGAGAGTGGATGAGAAAGTGTTATACGCATAGTGTGCCTTATAATACCAAATGTCATCGTAGTGAATTTTTTGCAAAGATTGCAGGTATACAAAAAATCCGAAAACCTAAGCTCTGTGTGACACAAAAGAGTCGCTATGCTACCTTTTTAGATCCGCATAAAAAAACAATTGGGTTCAATATCGGTGCAACAAAAGAAAATAGGCGTTGGAGTGAAAAAAAGTTTTTTGAGCTTGCTCAGCAACTATTGCCTCGTTACAATGTGTTAGTTTTTTTTGGACCAAAAGAGAAGCGATTTTTACATCTATTTAATGATAAACGAATCATAAAAGTTTATGATATTGATCTTGTAGAACTTGCAGCGGCTTTACAGCTTTGTGATCTTGTTGTAAGCAATGATACCGGCCCTGTGCATATGGCAGCTGCATTAGGAGTTCCTACACTGACACTCTTTTCAACAGGTGATGACTGGCAGGTAGGGTGCTTGAATGAAAAAAAGGATTTTATTAAAAAATTACCAATTGATAGTATCAGTGTTGATGAAGTAATGCAAAAAATAGAAGGTCTTTTGCTCCATGCGTGAATGGTTTGAATATGGTGTTGCAAAGACACTTTTGGCATTTTCACGCATTTTGCCACAAAGTTTGCTTTATGCCCTCTTTGAGGGACTAGCTACTCTTTATTACTATATTGATTCAAAAAGAAGAGAGCTGACAAAAGAGAACCTCCAACATGCAGGCTTTTCGCCCTCTCTAGCACTACAAAGCTATTGCGAGATTGCAAAAAGCCTGACAGAAATGCTTCTTATTTTCACGGGACGGTTTGACTTTACCAAAATCAAAGGCGAATTTAAGCTAAAAAGCTCCAAACCAAAAATATTTGTTACTGCACATTTTGGTAATTGGGAGGCGTTGGCACACTACATGGCGCAGCAGGGCTATCCCATGGCAGTGGTTGGGAGAGAGGGAAATAATAAGCTTATTGAAAGAAATATTACTACTCCTTTTCGGCAGCTATATGGCAATAAGCTTGTGTATAAAGAGGGTGCAATGCGTAAACTCATAGCATCTTTGAAAAAGGGAGAAAATATTGGACTCCTCATTGATCAAAAAGCAGGAAATGATGGAATAGATACTACTTTTTTTGGTAGGAGATGTAAAACAGTACCAACGATAGCGATGCTAGCAAAGCGGTTTGATGTGGAGGTTGTGCCTATATTTTTGGCTAGAGAAAAAGACGGCTTTAAAATTATCCAAAAAGAGTTTTCTTGTGAAGGATGTGATATAAAAGAGTTTACACAAAAGCTCAATGATATTATCGAAGAGGTAGTAAGAGAGTATCCAACCCAATGGTTTTGGATGCATAATAGGTGGAAACTTGGATAAGGTACTTATAGTCAGTGATGGCAAAAAGGGGCATGAGAATCAAGCAATTGCCTATGCAAAACTACGTAATGCCTCCTATACTATAGTGTATGTACGTTTTAAAAGCACTTTACATAAGATTCTTGGGTATCTTTTTGATTGGTTAGGTATTTACACAAAGGCGCTCTTTGAGCCATTTGATTTTACATGCGAGTATGATGCGGTTGTGAGTGCTGGAAGTAGTACTTATTATGCTACAAAGCTTATAGCAAAAGCGTGCAATATTCCAAGCATTGCACTCATGCAGCCAAAAGGCTTTCGCAAAAATTTTACAAAAATCTATGCACAAAAACATGATGGGGGATTGCTACCAATCAATTTTGCTGTGAGTCAGCCCCAAGGAGTCTATAAGTGTGAGGGAAAATGTGTGGCTTTGGTTGTAGGGGGAAGCAACTCTGTATTTACAATGCAATTAAAAGATATTCAAGAGGTTGTTGCATATATATTCAAACATTTTCAAGGCTATAAAAAGGTTTTGAGTACCTCTCCAAGAACGCCCAAAGAGATAGAGGAGTATCTTGCCAAGCAGCCTTTTGATTTTAAAATCATCTACTCCAAAGATCCCCGCAATCCGATTGGAGATTTTTTGGCATGTTGTGACTATTTTTTTATCACCATTGATTCAACCTCTATGATTAGCGAAGCAGTTAGTAGCGGCAAAGCTGCAATAGAAGTTGTACCATTGGAAGCAAAAGGAAAAAACAAATATGAAGTTATGGTACAAGAATTAGCGAACGATGGATACTTGCATATCTTTGATGGTACCATCGATAAAGCTAACAAAAAAATCGATTTGAGGCAGTATATATGAGAGTTGTCCAGCTGTTACCAGAACTGCATGAGGGAGGAGTAGAGCGCGGCGTTGTTGAGATGAATAGGGAGTTTGTACAAAAGGGCGTGGAGAGTTTTGTGATAAGTGCAGGAGGAAAACTTGAAGAGCAGATCATAAAAGATGGTGGTGTGCATATGAGGTTTGATGTTTGTAGTAAAAATCCGCTCACAGCGCCTTTGCGCACCGCTGGGCTTAAAAAGATTTTTGGGCAAATCCAGCCAGATATTATTCATGCAAGAAGCCGCGTTCCTGCATGGTTGAGTTACTTTGCAAGAGGAGATATCCCATTTGTAACTACAGTACATGGATTTAATAGCGTCAATCCCTATAGCGCTATTATGACAAAAGGGGAGAGGGTAATTTGCGTGAGTAATCCAGTAAAAAAGTATATCTGCCAGAATTATGCTATAGATGAAGCAAAAATTCGTGTTATTCATAGAGGTGTGGATCTTGAAAAATTTGATTTGCAAAAAATAGATAAGAGTTTTATAGCTACTTTCAAAGAACAATATGATCTTCAAAATAAATTTATCATCACCTCTGTGGGGCGTATAACGCAGCTCAAAGATTATGAGACATTTATCGAAGCCATTGCATTACTCAAAGAGCAAAAACCAAATGTAAGAGGGCTTATTGTTGGGGGAGTGCGCAAAGATAAAGAGGAGTATTTTAAAAAGCTCCAAGACCTTGTAAAGAGACTCGGTGTAGAAGAAAATATTATTTTTACTGGATCTATTGCAAAGGTGAGTGAGATTTATGCGCTGAGTGATGTGGTGGTAAGTAGCTCCAAAAAGCCAGAGAGTTTTGGCAGAAGCATAGCTGAAGCGATGGCTATGAATACTCCTGTTGTAGCAACTGCTCATGGAGGAGCTTTAGATATTTGCAAAGAGGGTTTTGGAGAGCTTTTTAGCCCAGGTGACGCAAGAGAGCTTGCACAAAAGATCTTGCACGTCAAAAAAAGGAGTGATTTACGAGAATATGTAGCAAAAAACTTTTCACTCCAACAGATGGTAGAAAAGACTTTAGCGGTCTATGAGGAGCTTTTGTGAAGATAATGCAGTTTATGGCAAGTCCCAAATTTGTTGGGGCTGAACGAAGCTTTGTGGAGCTGTGCAATGAGCTTGCTAAAAGTGATGAGGTTATTGCAGTTGTTGTAAAAGGGTGTGAGTATAAAGATCGCTTCAGTAAAGATGTAAAAGTGATAGAACTGCGCTCCAATCCTTCCAGATACAATCCACTGCTCTATTTTGAGATTGCTAACATTATTAGACAGTTGCAGCCAGATGTAGTACATACACATTCAGCAAAAGCTACGCAGATACTCTATGTGCTATGGAAATTTATGCGCTTTGCTTTTATTGCTACAAAGCGCAACTCTTCACTCAAAGCCACTATTTTTAACAAAGTCCCCTTTGCTATAGGAGTGAGCAAGGAGGTAGTTGCAAGCATCGCTAATCCTTCTAAAGCTCTTGTCTACAATGGTATAGAGCCAAAACCTCTTGGCGATGTTGCAAAAGAAGATATTTTTACAATGGTAGCTATTGGTATATTGCAGCCAAGAAAAGGTTTTGCCGAGCTTATAGAGGCTGTGAAGGATCTTCCATTTGACTTTCGCGTCTGGATTGTAGGTGAAGGAGAGCAAAGAGGAGAGCTGCAAGATTTCATTGAGAAATTTAATTTAGAAAAAAAAGTGCTGCTTCTAGGACAAAGAGAAGATACACATCTTTTGCAAGCGCGTGCTCATTTGCAAATAATCAATTCAAAAAGAGAAGGCTTTAGCAGAGTTTTAATAGAGGGCTTTTTTTATAGTGATGTGGTAATCTCTACAAAAGTAGCCGGAAGTATAGAGATGCTTCCAGATATCTTTTTATTTGATGATCCTAAGGAGAAAATTCAAGAGGTTTCTGCCAATTACGATTTTTACAAAGAGCAGTTTGGTGTTTTAAAAAAGCAGTACCAAAAGCGCTTTACTCTTGCAAATGTGGCAAGAGAGTATCGCAAAATCTATAAGAGAGTTGCAGGTGTGTAGGATCTTTGGATTTAATGGTAAAAATAGAGAAACTTTAGAGCGAATGAGTGAGGTTTTAGCTCCCGGAGGCCCAGATGATTATGGATTTTTTGAAAGTGAAGCTTTTTCTTTGGGACATAGGAGGCTCTCTATTATCGATTTGAGCTCCCATGCAAAGCAGCCGATGAAGTTTGATAATCTTGTAATAAGCTACAATGGTGAAGTTTACAACTACAATGAGATTAAAAATGAGCTTAGCGAATATAGTTTTTCAACTACTAGTGATACAGAAATTATCCTCAAAGCCTTGCACAAATGGGGATTGGAGGCAGTGCATAAATTTCATGGGATGTTTGCTATAGCGCTGTGGGATAAAAGTACGCAAAAACTCACTCTCATTCGTGATAGAGCAGGAGTGAAGCCACTCTATTACTATTTTGATGGAAAAACATTTATTTTTGCGAGCGAACTCAAAGCTCTCATTCTCCATCCTAAATTTAATAAAAACCTCGATATACGTGCCTCTTCACTCTATTTTCAACTCGGATTTGTACCGGGCAAACACGCTATTTTTCAAAACACATTTAAGCTTCTCCCCGGTCACTATCTCCTCTTTGATGGCAAAAGTGTTGTTACAAAAGAGTATTGGAAACTTCCACAAAAAAAATTAGCAATCTCTTACGAAGAAGCAAAAGAGCAAACAAGAGCGTTGCTGCAAAAAAGTTTTGCATATAGATTGGTAAGTGATGTTGAGGTGGGTCTTTTTTTAAGTGGCGGGATCGATAGCTCCCTGCTAGCAAGCTATCTTGTAAAAAAGAGAAATATCAAGACTTTTACAATTGGTTTTAAGGATGAGCGCTTCAATGAAGCCAAAATTGCTGCACAAACAGCAAAAATTTTAGGAACCAAGCATTATGAGCTCTATTTTGATGTGGATGATCTTTTGCAGCTTTTGCCAAAAATTGCAGAAATTTTTGATGAGCCCTTTGGAGATAGCTCAGCGCTTCCAACCTATCTTGTAGCAAAATTAGCAAGAGAGCATGTCAAAGTAGCGCTCTCAGCTGATGGGGCAGATGAGCTTTTTGGGGGGTATCCTCTCAATTTCAAAAACCAAAAGCGCTTCTTTTTTTATAAGATGCTACGTTTTTTGCGTCCATTCTTGCGAAAAAAGAGAAAATATATGGCTACAAAGAGCTTTTGGGAGTATAAATTAGCACTGCGTTATCGCATCTATCCTGATGAGCTACAAGAGGAGTTTTTGCTTGATGTTTTGGAGTGCGACGAATTATTAGAATGTATGTTTTTATTTGATTTTCACTATTTTTTAGCCGATGATGTGCTTGTCAAAGTTGATCGCACTACAATGGCAAACTCCCTAGAAGCGCGCGAGCCCTATTTGGATCATGACTTAATAGAGTTTGCTTTCTCTTTGCCACTTGCTTATCGACACCATAAGCAAATATTGCGAGATCTTTTGTATGAAGAGCTTCCTCATCTAGCAAAACTTCCAAAACAGGGATTTTCTGTACCTATAAAGTATTGGCTCAGAAACGAGCTCAAAGAGCAGGTATTAGATCTTTTACATACACCAAGTGCAATCGATAGCATCGTCAAAAAAGATACAATTATCAAAGAGTTTTTACGCAGTGGCAAGCGCACCAATGCCATTTGGCTTATGTATATGTTTAGGCTTTGGGAAGAGAGGTATATGCAATGATCTTAGCGCTAGGAGATTGTAACATTGTAGGTGCAAACAGCTTTAAGGGAAAAAACTATATCGATATAGTAGCTGAAAATTTGCAAACAAAAGCGAAAAATTGCGGTATTACTATGAGTACTACAAGAGAAGGGGTAATTCTTTTTAATGAATTTAGCTCTTACAATCCATCTTTAGTGGTTGTTGCATACGGGCTTGTTGATAGCTGGCGTACATTTAAGTATGCTCCCTATGTGCTCTACTATCCAGATAATTTCTTGCGTAAACTTGCTAGAAAAGTTGTAAAAAAGTATAAAAAATTGGCTCGATCATTTGGGCTCAATGAAAAACTAGGACAAAAGTTTGTAGTACCGCCTCAAGAGTATATGCAAAATCTCTCTTTCATTGCAGCAAAGAGCAAGAGAGTACTTTTTATTGAAACTCCTCCCCATCTTACTGAGACCTTTCGCAATCCAGATATCAAACACTATAACCAGCTTATGGCAAAGGTTGCTGCCCAGTATCCTCATGCAGATGTGGTGAAAATTTATGAAGATTTTGCGAAGGATAGCTCACTGTATCTTGATGAGATCCATCTCAATCAAAAAGGGTATGATCTCGTTGCACATAAAATTTTGGAGCGGCTATGAGTATAGGTGTTTTTCGCTATAGTGCTTTAGGCGATATTGCAGCTGCAATTCCTGTATTGCGTGCTTTTAGAAAAAAGCCATTGATTCTCACTTCGCCTCTAGGCCACGCACTTTTAAAAAATGAGTTTGATGATTTTGTCATTTTACAAAATAAAAGTCCTTTTGAAGTAGCACGATTTATCTATACTCTTAAAAAGAGACAACTTGAGCTCTTTATCGATTTGCAAAATAACGATAGAAGCCGTTTTATTCGCTTCTTTTTTAAATCAATCGATAATAGTGGAGTAAGTTTTGAACAAAACGTTACACATATTTTTTATGATATTGCAAAAAAGAGTAATCTAGTGGAGCCTCTTGATTACTCTTTTACAAAAAAGGAGCCAACCTACATTGTGCTCAATACTGGATCGAGCTCAAAATGGGTATCAAAAAGATTACCAGTGCATAAATGGAGGGAGTTTAGTCAAATTCTCACAGATCGCTTTGGGCTCCCTTTTATTCTGACTGGTGATGAGAGTGAGCGGGAGTATGTAGAAGAGATTGCAAAAAATATTGTTGGAAAAAAAGAGGTAGTTGCTGGTAAAACTACTATTCAAGATCTCAAAAAAATTTTACGTGAAGCATATTTGGTTGTCTCGACGGATTCAGCACCTATGCATATAGCTGCTGTACAAAAGACTCCGACAATTGGTCTTTTTGGTGCTACTAACTGGATAGTCTCAGCTCCTTTTGGTCCTTGGAGTGTGGCACTGTGGGATAAGAAGCGCTTTGCAAGGCCTCCGGCAAAAAATCTTCAAATTGTGGGTGACTACTATGAGGGAATTAATCTTCAAGAGGGCTTGCAAAAGCTTGCGTCCTACTTATGATTTTTTAAATTGTGCAAAAGGTGAAGGCTTCTTTTTATAAGTAAAATAGATTCTTACTGGCTTCAAAAGATTTACTCCAAGCAAAACAATAGAGAGAGCAAAAAGCGCTCCAAATATTTTAAGATTGATAAAAAGAGCAAGGAGTGTTGCTATATGTACTCCAAGATGGATGAATGCCAGTTTTTCATTAATCATCTCTTTCATTGTTGGCATATCGAAAAATCCCCATGAGCTAATATGAAACCAACTAAGAAAGGGGATGATTTTATAGAGCATGCCAAAGATGATAGAGGTTGCGAAACCAAAGAGAAACAGCAGAGCAAACTTTTCACTATCTATAAAAAAAAGCAGTGGCAAGAAAAAGAGTGTTATAAGTCCCAACTGCCAAAAGGCTATGCTTGGCTCTTTTATAGCACGCTTGCGCCTCTTTATCTGCTGCAAGAGTAAAACTGCATAGAAAATATAAATAAAAAGGAGCGTTACAAACAGCATAAGAGAGAGCTTTTTATTTATAAAAAGCGTTATGGCACTCAAAACTATGAGTGAAAATCCTACAGGGGCGAGCCACTTTTTATAAAGCTCTGGGATCTCTTGTGTTACATAAAACATGGGAATAACTTGATAGCTCACTCCCATGATTAACAGTCCTACCCATCCAAAGCCAGCAAAGAGTGCATGAGTCAGAAGAAAAGAGGAGTTGGGAGCTTTTTGCAAACCAAAAGAGGCAAGAATATGTGCTCCTAAAGCTGCTGCTATGAAAAAAGAAAAAAGAGCTAGACGCATAGCTATGACTGTATCAGTTGTATGTGGCGCTTTGAAAAGTTTATAAAGCGTTGTGAGTGTAAAAAAGGCTATTGCAAGAAAGAGAAAGAGTGAAGCTAAAAAAAAGAGATTATACCCCTTTTCTAGTGTGAGAAAAAAAAGAATCAAACCGGCTGTAAGTGGGAAAAAGAGTAGAAGTGAAAAGAGTATAGGTCTTTTGAAACTCACTCCCACTACTACTGGTAGCATTTGTTGCAAGGCTCCTATCATGATATAGCCTAAAAACCCAAGAGTAAAGAGATGCAAAGTTCCAAAGGAACTATTTCCAAAAAGGATACTAACCCCTGTAGCTAAACCAAAGATTAAAGCTTCTGTGAAAAAGAGCAGGGGCGCTTCAAAAGGTGGAGCTTGATCGAGCGAGAGCCCTTTAAACATCGATCTGCTCCAGTACTTTTTCTCTATCGCTTGGATAGAAGTAGTAGATATGGTAGATGCTATCTTGCTTTTTTACGAGATACTCTATGCCCATCGGTTTGAGGCGATTAAAGAGATTTACTGGCTCAATGCGATGAATTTGGTGAATAAAGCTCTCACCTTCAAACATACTTTGCAGTTCACTGAGTATCATTTGCATAGGAGCGGGAGGTTCAAAATCGCGCGTATCAACCACGATCTCTCTCATACATCCACCTCTTGCATCTTTTGCATGATCTCTTCTTTGTTAAATGGAAGTTGCTCAGCCATTGTATAGAGGATCTGCTCCTCTTTCATGTTGTGCTGCTGTGTCATTATCATAAACGTCTCACCTAGACCCAATGCTTTATCGCGATTTTTTGCTTCAATCGCTTCGCCAAGTTGATTGATGATGGATCTAATCTGATCATGTTCCATCTTCATCACATAAATTGGCCCTTCACCACTACCGACAAACTCCTCCATTGCCGGAAAAAGGACATCCTCTTCCATTGCAAAATGCTTGAGCATTGCTCTTTTAAAAGGCATAAAAAGCTCTAACGCTTTTTCAAAATCACCTTGGCTGAGTGCCTCTTCTAGTGGTGCATAGAGATTATCACACTCTCTGTGATCTTGTGTCATATACTCTTTTATCATTGTTCATCCTTTAGTTGTATAAGTGCTACACCATTTTTTTGAAAAAGTATAGCAAAATTCTTAAAATGTTTAAGGTTGCTGCGTTTTGTAAAGACAATATTATTTGGCTTTGGCTTGGTGCGAGGAGTGATGTGCCCAAGATAGAAACTAAAAGATGGAGTGTTTATGCCTACCATTTTGATGCTTGTGAGATTGTGCTTCTTTGCATACTGTGCAGCCTCTTTGATAGGCTCTTCTGCAGCGTTTGCATAGACTTTTGCTATGAAGAAATTGAGTGAAATGAGTGTAACAAATCCCATAACGATCGCTGCTTTTTCTTTGGTGCTGCGTAAGAGAAAAAAACTTAAAAGTGTAGCAAAGAGAAAATAGATGATGTAGAGGAGATTAAATTCTAAGCCTTGGACTATATAGTATTCGTAGCTTCCTTGGCGTATCGATTGTAAAACCACATTTTTGATAAAAGGCAGAAGCAAAAAGAGCGCATGAAAAAGAGAATAAGGTAGCAGCAATAAAAAATTTGAGCGCACTTTATCAAAGTAGAGAGCCATAAAAATAAAAAGAGGTGTGTAGCCGTAAATGATATAGTGGGGTAGCTTTGTATGGGAAAATGAGAAAAAAGCAAATACAAACAAAAACCAGATAGCAAGATACTGCTTTAGAGGCGCATCAAACCAGTTTTTAATAAAGCGAAGAGATTTGAGAAAGATGGAGGTAAAAGGCAAAAGCCCAATGAGTATAACGGGAATATAGAAAAAAAAGCCTCCTCTATGCCCCTCCATTGCTTGTGCTGCAAAGCGGTTGAGGTTATGCTTGAGCAAAAAGCCTTCAATAAAGTTTTGCCCCTGATCGAGATACTCTGCTATGTACCAGGGGGCTGCGATTGCAAGAAATATCATAATCCCTACTGGATTAAAGACACTTTTAGCCCAAAAACGCAGATCTTTTCGTAAAAAAAGCAGACTCACAGCCAATGGAATGAGGATAGCCACCGGCCCTTTAGTGAGTACTCCAAAGCCGATTGCTGCAAATGTGAGGTACAAATAGCCTTTTTGGCGAGATTGATAGTAGATGTAGAATGCAAACATACTTGCAGCAATAAACATATTAAGTAGTGCATCAGCTATGGCTGCTTTAGCAATGATAGAGATTTGCAAAGATCCAGCCATAAAAAAGCTTGCCCAAAAGGCGGTTTTTTCATCAAAAAATCTTTTCGTAAACCGGTAGAGCAGATAGACCCACAAAGTTGCAGCTAAAGCGCTAGGAAGGCGCATTGCAAATTCATTGAGTCCAAAAACAGATGCACTAGCAGCTTGCAGCCAGTAGATGAGGATTGGCTTATCAAAACGTAAATTTCCATTGAGGTAGGTAGTAATAAAATTGTGCGAAGTGAGCATCTCTCTTGTAGCTTCGCTAAAAGCTCCTTCATCAAGATTAAAAAGCGGATAGAAGCCAAGTGTAGCGTAAAAACTTAAAAAAACGATAGCAAGAAGGAGTGCTCTATTTTGCAAGCCCCATCCTTTTATATAAAAGCACTGCACTTAAAGTCCCTATCAAAGCTCCAATGAGTACATCACTTATGTAGTGTTGTGCTAGGACAACGCGACTTGCTGCAACTAAAAGAGCAAGAAACCAAAAGATATAGCGATATTTTGGAAAAATGAGTCCTAAACTTACCATAGCAGCAAATGCGGTAGTGGTATGGCCTGAGGGCATAGACCAAAATTTTCCTTTGAGCTCGAAAAACTGTGGAGTAGTAAGATGCTCACTAAAAAAGAGCTTTGGACGAGGACGGCTGATGAGAATTTTAAGTGCAGTTGTAATGAGACCAGCAACAATGACACTTGTAAATAAAAAGAGTCCTTTTTTTGCTTTGGCAGGATCACTTTTTCTAAAAAAAAGATACGCCCCTAAACCTGCAAGGAGATAGGGAACGGCGTTGCCAAGATGTGTAATGAGAGAGAAAAAGGGATAGGAGTGATTATGAAAAAAGAGTGCTACATCGTAATCAAGCCATAGGATACTTGCAATTACAATGAGTAAAACAGCTACGATCTTATACGCCATAAAACTCCCTATACCATTTAACAAATTGCTCTACGCCGTATTCGATTGGAGTACCTGGCTTATAGCCAAGATCGCGCTCAAGAGCAGTAGTATCAGCCCACGTAGCTGGTACATCACCAGGTTGAATTGGCAGCATATTTTTCTTTGCTTCTTTGCCTAGCGCTTTTTCTATCGCTTTGATAAAGTCCATAAGCTCTACTGGAGATCCATTACCGATATTATAAACGCGATATGGGGCATTGGAGCTTGCAGGATTTGGTCTGCGTCCGCTCCAGCATGCGTCCGGTTGAGCTGGATTATCAATGACACGTACTACACCTTCTACAATATCATCGATATATGTAAAATCCCTCTTCATCTTTCCATAATTAAACACATCTATAGGCCTATCTTCTAAAATTGCTTTCGTAAACAAAAAGAGCGCCATATCTGGTCTTCCCCAGGGACCATAGACAGTAAAGAAACGCAGACCCGTTGTAGGAATACCATACAGATGACTGTAGGTGTGTGCCATAAGCTCATTGCTCTTTTTACTTGCTGCATAGAGACTAATTGGGTGATCTACATTATCTTCCACGCTAAAGGGCATGCGCTCATTAAGCCCATAGACGCTTGAGCTAGAAGCATAGGCAAGATGTTCTACCTCGTTGTGGCGGCAGGCTTCCAAAATATTGAGAAAACCCACTATATTGCTTTGGATATAGGCATCAGGATTGGTCAAAGAGTAGCGCACGCCTGCTTGAGCTGCGAGATTGCAGACATGTGTTGGTTTATGCTCTTTGAAGATAGCTTCAATTGCAGATTTATCTTCAAGATCGATGCGGTAAAATATGTGATTGGGATATTTTTTGCTCTTGTAGCGCTTTGCAAATGTATAATCCTCCTTTTCAAAGCCTAGCTCTTTGAGCCTTCCATATTTAACGCGAATATCGTAGTAGTCATTGATATTATCTATTCCAATAACCTCATCGCCGCGCTCAAGCAATCTCTTTGCTAAGTGAAATCCTATAAATCCAGCTGTGCCAGTTACAACTATTTTCATTGAAGTTTTCCTTTTTTTGTGTAGCGTAAAAATCCCTTTTCACCAGCTATTCCTACACCATTAATATAGTAGCTGCCATCTTCATTGGGATTATGAACTGCAAAACCTAAAGTTTTAGCTATGATTTTACCAAATTGGTAGTGAGAAATGACACTACTTAAGTTAAAATCTTTTGTAATTTGGATTGGGCACGATTTTGTATAGTATATGAGCAGTGGTACTTTTGCATCTGCAAATCCCAAATAGACATGCCCAAACCTTCCACCCTCATCTTTATCTCCCATCATCTCTCCATGATCAGAGGTAAAAAAGACCACACTGCATCCAGGCAGCGTATCTGCTTTTTGAAAAACAGTATGGAGGATATAGTCTGTATAACGCACAGAGTTGAGGTAACTATGGAACATATACCCTTTATAGGGAAGGTCTTTAAATGGAAATTGGTAAAAGCGAGGTGGAGTATATTTTTCATAAGGTGAGTGGGAGTTGCGCTGGTGCAAGATGATGAAGTTGGATCTATTAAAATCGACTGTGTCGAGATAGTTGGCAAGAAGCTCATCATATCCATGGAAAACTTTAGTTACATCAGAAAAGTCTGAAAGCACACCTCCTATGACAAAGAGATTTTGTGTGGTGATGTAGTGTGTTTTGTAGCCTTGCTCTTTTGCTAAATGTAAAAGGTTGGTATCTGGTTTTACAAGGGGCGTTATGTTTTGCGGTTCACGCTTGAGAGCAAAGAAGGTAGGCACACTTACATCTGTTGTTACACCAGCACTATAACCCCAAGTGTAGTGAAAATTTGGTGCAAATTTGAGTTTGTCAAGGTAGGGGGTTGATTCTTTTGGATATCCAAAAAGGCTCATATATTTTGCGTTGAGACTCTCCCCCATGACAACTATAATATTTTGCGGGAGAGGTTTTTTGAGTTTTGTGACTTTATATGGTTTAAAGTGCGGTTTGTTTTGCTTTTTGAATGCCTCTTTTGCTATATACCATGAGAGTGCGTTGAATGTGTTTTTAAAAGAGAAAGAGGTTGCTTTTGGCAGATAGATATATGCTCTTTTGCGTTTAATTGCTGATATTGGTCCAATGAGGAGTAAGAATAGGATAAAAAGAGGCATATACTTTATACGCACAGCTTGCGCTCTTCGTAAAAAGAGGCTTAAAGCGATTATTTGGATGAGATAGAGCAAAAGAGGTACATAGGTATAGCGGATAACATCAGCAAGCGTATCGATGATTTCTGGGATCTGATCTGCCAAGCCAATTTCGTAGGGCATGAGGTATGAGTGAAAATAGCTAAAGTGAAAGAGTTGTACAAAAGAGAGTGTTGCGATAAAAAGAGCGAAGATTAAACGTATCCAGTACTTTTGTACTGTCAAAATCAAAAATGAGAGGAGATATAAAGCTGCAAGCTCTTTGAAAATGGAGGGAACAAATACGAAAAAGTTTTTATGGATAAGCATGAAGAGGATATCTGGAAATAAAAAGAGTATTGTAAGAATAAATGCATTGATGAAATGTCTTTTTAGCAAAGAGAATCCTTTTTCAGTATAATTCCAATAAAGGAGAGTAATGATTTGTGTTTTTGATTGTGAAACTATACCAGATATAGAGCTTGTGCGCAAAACCTTTGATGTAAAAGGTGATGATTATGAAGCAAGTATGCAAGCTCTTGCACAATTTCAATCACAAAACAGTACTACTTTTTTGCCTCATCCATATCATAAAGTAGTAGCCATCAGTGCTGTCTTTGCAGATGATTTGGGGCGATTTATAAAAGTTGGAACCTTTCCAGGAGAGAGTGAAAAAGAGATAATTGAGGAGTTTTTAGGCTATTTAGATAGGAGCAATCCTAAACTAGTCTCTTTTAATGGAAGAGGTTTTGATATACCGATGCTTTTGCTGCGAGCTATGAAATATAATCTCTCCTGCCCAGCCTATTTTGAGCAAGATAATGTGGAGCTAAACAAAACTAAATGGGAGAATTACCGTTCACGCTATTCGGAGCAGTTTCATCTAGATCTTTTGGATGTACTTGGCAATTATGGTGCTGTAAGAAGCTTAAAACTCGATACCCTCTGCCAAATGGTAGGTATTCCTGGTAAATTTGATGTTAGTGGCGATCAGGTAATGGAACTTTATTATAAAAATGAAAAAGAAAAAATTAAAGAGTATTGTGAAAGCGATGTTATAAATACATATCTACTTTTTTTAAAATATGAACTGCTCAAAGGAAACCTCACGCACACAGACTATAGGGCAATTTTGGCGCGTATGCAAGAAAAATTCCCTCAAGATAAAAGCTACTCGCAAACCTTTTTAGATTTTTTGCAAAAGGAAATAGATGATAGTAACTGAGATTGAAGAGTTTTCAGAGATACGTGTACGGGCAAGGGCTTATCTATGTTTTTTGCTCCAAAGATATATTCCCAACTATGTTCCTGAGCCTTCACTAGACAATATTATCAATGCTTTAAAGATTTTGAAAAAAGAGCTACCACAAGCAGAAGCTTTTTATATTTTGGATAAGAAGGGTATGCAGATAATTGATGCAATTTCCAATAATCCTGAATATAGAAGAGGCAAAGGGATCAATAGAAGTATGCGCGCTTACTATTACCGTGCTGTAAGAGAGAAACGGTGTATTCTTACAGATCCCTATCCCTCTTTGCTTTCTCACAATCTTACCGTAACTGCTTCGTATCCTGTTTATGATGATAATAAGCAGCTTGCTTTTATTGTTTGTGTTGATATCTCGTTAAAAGATCTTTTGAAGCTTTTTCACCCTTCCTCAATCGATTCCTATTTTGGCCATTTTACCAAGATCTCCTATAGCTTTTTTTCTCTTGCGCTCTTAATCGTTGCGATATTGCTACTTTTAAAAGGTGTGGGAAGTTTTTTTATAATGGCATTTGAGCTGAGACATATAAATATAAAAGAGATTTTTGAATCGACTATTTTGATTACCCTTTCTCTGGCCATTTTTGATCTTGTTAAAACGCTTTTTGAAGAGGAGGTTCTTGGGCGGCATAAGAAGCGAGAAGCAAGCGATATTCACAAAACTATGATTAGATTTTTGGGATCAATCGTGATAGCACTCTCTATAGAAGCCTTGATGCTCGTATTTAAATTTGCTATTATTGACCCGCAAAAAATTATGTTTGCAGTATATCTCATAGGGGCTGTGACACTGCTGCTTTTTGGCCTCTCATTTTATCTCAAGTCAATTAGCAACATCAAAGAGGAAGAATGAAGATAGCAATTATTGATTATAATATGGGAAATCTTCGCAGTGTATCAAATGCTTTTGAAAAGATTGGAAACCCAGCAACTATCGAAAAAGATCCAGAAAAACTCAAAGAGTACGATAAACTTATCCTCCCAGGAGTAGGTGCTTTTGGTGATGCGATGGAGCATTTGAGGCAAAGCGCTCTTCAAGAGGCAATTATAGAGTTTGCTCAAAGTGGAAAACCTATACTTGGAATTTGCCTTGGGATGCAGCTTCTTTTTGAAAAGAGTTACGAGTTTGGCGAGCATCAAGGGCTCGGACTTATTCCAGGAGAGGTTGTACCATTTGATAAGAGCCGCTTTGAGCATAGGCTCAAGGTTCCGCATATGGGATGGAATGAGCTTTTTGTGCAAAAAGAGACCCCCATTTTTCGAGGACTTCCCCAGGCCTTCTATCTTTACTTTGTTCATAGTTACCATGCTGTGTGTGACGATGCATATGCGATAGGCAAAACAGTGTATGGGTATGAGTTTGTGAGTGCTGTGCAAAAAGAGAATATCTTTGGCTTGCAGCCGCATCCAGAAAAATCCCATGAGAACGGTTTGAAGATTTTAAAAAATTTTGTGGAGTTATAGATGGAAATATTACCGGCAATTGATTTAAAAGATGGAAAATGTGTGAGACTGACAAAAGGATTGATGGAGAGCGCAAAGATCTATAGTGATGAGCCTGCGGAGATTGCAAAACGCTTTGAGCAGATGGGTGCAAGGTGGTTACATCTTGTGGATCTCAATGGTGCCTTTGCAGGTGAGCCAAAAAACTTGAAGCAGATTGAAAAGATCCGCAAAAATACAAATCTCAAAATTGAACTAGGTGGCGGAATTCGTGATGAAGAGACTATCAAGCGCTATATAGATTTAGGCATCAATAGAGTTATACTAGGATCCATCGCAGCCAAAAACCCTTCTTTTGTAAAAGATATGGCTGCGAAGTATCCAGTTGCAGTGGGTATTGATGCGATAGATGGATATGTGGCAGTAGAAGGTTGGGCAGAGACTTCAACAATGAAGGCAACTGATCTGGCAAAAGAGTTTGCAAAAAGTGGCGTTGAAGCAATTATCTGCACAGATGTTAGTAAAGATGGCACTCTTAGTGGAGTAAACAAAGATTTTACTTTATCTATAGCAAAGGCGAGTGGTGTGCCCACAATTGCTAGTGGAGGGGTAAAAGATCTGCAAGATATTATTACGCTATTGCGAACCAGAGGAATTGCGGGAGTAATTGTGGGAAAAGCTTTCTATGAAGGAACACTCGATCTGCGCAAAGCATTTGAGCTCGTAGAGCGTCGATAGGTAGGGTGATGCAAGAGTATTATTATGAGACATCTATTACAGTAGATAAGTTTCGTGATGAAATAGAGAGCTTTTTGATGGATCATTTCTATAATGGTATAGAAGAAAGGGGTAATACACTCATTTTGCGTAGTGAAGATCCTCTTTCATCTACTCTCAAAAAGTTGGAAGAGTATGTGAAATCTTTGGAAGAGATATTTGATGAAACAATTTCACTCAAAATAGAGCAAGAAAAAAAGAGAAACAGTGACTGGATTGAGAAATTCAAAAAAAGTATTACTCCTGTAGAGGTAGGGGAGTTTTATATCTATCCAGGTTGGTATGAGCCAAAAGAGGGAAAGATTTCTATACAAATCGATCCAGCTCTTGCTTTTGGAAGTGGTCATCATGAAACTACTCGCGGCTGTTTGCTAGCTTTACAAAAATATGTTAAAAAGGGTGATAGCGTTTTAGATGTTGGAACAGGAAGCGGTATTTTAGCAATTGCAGCTACGAAACTTGGGGCAGATGTAGATATTTGTGATACAGACGAATTAGCTATAAAAGAGGCAAAAAAGAATTTTGCCTTAAACAGTGCTGAGTTTCAGCATGCTTGGATAGGTTCAGCAGCTAACGCTAAAAAAAAGTATGATATAGTAATAGCCAATATTGTCGCAGATGTTTTGATGATGATAGCCAGAGATCTCAAGAATGCCACAAATGAGGGAGGTATCCTAATCCTCTCTGGCATTATAGAAAAGTATCGCGACAAAGTATATGAAAAATTTGCACTACCACTAGTAGAAGAGATACAAGAAGGAGAGTGGATAACAATGATTTTACAAAACAGGGGAGCGAATGAATAAGACACCAAATAAAAAACCGCAAAATGACAATTTTTTCAATAAAAATCCATTACTAACTTTTGCGATTTTTTCGGTTATTTTAATACTACTTTTCAAATCAATTTTGGAGCCTTCTAACACTTTAGGACAGGGTGCCAAGCAGCATATGATGGGTGCCCCTATTCAAAAAACCAAAGAGATAAGTTATAGTGAGCTCAAAAAGCTCATTGAGCAGGGGCAGGTACAGTATGTAGCAATTGGACAAAAGGTTATTAAAGCGGTTGCTAATGAAGGCGGTTATAAAGTAATCTATTTTGCTAATAGAGTGCCAGACGATACCTCTTTGATTCCACTGTTAGAAAAGAAGGGGATCGATTATGGTGGCTTTAGTGAAAGCAACTGGTTAACGGAGATGATTTTTGGATGGGTAATACCTATCTTTATCTTTTTTGCTATCTGGATGTTTTTGGCAAGCCGCATGCAAAAGAGTGTGGGAAGTGGCATTCTTGGCATGGGGAGTGCTAAAAAGCTCATTAATTCAGAACGCCCAAAAGTTAAATTTAGTGATGTTGCTGGAGTTGAGGAGGCAAAAGAGGAGGTTAAAGAGATCGTGGACTTCCTCAAACATCCTCAGCGCTATATTCGTTTAGGAGCCAAAATTCCTAAAGGTGTTCTTTTAGTTGGACCTCCAGGAACCGGTAAGACGCTTCTTGCAAAAGCTGTAGCAGGTGAAGCGGATGTGCCTTTTTTTGCTGTAAGTGGAAGTAGTTTTATAGAGATGTTTGTAGGTGTTGGTGCTGCGCGTGTACGCGATCTCTTCGAGCAGGCAAAAAAAGAGGCACCAAGTATTATTTTTATTGACGAGATTGATGCGATTGGAAAGAGTAGAGCTGCAGCAGGTCCTATTGGTGGAAATGATGAGAGAGAGCAGACGCTTAACCAGTTATTGGCTGAAATGGATGGTTTTGATAGCTCTGAATCTCCAGTGATAGTTTTGGCTGCAACCAATAGACCAGAAGTACTAGATCCTGCTCTTTTAAGACCAGGGAGATTTGATAGAACTGTTGTGGTAGACAAGCCTGATTTTGAAGGGCGTTTGGCTATTCTTAAAGTACATGTCAAACATATCAAACTCGATCCAAATGTGGATCTTGAAGAGATTGCTAGACTTACTGCTGGGCTTGCTGGAGCAGACTTGGCAAATATAGTTAATGAAGCAGCACTTTTAGCTGGTAGAAAAAATAAAGAAAAGGTTGAGCAAGAGGATCTCCTTGAAGCTGTTGAGCGAGCAATTGCAGGTTTAGAGAAAAAGAGTAGACGTATCAGTCCAAAAGAGAAAAGAATTGTTGCATACCATGAGAGTGGACATGCGCTCATTGCTGAAACTACGCCGGGAGCAAAAAAGGTTACAAAAGTCTCTATTATTCCTCGTGGTTTAGCAGCACTTGGATATACACTCAATACTCCTGAAGAGAATAAGTATCTTATGACAAAAAGTGAACTTGTAGCTGAAATTGATACACTTCTTGGTGGACGTGCGGCTGAGGAAGTTTTTATAGGTGAGATTACAACAGGTGCAGCAAACGATCTTGAACGTGCTACTGATATAGTTAAAGCTATGATAAGCATGTATGGAATGAGTGAAGTAGCTGGACTTATGGTCTTAGAAAAACAGCGCAATATGTTTTTAGGTGGCGGTATGCAACCAGTAAAAGAGTATAGTGAGAAGTTAGCAGAAGAGATTGATGAGTTTATTAAGCATTTTCTCAATGATCGCTATGAGCATGTGAAAAATCGTCTCAAAGAGTATGCACCAGCAATTGAGCAGATGGTAAAAGTCCTCTTTGAAAAAGAGGTGATAGAGGGAAAAGAGGTAAGAGAGATTATTAAAGAGTTTGAGGAAAAAGAGGGCAAAGAGTCGCTTCTTGTAGATGAGAATGGTGATGATATTGAAAAAGCAAAAAAAGAGGCACAAAAACATAAAGAAGAGCAGAATCAAGAAGAGCATAAGAGTGAAGGGGCTTAGTGGAGAAACATTCTTTTGATATTCGCTATCTATTTCCAAATTTTTTTACTGCACTAAGTGCATTTTTAGGAGTGATAAGCATTATCGCTTCTATACATAATGAGTATGAAAAAGCAGCATGGCTGATATTCATCTCACTCATTTTAGATGGAATAGATGGAAGAGTTGCAAGAATGACAAATGCTACAAGTAAATTTGGTGTAGAGTTTGATTCATTAGCCGATCTTGTAGCATTTGGAGTGGCCCCTGCCATACTTCTTTATCAAGCCATTGGGAGCCACTTTGGAAAATTTGGATCATTGGTAGCTGCACTTTTTGTTGTGTTTGGAGCTATCAGGCTTGCGAGATTTAATGTCATGGCTCCAAGCAGTGAACCATCAGTTTTTATAGGTGTCCCTATTCCTACTGCAGCTGTCTTTGTCGCCGGTTGGGTGATGCTTTACCAAAAATATGGATTAGCACATTTCTCTTTTGCAATTTTAGTTGGAGCACTCTGTGTTGCGCTTTTGATGGTGAGCAATATTCGTTATCCAAGCTTTAAAAAAATAGATTTTAAAAAGCATCAGGTTGTAAAAATTTTGGTCATAATGGTTATTGTTCTTGCAGTTCTCTATCTCTATCCTGCTGAATTTGTTACAATAATGATTACTCTCTTTATTTGTGCAGGAGTTGTGAGAACGGTCTATTTTCTCTTCAAAAGAAAAATACGCTATAATAATGGAAAAATTTTATCAAAGGAAAAAGATGAGTGATATAGGTGTCATCAAGGCACAAAAATATTTGCCAAAAATAGAAATCAAAAATCTTCTCCTACGCTTCTAATCTCCTATCATACTATTTATAATACAATAATTAAATTACAATTATGATAAAGGATCTACTATGAAAGAGCAAGTAAAAATTTTTGATACAACTTTGCGTGATGGAGAGCAGAGTCCTGGTGCTTCAATGAATACTGAAGAGAAGATACAGATAGCAAAGCAGCTTGAAAAGTTGGGAGTAGATATTATTGAGGCTGGTTTTGCAGCTGCAAGTCCAGGGGATTTTGAAGCAATTAGAAAGATTAGCGAAGTGGTGAACAAAAGCACTGTATGCTCACTTGCGCGTGCCCTTGAAAAGGATATCAAAGCAGCGGGTGAAGCGATTGCTCCAGCTAAATTCAAGCGCATTCATACATTTATTGCTACGAGCCCGATTCACATGAAATACAAACTCCGCATGGAGCCAGAAGAGGTTATTAAAAGGGCAATTGAAGCGGTAAAGTATGCAAAAACTTTCGTAAATGATGTAGAGTTTAGCTGTGAAGATGCTGGACGAAGTGAGATGGCTTTTTTAAAAGAGATAATTGCTGCAGTCATTGAAGCCGGTGCAAAGACTATCAATATTCCTGATACTGTAGGATACCGTTTTCCTCATGAAATGGGTGAGATGATAAAAGAGCTCAAAGATTTTATAGGAGAGAGGGCAATTATATCGGTGCACTGCCATAACGATCTTGGCTTGGCAGTGGCCAACTCTCTTTATAGTGTTTTAAATGGTGCAAGACAGGTTGAGTGTACCATCAATGGACTTGGAGAGAGAGCAGGTAATGCTGCTTTGGAAGAGATTGTGATGGCTATAAAGACAAGAAAAGATATCTTTGATGGCATTGATACAAACATCAATACAAAAGAGATCTATCCTACAAGCCGCCTTGTAGCAGCAATTACTGGTATTGAGCCGCAACCTAACAAAGCGATTGTAGGTAAAAATGCTTTTGCCCATGAGAGTGGTATTCATCAAGATGGAGTTTTAAAACATCAAGAGACTTATGAGATAATGCGTGCAGAAGATATTGGCCTTGATCGCAATGCAATTGTACTTGGCAAACACTCTGGACGACACGCCTTCAAAAAGCGTATAGAGGATCTTGGGTTTACTTTAAGTGAAGAGGAGATCAATAAAGCCTTTGAACGCTTCAAAGTACTTGCAGATAAGAAAAAAGAGATAACTGATGATGATATTCGCATGCTTATTACCAATGAGATTGCTAGTGCGCCAGAAGTCTATAAGCTCAAAAAACTCCAAATAAGTGATTGTAGTGAAGGGGTTCCAAGTGCGGCTGTGACAATTGAGTTTGATGGCAAAGAGATAACTGATGCAGGAATTGGTGATGGAACAATCGATGCGATTTTTAAAACAATAGATCGTATAAGTGGTTATAAAGGTACGCTCAACGATTATCAAGTAGCAGCGGTAAGTAAAGGAAAAGATGCATTAGCAAAAGTAGTGGTTAAAGTTGTATTTGATGAGAAGAAACCAGCAGTTATAGGGCATGGTTTAAGTATCGATACGATGATAGCAAGCGCTAAAGCTTATGTAAGCGCGCTCAATAGCTATATATCTATGAAAGATATGCTAAAAGTCAAAAAAATGTCAGAAAATGATATATAAAAAAGAGGAGTAGTTACTGCTCCTCTTTCTCTTCTTGATATTCTTGTACATCTTGTTTTTCTTGTTCAGGTAGCGAAGGCTCCTCTTGAGAAGTAACTTCTTCATGATTTATAAACTTTTCTTCTATAATCCAGTGAAAATAGAGGTCCATAACAAAAAATGGTGTAAAAATACTAATAATTGGTATAAAATTTAAAAGGGCAGAGACCAAAGATGCCAAGAGAAAATATCCTTTATGCTCGCGAAAACTTTGCATCTCTTCATTCGTACATAATAGTGAACAAACCCCTAAAAATGCAGACTCTTTATAGAGCCAAGCCCAGATGAACCACACGGCCAAAAAGTTTGCGATAGGAATAAAAAGGATAGGCAAAATCAACAGAGATGCTATAAAAAACCACACTATATCCCAATAGAGTCTTCCGTATGTTCTTACATTAGAAATATCCGTTTTTGTAAGCTCAGTGTCACCTAAATGTTTTTCCATTAAAGCTCTAATAAAAGCTTCACGAAAAGTAAAGATAACGAGATACTCACTAATGAGAAAACAGTTGTAAAAAAGATAGGCTGCAAGGAGCCATGCAAGTCCTTGTGAGACGGTGTCAAATGGTAAAAGTGTCAAAAAACGGCGAATTTCATAGTCAATAAAATCCCACCGATACATAATTGCTGCTGCCCAAAAAACTGAAAAGAAAAAGATGAGTGTGAAATTGATTGCTTCAAAACGTTTCTCTTTTTTACCACCAAGCAAAAATCCACTAAAAAGTCCGATAAAGAGCGCATAACTTACCAAAACTGCTACAAACCAGATAAAAAATGTAATGATAAAAGCACCATTTGCTCTTATAATTGAAAATGGGACCCATGAAATGATGTGTGCGGTAAAACTTGTTACTGGATCCCAAAAGAGCCAACCAAGGCCTAACCATACAAAAAGTAAAGGGATACCGGTAATGAGGGCCAACTTAATAGTATCGAGACTTAACATATCATTGATAGATTGGATAATGAAACTATTGATTTTCATAATGGCTCCTATATATAAGGGTGTAAAACTTCAGGGATCTCAATCGTTCCTTCTTTCGTTTGGTAATTTTCCATAATAGCGATAAGTGTCCTTCCAACTGCTAGGCTAGATCCGTTGAGCGTGTGGACAAGGAGATTTTTCTTGCCATCTTTGTAGCGAATTTGTGCACGGCGGGCTTGAAAATCTCTTGTATTGGATATAGAGCTAATCTCTCTATATTTTCCCTGCCCTGGAAGCCACACTTCAAGGTCAATTGTTTTTGCTGCGCTAAAACCAAGATCACCTGTACAAAGCATCACATGACGGTGGGGAAGTCCCAGTTTTGTAAGCAGACTACTTGCACACTCTACCATCTCTTCAAAGACATTGTCGCTCTCTTCTGGCTTCGTGATTGCAACGAGCTCTACTTTGTCAAACTGGTGTTGGCGTATCATTCCTCGCACGTCTCGACCACCGCTTCCTGCCTCTTTACGAAAACATGGCGTGTAAGCTGTGAGTTTTATAGGACTTTCAAGATCTTTTATAATCTCATCTCTGTAGAGGTTTGTAAGAGGCACTTCTGCAGTTGGTATAAGATAGAGATCTTCATCACAGACTTTGAAAAGATCCTCTTCAAATTTTGGTAATTGTCCTGTTCCAAGTAGAGTTGTGCTGTTCGCCATAAAAGGCACGCAAACCTCTTCAAAGCCATACTCTTTATTATGATCGAGCATAAAGTTAACAAGGGCTCTCTCTAGTCTTGCTGCTTCCTTTTTAAGCACACTAAAGCGGCTTTTGGCTAGCTTTACACCTCTTTCAAAATCGATCCAGCCAAGGCTTTCTCCTAGTTCCCAATGCTCTTTTGGCGTAAAATCAAACTCTTTGGGCTCTAAAATAGCTTTTATAACAACGTTATCCTCTTCATTTTCACCAACTGGTACATCTGGATCTGGGGGATTTGGGATTGTTAGAGCAAGTGAAGAGAGTTTCTCTTCTAAATCTCGTACCACTTCTTGGTGTGCTGCAATTTTTCCTTTATTGATTTCAAGCTCATTTTTCAGCTCATTGATATCTTTGCCTTCTCTTTTGTAGACTCCAAACATCTTAGATAAGCTGTTCTGTTTTGCCTGAAGTTCTTGCAGAGCTGTTTTTTCTCTTTTGTACTCTTCAAATAGTTCTTTGAGTTCAGCTAAGAGTTTCTCTTCAACTCCTTTTGTTTGCAGTCTTTGTGCAATTGTGTCAAAATCTTTTTCTAGTGCTTTGAGATCGATCAACACTGCCTCCAATACTCTTTTTGTTAATTATAATGCAAATATGCTTTTAAAGGTTTGAATCTTTAGCAAAATAGGCAAAGAGTTTTCTGTGTGGCTGTATGTAGGGGAGATACTCAGGATGCCACTGCACGCCAAATATTGGTAGTTCTATGTGTTCTATTGCTTGGATGATGCTATTTTTATCTTTTGCTGCTACTCTTAGACCTTTCCCAAGTCTATTAACAGCTTGGTGATGCAAGGCATTTGCTTTGATGGTGGAGGCTTGGAGAACTTTATGAAGTTTTGTATGTGGGAGAATTTCTATAGTTTGGAGGGGTAGAGGAGTGTAGGGGTGATGAAAGGTGAGATCTAAATTTTCTATGTGAGGATGGAGATCGCCTCCTAGTGCTACATTGATAAGCTGCATACCTCTGCATATTCCAAAAACAGGAAGTGCTTTTTGGAGGGCTTTTTCAAAAAGAGCAAACTCTAAAGCATCTCTTTTTTTATCACAAGCATGCTCTAGATTCATGCCATAGGCACTGGGGCAGATATCTATGCCGCCACTTATAAGCAGTGCATCAAAATCTTTTGGGGGTGTTGCGTCTGGATGGACAAAGAGAGGTTTAGCACGAGAGAGTCTGAGTAGAAAACGTATAAAAAACCAACTTCTAAGACTCTTATATTTTGAGCCAGTTACAACAATCCGTTTTTCTCGAGCCACTTGTAAACTTTATCTATCCAAAGATCTTTGATAAACCATAGAGGTGTATGTTGAAATTCCTGGTATTCATGCATGAGATCATATAGCTTTTGCTTATCAAATGCCACTTTTTCTACAAGGCTCCATTGATTGAACTCAAATGCGATGCTCCAGGTAGGATCATCTATTTTTGAGTTTGGAAGGCGGTAGTGAAAAGCCGGTCTTGGATTTAATTTTTGTTCCGGTAATTTTTCTTTTAGTGAAGGCTCTATAAAAATGAGCAGTGGTAAAAGATCCAAAGCTCTGTTTCTTGTCGGATTGTAGAAGATATAATCATTGGCAAAATGCTCAAAATCTGGAGTGTATGAAAAATCTAAAATGAGATCAATATACTCCTGCTCAAATGGTTCAATAAACCATGTGAGTTTTCTTGTGAGGTCCACATCGATTTTTTCGGAAATATAATCTTGTAGTAGTACAAAACTGCGTAAAATATTTAAAAGAATTTCTGCTTCAAATGAAGGCGCCTCAATATTGATATGCATTCCAAAAGCGTATAGAGTTGATGCACCTGTACCAAGGGCTCCATTTTTGCGAAGATTTTCTTTGAGTTGCTCTATGCTTTGGAGTTTATTAAAAGGAATTGGTGGAGTGACGATCTCATAAGGAATAACAAGCTCGGACAGAGAGTAGATAAGTTCTTTGAAAAGATCAAAATCTTTAAAGAGATAGTGCTCACTTGTTTTACGCAAATATACTGAATCAAGATAAATTGAAAAATCTCCAAACTCTGTCTGTTTGATGATGGTTTCATACTCATCGACTACTTCTACCTGGCCGCCAAAGAGGCTTTGAACAATATGAGCACACTGGAGAGGTTTAAGTCCAGCATACTCTATCTCAAAGCCCGCTTTTCTAGTTTGGCCATTCGCATTTTTTATAAGGGGAGGCAGCTTGAACATTAGATCTCTTTTGGACAGCTCATCTCCACAGAGATTCTAATCTCATCGCCCTCTTCATAGGCGTAAAATCTATGTTTTTTGCACCAATTAGCATTGGCGTGATTTGCAAGTCTAAGCGCTTCAATTTCTGCTTCTTCTTTCGTTTTAAAACTTTTATTGAGCCATTTTTCATGTAGAGTCTCATCTTTTTTTGCACATCCACACATCTTATCCATAACAATTTTATACATCACAAACCTCCATAAATTTTTTTGAAAAGTATTATAGCAGCAAATGTTGAAGAGATTGTGAGCGTGACATTGAGGATGATATTTAAAAGCCCTTTTAAATATAACCCCTCTTGAAAAAGCAGAAGAGTTTCCAGGCTAAATGTAGAAAATGTAGTAAGTGCTCCCAAAAAACCGGTCACAAGCATAGCTTTGTATAAAGGATTGATAGTCTGCTCGAAATAGAGATACAAAAAACCTATGATAAAACTTCCAAGTACATTGACTGTAAGCGTGCCTACGGGAAAAAAGAGGCCACTTAGTTTTTGTACATAGGTTGCAATGAGGTAGCGGCTGATTGCTCCAAAAAATCCCCCGATACCTACCGCCAAAACAGTACTAAAGTTCATTGCTCAAACTTTGGATGTTTGTAGAGGAGCACTTCTATATCTTCAAGAGTCACTAGTGCTTCAGTGAGCATTGAATCGATGCTATTCAAAAATCCTCGTATCTTAGCCTCGCTATCAATCATCTCAATAATAAGCGGAAGCTTTTGACTCATACTCCAAACATTGAAAGTATGTATTTCACTGTGGGCTCCCATTCCTGCTGCTGCTTTGTAGACAGTAGCACCAGCGACACCATACTCTTTTGCTTGATGTAAAATTGCCTGCCATAGAGGTTTACCATTGCTTCTATCGTCATTGTCTATATAGATTTTGAGTTTTTTTCTGTTTCCTAAGTAGCGTTTCATATGGGATCCTTTATTGTGTTTGGCAGCTTACCTCGAAAATCGCTTTGTTAACAGCTTGCATTTTTTTTGCAGCCTCTTGTTTTGCTTTTTGCTCCCCTTTTTGAAGTATTATAGCGATATCTTCATTACTAACACTCTCTCTTCGCTCCCGCATAGGCTCAAGCACTTTTTCGATCGATGCAGCGCACCACTTTTTACACTCTACACATCCAATACCTGCGCTACGACAGCCCTCTTCAACTTTTTGAATAGTCTCTTCATCACTGAAAGCTTTATGATAATCGTATATGAGGCATACTTCTGGGTTTCCAGGATCGGTTCTTTTGACTCGTTGTGGATCTGTTTTGGCTACTCGTAATTTACTCCATACCTCTTCAGGGGTATCACTTAAGAAGATGGCATTATTGTAACTTTTGCTCATTTTTCTACCATCAAGTCCAAGAAGTCTAGGTGTTGGGCTTAAAAGCTCTTTTGGCTCGGTAAATATTTCACATTCAAAAAGATGATGAAAACGTCTGACAATCTCTCTTGCGATCTCTAAGTGGGGCTTTTGATCCTCGCCGATTGGCACAGCCTGGGCATCATAGAGCACAATATCTGCAGTTTGCAAAACAGGATAGGTCAAAAATCCAGCTGTGTGGATATCTTTATTTTTGATTTGTGCAAGTTGGTCTTTGTAGGTAGGATTTCTCTCAAGCCATCCAAGAGGGGTAATCATATTAAGAAGCACATAGAGCTCCGCGTGCTCTTTGATAGCACTTTGGATAAAGATAGTACTTTTTTGCGGATCGATTCCAGCAGCTATCCAGTCTCTTACTAACTCGATGCTAAGATTTTTGAGATTGAGTTTGTCTTCATAACTGGTTGACAATGCGTGCCAATCAGCAACAAAGAAAAAACACTCATTTTCCTTTTGCAACTCTACCCAGTTTTTCAAAACTCCAAGATAGTGTCCAAGATGCAATTTCCCAGTAGGTCTCATTCCACTAACAATACGCAAAATCTTCTCCTTTAATAGCTTTCTTCTTCAATATGTTCATCTCTCTCACCCCGTTTTCTTGGACGAAGAATAATAGGAGTGCCCTCCAAATCAAAATTTTCTCTCAAGACGTTTGCAAGATAGCGTTTGTAACTAAAGTGCAAGCCTTCAGGTCTATTCATAATAAGGGCAATTTTTGGTGGTTTTGTATCATACTGTGTTGCATACAGTATTTTAACCGGTTTTCCTTTGTATGAAGGGATTTGATGGCGAATTTGTGCCTCTTTTATAACACGGTTGAGTTGTCCTGTTGGAATCCAGGTAGAGTAGTTTTTATAGACTTTTAAAATCAGCTCAAAAAGTCTATCTACACGTTTTCTTGTTTTTGCACTGAGTGTAATAATAGGTGCATAGCTTAAAAATTTAAACCTATCTCGCACCTCTTTGATAGACTCTTCATAACTTTTTTGGGCAATATCCCATTTATTAAGCACGATTATACATGCTAGCTTGTATTTATCGATATAGCCGGCGATCCTCTCATCCTGCTCAGTGATTCCTTTGCTTGCATCCAAAACCAAAAGCGCCACATCAGCACGCTCAAGCATCTTTTGGGTGCGATTGAGGGCATACTTCTCAATCCCTACAATCTTTCCTCTTCTTCTTATTCCTGCTGTGTCGATAAAGGTTATAACTTTATCATTATAAAGAGTACTCTCATCAATCGTATCTATAGTTGTTCCTGCAACGTCACTCACAATGGAGCGCTCCTCTTTGAGGAGGGCATTTAACAAAGAGCTTTTTCCAACGTTGACGCGTCCAAGAATCGCTACATTGATTTCATTCGATTCTTCTTGCTTTTTCTCTCCCTCATTGATAGCTAACAGCTCATCAAAATCTGGCTCTTCGTCAATTTGTAACTCTATGGTCTCTTTTTTTGGAAGCTGGCTCTCTACCCAATCGAGCAGCCTTTTTACTTTTCGATTGTGACTGACTGAGATGGGAAAGATATCTTGTGTGCCAAACTCATAGAAGTTCCAGACATTCTCTTCTTCTTTGTCGTTATCGATTTTGTTGACAACAAGAGCAATTTTTTTGCCAAGTTTTTGCAGTGATCGAAAGATCTGTTTATCCTCTTCATCAGGAAGTTTTTTGCCATCTACCATGTATAGGATGATATCGGCATCTTTGGCAGCTTCGAGGCTTTTTTGTTTTACTTTTTCAAAAAGCTCATCTCTCTCTTCAATGCCTCCGGTATCTAAAATTTCAGCCTCTTTTTGGCCAATCTGCGCAATACGCCGCTTTACATCTCTTGTTGTACCCTCTGTTTCACTCAC
Organism: Nitratiruptor tergarcus DSM 16512; assembly: GCF_027946175.1. Taxonomy (NCBI): domain Bacteria; kingdom Pseudomonadati; phylum Campylobacterota; class Epsilonproteobacteria; order Nautiliales; family Nitratiruptoraceae; genus Nitratiruptor; species Nitratiruptor tergarcus. The sequence goes on from NZ_AP026671.1 coordinate 179,724, forward strand.
AATTGCATCCCGCTGTTTTAAGATTCTATTGAACAGACTGCTTTTGCCAACGTTTGGTTTTCCTATAATTGCTATCTTTTTCATTCTTTTTCCGGTAATTTTTCTATATAAAGTGATTCACTTGGAAATGCAAAGTCGCTTCCATGTTTGCTGACAATTTCCATAATTTTTAGATTGACATCTTCTCTGATTTCTAAATATTTAGCCCAATTGGCGGTATTGGTAAAGCAGTAGATAAAGATGCTTAGACTACTATCTTCAAACTCATCAAAATTGACCAAAAGGGTTGCGTTTTTTGCAATTCCAGGATGGGATTTTAGCATATTTCTCAAATCTTCAACAATCGCTTGCATCTGCTCATGTGTTGTGGAGTAGACTAGACCTATGCGCATCTTGATACGTCTGATATTACGCCTGGAAAAATTTTCTATAGGATTGTTCGCAATCATCTGATTTGGAACAGTCACAAGCGATTTTTCAAAGGTTCTTACCTTTGTGGTGCGCAGACCTATATCTTCCACTGTTCCTTCTACATTGCCCACTTTGATCCAATCATCGATTTTAAGTGCACGATCGGCTAAGATACTAAGCCCTCCAAAAAGATTGGCTGCTGTATCTTTTGCTGCGAGTGCAAAAGCTAAACCACCAAGTCCAAGGGAAGCTAAAAAGGCGCTTACATTGATGTCCCAAACTTGTAAAATGGAAACAAGCCCAATAGCAAGGATAAAAATCTTCAATGTTTTTATGAAAAAAGCACCAATCTCACGGTAAAGCTCTCTTCCAAATCGCTTAGCAAATTTATAAATTGTCTCATCTAAAACTTGTACCATATTGTAAAAGATCCAAAAAATCTCAAAAAGTATTAAAGATTGTATTGTTTTATTAAAAATTGCATTTTCAATATCCATTACAATAAAAGCAAAATAGAGCCCTACAATAATAAACGCAAATTTAAGTGGCCCTTCTATGACTTTAAGAAGCTTATCATCAAATGTTGTAGTAGTAAGTTTTGCCAATTTATGAACGACTCTCAGTACAATAAAGGTAAAAACTCTACGAAAAACTAAAAAAAGCAAGAATATTCCAAATCCCTCAGCAAACTTATATAGAGGCATACCTAAAAATGTGTTTGTAGTAGCAAAAAGTATGATCTCTTTTTTAATTTGGGCAAATTTTATCTTCCAATCACCAACCTTTTTATTGAGCATATAGATCATTGTTGTCTCTATTGCATTGCTCAGATACTTATTTGTTGCATGCTGCGTGATATAGTTTTTTATCTGTTCGGCTATGTCGATTGCTTTGGTTGAGTGCTTTTTGAGATAGTAAAAGAATGTGTTTAAATTGTATGTAAGCCACTGATCGATAAGTTTCTCTTTTTTCCTATTTTGGTAGTTGATGAGTTTTTGCAAATATGCAACTTTATCTTGATTTTCTAAAATCTGCCAACGCTCTTTTTCTATGGAGAGTTTATTTATTTTCTTTTCGATATATGCGATGCCTTTTTCTGTTTTTTCTATTTTTATTTTGTTTGTTTTTTGAAAATCTATAAATTTGATTTTAGCAAGGAGCCTATCAAGCCATTGAGGATAGGATTTGAGTACTGTATCAATGAAATTTTGATTTTTTTGTAGCTGTTTTTGGTAGTAGATCTTTTCGAGCTTGAGTGTTGGATTATTTGGATCATCTTTTAAATTCTCTTCTATATCGTCTAATTGGTCTTTGATATTGTGGATAGTCTCTTTTGTTGCATAGGCTTGTGCTATGAGATCTGTGATTTTTTTATATGTTTGAATAAAATTACTGTTTGATTTGATTTGAAAATCGTCATCTTGCAAAAGTTTTGGCTTAGATTGAAGCGTATCAATAATCTTTTTAATGAGCGTTTGCTGCAGTTTGTAATCTGGTGATGATTTATTGAGGTCTTGCAAAAGTTTTTCAAAAACTTTTGGATCGTTTTGCCCTTCTATAGAAGCGTTAATATCAAAGGCAAAAAGGCTAAGTCCAAGTAGTAGTATTGAAAAGATCTGTTTTAGCATCACTGCTCTTTTATAAAGTTTTGTTACAATTTTATCAAAAAAGTGGGATTATGCGTTTTTTTCTCCTCTTTCTTTGCATTGTATCAGTTTATGCAAAAACAGTTGATGCTGAGTATAAAGTTACATTTGGACTTTTTGGAACAGTTGGAAAAGCGTATGCCCATTTTGAGAGTAATGCTACCAATTATGCAATTTCTATCAAAGCAAAAGCAGCAGGAATTGCAAAAGTCTTTGCAAATAATAGGGTTGAGGAGTATGGGAGCCAAGGAACTGTCACCAAAGAGGGTATTTTAAAACCAAAAATTTTTTATCGACTTAAGCAAACTTCCAAAAGAAGAGATTTTAAAAAGTATATATTTGATTATGAAAAGAAAACAATAACACTTTTGACAGATAAAGAAAAGTATGGAGTATTTCATACACGCAACAAAGAGATTTTGTCCTATTTTACCAAGAATGATGTTTTAACACTCTATTACAATCTTCATTTCTATCTACGCCCTAATCAAAACCTATATAGGTTTCAAGCTGTAGGAGGATCTGAGCAAGATGGCAAGATTGATGTGAAAATTTTGCAAGGAAAAGAGAGGGCTAAAATCCAAAAACTTCTAAAAGTTGATGGACTCTATCTTGCGGTGAAACTCTATCAAAAGATCTTTGCTAGCAAAGAGGGGCAACTGTATGTGGTATTGGGCAAAGATAATATCGCAAAAAGAGGACTTTTAAAAGATGTGATCTTTTTTGGGGATGTGAAAGGGATTTTGGTAAAAAAGGAGGTGCGTGAGTAGGATTGATAAGGGTGTTTTGTATATGCTTTTTGCTTCACTCCTCTTTGCTGGTATGGGTGTGTTTGCCAAGCTTTTAAGTCAAAATCTACCAAGTTTAGAAGTGGTCTTTTTTAGAAATGTTTTTGGAGTTTTTTTAGTTGGTGCATCTTTAGTGCACAAACCTATGAGACATGAGGGAGGAAGGCCATGGCTTCTCTTCTTTCGTGGATTTATCGGTTTTTTAGCTCTTTTAATGTTTTTTTACGATATTGCCCATATCCCTTTAGGGGAGGCTATGACCTATTCAAAAACCTCACCTATTTGGACAGCAATTTTTGCATATCTCTTTTTACATGAGGTTCTCAATAACCGGCAATGGATGGCTATTATTATAGGATTTTTAGGAATTGTTCTCATAACCGATCCTTTCAATACCCCATTTGATAAGTATGATCTTTTGGGCATATTAAGTGGTATGGGAGCAGCACTTGCTTATACCAGTGTTCGAGAGCTCAAGCGTTATTATGATACGAGGGCTATCGTGCTCTCATTTATGGGAGTAGGCACTGTTGGACCGGTTATTTTGATGCTTGCAGCTCCATATATACAAAGTAAGGAGCTTGATTTTTTGTTTGCTTCATTTGTTATGCCACAAGGGATACTTTGGATTGAGATTGTTTCTATGGGACTTTTGGCAACTTTGGCTCAGATCTATATGACAAAAGCGTATGGAGTAACAAAGGCTGGAATTGTAGGAGCGGTGAGTTATTCTAATATTGCGTTTTCAATTCTTTTTGGCATTCTTTTTTTAGACGATCCATTGCCAGAGACTATTAAGATTTTGGGTATAATCTTTATTGTCATAAGTGGAATAATGGTAGCAAGGAAATAGTATGGCTGCACTGGAACTTTTGGATAGATATACGTATGAAGATTATAAAAAATGGGAAGGGCGTTGGGAACTTATCGATGGTATTCCTTATGCTATAAGCCCAGCACCATATCCGAAACATCAACGGTTACTTCTTAGAACAGCAAAAGAGTTGATAGATACGTTGGAGTGTAAGGAATGTGAAGTATTTATTTCACCTATTGATTGGAAAGTAAAAGAGGATACTATTGTGCAGCCAGATGTTGCTATATTTTGCGAAGATACAGAAGAGCAATATTTTACAAAAACGCCTCCTGTAGTAGTGGAGGTGCTCAGTGAAGCAACAGCATATAAAGATTTGACGACCAAATTTGAACTTTATGAAAAAGCTGGTGTGCACTATTATGTGGTGATCAATCCAAAACGAAAAGTTGCAGAAGTGTTTTACAATAAAGGCAAAAAGTTTGAACTTTTAGGATATTTTGAAAAGGATGGAAAAGTAGATATGCAGTGGGATGGGTGCAAAGCTTCAATCGATTTTACAAAGGTGTTTGCATGATTTTGATAGCAGGACCATGTGTTATTGAGAGCCAAGAGCAGTTAGAGATAATTGCTACTGATCTTAAAAAATACCATAAGTCGGAGCAAATTGATTTCTATTTCAAAGCCAGTTTTGACAAAGCTAATAGAACAAGTCTTGATAGCTACAGAGGTCCAGGTCTTGAAAAAGGGCTAGAGATGCTAGCTAAAATCAAAGAGGATTTTGGCTACAAGATCCTCACAGATGTGCATGAGAGCTATCAGGTGCCTAGAGTAGCTGAGGTAGCAGATGTGATTCAGATTCCAGCATTTTTGTGTCGCCAAACAGATCTGCTTGTAGCTGCTGCAAAAACAAAAAAAATCGTCAATATCAAAAAGGGACAGTTTATGCACCCTGAGGATATGAAATATAGTGTTTTAAAAGTCCTTAAAACTAGAGGCATTGAAACAGCAGATTATGAATCAAGTAAAAAAGCTGGTATATGGCTCACTGAGAGAGGTACAACCTTTGGATATAGAAATTTGGTAGTGGATATGCGCAGTTTAGTTATTATGCGAGAGTTTGCTCCAGTTATTTTTGATGCGACTCATGCAGTGCAGATGCCAGGGGGAGCAGGAGGAAAAAGCAGCGGGAATAAAGAGTTTGTAGCACCTCTTTCACGCGCTGCAGCTGCTGTTGGAGTAGATGGATTTTTCTTTGAAACTCATTATGATCCAACATGCGCTTTGAGTGATGGACCAAATATGGTTACGCCAAGTGAGCTTGAAGCAATAGTAGAGGATATTTTTAAGATTAAAACAGTTTTAGAGGAGAAAAAATGAGAGTTATAGAGGGAAAACTACGATTAGATGGAAGTGAAAAAGTTGCGATTATTGCAAGCAGATTCAATCATATCATCACAGATAGATTGGTTGAAGGGGCAAAAGATGCCTTTTTGCGGCACGGAGGGGATGAAGATAATTTGGATCTTATTTTAGTTCCTGGCGCTTTTGAGCTTCCTTTTGCTTTGGATAAAGTATTGTCAGCACAAAAATATGATGGAGTCTGCTGTCTTGGAGCAATTATAAGAGGCTCAACGCCCCATTTTGATTATGTGGCAGCAGAAGCCACCAAAGGTATAGCCAATACAACACTTAAATACCAAAAACCGGTGACTTTTGGCGTCTTGACGACCGATACAATTGAGCAGGCGATTGAGCGAGCAGGGAGCAAAGCTGGTAATAAAGGGTTTGAGGCTATGACTGGGCTTATAGAATTAATTGATCTTTACAAAGGGCTTTAATGGCAACGCGTCATCAAGCACGAGAAGCGGTTATTGGGCTTTTGTATGCCTATGATTTAGGTAATCCCGAAATTAAGAAGTTTGCTGAAGATATTTTGGAAGAGAAAAAGATCCGCAATAAGCAAAGAGAGTTTGCTTTGGGGCTTTTTAAAGGAGCGGTAGAGCATCTTGAAGCGATCGATGAAGCGATTAAAAAACATCTTGAGTCTTGGGATATGGAAAGAGTGGGGCATATAGAGCGAGCAATTTTGCGCTTAGGTGGCTATGAACTGCTCTATACCGATCTCGATCCTGCTATTGTTATCAATGAAGCAGTAGAGCTAGCCAAAAAGTTAGGAACCGATCAGAGTCCAAAATTTATCAACGGTGTTTTGGATGCTATTGCAAAAGAGGCAAAAGATGGAAGCAAGAAAGCTTGAGCATTATGCTTATCAAGATTATCTAGAAATTGATAAGAATACAAAAGAGCGAGTAGAGCTTATATTTGGGCGTATCTACATGATGGCAGGAGCTAGTGCAAAGCATCAAGATGTTGTATTAAATATTGCCATTACACTTCGCAATGAAAGTAAATGCAAGCCTCGCGTAGCTCCGTATGATTTGAAACTACAATGCAGTTTTGATTCCAGTGTAGAGCCAATCAATGTAGTTCAACCAGATGTGATGCTTTTTTGTGAAGATGAAAAGCTTCCATGTGCTATTTTTGAAGTATTGAGTCCCTCAACTGCTTCCAAAGATAAAACGGACAAATTGGCTTTGTATGAGTGCGCCGGGATTAAAGAGTATTTTATCGTGGAGCCTGAATACAAGGTTGTAGAGCGGTTTGTTTTGGAAGGAAAGAAGTATCGATTTGATGCAAACTATACGCAAAATATGAAGATGTGGATTGAGTGTATCGGCAAAGAGGTGGATGTGAGTGCTTTTTTTGAAGGAGTGGAATGAGATTATCAAAAAAAGATGCGATTGATTTAATTAAAAATGCAGACTTAATTGAGCTTGGGCAGATGGCCTTGGCAAAAAAGAGAGAACTGCATCCCAAAAAAATCACCACATTTATTGTTGATCGCAATATCAATTATACTAATATCTGCTGGGTAGATTGCGATTTTTGCGCATTTTACAGAAAGTCAAAAGACGAAGATGCCTATATTTTAAGCTATGATGAGATTGATCAAAAAATAGAGGAGCTTTTAGAAATTGGTGGAACGCAGATCCTCTTTCAAGGCGGTGTCCATCCAAAGCTGAAGATTGACTACTATGAAGATCTAGTTGAGCATATCCACAAAAAATATCCTGAGATTACTATCCATGGATTTAGTGCCGTAGAGATTAGCTATATTGCTAAGGTAAGCAAGCTGAGCTTCAAAGAGGTTTTACAGCGCCTCAAAGCTAAGGGGCTCAGTTCTATTCCAGGTGCTGGAGCAGAGATCTTAAGTGACAGGGTGCGAGATATCATTAGCCCGAAAAAACTAAGCTCCCAAGAGTGGCTCGATATCCATCAAGCTGCTCATGAAGTGGGAATGAAGACAACGGCAACGATGATGTATGGAACAGTGGAGAGTGATGAAGAGATAGTAGAGCATTGGGAGAAGATCAGAGATCTTCAAGATAAGACGGGTGGATTTCGTGCCTTTATCATGTGGAGCTTTCAGCCACACAATACAGCGTTACAAAAAAAAGGAATCGTAACCCACAAAACAAGCTCTAACCGCTATTTGCGGCTTCTTGCAGTAAGTAGGCTCTTTTTAGATAATTTTAAAAATATCCAGTCTTCTTGGGTAACACAGGGAAGCCATATAGGTCAAATGGCACTCCTTTATGGTGCAAATGACCTTGGTTCAACAATGATGGAAGAGAATGTGGTAAAAGCAGCAGGCGCGCAAAACAGGATGAACCAAGAGGAGATGATACGACTCATTAAAGATATCGGTGAGATTCCTGCAAAGCGCAATACGGCCTACGAGATATTGGAGGTCTATGAATGAGGTTTGTTTTTTTACTTATTCTTTTAGTACAAGGGGTGTTGATGAGTGCAGAGTTAAAGCACATTGAGATAAAAGGTGTAAAAATTCCAGTTATTTATGAAAAGGATACCAATTTACCTATAGCTGGGTTACAAATAGTTTTTCAAAAGAGTGGAAGTATTGAAGATGGGGAACTGCCAGGTCTAGCAAAAATGAGTGCAAAGATGCTGAGTCAAGGCACCAAAAGTCTTGGTAATGTAGGATTTGCTAAAAAACTTGAAGAGCGTGCAGTTCGTTTTAGTGTTACCACTGGTGTAGAGACTATGGTAATGGAAGTAAGCTCTCTCAAAGAGGAGTTGAAAAACGCAATTGAGCTTGTAAAAAAGATTTTTGTCGAGCCAAATTTGACTCCAAAGGCCTTAGAGCAGGTGAAAACAACTACACTTGGATATCTCTCTCGCAAAAAGAAAGATTACGACTATATTGCAAGTATCAATCTTAAAAAGATTCTCTTTGCAGGTACGCCTCTGCAAAATCCAAGTGATGGAACCCAAGAGAGTATTCAAAAAATATCACTCCAAAATATTGAAGAGTTTTTGCAAAAACACTTGGTGCTCAAAAGAGCAATTGTAGTAGTGGGGGGAGATCTTGAGTTTTCCGAGGCAAAGAAGTTAATTCAAGAGCTTTTAGAACCACTTGCAGTTGGCAAAAGCGAGCCATTGCCTTTTTATGAGGCAAGTAGCAAGCAGCAAGAGATAGTTCAAAAAGAGAAAGAAACAAAGCAAGCTTATATCTATTTTGGAAGTCCATATAATGAGCGGGTAACAAGTGATGATTTGCATCTCTCTCGCTTGGCAATGTTTATTTTAGGAACTGGTGGCTTTGGAAGCAGGCTCATGGAGGAGATTCGTGTCAAAAGAGGCCTAGCATATTCAGCTTACTCTATGGCGCGTATCAACAAAAGTCATAGCTACTTTACTGGATATCTTCAAACTAAACTTGAGAGTGCAGATGAAGCGAAAAAACTTGTCAAAGAGGTTATTGCTGACTTTGTTGCAAAAGGAGCAACACAAAAAGAGTTGGAGAGTGCGAAAAAATTTCTTCTGGGAAGTGAGCCTCTACGCAATGAGACACTCTCACAAAGACTGAGTCGCGCATTTCATGAATTTTATACTGGCAAGCCTCTTGGGTATTCTAAAGAGGAGCTTAAAAAGATTGAAAAAGTCACTCTATCTGAGCTTAATGATTTCATCAAAAAACATAGTGAAATAGAAAAACTGAGTTTCTCCATCGTTACACAATGAACGAAAAGCTACGCAAAGCTGGCATAAAAGACATTTTAGAGCTGGCTTTGTTTACTCCTGCATCCTATCACGACTATCGTATAAAAGATTTTATAGATTTCGAAGAACAACTTTTTGAGGTGCAAATCCTAAAAAAACAGAAGTTACAAAAGCTGCAAAAATATCAAGCGTATGCTAAAAATATTCAAAAAGAGATTGCACTCATTTTCTTTCGCACATCTTCGTATCATGATTACACTTTTATAGAGGGTGCTACACTCTATATTAGTGGCAAAATAAAAAAGAGTTTTGGTGAACTACAGTTAATACAGCCACAAAAAATCGCTAACTATAAGGTGGGAAAGATTTTTCCCTCCTATAAAATAAAAATACGAAGTGATATTTTCGAAGAGTTAAAATCTCACTACTTAACAAAAGAGAACCTTCAAAATACTGGACTTCCAGAAGATATATACGAAAGGCTTCTCAAGATTCACTATCCAGATGAGGAGCTTTATCGCGGATTTAAGCGCCATGGTGGATTTTATGGAAAATATCTAGAAGCGCTGAAATTTACTGAAGCTTTTCGCTATATGAAAGGACTCAAAATTAAGCGTATTTATTATCCTTCTGTGTGCAAAATTGAGACCAATTTGGAGCCATTCTATGAGCAACTCCCTTTTACGCCAACAAGCGATCAAAGAAAAGCTTTAGAAGATGCAAAGAGTGATCTAGCTAAAAGTATTGCAGCAAGGCGTGTGATTGTCGGTGATGTTGGCAGTGGTAAATCGCTTGTAATGTTTGGTATAGCCTATATGGCAGGCAAAAAGCGAGCAATTCTTATGGCACCTACAACTATTTTAGCTACGCAACTTTTTCAAGAGGCAAAGAGACTTTTACCATCTTCACTCCGCATTGCCCTTATAACCTCACAATCCAAAGAACAAGATTTAGAGGAGTTTGACTTTATAATTGGTACGCATGCACTGCTGTATCGTAAGCTTCCAAAAGCGTGCGTGGTTATGGTGGATGAGCAGCATAGATTTGGCACAGAGCAGAGGAGTAAACTCAAAAAACTTGTGGAATCAAAAGAGGGAAGTCCCCACTTTTTTCAATTTAGCGCTACACCAATTCCTCGCACCAAAGCGATGATGGAGAGTGCTTTAGTTGATTATAGTTTTATCAAAGAGCTTCCTTTTAAAAAAGATATTACAACCGAAGTGATTAGTAAGGGGGACTTTAAAAGACTTCTTGCTCATATAATAAGGGAGATTGAGCAAGATCATCAAGTACTCATTGTCTACCCAATAGTAGAGGAGAGTGAGCACTATAACTATAAGTCTTTAGAAGAGGCAAGTTCTTTTTGGATGCGCTACTTTGATGGAGTCTACTATACTCACGGTAAAGACAAAGAAAAAGAGGAGATATTGCAAGAGTTTCGCGATAAGGGAAAGATCTTATTAGCAACTACTGTGATAGAGGTAGGAATCTCTTTGCCAAGACTTACTACTATTGTAATAGTGGGAGCAGAAAATATGGGGCTTGCAACGCTTCATCAATTGCGAGGCCGTGTCTCTCGCACAGGCCTTAAGGGATACTGCTTTTTGTATACGCATGATAAAAACAATAAAAGGCTCCAGGAATTTAGCAAAATTACAAACGGCTTTGCAATAGCAGAGCTTGATCTCAAATATAGGAAAAGTGGCGATATATTAAGCGGCAAAGAGCAAAGTGGAAAGATGTTTCAATATCTCAATATGGCTGAGGATAAAGCTATAGTAGAGAGGGCAAAAGCCCTGCTTGATCAATAAAGACCAAATTTTCCGTCTGTTCTTTTGTAAAGTACGCGCGTTTTTCCGCTTTTGTCTTCAAAGACGATGAAGTATTTGTTAGAGTTTTTGAGGATTTCAACTGCCTCTTCTACACTTATAGGTTTATCTACATCAAATGGTGTTGGCACTACTTCGTCAGTATAGTTGAGCGCTTCTTGAATCTCCTCTTCAAGCATAGGAGCTGCCATAATCTCTTCAAGTGAGATATTTTTATGATTTTTGATCTTATCTGCGTAGCGTCTAAGAACCTTTTTTGCTCGAGCAAGTGCCAAATCTATTGCAGCATAGACATCTTTATCTTTTTGTGTGATGACTACATTTCCTTTTTTAGCTACATGGATATCAAATTCAAAAGTAAAACCTTTTTTCCCATTGCGCTCATCTGCTGAGACTGTAGCATTGATACCTGTGATATCGAGACCCAGTTTGAGCAGTGAGTCAGCTGCATCTTTAATATAGGCCTTTATAGGGTCTGTGAGCTCGAAATTTTTCCCATATACGTGCAAATAATCCATTGCAATCCTTTTGTCAAATTTTTTCCCACATTTTAGCAATTTTTAACTTAAATTAGAGTTTTTGAATGGTTCTTTTTACATATGATATAGGTGCACTATCTTGTGCTAAACTTGGTCGCAAAGAGACTTTCGTATCTATTATCAAAGTTTTATTACTCTCTTGGTTGTTAAGATTATTATCAAGCATATTACATCCTGCTGGTAGTCCGCTCCCAATATAGTAGAGGGTTATATTAATATCGAAACTATTTTGGTATGTAAAGTTGACAGCATTGAGACAACTATTGTTTGGATGAGCACTAGCTGCTAAAACCGCATAATCTGTTGCACTTTGTGCAAGAAGTTTTGCTTGTTCATAAATGTAAATTTGCGTAGTTTTAGAGACATTTGTTGAAAGCAAAGAGATAGTAAGGGATAAAATCAAACCAATAATGAGCATAAAGATAATGGCCGTTAACATACTCAATCCTTTTTTCATCAAAAAACCACCTTTGCTGAACAAAATGTTGTATTGTAGTCGCCTTTACCAGAGCGAGCGCAGAGTTTGAGCTCTATGGCTCTATCGAGTCTACGAAAGTTAAATTTTGTTAAATTGGTAATAAGTACGCTTTTTTTCCCATTTTTATAGGTCTGCCCCATCCAAGGCTGATAGTCATAGTAGAGTGTAAGATTATAATCTCCTGGATTTCCTTCTGGAACAAGTGCATAGGCACTACAGGCAAGATAGTAGTGTTCATAGATCTCTTTTGGACTTGTTGTATCTTCAAAATAGAGTATGTCGTTGGAACTGCCTATATATATGCGTAGTTTATTCGTTGTACCAGATGAGGAGTAGTAATCTTTTAAGATGCTTTCATCTGCATTTGGTACTGGGAAAAAAATAGCACAATTATTATTATGTTGCGATATATCTATGCCATGCAATGCTTGAATTATTTTTTGTGCATAATCTAATCTACTCCCTCTTGTTTTTACAGAGGCTTTGGAGGTATTTGCGTCACTTAGATCTATAAAGCCACTCCATCCTGGCTGGTTAAAAGATCCATTATAAGATCCGCGTCGTGCCTCCCACTCATAGCCAATCCATTGTAAAATGGGATACTTTGTAGTGATTGCTAGAGTATGAGGATAAGAGGCATTACCAAATTGAAGAGTCGACTCACTCCCGCGTATGCGATAGGTGAGTCTTTTTGCAATCTGCTCAATTGCTAAGTCTGTTTTATATGCAGCTTCTGAGACATGTTGAGAGAGAATATAGTTTTCATAGGCTTTAAAAATAATATCGCTTCCTATAGCAGAGATAATACCTATGATAATAATAACAAAGATGATTTCAATGAGCGTAAATGCTTTTTTCATTGGAAAATCCTATGCTGTAAAATAGGCTGGCCATTATTACATGCAAAAGCGCGCATAATAAGTATTGTTTTATTATGGGGATCTGTGACATTAGTTTCAATCAATTTTAAATTTGTGGAAAGAGAGCTCGTATCAAGTGAGGGAGAGAGATGAGAAAAAGAGAGATTTGTTTGAGTATAGTCACTACTATCTTGTAAATAGGAGATTTTAGTCTTTATATTCATATCAACAATAAAATCATCTTGCTCTTTTTTAACTGTAATAACTTTGTTATTGAAATCATCTATATCATCTGCAAAGCTCTCCCCACTCTCCAAACCCAATGTATCACTTGCAAAGCGTGAGAGGTCAATTTGTCGTGAAACTGCTCCGATGCGATAGTTTGGGTTGTTGACTTTTGTAGCTTTAAGTTCGTTGTCTCCACCTTTGGTGTTAAGTGCAACGGTATAAGAGGTGTTGTAGTCTTGAATTTTACTATTCTCATCCCATCGATATGTGAGAATATTGCCATTTTGAAAATAGGCATAAAATACAGCCTCTTTTTTGATTATCTCCTCAATAGAAGATGTTGTTTGTGTAAAAATACCAGGAATTGCCATCATAACGATAGATATGACAACAATGGCAAAAATGAGTTCTAAAAGCGAAAAAGAGCGCTTCACCAGTTGATCCTTCTCTCTTCTTCTTTTGAGCTATTGATTTCATCTGTTTGCTTAAAGTCTCCTACGCCATGCCAGATACCAGGATGAACAAAAAGAACCGAAAAGCTATTGGTTGTGGCATTATCATCGAATTGATTGTAGATGAGCCATGAGGATGCATTGATATCGAGGCGAGCTCTGAATGGATACTCTTTGCTACCATCATAGCTAAAAAGCAGTTTTTGTGTACCATTGCTATAGCCTTGCAGAGTTGCTTTAGATAAAGGTGCATTAGCAGTACTTAAAATATCGCTGTTTTTATAAAAAATATTGAAGACTTTTCCAAAAGATGTTTGAGTATGTGCTGTGTTTACATACCATCCTAAATCGTCTATGCTCTCGTTTCCTTCAATACTGGCAGGATCACTTCTATTTGGATCGTAAACTTCATAGTAGAGGTTTACTTTAGCATTATTTGTACTAAATTTATTGACTGATGCATCGGGGGCATGAATACGAGCGTAGTAGAATTTAGCTGATTGATTAGGCTGTTCGCTTCCATTTACATCATCAGTATCTTTTATTATGTTTTTTGTAATGGTAAATGTAAATGGAACAATAGGTTGCGATACAGAACGATCGAAATTAATATGGAAACGGAGGTGTGCAGAACCGTTATCATCTGTTGTAAAAATATTTTTTGAAAAATTTTGCACGATAGCATCAGATGTTGGCGTTTGGATAAGATTACTCTCATTACTCTCTTCATAAGAGATTATAGTGGCTAAAGGAGAGGGTATTTCAGAGTGTGATATAGAAATAGTGGTATCTTTAGCATAACAGCTTTTAGAATAATTGTATGTCGTAGTATTGTCTCGTGCTTTTGCTGTAATATTTGTTTCCATTAACATCGACATAAGTTTTGGTTTTTTAGCTAAATAGGTAAAAGAGTTGTTATTGAAATTATGAACTGATGAGACAAGAGAAAAATGGTCTGGAATAATTGTAATAGTGCTATTATATTCTTGAATTAATCGTTGTGCATCTTGTGTATCGTTACTATCGATTTTGGCAAACTCTTCTCCCTTTTTTTCTTTCAAAACTACTCTAAACACTCCTACATCAGGAAATTGGTAGCTAGTTCTATTATCTTCACCATTGATAAATTGGATTGTTGGGTTAATATCTATTTTATTCATTTTACATTTTTTCGTAGGATCATCGATGGTAATATCGAGTGTAAAACTGCCATTTTGTGTCTCGTTGTAGTCATAAGTAGGCACTCCATTAAAAGTAAGAGCTTGAAAGGAGAGATCGACAGGGACACCTGCTTTGATTTTACTGCTATTAGGAATAGTAAAAGAAAATCTCATAGGTCTAATGGAAAAGTAGTCAGAATCAGCTGATGCACACCAACTTTCCATTCCTTCTTTACATTTTCCATTGATACCTTCATTCCAACAATCTGTCCAATGCATATCGTTTCTTCTACAATATTTAAATTTGAAAAACATCTTTTTCGATGCTTTTGGCCATACATTATTTCCGTTTGGCCATTTGCTTGCTGGTAGCTCAAATCTTCCCGTCGTTTTATTGAAATCTTTCAATGAACCAAAATACCATATATCATTGGGTATCTCGTTTCCATTTTCTACTTTAATAGTTTCTAAAAAAATCCCTGCACTTATGTTTTTATCTGGTTCTAATGCGTCAAAATCATCAGTAAGCAAAATAACATCGAGTTTTATGGGTTTATTAACCACTTTTGTGGTGATATATTTGTGTGCCAACTCCTCTCCTACAGGAACATTGTGATCTATTACGTCAAAAGGTCCTTTGATAAGTTTGTAACGTTTCGTAAAATCATAGTTATCCTCAGCCATACACATATAATCGTAATATGGATAATTACATCCCCAGTCATCGAGGTGTCTTACTCTTCCTTGTGAATCAAAAAGGAAGTTGAGCCAACATCCCTCTTCGTAGTTTCCATTTGGCTCATAGTAAGGCCAACTCCTTGAAGAGTAATCAAAATTCAGCCCTGCACCTGTGCGACTGATAAACCATTCATCTGTTTTGTTGAGATCATTATGACCAAGGATTGTTGTCCAGCCTTTATATCCCATGGTGTCTTTGTATTCATATTTGTTATCGTTGGCTCTTTTGTCTGTATTGGAGTATTTTCTTCTACTATCATTAAGTTTTGATTGAGGAAAGTTGGTCTTTGTCCAGGAGTAGTAGTCTCTATGGGAATTACCATTGTCATTAGCTAAATGATCATAATCTGTAGTAATGGTTGGAATATTGTGCATTGGCGATCCACTCATGGGACCAGGATGATAAGGGTCTGATCCTACATCTTCTCCACCCCATTTAAAACTCCTTTCATGATGGTTGCTATCACCATCATCGTAGTAAAGACCAAAAGATCCATAAGGCCATATGAGAGAATTTCGTTCTGTTGCAAGATAGTAGTTTGCGCCATAGAGGGCATGGAGCTTTTCTTGAATCGTGCCTGTATAGTGATCCCACTCACTCTTTTTTTCTGCTAAAAACTTTCTTACCCTTTCAAATGAATCTTCTCTATTGGGGACAAAAGGCCAAAGTCCCATCTGGGAACAGGTATCTTTCTTGTTTACAAGATCATATTTCGTAATTGTTCTTTTTCCATCAAGTGCAAGAAAAAATGTCCAGACCCAATCAAGATCTGTTTGGTACCAGCAATATGCTACAAATGGACGCTCTTTTGCCATAATATTGGTTCTGTCATATTCTCTATTATGTCCAAAAGGAGAAATCCAGAAGTGTCCTTTGATATTTTCGGAAGGTAAAACATTCTCTGGAACTGCTTCCGCCATTTTTCTACATGTTTTTTCTAGAACTTCTTGGTTATTGAATATTAGATAGTTATAATCATCCAAGAGTTTTAATTCCATATGATCTATATAACACCTTGCATTAGTATAATCGAGGGTATTTATTTTGACAGCTTGTCCATAATAGGCTTTGCGTAGTTTTGATGGATCACAGTGAGAGATTTGCGTATTGCTCCAATCAATAGCAAAAGGTGAGCCCAAAAGATTAATATTGCTAAATCCGTCTCCCATAATTTTATAATATCCATGATCCACAGGTTCTTTTTGATTTTGTTTTTTTACTATGAATCGCTTTTTGGATGTGTCTATTTCTACTTCAATGGCATGAAAACTTTTGGAATTATTCGTTGCAAGCTGATAGTAGTCATTATTATTATATTTATCTTTATCGAAAATAAAATTGTTAAATTTATTTTTTATAGGAAGAGCAATGAGAACTTTTTTGGGGCTATCATCACTACAAAAAATCTCTATACTTTTATTGATATCGTTGAATGGATTGATAATATGAAATCCTGTATCTAAATTAAGAGATTCACAATAACTCTTCGAACATTCACCAAGCCCCAATTTATTTGGCTGGCCATCATAGTAAAAATGTACATTATTGCCAGCTAAATCTATATCACTTTCAGCTAAAAGGGCTCCATGTAGTTGGAAATTATGTGAATTGCTATTGAGGGAAATTTTACCTTTTGCGTAAATATATGCATTTATTTTTGGCCCTGCTCCTCCACCATTTCCATTTATGTTTAAATCATCATTTATATAAATTAAGAGATTCTTACTATCTCCATCCGCATTGATTGAAACACTGTTCTTATCGATAGTAAGACTATTTTTGATAATTATCCTCACTATTCCTTTTTTTGGAAGAGTGATTTTAATATTGTTCCCTTGAAAGGAAAGTTGCTCAAAATAGTAATCTCCCGGTTCAAACTCAAGTGTAATATTGTTTGCATTGAGAGTAAAATTTCCAAGTTTCATATATTTTCTCTTATTATCGCTATAACTGATTGATGGATCGAAATGGAGTGTGACTTTGTGAGAATTGAGCGTGAAGTCTTTATAATCTGTTAGAGTAAAGTGAAAATTTGATGGAATAGCAGTAATTTTGCTACTTTGGAGAAGAGGAAAAGTATATTTATTTTTTGGAGGGTCTTTTTTCTTACAATTTTGCGGATTACCACATCTTTCATCTGAGGAACACTGGAGTCGATTGTTTGGATCATCATAATTTTTTGCCGAAATAGAATCTCCACCGCAGACAATGGGATGTTGTCCATCTACATGTAATGTCTCATGTGTTACAAGGGCACTTAAGAAAATAGAACAGGTTTTGTTATTTGGAAATGGATCTCTCTTTTGCTGATCATCGTTGATGATAGTCCCTTTTGCTCTACTCTTTGCAAAAGTTCCATTATCAGAGATATTTGAGAGTTGTACATAGAACTCTTCATTATTTTCGTATTTTGTATCTCCTATGATGGGGATGGAAATCGTTTTTGAAGTCTCCCCTCGAGAAAATTTGATAGTACCAGAGCGCTTTTGATAATCTTCATCTAAAATAGCGGTGCCATCTTCTGTATGATAGGATAAGGAGAGCTCTTTTGACGGAGCAGGATTTGCTGTTATAGTAAAATAAAGATTTCTTATTCCATTGTTACCCTCTCGTATAGAAGCATCCAAAATAGTAATTTGACTCACTGCATTTTGTGCTTCGAGACAAGTATCATCATAATTTTTCCGATGCCGATAATAATAATATACTCTATTGCAAAGGCGACCACTTTTTTTTATTCTTGCCTGTATAAACACTTTGAATGTAAAATTCTTCTTCTTTTTCTTTGTGAAACAATATACATATTTGCCATGATGATTTTCTAAAGAACAAGATACATCATCGGGCTTATCAGTGGAATATCCCATCAATTCAAAAGCGTTAGCTGTTGTACCCCAATACCATTCAGCAATTTTTTTATATGTTTCAATGCCATCTCTTATTTCAAATTTTTTATTACCTTTTCCTGTAGCAGTTATGGTAAAAGTGACGATATCACCTACTCTTGGATGAGTATTATTTACCTCTTTCGTTACAGAAATCTTTGCAGCAAAAAGAAAAGAAAAAGTAAAAAATGTAATTAAAAATATTCTCATTCATCTCTCCCTTATGATTTTGTTCTTTCATATGCTTTGATAATCGCCTCCAAAAATGCATTTCTCGTGCCTTTTTCTTCTAGCGCTTTAATGCCTGCAGCAGTGGTTCCTGCTGGGCTCATGACTCTGTCTTTGATAATGGCAGGATGTTCGTCTGTTAGATGTGAAAAGCTAAAAAAAAGTCCTTTAACAAACTCATAAGCCATCTCTCTTTTCATACCTGCATTTACTGCACCATCTGCAATAGCTTCTGCTACGAGAGCTAAAAATGCCGGACCACTTCCAGCCACAGCAGTTGCAATATCGAGCTCCTTTTCATTTTCTACCCAAATCACTTTTCCAATTGTTTTGAAAATAGCAATTGCCTCTTCTTTAGCTTTTATATCTCCTGTTATTGCTGTTGTAGAAGCGCCTTTAATAGCAGCAAGGTTTGGCATTGCTCGTATGTAGTGTTTTGCTGGGATAATGTGGAGATCTACTATGGAGGTGCCTGCTAGAATAGAGTAGAGGGTTTGTGCTTCACCTTGCAGTTGACTTGCTACTTCTTGCAGTGCATAAGGTTTTACAGCAAGGAGTATCTCTTTACCTGTAATGTCATAATTTTTTAGTGATGCAGTTTCTACACCATACAGATATGCAATCTCTTTGAGTTTTTTTTCATCTCTTCCAACAACTTGGAGAGGGATTTTTGCTTTTGTAAGTGGAGCGATAATTGCTTTTGCCATTTCACCATATCCAATAATTGCAAGCATATTTTTTCCTTTATTTTTTAAAAATACTAAAGCTATACAAATTTTGTTATAATTTGCAAAACCACGAAAGAGGGTCTATGAAAAAACTGGCACTATACGCATTCATACTTTTTTTTATTATCGGATGTTCTTCTAAAAATGTTTTGGAATATAACAAAAGCGATATCTACTGGTATCAAAAGATGGTTCACTATGTAAGTGTGGGAGATCTAGATAAAGCAGATGAGTATTTTACCTCTTTACAAAGTGAGCACTTTGCATCGCCTCTGCTCAAAGAGGCAACGCTCATTATGGCGCAGGCACATATGGACAATGAAGAGTATCTCTTGGCAAAATATTATCTGGATGAATATATAAAACGCTATGCTGATAAGAAAAAAGAGGAGTTTGCAAAATTTCTTAAAATCAAAGCATCATTCTTAGCTTTTAAAAATATCAATCGGGATCAAAAGCTTCTGCGTGATACGATTGCTGAAGCATTGCAATTTGCAAAAGAGTATCCTAAAAGTGAATATAGTCCTCTTGTACAGACAATACTGACAAAGCTCTATCTTGCACAGTATGTGCTAAATGATGAGATAGCTTCACTCTACGAAAGACGCGGTAAAAGTAAAGCTGCAAAGATTTATAGAAAAAAAACAGAAAATTTCTGGCTCAAAAAAGATGAGATCGACGTGCCAACAAGTTGGTATGATTATCTCATAAACTGGTAGGGGGAGTATATGCAACTAAGTGATTATAGTGCATTTCCAACAACACTTCCGATTGTTGTTGAAGATGATATGTTTTTGTATCCTTTTATGATTTCACCAATATTTATTAGTGATGAAGCCAATATTGCAGCTGCCGAGACTGCTTTAAGGGATAATAGTCTCATACTTGTCTGTCCATCAAAAGAGGGGCATGAGGGAGAACGCAGTTTTGATGTTATCTATCCAGCTGGTGTTATTGGCTCAATTATGCGCAAAGTCAATCTCCCAGATGGAAGAGTGAAACTCCTCTTTCAGGGCTTAGCAAGGGGAAAAATTTTAGAGCAGGTATCAAATGCCCCTTTGAGAGCTGTTGTGGATGTGATAGAGTCAAAGCCATACAATGAGATAAAAATAGATGCACTTTTGGAAGTGCTGCGTGAAAAGATCCGTACACTTGCAAGTATCAGTAGCTCTTTCCCTCAAGATCTCGTACGAACAGTCGAAGAGAATCATGAGCCAAACCGAATTGCAGATCTGGTAAGCTCTGTGCTTAAACTCAAAAAGAGCCGTGCGTACGAGATGTTTATCGAAGAGGATGTTGAAAAGAGGCTCATGCTTTTAATTGATGTAGTGAGCGAAGAGATTGAGCAAAGTAAATTGCAGCGTGAAATTAAGAGTAAAGTAAGCTCTAAGCTTGAACAAGCAAATCGCGAATATTTCCTCAAAGAGCAGCTCAAACAGATCCAAAAAGAACTTGGCGTTGATACGCAGCGTGAAGAGGAGATAGAGGAGTACCGCAAAAAGCTTGAAAATCTCAAACCTCACCTCACAGAAGAGGCATATAAAGAGATAAAAAAGCAGATAGATCGCTATGCAAGAATGCATCCAGATAGTGCTGAGGCAGTTGTGATTCAAACCTATCTGGATTGGGTACTGGAGGTTCCTTTTGGTAAATACTCCAAAAAAAAGCTCGACATTCAAGAGGTCAAGGAGCGATTAGATAAAGATCACTATGGTCTTGAGAAACCAAAAGAGCGTATTGTGGAGTATTTTGCAGTTAAAGAGCTTATGGAATTGCGAGGTGTAAAAAGAGAAAAGGGAAGTGGAGCAATTCTTTGTTTTGCAGGACCTCCGGGAATTGGTAAAACCTCCCTTGCTAACTCTATTGCTACTGCTTTGAAGCGCCCTCTAGTGCGCATTGCGCTTGGAGGACTGGAAGATGTAAATGAGCTACGTGGACATAGACGCACCTACATAGGTGCAATGCCAGGACGCATTGTGCAAGGACTTATTGAAGCTAAAGAGATGGATCCGGTCATGGTGCTTGATGAGATCGATAAAGTTGGGCGAAGTATGCGAGGAGATCCTACTTCTGTGCTTTTAGAGATTTTAGACCCAGAGCAAAACACTCATTTTCGCGACTATTATCTCAATTTCAGTATTGATCTTAGCAATGTTATATTCATTGCCACAGCAAATGATATTGGCTACATTCCCGCACCTTTGCGCGATAGGATGGAGTTTATTTTCCTCAGCTCCTACACACCAAACGAGAAGTATGAGATAGCAAAGCGCTATCTTATTCCACAAGAGCTAAGAAAACATGGGCTTAAAAAGAGTGAGCTTACTATTAGCAAGAGCGCATTAGAAGCAATTATAGAAAAGTATACAAGAGAAGCGGGTGTCAGAAATCTTCGTAGGCGCATTGCAGATATTGTAAGAAAAGCAGCAAAAGAGCTTTTAGAGAATCCAGAAATTAAAAAAATCTCTATTACGCTTAAAAATCTCAGTAAATATCTTGAAAAGCCTGTTTTTGAAATAGAAGAGGCAGAAAAACATCCACAAGTAGGTGTAGTTAATGGTCTTGCGTGGACAGCTGTTGGTGGTGATGTGCTCAAAATTGAGTCTATTAAAATCAAAGGTAAAGGTTCTTTGCAACTAACTGGAAGACTGGGTGAAGTGATGAGAGAGTCTGCCTCAATTGCTTTTAGCGTAGTAAAGGTGTTGATTGATAGTGGAAAAATCAAAATTGATCAATCTGCCATTCCAAAAACATTTAAAGAAAAAGAGGAAAAAATCAAAGTCGATCCGAGTGAAGTATATAGAAGATATGATATCCTTCTCCATATTCCAGAAGGTGCAACGCCAAAAGATGGTCCAAGTGCCGGTATAACTATGGCTACATCGATTGCGTCGCTTTTGAGCGAAAGAAAAGTTCGTCCAGATGTTGCAATGACTGGGGAGCTGACTCTAACAGGTAAAGTGCTACCTATAGGAGGCCTCAAAGAGAAGCTTATTGCAGCGTATAAAGCAAAAATTAAAAAAGTCCTTATTCCGAAAAAAAATTACGATAGAGATTTGGACGAGATCCCAGCAGAAGTGGTAGAAAATCTCAATATAGTACCTGTAACTACAATCGAAGAGGTACTTAAAGAAGCTCTCTTATAACTATGTAAGAGAGCCAAACTTCTCTATCTTTTCTTTAAGCTCTTTCTCTTTTACCGGTTTTATCATATAATCATTTGCACCTAGCTCTAACGCCTTTGTTTTTAGTGACTCATCTGTGCTAAGAATTATGACAGGTATATCTTTAAATCTCGGATCTTTTCTCATATACTCTAACATTTGTAGACCATTCATCTGTGGCATATAGATATCAAGTAACACAAAGTCTATATCACGGTTTTTATTAAGAATTTGCAAAGCCTCTTTGCCATCCTTTGCTTCAATCGCTTCATATATCAAAGAGTTTTGTTTGAGAAGATTTTGCAGCAGCATTCTATTAATGATATCATCATCTACATAGAGTACTTTGAGTTGTTTCATACAGTTGTTTCCTTCTT
This sequence comes from Nitratiruptor tergarcus DSM 16512, assembly GCF_027946175.1. NCBI lineage: Bacteria > Pseudomonadati > Campylobacterota > Epsilonproteobacteria > Nautiliales > Nitratiruptoraceae > Nitratiruptor > Nitratiruptor tergarcus. The sequence goes on from NZ_AP026671.1 coordinate 202,138, forward strand.
CATGAGTTTATCGAGTTCTTTTTTGAAAAAGTCTTTCTTGATGATATTGCGTAAGATGTCATAGTAGAAACTTTTTTCTATAGATGGAAGAGTAGAGATGTCAAAGCTTGGTTCTACAAGGAGGATAAACATGGTCTGAGGCGCTTTTTCTTTGATTTGCTGTAAAATATGAAAATTGTATTCATCAGACTCTTTATCAATGAATGCCACTCTATATCGCTTATTCTCTAGACGCTTGGTAAAATCTTCAAGATCTAAAGCCATATCAACGCTATACCCTAAAGATTTAAGTACATTTGCAAAAAGTTTTGCTTCAAGTGGACTCTTTTTGAGTAGTAATATATCAAAGTCATATTCATCTTTTTGGGACTCTTTTTGGCTTATACTCTTTTCTTCTTGCAGCTCTTCTTCAATGGTAGGGATATACTTTTTATCAGGCAAGAAAGCTTTGAGAATAGTTTCAATATCTTTTCTGTTTATTGGTTTTGTGATATATTCATCAAATCCTTTCTCCATAAAACGCTCCCTGTCGCCTTTGAGAGCGTGCGCAGTAAGAGCAATGATTGGTGTAGGAATAAGATGCATCTCTTTTTCATAGAGATGTATCTCTTGCATAGCTTCTACTCCATCCTTCACAGGCATTTGGATATCCATAAAGACAATATCATACTTGTTTGTTTTGAATTTTTCCAAAGCCTCAAGCCCATTGTCTGCAAGATCTACTTCAAGTCCAAAATCTTCGAGGGTTTTTTTAATAAGTTTTTGGTTAATAGAGTTGTCTTCTGCAACTAATGCTTTTGCATGAAATTTTATAGCACCAGTGCTAGCTAAAATTTCTGTTTTTTGTTGGAGATTTTTACTATTTTGCAAGTAGTATTCAATAAGCTGTTTGAGTTTTGTAAAATTTGCTGGCTCATAGATATTTTTGATAATTTTTCCAGTAAACTCCTCAATTTTCTTTTTATATGTGACTTTTGCAATGAGAGCAACAGGAATTTTATCTCGCACAAGACTATTGATAGTCTTGTCTTTAGCAAAATCGTAATCTATAAGAGCAAAGTTAATACGCTCTTTTTGTGCTAAAATCTCTTTTATATCGCTATTTTGTAAAAATTGTACACCAAAAAACTTCATATATTCAGCTATGAACCTATTTTGTGTTTTTGGATGATCTTGAGGAGCATAAAAAGCTACTTTGAGACTAGAAAAACGATCCTTATAACTTTCTTGTAAAATTGGTATCTCTTCAAGCTCAAGAGTAAAATAGAATCTACTCCCTTTATTCTCTTCGCTCTCTATTTTGAGCTCTCCTCCCATAAGCTTTACAAATTCACTAGAAATTGTAAGTCCAAGACCAGTTCCACCATATTTGCGTGTAACTGAAATATCTGCTTGACTAAAGGCTTCGAAGATTTTATCTTTTTTATCTTTTGGTATACCTATACCTGTATCTCGTACTTCAAACTGAATGACAGCATAAGAGTCCTTTTCACCAAGTTTGCGGATCTCAACAACAATCTCACCACCTTTTGGTGTAAATTTAACAGCATTGCTTATAAGATTGATGAGTACTTCTTTGATTTTTGTCGGATCGCCTTTGAGAGGTTTTTCTAACTTTGGATCTACAAAACATGCAAGGTCAATATTTTTTTCTGCTGCTTTTGGTGCATATACTTCAACAGCATTTTCAAACTCTGCAATTGGCTCGAACACAACACTTTCAAGCTCTATTTTATTGCTCTCGATTTTAGCAAAGTCGAGGATATTATTGATAATTTCTAAAAGATTTTCTGAACTCTTTTCAATAATATTTACAAAATCTCTTTGCTCTTCAGAAAGGTTTGTATTTTTGAGTAGTTCGGTAAAGCCCATGATACCATTTAGAGGTGTACGTATCTCATGGCTCATATTGGCAAGAAACATACTTTTTGCTTTATTCGCCTCTTCTGCAGCCTCTTTGGCATCTTCTGTACGCTTAAGGGCAAGATCAAGGAGCTCATAAGCTTTATCGATACCTTCTGTAGTATCAAGGTTGATCTCTTGTGCAAGATCTTTGTGAGTTTTGAGAATATCTTCAGAGAGTGCAACTTTTTTGAGAAGATTTTCAAGTTTTTCTATATTATGTGAGAAATCTTTAGCAAAAATATAGTTGAAGACAAAAAGTACTATTGAAAGGAGAAGAACAATCAAAGAAAATATTGCTGCTATGAAAAAAAAGTGCATCTTTTTTTGCACTTGTGCAGCGAGCATATTGTAGGCTGGTTGAGTGAAGTCAAAAAGTGCTGCTATCTTTTGATCATTAATATTTATCCAAGTATCAAAAGGTATAGGCTTGCCAGCAATGAAATTGATGCGCAGTGATTTTATTTTTTCATATAGTGATTGAAAGTTTGCATTTTGTGCTACTTTCATAGTAAATGCTGCTATAAAGGGATCAACTTTGGAGAGATTGAGAAAAAGGTCAGCTTTAGGGATATATGATAGCTCCAAAGTTGCAGTTTGAGGGTCAAATTGCTTTTGTGAGAGGATATAATATGACACAAGTCCCTCTTCTAAGGAGCTATATTCTATACTTTGTAACAGGGTAGTATAGAGGTATCCCTTTTGGAGGATATCGCTGTTTGGTTGGTTTTCATTTATTTTTAATATGTAATTAAGTATCTGCTCAGCTACTGAATCGGTATAGAGGCCATAAAAAATCGATTTAAATGAATCGCTCCGATTTATCGTTTTTTGCCTTGCTATCTGTAAGATAGCAAGAGCATTTTGAAGTGTGGGATCGATATGGGAACTAATCTGTTTAAATTCTGTTATCGCTTCATCTGTTTTTTTATACTGTTTTTGTAGTTCTGGGTTATCTTCATTTTTTGCAAGATAAATAGCAGTAAGCGTCCGCTCTTTTCCCACTTCATAGAGTATTGATTGTAAAGATTTTGCATTTTCCAAAAATAGTTTGGATTTTTTTATTTGGAGGTATTTATCAAAAAAGTACCATGTTGAAATTATAGATGCGATAAAAAGAAGCAATATTGGCAGCAGTGTAACAATTTTTAATCTATTTTTCATTCCTATTGCCATTAAATTACCTTCAAAGTTTTCGTATATTTTCTTCTAAAGAGCTGATTGCGTCTTCAAGTTGTTTACTTAAAATATCATTAAGTGGATAGTTGGAAATAATATTGTTGAGAAGTAAAACGAGATTACTTAGTCGTAGACTCTCTGCTACACTTTTGAGCTGTTTTGCTTTTTTTAAGAATTTTTCTTTGCGCATTTTGATACTGTTGAGAGTTTTAAGCTCGATTATGAGATCTTCAAGGATTTCAATGAAATCATCCTTGTCAATTTGTGTCAATTCTAAAGAATCTTGCAGCTCTTCTAAAGAGATAGTAAATGGGCTTGGCTCTTTTTTGAGAGACTCAAGATCTTGTATACATTTTTTGACAAGCTCTGGATTTTGATTCACATTGACTTGATCAAGATATTTGGCACACTCTTGGAGATAGAGATTTCGTGCAAAAGATGCAAGTTTGTGAAGTTCATTATAGTTATTATATGCAAGATTGAGCTTAATTTCATTGATAAGTTCTTTAAGATACTCTTGATACTCATTTAACGAGAGTCCAAGCTCAGTGGCAGCCTCTTCAATTACTTCACCTTTGACTGACGATGGTTGTTCGTTAGATGAAGATGGCTCTTCTCTTTGCTCTTGAGTATGAGTGGTGGCTGATGGTGTGAGTACATTGGGATTAAAAAGTTTAAGCTCTTTGTCTATTGTTACATTGAACTCTTTTGCTAAATATTTTATATAGGCGTAAAAATCTTGAAGTTTTTCTACCATCTCTTCTATAGAAGACTCTTTTTTAACTTGTGAGAGAACCTCTTGAATTGGTTTAAGGCGAAGGTTTGCTGCTACACCTTTGAGTGTATGAATAGTGCTATAGAGATTTTTGGCGTCTCTTTTTTTTATAAAACTGTTTATTTCATCTAGTTTTTCAACTGCATGGCTAATATATTCTTTGATGAAATCTAAAATAATCTCTTGATCAAGATTGAGTTCGATAGAGATTGATTCGAGATCCAAAGAGGGCATCTCTTTTTCTTCAATATTAATATATTCTGGCTCTGGTTGCATTGCAGGGGCACTGGTTGCAGGTTGCGTCGGTTTTACTTGTGATTGTTGAGGTTGTATATTGGCAATTATGCACTCTTCATTGAATGTGTTAAATTCAAATGTAACAAGATAGTAATTTGAGAGATTATGCAGTGAACCAAGTTGAGTAACTTTAAGGAAAACTTCGAGGACTTTACCATCTTTTGTTTGAAGGAGGGCTCTATGTGTCACTGTGGTATTAGTTAAGACATAATCTATCCAGTGAAAACTTCTAAATTGATGGATATATCCTGGTTTTTTTACAAAAAATTGTGAGAGATCTGTTACCTCTTTTTTGAACTCTTCCAGTGAAGAGTACCCTAACATCTCTAATGTCTGTTCATTGATGGCGATGATTCTCTTTTGCGCATCGTATAAAATCACTTCCAGGCCCTCACTTTATTCTCATCTTTTTATATTATTCCATAATAATCTGAAATTTTAAATTAATTGAGGCTTTTTTTGATATTTTTTGCATCTTTTTTGTTAAGGACATCTGATAGCTCCTCTTCACTGGCTAAGCGAATATTTTCAAAACTTCCAAAATAGTTAAGAAGTTTGCGAATTTTTGCTTCTCCTATACCAGAGATTTTGAGAAGTTCGAGCTCTTTAGCTTTTTTACTGCGCTGTTTGCGATGAAAAGTAATGGCAAATCTATGTGCTTCATCCCGTAACTTTTGTAAAAATTGTAATCTTTTGTCTGTTGGAAGGAGTCGAAGAACGCCATTTTGTGTATATATGAGATCTTTAGCTTTTCCTTTTGCTCTGTGGGCTTTTGCATCTATCTTCTCTTTTGCAATTGCTATGACATCGATAGATACACCGAAGCTTTGCGCAATATCTTGTGCAAGTCTTCTGAGTGTCTCACCCCCATCAATGAGCCACATATCTGGGGGAGGATTTTTTGCAAAACTCTCACATCTATGAGTGAGGAGTTCTTTCATCTGTGCATATTCATCTTGCGCGTGCAGATTATAGTGGCGGTAACTTTTTTTATCAAATGCTCCATTTTCATAGACTATCATCGCTCCAACTGGAATGGAGCCGCTGATGTGAGAGTTGTCAAAAACCTCTATGCGGTAGGGTTTGCTATTAAGATCTAAAAGGTTTTGGAGTTGTTCTTCAATATCGCTTTTTGGTTTGCTTTTTGCAAGAATCTCTTTTGCATTGAGTTGCGCGATATCTGCAAGTCTTCGCTTTTCGCCTCTCTTGGGGTGTACTATAGTTATTTTTTTGTTAAATTTTTGACTTAAAAAATTCTCTAACTCCTCTCTTGCTTCAAAATCCTCCGCAACTACTATCAAAGAAGCAGTAAGCGGAGTTTGTGTAGTATAAAATTCTAAAAGTACTCTTTTATAAGCCTCTTCTTTGTCAAAACCTTTATACTCATCAATGCGCACAATATTTGAGCTGCTAGCTACTACTTTTCCTTCGCGCATAAACATTCTTACGATTGCAGCTTGGGTTTTGTCTGAAGCAATAGCGTAAACATCTATATCTTGGAGTTTTGCAAAATCTATTTCACTTTGGAACTCAATAGCGCGAATTTTATCTATGCGATCCCTTATCTGAGCAGCCTCTTCAAAGCGCAGTTGCGCAGAGAGTGCAAGCATCTTTTGCTCAAGTTTTTGCAAAAGCAGTTTTTTATTGTGGATATGTGCAATCGCTTCATCGAGAATTTTTCTATACTCCTCTTTTGAAATTTTTCCCTCGCACGGTGCAAGGCATTTTTGCATCTGATAAAAGAGGCAAGCTTTTTTTCCTTTTATACAGGACTCTTTTTGCACAAGGGGAAATATTTCATAAATAGAGTCTACAATATCTTTTGCTGCACTAGGAAATGGACCAAAATATTTTACCTTTTTGCCTGCAAGAACTTTGCGTGTAATTTTTAGCCTTGGAAAATCTTCTGCAAAGTCTACATAAATATAGGGATAGGTTTTATCATCCCGCAAGAGAATGTTATATTTTGGTTTGAGCTGTTTAATAAGGGAGTTTTCGAGTATCAAAGCATCATTTTCAGAAGAGACAACAATATATTCGAGATTTTTGATCTCATTTACCATTTTATATATGCGAGGTGAGAGGTTTGGAGCTGGTGCAAATGGGGTGAAGCGAAAATAGCTTTTGACCCTTTTTTTGAGGCTTTTAGCTTTGCCGATATAAAGCAGTCTTCCCTGCGCATCAAAATATTGATAGACGCCTGGTTGGTCAGGGAGCTTTTTAATTTTCTCTTTGAGCTGCTGCATTTTTTTTGATACTCTCTTTGATGCGTAAAAGAATCTCGGCTAATTTTTCATTTTTGACTTCTATAGCAAACTCTCCTTTTGCTCGCTCTTTGTATTTTTGTAATGAAGTTTGGGATTGCTCCTGTTTTGGTGGGCGAAATTTGGCATAGCACTTAATTTGTGAAAATTCGAGATTTTGACAATAAATATACTCTTTTTTTGCAAGTTTTAATACCTCATTTATATGTTTTTTATTATAATTGAACTCCATAACAAAGCCAGGATGGTTGAGTACAAAGTAGAGGGTTCCTTGCTTTTTATATATGTAAAGAATATGATCTTGGAAACGTTGGGGAAGAAGTTTCATAATTCTTTGAAAACATCGCTGATAAACAAATTTTGGTTGATTGGAATAGAGATGCGAAAATATAGTATTTGGATTTTTCATACCATAATTATAGCACTTTTGATGGGGGCTTTGAGCGGTTGCGGATATAAAGCTGACCCCGTCTATCAAAAACAGCAGGAAAAGAGATAATGCAGTATGATTATATTATTGTTGGAGCTGGAATTGCTGGGCTCTATGCCTCTTTGAATATCCCACAAAATAAAAAAGTACTCATACTCTCAAAAGATCCCATTTGGGAATGTAATACATTCTATGCGCAAGGCGGTGTAGCAACAGCAATCGATGAGAGTGATATTCCGGCTCATATTGAAGATACACTCAAAGCTGGAGCAGGTCTTTGCAATAAAGAAGCAGTAGAGATTCTTAGTCGCAACTCCATTGGAGTCATAGAGGATCTCATTATGCGTGGCTTTGAGTTTGATAAAGATGAAAAAGGTAATCTTCTTTTTACAAAAGAAGCAGCACACTCTAAAGCACGTATACTTCATGCAGGAGGCGATGCCACAGGAAGAGAACTGCATAAATTTTTACTCCAGCACTGCAAGGCAAAAGTGCTTGAGGGTGTTATTGTTATAGATCTTCTCATTGAAGAAGATAGAGTCTATGGCGTTACTGTGAGACAAGGGGCAAAGCAGTTTAACGTATATGCTAACTATGTCATTCTTGCAAGTGGCGGTATAGGATCTCTATATGAATATCACACTAATGCCAAAAAAATTAGTGCAGATTTGCAAGGTCTTGTAGCTATGAAGGGGCTGCGTCTAAAAGATATGGAGTTTACCCAGTTCCATCCAACGGTCTTTGTCTACAACACAAGAGCAAGAAAGTATCTTCTCACTGAAGCATTGCGAGGTGAGGGGGCAACGATTGTTGATGAAAATGGCTATAGATTTTTGTTTGAGTATGATGAAAGAGGGGAGCTAGCTCCACGCGATATTGTGAGTCGTGCTATTTATAAGTATCAAAGGGAAGGGCACAAAGTCTATCTTAATTTTGAGAACTTTAGTGAAGAGTTTTTTAAAAAACGCTTTCCAACAATTTACCGTAATTTTCGCAATTTAGGATTTGCAGTACCGCATGAGCAGGTTCCTATCTCTCCAGCATTTCACTTTGCTATGGGTGGTATTGCTACTAATACTTGGGGTAAAGTTGAAGGCATGCAAAATCTCTATGCAATTGGTGAAGTAGCTTGTACTGGTGTGCATGGCGCAAATAGATTGGCGAGTAACTCTTTGCTTGAAGGGCTTGTATTTTCTAAACGTGCTATAGAAGATACGCTGCTTCAAAATGTTAACCTTACTTTTAAAGAGTTCAAATCTCGTAACTTTTTACTTTCCAAAAGCAAAGATAAAGAGTATAAATCCCTTCTTCGCCGCACAATGTGGGAGAAGGTAGGAATTGTAAGACATAAAAAGGATCTACTGGAAGCTTTGGAAACTGTTAAGATGATAGCTTCACAAGATATTGGTCATCTCTTGCAGTTAAGAATTTTGAGTGCAAAAGCGATAATAGAAGCAGCACTGAAGAGAAAAGAGAGTATAGGTGCACACTATAGAGAAGATTGAAGGAGAATAAATGCATGAAATTCATTTGACACAGACGTGGGTAGGATATCTTAACCTCGTTATTTTTATAGTTGGCTACTATTTTATAGCGGCTGAAGAGAAGTTCCATATGAACAAAGCCAAGCCTGCTTTGCTTATTGGTACGCTCATGTTTATGCTGTTAGGTATCTATTTTACTTTAAACCATCTCGATCCAGAACCACTGCATAATGAGATGGAAAAGCTTATTTTAGAAATTGCAGAGATATTCTTTTTTCTCTTTGTAGCTATGACCTTTATTGAGACATTAATTGAGAGAAAAGTATTTGATGTACTCAAATATAAGCTCACTTCAAAAGGGTATAGTTATAAAAAGCTTTTTTGGATAACTGGAGCACTTGCTTTTTGGATTTCTCCTGTTGCAGATAACTTAACAACAGCACTAATTCTCTCAACAGTGCTCTTTACAATTGATAAAACAAAAACGCAGTTTTTAGTTCCAGGAGCAATTAATATTGTAGTTGCGGCAAATGCGGGGGGTGCATGGAGCCCTTTTGGTGATATTACTACTTTGATGGCCTGGACTGCAGGGAAGGGAGAGTTTGTAGATTTTCTCTATCTCTTTGTACCAAGTTTTGCAGGATGGGTGTTGACAGCCTGGCTACTTTCATTTTTTGTACCACAAGGTGAGCCCCATTTTGATGCAAGTTTGCCAAAAGCAGAGCTCAAACCGGGAGCAAAAGTGGTTATTTGGCTTGGAGCATTTACTATTTTTATAGCTGTTTTAGGTCACCAACTTTTCCATTTTCCTGCAATGTGGGGCATGATGTTTGGTTTGGCTCTTTTGAAGATGTATTCTTATTTGCATAAACGCAAAAACCAAGAAGATCACTTCGATGTCTATGTCAATATGAAAAATGTAGAAAATGATACGTTGCTCTTTTTCTTTGGTATTTTGAGTGCAGTGGGAGCACTCCATTTTATGGGTTATCTTGAATATGTCGTCAAACTCTATGACATTATAGGACCAACTGCTGGCAATATTGGTGTTGGATTTATTTCTGCAATCATCGATAACGTTCCTGTAATGAGTGCAATTTTGAAAGCCAATCCACCAATGGGAATAGATCAGTGGCTTCTTGTAACGCTTACTGCTGGTATTGGTGGGAGTCTTATTAGTTTTGGAAGTGCTGCTGGCGTGGGTGTCATGGGAAGACTCAAAGGTATCTACACATTTGGCGCACATATGAAGTATGCATGGACAGTTTTAGCCGGCTATGTGCTTTCTATTATTTTATGGTATATTCAGTTTGAGATTTTAGGTCTATATTAAAAGGAAATAGATGAAGCAAGTTCCTATTGTAATTCTCGATTTTGGTTCACAATATACGCAACTTATTGCAAGAAGACTCAGAGAAGTTGGGGTTTATTGTGAGATATATCCCTATTTTGAAGATATTGAAAAGATCAAAGAAAAATCCCCGCAAGGAATTATTTTTAGTGGAGGACCTGCAAGTGTTTATGAGCCTGACGCTCCAAGGGTAGATAAAGCGATATATGATTTGGGATTGCCAATACTTGGTATATGCTATGGCATGCAGCTGATTACTGTTGATTTTGGTGGAGAGGTGATCCGCGCGCTGCATCATGAGTATGGCAAGGCCAAACTCTATTTTGATCCTATTCACGGACACGTTTCACCCCTCTTTGAAGGTACAAAAGATGGGCAGGTTGTATGGATGAGTCACGGGGATAAAGTAGAAGAACTTCCTGAAGGTTTTGTACGGATAGCTCATACTGACAATTCTCCTTATGCAGCCATTGCTAATGAGCAAAAGCAAATTTATGCTTTGCAGTTTCATCCTGAGGTCTCGCACTCAGAAGAGGGACAAAAGATTTTAGAAAATTTTGCCCGTCGTATTTGTAAGATTGAGTCAAAATGGGATATGGGGCATTTTGCTAAAGAGCAAATAGAAAAGATCCGCAAGCAAGTCGGTAATGATAAAGTATTGTGCGCACTCAGTGGTGGTGTTGATAGCTCTGTTGTGACTGCACTGCTCTATGAAGCTATTGGAGATCAGCTTATTCCTGTGTTTGTAGACAATGGGCTCTTGCGTGAGGGTGAGAGAGAAAAAGTGGAGCATGTCTTTAAGAATATGCTTCAAGTGCCTCTTGTTGTTATCGATGGGCAAAAGAAATTTTTAGAGGCTCTCAAAGGTGTGACTGAGCCAGAGCAAAAACGTAAAATCATAGGCCACACATTTATTGAACTCTTTGAAGAGGAAGCTAAAAAGCATAAAGATGTGAAGTATCTTGCACAAGGAACGCTTTACCCTGATGTAATTGAGTCAGTTTCAGTTAAAGGGCCAAGTGAGACAATAAAATCGCATCACAATGTTGGAGGACTCCCAGATTGGATGCAGTTTGAGCTCATTGAGCCTTTACGTGAACTTTTTAAGGATGAAGTAAGAAAATTGGGTTTAGAGCTAGGATTACCAAGAGAGATGGTCTATCGTCATCCTTTCCCAGGACCGGGACTTGCAATCAGGATCTTAGGAGAAGTTAACGAAGAGTCTTTACAGCTTGTACGAAGGGCCGATACTATTTTGCTTGAAGAGATAAAAGCTCATGGGCTCTATGAGAAACTGTGGCAAAGTTTTGCGGTGTTGCTCAATGTCAAAAGCGTCGGAGTTATGGGTGATAAACGCACATATGAAAATACAGTAGCACTCAGAATTGTAGAGAGTAGTGATGGTATGACCGCAACCTTTGCCCATATACCTCATGATCTTTTAGAGCTTATTAGCAATCGTATCATTAATGAAGTAGATGGTATTAATCGCGTAGTCTATGATATTACTTCCAAACCGCCAGGAACAATAGAGTGGGAGTAGGGTGACTATTTATATCCTCTCTGATAGTGATGTTAAGGGAGCTAAAAAGCTCCCCCTCATCAAACAGATTCCACTTGTTTCTTCTATTGAGGTAGACGGTTTTGATTATCTAATTTTTACTTCCAAAAATAGCGTAAAAATTATCAATCATTTTAATCCCCTTTGGAAAAAGATTCCAGCTTTAGCTATTGGAAAAGCCACTGCAAAGACTATAGAGCAGTTGGGTGGTAAAGTTATATATAAGGCAAAGAGTTTTTATGGCGAGGATTTTGCCAAAGAGATAGCTCAAAGATTTGATAAAAATAGTCGGTTTCTTTTAGTGCGAGGGAAAAAGAGTCTCAGTGATATCAAAGGAATTTTATCACAACATGGAATCAGTATTGATGAAAAGATAATTTATCAGACAGTTTGTGAAGAGTGCAAATCACTTGATAAGCCAGAAAAAGGTGCAACAATCATCTTCTCTTCTCCTTCGACTATTGAGTGCTTCTTTCGCTGTTTTACATGGGATCCTAGCTACCAAGCAGCTGTAATAGGTACTAAAACTGCTGCGTATATGCCAGCAGATATTTCCTATAAGCTCTTTTCACAAAAGAGTTTACAAGAGATTGTTGATATTATAGGTAATTCCTAAGGTTTTACTGGGTAAATTTTGTTATAATTGCATAAGAGCCTGAGCGGTGCGCTACCCGCAGTATGGGGGTCCGACAATCGCGAGATTGAGAGAGGCCAGTAGTTCTTGGTGTGTGTCGGCGACTTCGCTTGAGCTAAGGTGTCTTAGCGAGAAGTTGCCGCCTAATCCAAGACTCGCTCTCTCTAATTATGGTCTTAGGGACCATTGCATTGCGTGAACGCCCGCTTGGGCTTTTTGTTTATACCCACAACTCTTCAATAAAGGTATCAAAAATATGAAAGTCATGGTTGTAGGCAGTGGTGGCCGCGAATATGCAATAGGGTTAGCACTCAAAAAAGATAAAAATGTAGAAGAGATTTTTTTTGCTCCTGGAAATGGTGCCACCCTTGAACTTGGAGAAAATGTAGAGATAAGTGATTTTGAAGAATTGGCAAAATTCGCCGGGCAAAGAGGTATTGATTTAACTGTTGTAGGCCCTGAAGCACCATTGGTTGAAGGCATTGTAGATATCTTTAGAAAATATGGATTAAAAATTTTTGGCCCTACCCAAAAGGCTGCGCTTTTGGAAGGATCCAAAATTTATATGAAAAATTTTTTGAAAAAATATAATATTCCAACTGCACGCTATATCGAAACATCTATTATGGAAGAGGCTGCAGCGTTTATAGATGAGCTTACTCCTCCTATTGTAGTAAAAGCAGATGGATTGTGCGCTGGCAAGGGAGTTATTATTGCACAGAGCAAAGAAGAGGCAAAAGAAGCAGCTGCAAGTATGCTCAGTGGTGAAGCTTTCGGGCCTGCAGGGGAGAGAGTTATAGTTGAGGAGTATCTCGATGGGTATGAGTTGAGCATATTTGCTGTATGTGATGGAAAAAACTACAAAATACTTCCAGCAGCCCAAGATCATAAAAGACTTTTAGATGGAGATAAGGGGCCAAATACTGGCGGTATGGGAGCGTATGCACCAACGCCACTTATTGATGAAGAGCTCTATAAAAAGATTGAAGAGAGGATAATAGCACCTACCATTGAAGGAATGGCACAAGAGGGTGTCCCTTATGAAGGGGTGCTTTTTGCAGGACTCATGATAGTTGGTGGAGAGCCTTATGTACTTGAATATAATGTGCGCTTTGGAGATCCTGAGTGTGAAGTATTGATGCCACTTCTCAAAACTCCTGCAAGTGAGCTTTTTTATAAAGCTGCTACAAAACAGCTTGACTCATTAGATATTGAGTTTTATGATAAATATGCTGTAGGTGTGGTAATGGCAAGTGAAAACTATCCTTATGGCAAGAGTAAACCGAGTGAGATTATCATTGATGAAATAGTACACAAAGAACTTGCAGAGCGTGCCCATATCTGTTTTGCAGGAGTGAGTCTGATTGAAGGTAAACTCTATGCAACAGGTGGAAGAGTTTTGGTCTGTGTTGGAATTGGTGATAGTATCAAAGAAGCAAGAGATTATGCATATATGCTAACGGGACAGGTACATTTTGCAGGGAAAAAATTTAGAACAGATATCGCCTATCAAGCTTTGCAAGTAAATGAGTCCTAAATATTTCTCTCTCTTTTGTCTCTGTGTGGCACTTCTTGCAAAAGAGGTGCCTGTTAGAATCTACAGTTATGAAGTAGAAGCACAGCAAAATCAAGTAGTAGCAAAAAAACGTGTGGTAGTGGAATATAAGAGCTATCACATAGAAGCAGATAGAGCCGAGTACGATAAAAAACTTCAAATTGTTAAATTTTATGGCGACATCACTATACTTGATGATGCAAAATATAGTGCAGTAAGTGACTTTGCTATTCTTGATCTTATTCATGATAAAGTTTTGATAAAACCCTTTTTTTTTGATGAGTTTGGATCTAATACATGGATTGGTGGAACGAGCGCAAAGGCAAACCCTCAAAAGATTGAATTAAAAAATGCTTTTCTCTCTAGTTGTGATGTACGATGCAGTGACTGGAAACTGGGATTTGCTAAAGGAGTACTTGATCGCAAAAAGCATTGGATAGATCTCTATCATATACAATTTTTTGCTAAAGATATCCCTCTTTTATATGTTCCTTATATCGGATTTTCTACCCTCAAGCAGCGCCATACCGGGCTTTTGCGTCCAAATCTCGGGATTTCTCAAGATGAAGGCTTTATATATCTACAGCCATTTTATATTGCTGAGCAAAACTGGTGGGATTTGGAAATTACTCCCCAAATTCGTACTAAAAGAGGGCAAGGAGTTTATTCAACATTTCGCTTTGTCGATTCGCCAGATTCATTTGGAAAAATCACAACAGGAGTTTTTTACGAAAAGGAGAGTTATCAGCAAAGAGAAAAGATAAAAAACCGAAAGCATTATGGACTTGATATATTCTATCAGCATGAAAATATCTTTACACCAAAAGAGAATATCTATAAAAACGATGGCCTTTATAGTGATATTCATAGCTATAATGATGTTGATTACTATAATCTGCAAAAACACAAAGAAATTGAGGGGGTAGAGTCTCAAATCACTTCAAGGCTCAATTATGTCTTTAGCTTTAATAAGCACTATTTTGGTATGTATATGAAATATTTCAAAGATAACCGCAAAACTCATAATGCTAATACTCTGCAACTTGTACCTTCGTTGCAGTATCATAAATATCGTACACAGTTTTTCAATCGTCACTTCTCTTATGATGTGGATATCAAGCTCAATCACTTTTATCGTGAAGAGGGACTAAATGCTCTTGAATATCGACTCAATATCCCTGTACGTTTTACTACCACTTTTTTTGATGACTTTCTAGGATTTTCTATAAGTGAAAATCTTTTTGCCAATTATGCTGATTACAATTTTGTTAACAAACATCTTAATAAAAAATGGAAAAATAACTATATCTATCGCAATCAACACCAAATATCTTTCTATAGCGATCTTTTTAAAAATTATAAAGATTTTTTTCATATACTCCATCTTGATACAACCTTCTACATCCCTAGTTTTGAAAAGATACGAGGAGATCAAGCGCCTTTTATTAATATTGGTAATAATGCGAAAAAAGTGGTTTTAAGTCTGAGTGAATATTTTTACGATAAAACTGGAGAAGAGATGTTGTATCATAGACTCGTACAGCCAATTAATTATGATGAACAAGATAAACTCGATGATCTTGAAAACGAAATAGGAGTGAAATTTGATAATGGATTGGCTTTTAATACTGATATCTTCTATTCTCACAACCGTTCTATATTGAGTGAAGCTGTGACTACAGCCAGTTACAAAGATGATTTACAAGAGCTGTTCTTATCGCACTTTTACAAAAATAGAGTAAAAGGTGAAAGAGATTCTCATTTCATACGGTTTATAGGTAGTCGTAATTTATCAAAAAAATATAAACTATTTGCTACAATAGATTACGATTTAAAAGATGGCACATCACGCAATTGGAGTATTGGCTGGGGGATGCGAAAAAAGTGTTGGAGTTATGAGATAAGTTATAAAGAGGAGGTATTGCCAACTCTCACAAGAGAGGGTAGTAGATCGTATGAAAACAATACAATCTATTTTCGGTTGGAGTTTTATCCGCTGGGTGGTTTTTCTAAATCTATCATTGATACAGTGAGCGAAAGGGCATTATAATTGAAAATTGAAGCAAAAGTTGGGCTTTTTGTTGCTATAGGATTAGTGTTTTTATTTTTACTGACTACACAAGTAAATAAATTTTCCAATTTAGGTAAAAAAGGGTATGAAATTTATGCATTGCTTGATGATGCAAGTGGATTAGAGAAAAATGCGAAAGTAAAAATCAAGGGTGTAGATGTTGGATTTGTTAAAGATCTTGGACTTGAGGGCGCAAAAGTCAAAGCCTTACTTTTTATTTTTGAAGGTGTAAAAATTCCTCAAGACTCTATAATTGTTTTACAGCAGCAAAGTCTCTTGGGAACAAAATATTTAGCAATAGAGCCTGGAAGTTCAACAGAGTATGTGCAAAAAGGTCAAACGCTCCAAAGGCAAAAAGAGTTTGTATCTTTTGATCAAACTTCTACTACTATTAACGATGCAGCTAAAGAGTTCAAGAGCTTTATAGCAGAGTTACGCAAATCGATCGCTGGCGCAAGTGGGGAAGATCTCAAAAAAAGTATAGAGAATTTGCAAGAAATCACGCAAAACCTCAAAGAACTTATTAAAAAAAATCACGATAATATAAGTGCAAGTATAGAGAATATTAAAAAAATGGGTGAGGAGTTGGCTGCTGCTGGTAAGAAGTTTGGAAACATGAGTGATAAATTTGCCTACACTGCAGATAGCATCAATAAAGATCTTCCAAAAATATTGCAGCGTGTAGATGAAATCACACTCTATCTACGAGATAGTGGAAAGGATCTTAAAGATAAACTCCCTATACTTATGGACAGATTTGCCACAATTGAAGAAGATCTGCAAGATATCCTCAAAAACAATAAACAACCGCTCTCTCGTGCAATAAAATCTGCAGATAACTTTTTTAGTAGTGGAAGTAGCTCTTTTAAAAAGCTTGACAATTACCTTGCAGCTATAGGAAAGAGCCAAATAGATGTAAATTTTAACAGTTTCTATATGATTGATGATAATTACAATAAAAACAGTTTCAGTGTGAGTTATATTCCGACACCTAATAAATACTATATTTTAGGAATTGTATCAATGGATGATTATTCGCAAAAAGATAAAAACGGAAATTTCATTCCTCCAAAGAAGCATGAAGATGCAGCCTATTATGTGAATGCAGAGTATGCGAGAAGATATGCAAATTTGCGTTTTCGTTTAGGACTGATAGAAAATACCGGAGGAGTAGGACTAGATTACTATCTTTTTAATGATAAGGGAGAGGCTTCGGTTGATCTTTACGATTTTAATGCCGTAAATGACGTAAGAGGAGATGAACCCCATCTAACACTGCGTTATCGCCATAGATTTCTCAAGCATTTAGATGCCTATATTGGTGCAGATAATATTTTGAATGATAAATGTCGTAACTTTTTTGTAGGCATGGGGCTCGATTTTGTGGATGAAGACATGAAGTATCTTTTAGGAACAGTTAGTGGGGCAGGATCGTTTATCAAATGAGACGAGATCCTGTGACACTTATCCATGAAGCTTTAGAGACATTGGGGCTTCCTCCAATGGTTTCTTATAAAGAGATAAAAGAGCGTTATCGAGAACTGAGCAAGCGCTATCATCCTGATAGAGGAGATGAGAGCGAAAAAATGGCGCAAATTAACCATGCATATGAGATACTTAAAAACTATATTGAAAATTATAAATTTAGTTTTTCCCAAGAGGAGATTTTAAAACAGTTTCCTTTTGAAGAGTATGTAAATAAATTTAGATTCTGAAAGGATATGGATGAAGTGCAGATTTGAGTTTGAAATGGATAATCTCAAAGAGATTTATGAAATAGGAGAAGTGGCACGCCAAGCCAATGGTGCAGTGCTGCTACGCAGTGGTAAAACTGTTATGCTTGCAACTGTGGTATTAGATGAAGAGCCTGTAGAGGAAGACTTTTTGCCACTGACTGTGCAATATATTGAAAAAAGCTATGCAGCAGGGAAGATTCCAGGAGGATTTGTCAAAAGAGAGCAAAAACCAGGTGACTTTGAAACACTTACAGCAAGAGTCGTAGATAGGGCACTCCGCCCCCTCTTTCCAAAAGGCTTTTTATATCCTGTAGTAATTACTGTTATGGTACTGAGTGCAGATAAAGAGAGTGATTTACAAGTTTTAGCACTGAAAGCTGCTAGTGCTGCTCTATATGTTTCAGATATACCTATTCGTCAAGCAGTAAGTGGAATACGCGTTGCTAAAATAGATGAAGAAGTGGTATTTAATCCAACTTTAGAGCAACTCAAAGAGAGTACACTTGATCTTTATCTTGCAGGAACGAAAGATGATCTTCTTATGATCGAAATGGCTTCTTTGGGAACATATAGAACAGAAGTGGTACCTACTACGCCAGTAGATCCATTCATGGATCCGACGCTAGCTGAAGAGGTTATTATGATAAAAGAGCCCAATGAAGTTGATGAAGAGGAGCTTGTAAAACTCATTGAAGAGGGTAAAAAACTTCTTAACCGTGAGTGTGAGGAGTATGAGAAATATTTCATTGAATCTGCTAAACCGATGCGAGAACTTCCTCTAGCATCTGAGACGATTGATGAAAATATTTGGATCTATATTGATGAGATCTATAAAGAGGATATAAAAGATGCAGTAACTGCTATGGCAAAAAGTGAGCGCAATCAATTGCTTCGTGATATTGCGAAAAAAATTGCTGAAGATGATGTAGCCAAAGAGCAGGGATGGGAATTTGAGATCATCTATAAAGTAGTAGAAAAGTATAAAAGAAAAATCGTACGCGAAATGATCCTCAATGAAAGAAAAAGAGCTGATGGAAGAGGGCTCAAAGATGTAAGACCTATCGATATCAAAACAAATATTCTCCCAGCAGCCCATGGATCATGCCTCTTTACACGCGGTGAGACGCAGGCACTAGTGGTGTGTACTATTGGAGAAAAAACCGATGCACAAATGTTTGAAAACCTTACGAGCAGTGGTCCAGAGTATGAGCATTTTATGGTGCACTATAACTTTCCTCCATTTAGTGTAGGTGAGGCGAAACCAATTGGTGCTCCTGGACGTAGAGAACTTGGACATGGAAATTTAGCAAGACGAGCGTTAGAGCCTGTAGTAGATGTACCAGAAGAGAAAACGTACAGACTTGTATCAGAGATTTTAGAATCAAATGGATCCTCATCTATGGCAACAGTATGCGGTGGTGCTCTTGCTCTGCGTGCAGCAAATATTGAGCTTGCGGATCTCGTGGCTGGAGTTGCAATGGGACTTGTTGTCGAAGATGAGCGCTACGCGATCCTTACAGATATTATGGGGCTAGAAGATCATGATGGAGATATGGATTTTAAAGTTGCAGGAACACACAAAGGCGTAACTGCTATGCAGATGGATATTAAGCTAGGTGGAATTAAGCCCGAAATATTAAAAGAGGCTTTAGGTCAGGCTAAAGAGGCAAGGCTCCATATTCTAGAAATCATGAAAAAAGCTGAAAATGAGATAGAGATCAATGAAGAGAATTTACCAACAACTGAGACGATTTTTGTCCATCCGAGTAAAGTAGCAGAGATTATTGGGCAAGCAGGAAAAACTATCAAAGAGATCATCGAAAAATTTGAGGTAACCGTCGATATCGATAGAGAGAAAGGAAAAGTGCGGGTTACCGGAAAAAGCAAGCCAAAAGTTGTAGCTGCGTGTGAACATATTGAAAATATTACTAGTAAACCTACCCCTGAGCCTGTGAAATTTACTTCTGGAGAAATTCTCAAAGGAAGAGTCAAACGTACTACATCCTTTGGAGCATTCGTAGAGCTTCCAGGTGGTGTTGATGGATTGCTACATATCTCCAAACTCTCTTCTGGTCGTGTTGAAAGAGTAGAAGATGTAGTTGAGAGTGGAGACGAAGTAGAAGTAGAGGTACTTAGCCAAAAAGGGCATAAAATAGAGCTTGCTTTGAAGCAAGTTATCAAGAAAAATGGGTAAAATTTTTTTCTTCTTGCTTCTGAGCATGACTCTTTTTGCTGCAGAGGGGCTTCTTATTCCCTTCTATCACTATCCTCTGCTTGAAAATGATAAAGAGATTGATAAACTTCTCACATATAAAAGAAAATATCCTCAAATAGAGTTTTTTGTCATTGTTAATCCAGCTAATGGAGATTTCAGATCTGAACAGTACAACTTTGCTTCTATGATCGATAGATTACATGAAGCAAATATTACTATCTTGGGTTATGTATACACAAAATATGCTGCGAGGAATCCCGAAGATGTTAAAAAGCGTATAGATGCATGGGAAAAGTTTTATAAAAAATGGGGTGTAGAGGGTATTTTTTTTGATGAAGTAAATAGTAGTAATAAAGCTTTTGTATATTACCGAGATCTGTGCACTTATGCACGCAAAAAATTTCCTCTCATTGTGCTCAATCCAGGTACGACTATTGCACGCCAATATGAAAAGATAGCTGATATTATTGTGGTGCATGAATCAAATGTATTACCTATGGAAAAAGATGATATCAATAAAAGTGCATTACTACTCTATGATATACAAGAGTTTAACATTACGCAACCTTTACTGCAGAGATTTCGTTATATTTATATTACTGATCACAATGGTAGTAATCCTTGGGAGAGACTTTCTTTACATATGGATAAGCTTTTGCAAGTTTTAGAGGAAAAAAAGCGGCTTTTTCAATAACATTTAAATTTCTTTTTTGTACAATTTCACTGCAAAGTGACAAGTAGGGACACGCAAGCCGAACGGACTTTGCAAAATATATTAGGAGGATTTTATGAAAAAGTTGATGCTTTTGTTGGTTGCATTCGTAGGTTTCGCTTTTGCAGGTGAAGGTGAAAGCATGATTCAAGCTTACAGTGTACTTGCTGCTGGTGTTGGTCTTGGTATTGCTGCAGCTGGTGGTGGTATCGGTATGGGACATACTGCAGCTGCTACAATTGCTGGAACTGCTAGAAACCCAGGACTTGGTGGTAAGCTAATGACTACAATGTTCATTGCTCTAGCGATGATCGAAGCGCAAGTTATCTATACACTTGTTATTGCTCTTATTGCTCTTTACGCAAATCCTTTCTTGGGATAAAAAACTTCCAAAGGCTCTTGCCTTTGGATAACTTTTTTGCTACAATTTCATCACTTCAAACGCGGCAGTGGCGGAACTGGTAGACGCGCAAGGTTGAGGGCCTTGTGGGAGTTAATCCCGTGGAGGTTCGAGTCCTCTCTGCCGCACCACGGAATTTCCTATAATCCACATAAAATCGGACTTTAAGGAAACTTCAGATTATTTTGTACCGCATTATGTACCGCAAAAAATCATCAACGTAGATAGACTTACAGTAAGTTTTTAGCTATCCATTTCTTAGCAGATTTTTCTATCTTATCAATTATTTCAGACCAGGGAAGTTAATATACAGACTTTGCAAAAACAAGTGACCAAAGGCAAACGAAAAACAATGATAGGTAAAAAGCTGTATTATTGGAAGAGGAGACAGTTTATACCTTCCAAAACTGCTTTCCAGTTCCATCCCATTTCATATTGTTTTTGGCATAGAATGAACGCACAGCTTTTAGTAAAAAAGTTGCATACCATACAAGATACACCATATCTTTTGCATTGACAATGTTATATTTTATAGCATTAAGTACTTCTAAATCATTTTCATCCAGAGGTAGGTTGTTTGCAAGTACCTGTTGCCACAACTCAGCCAGTTCAATTGCCAGAGGTTTGACCTTGGCAAAGTATTCGTCGTGATAGGATCTGTTTTTAGGCGAGATGATATAGTCTGCATTGTAATAGTCGTATGGTGCCTGGTTGCAGTTATGATACAGGCGATAGAGCTCTTCAAAAACCATCGTTACCATAAGCGAGATTTTATTACAATATTCAGTGTGTTTTGTTTGTGACAAATCTTTTATTTGAATCATTTTTTTCTCCTTTTTTGATTTAAAATATTTTGAACAACCAACTGCCAACCTACCAGAAAAAACTATCTTTATAATTAAGACCAATCATCGCATCAATAAACTTGGCTGCCAGATATCCACCCTCATACGTAAATACGGCATAGCGCAGCGCGTCAATGAGATGATCGTTGTTTTTGGCAGGCTTGTCGGTGAGCTGTTCATTCCTGTCCACTTGCCAGGTATAGGTTGAGAGTTCATCCTGCAACTGATACAAATCGTCAAACACAAGCAGTTTTTTGCTTCTGAACATTGCATCGAGCATACTGATTCCTGCAAGGACGTCTTTTTTGGCTACACTCATAGGCAGTCCCCGACGCTTCAGTGTTTCCAGTGCATCTTTTCCTGCAGGATCGGCATAGATGGTTCCGTATCCTTTTTTCAGTACCGCTTCCAGATCATCAATATTTGTTTGGCTCTTTTTCCATTCGCCAACCACATAGACAGTATCGTTGTTGTTAGGGTCAAGCGCCAGCTGTACAACGGCATTGGGGTTGTTGAAACCAAAATCCAGACCTCTGAAATAGATACAGTTTGGCGGAAGCTGGAATCTTGGTATATAGGTGACTTCTTCAAAAATGAGTCCTGCCGGTTTGGTAAATTTTGCCTCGAAAAACATCTCATATTTCCATTTGGGAAGCATAGTCCTGGCTCTTTCTATTTCACTGAGCGGATAAAAAGGATTGTCTGAAGATTGCGGGTTGACAACAAATATATTGCTGTCTCCCTCAAGCCAGGCATCATATACTTCACTTTTGAGCCAGTGGTTGCTGCCGTAGGGAGTGGAGAGAATCAGGAGCTGCCCGCTGTGGAATGCCAGCCTCTGCAGTGCTGTATCAAACACAGGCTTTGCCATAAGACCGGCTTCATCCATTACTATTAGCGAAGCATGGATTCCCTGCATACTCTCATAGCTTTCGGCACTGATAAGATAAATGACTCCATAGGAGAATGTGATGGTCATCTCACTTTTGTTGAGCGTATATGGAATACCAAGTTCGTCGAATCTTTGTCTGATATATTTCAATGGGTTTCGTAAAAGCATTTTGTGAGTGGGAGCAAGAACGATAATTTCCATTGGTGTACCGGAACTTCCAAAGTGTTCCAGTGCCTTGTAGAAGATTGCAATAGGCAGCAAAAATGTTTTCCCGCATCCCGTACCCCCTATGAGTGCAGTGATTTTCTGCTTTGCCTGCAAAAATCGAACCTGGTAGTCGATGAGTTTGTATTCGATTACAGGCTTATGACTCATTGTTCTCTTTTTTTCTGCTTGGTATTTCATTGAAAACTATAGTGACAGGGACGGATTCTGTTGCTTCATTTGCTTCCTCCAGTCCCAGTTTTCGATCCAGTGCGTTGAATCTGAAAATCTCCTTGACTGCAGCCAGTCTCGCTCTGTCATCATACCCCTCAAGGATCTCTTCTAGTACTGCCATTGAACGCATTGCCAGTCTGGTAAACCTTTCATTGAAAAAAGCCTTTTCAAGCTCCTCGATACGCTGGGAAACAGTTTCATTACCAAGAAGAGCATACGCTTTTTTTTCTGCATAACTTTTGGAATAGCCGGCTTTCAATGCAGAAGCCTTCGCATCACGGGTAGCAACATAATTGATACAGAATGCCTCCTGTTTTTTTGTAAGACCCATCGAAAACCTTCCAATTTCTATCCATTTTCTTCGATTATAGCATCGCAGTATCCAAAAACAAAGAGTAGAAAACAGAGTAACGGGGATGCAGAGTGATAATTTTTTCAAAAAACTGGTCATATATCTATGAGGGAATGTTTATGTCCGATTTCCTCAGTTTTTCATACTGTAATCGGCAAATGCCATTATGGTATGTAAATTTAAATATTCCAAAGGAGGTACCATGCCATGGATAGATATTCTTGTAGCAGTCGGCACAATACTTTTGACTGTAGCCAAAGAGCTCAAAAAATAGTTGATGATCCAAAATCATCCTGTCTTGAAAGATTGTTGCTGTGGCTGAAACAGTTTGTGAAACACAGTCCTGCCAACAACATCTCTTTTCAACCTGCCAATCCAACAGTTTCTTAGTCATCCGCTAATTTTCCACATTCAACATATCACTACAAAGGATCACCTATGTCAGCACTGCATCCGTTAACAAATGAGGAATTGATGGAGTACGCCCCATCTCTGTTCACCAATCAGCCTTACCATAAGGCAAGCAACAAATACCATTTCATCCCAACGATTGAGGTCATTAATGAACTAAGAGCCCACAAATGGCATCCTGTCAATGTACAGGAAGCTGGTGTGAGAAATATTGAAAAAATAGGTTATCAAAGGCATCTTGTTCGGTTCCGCCATCTCGATGACCTTATCAATCCCCAAAAAATGCAGTTGAGCTTTTACTGTTTAACTCACACGACAGAACAACGGCATTCAGTATCAGCGCAGGCATCTACCGCTTTGCCTGCGCCAACGGTCTGGTAATAGCCAACAGTGTGTTTAAAAGCTATAAAATCAGACACATCGGATACAAAGAGAGTAATGTTCTTGCAGCTTTGGAGAATATCGCATCCTTCAAACCAACGCTGCAAAAAAAGATCAGTTTATTTGAATCCATCAGACTTTCTGCTGATGAAAAGCTTGCATTTGCCAATGCTGCAATACCTCTGAGGTTTAATGAGCATATAGAGGTCAATACCGATGATATTGTAAGACCCAGAAGAGAAGAGGATCAAAAAGATGATCTTTACACAGTTTTTAATGTTATTCAGGAAAACCTGCTTCGGGGAAATCTAAAAGTAACAAACAAAAATAGTGGCAAAAGTTACAGAAGCAGACAGATTCGATCTATCTTGAAAGATATTCAAATCAATCAGGCTCTTTGGAATATTGCGGAACAAATTGCTAAATCACAATCAAACCATCTTGCTATTGCTGCATAACCAAACAAAAAAACCATAAGGAGTCCATTATGAAAACAACCAACTACAGACTGCAAACTGAAATTGAGCATCTCACTTCACCATCGAAAAAAGAGTGGTTCAAGAACTATCTCAAAGAGATTTTGGAATCAGACAAGCCATACTATGTCAAATGCGACTACATTGCACTGTCCTTCTTGGAGCTGGACAACAAAATAGCCTATTTAAGCAGTGAGATAAAAATTCTTACTGAACTGAAGAAAAAGCTGCAGCAGGCTAAAACATTGGGACTGGAAATTGCAGCTGAAATACTGCAAGAGTATGGCATAGATAAAATTGAAGGCACTGCCATCTCATCCTTTACCATTACGCCACCAAGAAAAAATATAAAAACTGATATACGCATCAAAGATCCCCAAAAAGTGATGGAGCTTGGCTATGTCAAATTTGATGTGGACAAAAAAGCAATAGAAAAAGCCCTGCAATTTCCAGAACTCTTTGAAGAGCTGGAACCATATGTAGATGTTGAATACATAGAAGAAGATGTGCCTGCAAGGCTGAAAATCAACAAAAAACGAAACAGTGTCAATTCTGCCGATACGGTGGAGATAATTAATGCTGCCTAAGGAGATACCAATGTTTACAGACAAACAGATTCAACTATTAAAATACAATCTTGATGGAAAACGGGTTAAAACCAGAAAGCAAGGAAATATTATCTTAAGCTATCTGGAAGGGCACGATATTATCGATACTGCAAACTTCATCTTAGGATTTGGAAACTGGAGCTACAAAGTTACCGCATTAGATCAAGTCAGCGAAGAGACCAATCAAAACGGCAATATAGTAATCGGATATCGGGCTATTGTGAAAGTGACCGTTTACAACATATACCGAAAAGCAAGTGTTACAAGAGAAGATGTGGGCTTTGGAACAGGTGTTGCAAAAGAGTATGCCATGGCGCATGAAGGAGCAGGCAAGGAGGCAGTGACAGATGCTTTGAAAAGAGCCTTCAGAACCTTTGGCAACCAGTTTGGCAATGCCCTCTATGACAAAGAACAGAAGAATGTGGATCACAGCCAGCAATCCATCAAATCACAACATACTGATTCTAACAATCAGACACAACAAGACCCCTATGTAAAACTCAAACAGCTGGGACTCGGTGTAGAAGAAAGAGACGGCGAGCTTATCGTTACAGGATCAACATATGGAAAGCAGCAATATATCAAACCGTTGGGCTTTCGATGGGATGCGAGTAGAAAAGTGTGGTATCAGCCGATACAGAAGCAGGTGGCGTGAGAAGGAAAATTTGAATGGCTTTTTATATCCCTCCTGGAAGGGAGGGTATAAATATTTTTGAAATAAAGCACGTCAATATGACAAGTATTGGATTTAAATTCACACTCTTTTAATTGTAAATTGAATTTCTTTTGTGAAAGATTTTAAATTATTCTAGTATAATACCAAAATTATTTTATTCTATTGAAATGATTGTCCCTGTCTCTTGATATTAATTATTTCTGTGATTGACTTTAAAATATTTATAATAGCCAATATCAACAAGGTCATCCTATCCCTTCCATTTTATCATGTTATTAATTGAAATTTTTCCATTAAATGATTTGTAATTTTTTTCTTTTAAATAACCAAAAAACTATCTTTGAGTTCTCTTTTCCTTTTACGCATCTATCTTTTTTACTTCGTTACTCTTTTTTAATCGAAATAGCTTTCTTTTAATAATCTCTATATCTCCTTGAAAGGAGAATCTATTTAACATAGTTTGACAAATTTTTATTTATTTTATTGAATTCATTTAACATTTTTCTGTGATAAAATGTCCTTTATTTTGAAATGTTTTTATTTTTACATAATGTGGTATTCATTAGAATAATTTAAATAAGTTGCGATTTTTGAAATAGAAGTAATAAGTTGAGGATAAATTGCAGAAGGATATGCAATGAATAAAAAATGTTGTATTATAGGAATTGGTGGTGGTGGATGTAAAATGTTAGAACTACTTGCAGAATCAGATTTGTTATGTACATTAATAGCAGTAAATAATGAAAAAGGAACATTAAATTTTCTTGATAGTTGTATAACTAATAAAATTTATGTGAATAAAGATCAAGAAGCGCTCAAGGGATATCTTGAAAATCCATATAATGAAGAAAATATTTTAGATGAAAATATCAAGAACAACCTTTACGAATTGACAAAAGATTGTAATGAGATTGCCATTGTTATGACAGGAGGTGGAGTAACAGGTGGTACAATTGCACCTATTATTGCAAAATATTTGAAATCTTTATCAAAAACAGTTGTTGCATTTACAACACTTCCTTTTACATTTGAAGGAAAAAAACGGGAAAAGATTGCAAGAAAAACTATAGAAAATTTAGAAGAGATATGTGATCAAATTGAAGTTATTGATAATAATAAAATTTTAAAATCTTTAAATAAAAACGATAATATGGATGACTTGAATGTAAAATTATCAAATATAATTTTAAGAAAAATTAAAAATATATTCTAATATTTTCCCTTTTTCTGATGTAGAATCTAAATCTAATACAAACTCTTGACCTATATATGGAGCTTTAATGTTAACAAAATCATTATTGGCAATAAAATTTTTTACATATGTAAAAGCTTGCGGCTGATTGAAAAAACTTGGTAATTTCCAATAACTTCTTCCTTTATAATTTTCTATATCGCTAAGTAGTGTATAATTGTTATATTTTAATCTTTTAAAATTTTTTGAAATAAAGATGATATTGGGATTTTTCCTAGTAATTTCAATATGGGGATGTTTCGCTAAGAAAGGGTATATTTGCAATATCTTATTGGTATTATCATTATTAATATGCAAAACCTTTCCAACTTCCATATATCCCCATATAACATGCAAATCTTTTGCATCCTTTTTATATTGCCATTTATTATCTATTTTTTCGACTTCTTTAAACCATCCATAAAAGAGAAAAATGTCACCTTCTTGAACTTTTTGATTTATAAGATGCGATGCTGAAGCACCTTCTTGTCCAAAGGCTATTCCATTAAATTGATCATTTTCAAAAATCATAGGATCGAAATGGCATTTAAATTTATCTGAAAAATAATCGCAATCATGTTTTTTCCCAGATCGGATTTTTTTATTAGTCAAATCATTTAAAATTCTTTGAATAGGCTCTCCCTCATAGGTAAATTTCAAATCTTTGTAAGAAATCGATGTTTTTTTATCAGGTATAGGCACAGAAAATAGTGTTCCATCAGGAAAAATAGGACTTGCATAGCCACCATGAGATGAATCAAATCCCTTTCTACTGAAAATAATTTTCATCATGAACCCCTACAAGAAAATCGTTTTTCTTTCATTTCATTATTTGCATTCTTTGATATTTTATTGGATAGTTCACTTTTGCAAGATGATTTCTTTTCATCTATTTCGTCATTACAGCCATTATCGATACAACAATTTATCGGCTTGCCGTGAACGCCATATCCATATTTTTTTATTCGATCATCTATAAATTCTTTCAATTCTTTATATCTTTTATCGTTTGGACGGCAATATTTAAATCCTCGACTTTTAGGTGCACATTCTAATAGTTCTTGTGGAAATTTAACACCTTTGTTTCCAAAATATAGAAATTTTTTTGATATGAATACTCTATCTCCTTTTAAATCTTGCAATATGACTCCATATTTTTTTATTTTTTCTTCGTCTTTCAAATATTCATAAAGTTTGTCTTCATCAAAAAAAACATCTTCATCAGGCAAATCTCTTAAGCGTCTTGGTTCGTGTTCATGCCCCCTTATCCATTTCCACTTATTATTTTCTTTATAATAGTTGTTGTCTCCATTTTGTTCTTTCCAATTGCCATCTTTTTTGAATTTTTTAGCTTGAAACCTTGGATCTCTAAAATATTGGTCTAAACTCAAACATTCATCTATTTTGGCTGCATAAATTAGTAATTGTTCTATATCAGGATTGCAACCTTTCGCAATTCTTTTCTTTGCTAATTCTTTGCTTTCTATACCTATTATCCATTCACCAGGGTGCAAATTTGCTCTTCTATGATTAGGTGTGCAAGCAGCAACAGTTAAATAGCCCCAAAAAGGATTAGGAGTAAAACCGCCATCATAAGTCATTCTATAAATGAGATATCTTTCCATACTATACCTTCAAAATTTATAGCTATTAATTTGTACTTAAATATTTTTACTTAAAATATAATAAAAGTATATAAAAGAGGTATGGATATGAATCTAATACAAACAATTTTTGGCCAAACAAATATATCAAATCAAGGTTTTCCCGTAAACAAGAATACAATACATAAATTTCAAAAATATTGGAATATAGAAGAAGAATTTGAAAATATCAAAAAAGAGATAAGAAAAGAGGTGATGAAGGCTTTGATTAAAAAATTAAAGCAACACTATGATGTAATTTATGCCGAAGAGTTTTTAAGCGGAGAAAAATTGCAACCTCTCTTTATTTCTTATGATAAATATCTTGAAAATCTAAATGTAGATTATGCAATAGAATCTGATAAACCAAATTTTTTGAAGTTGAGGCTTGGAATCAGAGCAGATTTTTGTGATGAAAAAAAACCAATGGATAAGATTATTCAAATAACGAAGAATAAAGAGTATCAAAAGCAAGTCATTCATAAATTTTATCCAAATTTTGAAAGTGCAGAAGATTTGATAAATAAGATAAAAAGGGAAGCGAAAATCTATTTTGGCGAGAATATAGATGAAAAACCATGTTGGCTGGTAACCGGACATTTTAAGTCTTACTATGGTGACAACAGTCAAAAAGAGTTCTATTTGGAAATTTTAGAAAAAGGATTTGAAGAAGTAGCTAATGTATATCTTGAAGAGATTAAGGATTTTATCATGAAAACAGTCAATCCTTTTTCAGTGTTGAATGAAATAGAAGATTAAAAGGATAGTTGCAATGACTGTTTTGATGGTCAGCAGGTATTTTAATGATCATCCAAAAGTGTTGGATTTATTTAAAAAAGAGATTATTGCTTTTATTGACCAGTATAATGGAAACAATGTAATCCGAATGGGAAATATTTTGACAGGTAATATCAGAAAGTTTCTAGAGGAAAATGGCTATGAAATAGATGTTATATCCATGCCACGTAGAGGCAAAGGATTGTACAACAAAAATATAAAAATGATCAAAGAAGCCACTAAAGTGCTTGCAATACAGTATGAAAATAGTCCCAATATTCAAAAGTTTATCAATTATGCCAAGCAGTTACAAAAACCTATCGAAATCCTCCATCTACAAAAGTTAGATATTGATAAAAAACTTGGTAGCAGTAGGAAATAAGGCTAAGAAAGCCCTTTAAATTTCTTGAACGAAACAAGAATTGGATTCATCTCATCCTTGAAAAGTTTGATATAATCATCAGAAAGTCCGATTGTTCCAGAAGGATGAGGAAATGCAGCTATATCGCAATTTTCAAAACTTTGAAAGCCTATTTTGAATCGCTTTCCTGGAAAATCTTTTTGAATAAATTTTAAAGGTTTTGTTTCTTTACCCATAATTTTTTCAAACTCATTTTTTATATCGGGATTATTTAATACTTTTATCATTTCAGCTCCCAAAAATATTATCAATCTTGGTTTGAACTCACGAACGTGAGCCAAGAAATTATCTTTGCAATTAAGCAATTTATGATATCTATTGCCATTGAAAGCGTGATTCTGACTATCACACCAGTTGGTTTGCAAAATAGTCTTTTCAAATTCTCCATTATCTCTTTTTAATGGATGACCCCATAATCCAAACCATTTGATGATTCTTTCATCATATTGATAATAATGTTTTAGTGAGTATTTTTTATAAAGATTGACTTTGTTTGAAAATGTGGAAGGCTCTTTTTGAAAATCTATCGGATTGATTTTTCCGTTTTTATATGCTTCCTGTTCCTCTTTTGAAAATCCCCATTCATACCCACACAACATGATACCTTTTTTGTCGTTATACCCTTTGAATATTGAATTACCTACATTCCATTGCATCTTTTATCTCCTTTAATTACAATTTAAAAAACTTCTGATCATCTATTGTTATCTCACTCCAGAATGAAAGCTCTGTAGTTATGATTCTCAATCCGAAAAACTCTATCAAATGCCAAAAAAGTCGGCAAACTTCCATATTATTTAACTCTCTTAAATGATATAAAACACCATCTTCAAACATCTCTTCTGTATAAAAGAGTTCTAAAATTTGCTCATATCCTAATATTGTATCAAAAACTTTCACTTTTATCTCAATATTGTAATCACTTATTTTTTTACTTTTGATTTCTCTCAAAGACTCTTTTACTCGCTTTCCTAAATCCTCTTCTATTTTTCTAAAAATCTTGTCTTTCTTCTTTGCAATTGGTATGAGGCTCAATCTATACTCATTATATGTTTTCCAAAACTCCTCTATGCTCAAATTTTTGCCATCTTTTTGCAGTTCTAAATCTTTTGTTAATGTTACTCCAAGCTCGGTAATAGTAAATGGTAAAAGCTCTGGCTCTTTCAAAAACTCTTTTTCTTGGTTTCTTACTTTTTCAAAATCAATGATCCAATGTTTGGCATAAGGATCCATAAATATGAACTCATCATCACGATCTCTTAAAAAATATTCACAAAACTTCTCACCAAACTTTTCAACAATATTTTTAGGAATAGTAAATTTGCTATAATCCCACCGTAAAGATCTAAAAAGTTTTTCTACTTCATATAAGCTTTCTTTTGAAAATCTGAATCTCAAATAGTCATATAACTCATCCACTTTTTGCGTTTCTATTTCTATAAATTTATTATTTTCCTTCTTGAAAGGAACTATTTCAAGATCGGGATGACCCGAATAGAGTATCCAAAGATAATAGATTCCTTCTTCATCTACAAAAACACGAGTCATTTGAGAATTATTACGATTTATATTACAAATTCTTAAACTCATTCCTATATTCCACTATTTGGTTATGAGATCTAAAATATTTCCATAATACTTCCCTGCCTCTTTTGCCCGTTTTATCGTATCCATAGTGCCAGATGAATTGTATTTCATATAAGAAATTACGATATCCACCATATCAACCATATATTGATTGCGGGCAAAAAAAGAAGATCCAATGTTTTTGTATCTCTTTGAAATCTCTTCATATCCAGCACTCTTTTTCGCATATTCCAAAATTTCATCATAGCGGATGGCACTCTCTTTTCGTGCTTTGTGCCAATAGATTTTATGGGGAATTGCTGCAAAAAGAGCCAAGCCATTATTCATGGCATAGAGCGCAAATATCTCATCCACGCCCCTTGCCATTCCCGAAATAAGAACAACTTCATTTTTATCAACGGACAAGTCTTGGAAAATTCTATTCATCATCGAATCGATTTCTCCATAGACTTTATTGAATATATCTTCATCATACTTTCTGTAATCGATTAGCTTTTTGCCGTTTGCTTTTTCTATGTTTACATGTCCGGTGATCGCTATTTTCATGGACTCTCCTTTTATGAAGCGACAAATCCCATTTTTATATTTGAAGAAACGTTTTTCATCATTACTTCTTCTTGAAGCCGTTTTGCGAAATCTTCGGCATCTTTAATTGGATGGAATCTGTTTTGTCTCAAAACTGCTGCAAAATCTCCAGGGGTAAGATTTCTTAGTGATGCAACTATACAAAGAATGTCGTTGTCCGGACTTTTCAAATCCAGTATTTGACACAATTCTATGAACATAGTTTTTGCCTGATTCAGTCTCATGTAATCAAAATGCAGCTTCAAATCAAATCTTCTAAGACTGGCCTGATCGAGATTTTCCATCAAGTTTGTCGTAGCGATAAATATGCCTTCAAATGCTTCCATTTGTGTAAGCAGTTCATTTACCTGTGTCACTTCCCAGCTTCTATGTGCCTGGTGACGATCTTGTAAAAGCCCATCGATTTCATCAAATATCAAAACAGCATCATCTTTTTCGGCTTCTTGAAATGCATTGGCAATATTTTTTTCCGTGCCTCCGACCCACATACTGAGCAGATCGCTTCCTTTTTTTACAATGAAGGGTCTATCAAGTCTGTTTGCCAACCATTTTCCAAATGCACTCTTACCTGTTCCGGGAGGTCCATAGAGACAAATTCTGGCATTTGGGTTCTCAGCTATTCCTTGTGCGATATGTTCAAGATCTATAGTTGTATTTATATACGCCGGATTGTATGAAAAAGAGATTAAATTTTTTAGCTTGGACAGTGGTTTATGACCTTGGGCTTCAAGCATAGAAGATATGATGAAATGAGCTTCTTTGTCAGCACGCTTTTTTTGATTTGTTATCAAATCCAATACATTGGAAGCCTTTGAAATTGTTGCCGGAGCAATATTTTCATGTTCACTGATAATGTTAATAGTCTGTTTGGATACATATTTTCCAAGAAATTGTTCAGCAATGGCTTTTCGTTTGGATCGTGGGGGAACTGGCATATGAATTACAAGATCAAAACGTCTTATGATGGCTGGATCTATTATATCGATAGAATTGGAAATCCAAACTGTAGGAACTCTATTTTTTTCTAAAATATGGTTTATCCATCCTTTGTTTTCCTGTGTAGGACGTTTGCCTAGAAAAGCTGAGGCTAAATGGATGTCATCAAACACATCTTCAATTTCATCAAATAAAAGCATCACTGATTTTTGACCAAAGAGATATTGGGCAACTTTATAGGCTGCTATTCTTTCTTTTCCATTAATTGGCTCATCTCTCTTATCAGCATAGCTTACTTCAAAAAGTTCAACATTAAGTATTTTTGCTAAAAATTTGGCAAGTTCGGTTTTCCCAGTCCCTGGTTTACCGTAGATCAAAATGTTTGTTCCTATTCTTTTTTGTTTTATGGATGAAGAAAGGAAATCACGGAGAACTTGAATCTCATGAGAAATATGAGAAAAATCATTGTATGTCAATGTGACCGATGAGACTCTTCTGATCGCATCTTTAAATAAATCATACACATCATCATTTTCATAATCTACCATAATATCAACAAATGTACTTGAGAATGGATCCAAGTATTCATATAGCTCAGAACTTCTGTATCGAATTGTTATCAAGCCAGATAGAGAGAGTGTAGAATTTGGTGATAAAGCTTTCTTTATAGATTTTTCGCTAAGTTCTAACAATAAAGAGAGGATTTTTAAATTACTTCTTTCTTGATTTATTTTTTCCTCTAGAACAAATAAGGCGTTTTGTATTTCTGAACTATAATCCATTATTATCGCAAATTTCAATATTTCTTGCTCTGTATCTGTGAGATCAATAGTTTTATAAAGAGATGCAACATTTTTTTCCAAATTGGATGGATATGGAGATCGTGTAGTTTCAATAATCTCATGACATACTTTTTGTATACGTTCAATCACAAATTGTGGATTTTTTTCTGATTCATCTTTCAAGTCTTTCATTCCAAGAACAGATGCTAATTTTGGACGTCGAAAAAAACCAAGCGTAACATACGGTTCTATAAGATCTAATTGATAT
This sequence comes from Nitratiruptor tergarcus DSM 16512, assembly GCF_027946175.1. Taxonomy (NCBI): domain Bacteria; kingdom Pseudomonadati; phylum Campylobacterota; class Epsilonproteobacteria; order Nautiliales; family Nitratiruptoraceae; genus Nitratiruptor; species Nitratiruptor tergarcus. The sequence continues at coordinate 236,013 of NZ_AP026671.1, forward strand.
AATATATTTGCTACCCAATAGCGGATTGAGGCTATTTTTTCTTGTTCCAATGTATTTTCTTTTTCCTCTTTTATCAATGCCGCCATTGTTGCACCTCCTTGTTAAGTTCCATCGTAGTTTGACATAGAATGGCGACAACATTTTGTCGTGATAAATACTATAATCATATCAGGGAATTTGTGGAGATTGACCAAACTGCATACACTATATAAGCAGGATATAATAAGTAAATTGTGAAATATAAAAGGGTAAAAAAATGGAAAATAAGCTTATTATTTTTGAAGATAAAGATAAGAGAATTGAAGTTCAATTAAAAGAAGAGACATTATGGCTCGATGCACATAAGTTAGCCCAACTTTTTGATGTTGATAGAACAGTGATTGTAAAACACATTAGAAATATCTACAAAGATGGAGAACTTGACGAAAATACAACCTGTGCAAAAATTGCACAGGTTGCCGCGGATGGTAGAAAAAGAAAAATGAATCTATATAATCTAGATGTAATAATCGCCGTTGGTTACCGGGTAAACTCTAAAAAAGCAACAAAATTTAGAATATGGGCTACAAATGTTTTGAAAAATTACCTTGTTAAAGGGTACGCAATAAATGAAAAGAAACTTACTAAAGAAAAATTGAAAGAGCTCGAAAATGCTATAAAGTTTATAAAAGACAATATCAATACCCCTTCTTTGACAGCCTCCGAGGCAAAAGGAATGCTTGAAATTATTGAAAAATACGCTTTGGTTTGGAAATGGATAGAAGAGTATGACACAGGAAAAATAGAGGTAAAAATTACAAGAGAGGATAGAAAAAAAATAAGTTATGAAGAAGCAAAGGAGGTAATTGCAGAACTTAAAAACTATCTCATTGAACATAACGAAGCATCAGATATATTTGGAGTAGAAAGAGACAGAGGACTATTTGAGAGCGCATTAAATACTATCTATCAAAGTTTTGAAGGCAGAGAGCTTTATCCGTCATTTGAAGAAAAAGCGGCAAACTTGCTTTATTTGATTATTAAAAACCATCCCTTTGTAGATGGCAATAAACGAATAGGAGCTTTGCTCTTTTTAAAATTTTTATATGAAAATCTATCCAAAGAGGAACTGTTTCAAAAATTTAACAGCAATACTTTAACTGCTCTATGTTATCTCGTAGCAGCAAGTCCGGCCGAGCAAAAAGAGCAACTTATAAAACTTATTATGAATTTCATAGTATTTGAAGGATAAAAAAAGAAAAAGACTTAAAAAATTATCGTTAGGTGAATGATAAAGCAAAGAGAATAAGATGAAAACTGCACAAGAAATAGTAAAAGAATCGGATGTAATAATTATAACTGCTGGTGCTGGAATGGGGGTAGATAGTGGCTTGCCTGATTTTAGAGGTAATGAAGGTATGTGGAAAGCGTATCCTCTTCTTGGTAAAAAAAGAATATCGTTTAAAAAAATAGCAAATCCAAACGCTTTTAAATACAAACCTGAACTTGCTTGGGGATTTTACGGACATAGATATGACCTTTATAAAAACACGAAACCTCATATCGGATTTAATGCTTTGTTGGAGCTTGTAAAAACAAAAGAAGATTATTTTGTAGTTACATCAAATGTTGATGGACATTTTCAAAAGGCTGGATTTGATGATAAAAAAATTTATGAAATTCACGGAAGAATTAGAGTATTTCAATGCACCGTATGTAACAATATTTGGATACCATCACCAGATTTAAAATTTGATGTAAATCCTGAAACTTTAGAAATTAAAACAGAGATTCCAAGGTGTTCAAGTTGTGGAGAGATTGCAAGACCAAATATAATGATGTTTAATGATTATTCATTTAATTCAAGTATTAATTATCAACAAAAGAAGCGATATGATTCTTTTATGAGAAAATATTATAATAGTGATACAAAAATAGCTATACTTGAATTTGGAGCAGGAACAGCTTTGCCAACCATCAGAATAATGGGAGAAGAGATGCAAGAAAAAATATCAAATGCCACATTAATTAGAATAAATCCAAGAGAAGCCAAAGGACCAAAAGGAACAATTTCTATTGCCAAAGGTGCACTTGAAGCTATTTTTGAGGATATTTTTTATAATGATATTAAGGTTTAAGAAAAATTTACTGTGAAATTTTTTGTTAACAATATCTGGTATGGCTCTATTTATAGCTCCAAATAGTTTATCTAATTTTCCTTCGCTTATGTTTTATTAGTTTATACTTCCCCCCCCAACTGCACAGGATATAATACATAAAGAGTAAGAAACAAAAGGGTCAACAAGAATGGAGAAATTAAATAAAAATCAAGAAGAGATAAAGCGTTTTACAGCAAAGAAGAAAGCTTCCATAGTCATGGATATTTTTCAAGGGAAAACTACAGTATCTGAAGTTGCGAGAAAGTATGATTTGGCACCTGGAGCAATAGAGGAGTGGATGGAAGATGCACGTAGAGGTATGGAGAATCAATTAAGAGCCAGACCTAAAGATATAGCTGCCATGTATGAAGAGAAGATAAAAGATATGAAGGCAGTTATAGGTGAATTGACATTGGAGAATATCGCATTAAAAAAGTACGACGCTTCTGTAGGAAAAGAGAAGAAGTGATGCAAGTACAGAGCAAAATGAGAAGCGAGGGCTACCCAATAAGCATCACAAAACTCTGTAAGCTGTTGAATATTCCTCGCAGGAGCTTTTATTACAAGCCCGTCAAAAGAATACGGAAATTGGATGAAGAGCGTGTTAAAAAAGTCAAAGAGAAGATAGAGAAATTTCCAACGTATGGCTATCGTCGTTTAGCTTTGCTGCTTGGGATGAACAAAAAAGCAGTGCAGCGCATTCTGCAACTAAAAAGTTGGCAGGTAAAAAAGCGTTAAAGGGCATAGGCCACGAGCCAAAATGATGCCTTCGTGTTCACACTATCCCAATCAAAGATGGACTATTGATATGACCCGCATCTACAGTATTAATGATGGCTGGAGCACTTTGGCTTGTGTGATTGATACTTGTATCCGTGAAATCGTTGGATGGAGACTCTCAAAAAGCGGTAAAGCAAAAACAGCAGAAGCTGCTTTGCAAAAAGGCTTGATCTATCGATTTGGAAGACTTCAGCGATTGAAAGAGCCCATTGTATTACGAAGTGATAATGGATTGGTTTTTACCAGTAAATCGTTCACCAAAACAATCAAAGATTACAACTTCACTCAGGAGTTCATCACTCCTTATACTCCTGAACGTCCGAGCGAAGCGACAACCCCGCAGGCGAAGCCGAGGACAAATGGCATGATTGAAAGGTTCTTCCGAACCATCAAGGAAGAGTGTATCTGGCACTATAACTTCAAATCACTCAAGGAGTCTAACAAAATTATTGAAGAATGGATCAATTTTTACAATCAAAAACGAAAGCATTCAGCGCTGCAGTACAAAACACCTGTAGAAGTGTTTCACTTGGTAGCTTAGGTGTGCAGAAAAGGTGGGGTCATTACACTTTAGTCATAACGGTTCTCAAAATTTCATTTCTTTATTTAACATATCACACAAATCCCATCACATTTCTATCTTCCATATTTTTCACTTCAATCTCATCTTTTAGTCTTTGAAGTAGATCTTTTATATTTTCAATCGGTCTAAATCTACTTTGTCTCACAACCGCTGCAAAGTCTCCTGGAGTTAAGAATTGTAGATGTTCAACCTCTTTTTTTATGCTGTTTTTTGGGTTTGGAAGTCCTAATTCTTTGCAATAGGCTTTGAAAATCTGCCATGATTGGCTTTTGGTTAAAAAATCAAATTTTAGCTTTAGATCAAATCGTCTCAAACTTGCTCTATCAAGATTTTCCATAAGGTTTGTAGTAGCTATGAAAATGCCATCAAAGTTTTCCATTTGCACCAACATCTCATTGACTTGGCTTACCTCCCAAGAAGCTCTCGCATGCATTCTATCTTGCAAGAAACTGTCAACTTCATCAAAAATAAGCACTGCATCGCTCTTCTTAGCCTCTTCAAAAGCTCTTGCTATATTTTTTTCTGTGCCTCCAACCCACATGCTTTGTAAATCACTCGCTTTTTTTAAGATGAATGATTTATTTAGGCATTTAGCAATATATTTTGCAAAAGCGCTTTTGCCTGTTCCCGGAGGTCCATAAAGACAAATTCTTGCATTTGGGTGATTTTTGATTCCTTGGGTTAGTTTTTCAAGATCAGTTGTTGTATTGACAAATCTTGGATCGTAAACTTTAGGCAAAGAGGCACTATCTTTTTTTGTAGATACAATCTCCTTATGCCCTTGCGCTTTGAGTGTATTGTTTATAATACGGATAAAAGTATCTTCTTGCTCTTTTGTTTCAATGATTTTTACAACTTTGGAGGCTCTGCTTATAATTGCAGGAACAATATGTTCGTGTTCTGAGAGCACTTCAATTGCGTTTTCATTCAAAAGATTATTGATATATTTTTTTATGATCTTTTTTCTTTGATTTTTATGGGGTATAGGTAACTCCAAAACATAATCAAATCTTCTGATTATTGCATTATCGATACTATCAATATTATTTGTTATCCAAATCGTTGGCAAATCGTTATTTTCCAATGTTCTATTGATCCAGGCTTTGTTTTCCTGTCTCTTTGGTGCAAAAAAAGTATCGCTTTTGTCAAAAATATCTTCTGCTTCATCGTATAAAAGAAGGATATTTTTATTGGATAAAAGTGCTTGAGCCGCTTTTAAAGCGCGAATCCGTCTATGTCCGTCAATGGCTTCATCCTCTTCGTCTGCGTAACTTACTTCAAACAGTTCTAGTTGCAAACTTTTAGCGATAGTTTTTGCAAACTCTGTTTTTCCGGTTCCTGGAATTCCATAGAGTAAAATATTTACACCCTTTTGTCTCTTTTTTATTGTATGTTTGAGATAGTTTAAAATAGTATGAGCATCTTTTGCAATATATTCATAATCTTGCAGTGACAAAGTCTCTTTACTCTCTACTTTTCTTATTATGTCTTTGAGAAGCAATGCAATATCTTCATCAAACGTGCAGATATTTTCAACAAATTTTTCTGAAATCACCTCTATTTTGTCACTAAAATAGCCTTTATAGGGACTTATAGAAATAATTCCAGACTTAATGAGTTTGCTATTAGGTTTTAGTGCTTCATTGATATGTGAAATTGGAATATCAAGAAGAAGGCTCAAAGCTTTTCTTGTACGCGTTAGATTGAAAGTTTCATCCATCATATTTAAAGCTCTTTCCAAAATGTCATAATAGTTCATGAAAATCACAAACTCCAAAATCGCAATTTCCACCTCATTAAGATCCATTAATGCAGCGATTTTTTTGAGATTGTTTGTAAGAATCTTGTGAGAAGTAAAATCTTTTCTTTTTTCCAACTCTATATATTTTTCATGAAGCTTTTCAAAAACTTCAGATTTTTTAATATCACTGCGATTAACATACTCTTCTAAACCCAAAAAATAGGCAAGGGAGTCATGATGAAAATTACCATAGGAGTCTAAAAAAGCATTGAAACTATCAAGTCTAAATATCACTCGCAATATCCAAAGAGTGATTTTATCGCTAACCTCTTTGTCTACATATTTCCAGGAGCTAACACCACTTCTCTTTTTTATTCTCATTGCAGACTCCTTTAAGATTTCTACAAGAAGTTTGGCACAATATGATGACAACATTATGTCACTATAGAGGTAAAGGAGTTTAGAATTCGTCTAAGTAGGTTTTAATATCTTCTTTTATCATCTCATCAAGCCACTTTGGCTCCAAAACTCTGATGTGAGGTAGCCACTGTTTGATGATTGGAATGATTTCCATTTCGTGAGTTATCTTGAGTGCAATCTCAATACTTCCATCTTGATCTTCTCCAAGAATTATTTGTGATGGAGCAAGGGGTTTGTATTTAAAATATTTGGCAACTTTTCCATCAATAAAAAGTCGCACTTCAAAAGGCTCAATGTCTGGATCGAACCAGATGGAGAGAGCTTTGGAGATCTTTTCATGAAGATTTTTAGGAGGAGTAAATTTTTCATCGCTTATTTTTACTTGAGCAATTTGGCGCAAAAGATACTTTTTTATCACTCCATCTTTCATATCTTCAGCCACCAAATACCAAAATCCTTGAAAATTAGCGATTTGAAAAGGTTTGACTGTTACATTAAAAAAACTTTCTTGTATGGTGTATCTAAATTGAATGATATTGTGCTCTTTGATAGCTTTTTCAATCTCGATTAAAATAGGTAAAAAATCATCTATCTTTTCAATATCAAGCCGTGTATAGTATGGATTGAAAGAGTTGATTTTCTTTAAAATTTTGTGTGCTTTTTCGTAAAAAGCACTCCCTTGATTTTTGCTTAGATTATCGAGCATCTCCAATACTGCAATCTCTTCTTCGCTCCAGTCAATCTTTTTTTCTTTCACCCAATCAAGACTAAAAAGATCTCCATCTTTTTTTATGGGAAAATAAGCTAAACGCTCATTGACATATCTTTGAATCGTTCGTTTGGAAACTTGGCACTCTTTGGCTAACTCTTTCATAGAAAGGGTTTTGCCATCATAAAGCCTTGCTAAAATTTTTGCAATACACTCATTGACATTTTTGTATTTTTTTATTCGTGATTCTTTAGTCGTATGATGTTGTTTGTTGAAAGGATGATTTTTCAAATGAGACCTTTTTCCTTTTTATATTTTTCTATAAATTTATCAATATCATCTTGAGTTTGCTCGATTAAAGACTCCAATTCATTAACATAATATGAAGCAACTTGATCTATACCTTTCTCAAATACCTTATTATAAAATTCTTTTTGGTTCATACTCCCATATGGTTCAGTAAAAAATTTGTAAAATGGCCACCATTTAGTTGTTAGAGAAAATCCTTGTTTTCTAAATTTTTCTTGAAGTTTTTTTAACTCCTCTATATTTTCTGGAGTTTTACCTACATATGGAGTATATTCATCTTTTTTGCAAATCCCATAATACATGCCTATATAATTATTTTTATCGAACTCTAGCGCATAGCTCAATATTGGTCTTTCGTTTTTATTTATTTGCCAATTTTTTGGAAAAAATAAAAAAGCTTCCCAATGAACTCCTTTGCAAAATCCACTGTCTATAAAATCAAAACTCTTATATTTTTCTTCTTTTTCTATTTTTTCTTTCAGTATTTTACATATCTTATGTGTCACTAACGCTCTTATAGGCTTTCTAATATTGTTTTCAAAATTCTCCCAAATATCCCATGCAATTTCAAAACTCTTTTTAGCTTCCTCATCTGCAGGAAACTTGACTTTTGAAATCTTTTCTTCTCCAAAAATTATTTTTGTTATTAACTTGTCCTTATCCATCTTAAAACTCCTCCATTTCTTTGAAATTTCTCTCTATCCATTCTTGAAAATCTTTGACGAAAAATTTCACCTTTTGACTCTCACAATTTTTGTAGCACTCTTTCAGCCATGGAACTAGTAGCGCTTTATATGTTGTATTGAGAAATTTATCTGAATTTTTATGTTCTTTAGAAATACTTATAGGATCTCTTTTTGTCCCCGCAAGAAATATAAGTATAAAGTCTTTTTTGCTTTTTATTAAATAGTTGTAATAAGCTTCTAATTGCTCATCTTGTTCACCTGCCCATGGTTTATTTTCAATGGCAACAATGAAATCATCAAACTCTATTACAATATCTATTCTTCTATTCTCATCTGTTGGTTTTTCTGTAGCAATTACTACACTTTTTGTGCTATAAAATAGATCTCTTTTCGATAAATCTTTAAGTTGTTTCAAAAAAAGTTCCAAAAAAAGATTTCCTTGTCCATGCGTTCCGTTTGGTTCCAATAAAATTTTGAGTAGTATCGAGATTTTATTTTCATCTGGACTTATAATATCAATGAAATTGAAATCTGTAGATAGGTATCTATCGATTTCTCTTTTTACTTTTTTATAAAGCTCGTATTCAAAAAGTGCTTTTTGGAAAAATTTTTTTAAATTTTCTTCATATTTTTCTTGTGCAATGTATTCAGGATGCATATAATTCCTTTATTTATTTATGGCAAAAATTCATACCAGCCTACTACGAACAGAAGACAATTAAAGCATAACAAAAAAAGGAAGCATATACAACGAACAGCAAGTAATTCATAAATGCTTCCTTGTAACTGTTCCACCAAAAATAGAGGCTGGTATGGCTATTTGTCTCTAATGTTAGAGACTTTTGCTAAAACAGCAGGGCGAATAGCGGCTACCCAAGACCAACTAATTCCGCCGTACTTTTATAGATTTTAATTTCAATTTCATTTGATGCATTAAGCATAGTAATCTCTTTTTCAAGCTCTAAAATCTTTCTATTTGCTTCTATAGAAAGATTTTTTGCTGTTTCATGATTATAAAAAAGTATCTTGATATCGATACATTCAATTTCGTTGTCACTATTTTTCAAAAACTCTTTTGCTCTTTCAATTACTTTTTTGTTATCTGTTTCGCAATCAAGACACTCTCTAAACTGTTGATAATATTGGATTCTATGCTTCAATATCTCAATTTGAGATAGTTTTTGGCTAATACCAGAGTTTACATTAAATCTGAAAAGTGCTTCTTTTATAGATAACAAATCTTCTTCTAACTCCGTCGAAATCTTTCTGTATTTATATCTTTGGATAAATTGGTTTTCAAATTTTTCCAAAATTGTATCAGTATCAACATTGATATCCATCTTTTTCAAACTATGCGTTAAATTAATATCATTTGAATTTCCATTTATAACGACATCTTCATATTCCATATATTTTATACTGCTTTTTATTCTATCCATTATTTTGTGGATCTGATTTGGAGTTACTTTGATTGTTAGCCTATTTTCGAATTCGAATGGATTCATTTTTGTCCCCTTAATTTTTGTTTTATTGTATACATACTTTATGTCAACATCATGTCTTTACCATGTTTTTTGAAATTCTGTCTTTTCATTAAAATCACGATTTAAGATGTGACATATTTAAGTTATATTTGAAAAGAAGAATAGGGGGAATATTTGACTATAACCTTGTATTTGTTAAAGATTTAGCCAAAAATCTATATACAGTTTAGTCTTAAAACAGCATCCGCAATAATAATACCTGCTGCTGTAGATACGTTCAATGAATTCCCCATTCCATACATTGGAATAAAGGCAGCCATATCGCAACAATTTATAACTTCTTGTGAAAGGCCATAGTTTTCGTTCCCGAAAACATATGCGACTTTAGCATTCAATGGAATACAATTATACTGACGTGCTTTCTTAGTAAGTTCTACTGCAATTATTGTATAACCATCATTTCGTAAGTCATTTATTATTTTTTTTGTATCTGTGGTATGTTCAATATCAAGCCATTTTTGAGTTCCAAGAGCAGTTTTTTTCACTTTTTTGCTTAACAAAAGATTTCGTGTTTTGTTACAAACATACAGTTTTTCTATTTTAAAAGCTTCACATAATCTGATAATTACTCCTATGTTATACGCGTTGCTTAAATTGTCCAATACGCAAATTATTGGATGTTTAGGTAGTGAGTGAAAATTTTCTCTGTTTGCTTTTATCTCTCTCAACTCTTGTTTTGAAAGTTGATAGTCATTATTTTTCATATGTTCACCTCAAAATTTTTTTATCATTGTACTGTTTGTCAAGACAACATTGTGTCTATCTTTTATCGATGGTAGTGATAAAAATCTATTTGGAATAATCGCAAATCAGATTTCTTTAAAGGATGTTTTTTCATCTGATTGAACTTTAATGATGAAATATCAAACTTTATTATTGTTTTGATTTTGCAGATATTAAAATATATACATGAATTATTGATAGTGTACACTAATGTTCGCAATTTAACCTGAAGACTCTTTAAAGACTTTTCAAAAATTGAAAAGAGAAAAAAGAGTTGGATAGACTTCCCAGTGAGAGAAAAAAACAAACAGGAGGAAGCCTATCCATGAGCAATAATAGCAAAAAAGAGTTAAAAATTTTCAAAGAGATAATGACACAGTTTGTAGTAGAGGATGATCCACTGCTTGCAATGATGAAATGGATGATGGAGCAGTTGATGAAGATTGAATCAGAGATAAAAGTTGGAGCCAAAAAAGGAGAGCATAACAGTGAGAGAAAAAGCTATTTCAGCGGTTATCGTCCAAGAAGGTTTGATACAAGACTTGGCACTGTGTATCTTATGGTTCCAAAGATCAGAAAAGGAGGCTATATTCCCTTTTTTATAACAGAGAGAAAAAGAAGTGAGCAGGCTTTGATTTCGATGGTCAAAGAGGCATATGTAAACGGAGTTTCAACAAGGAAGATAGAGCGTTTGGCAAAAGAGCTTAGGATAGAAAATATCAGCGCATCTCAGGTATCATAAATTAATAAAGGACTCGATGAGCAAGCTGAAGCTTTTCGTAATCGTCAGCTGCAAAAAGAGTATCCATTCGTTTGGGTTGATGCTTTGTATGAGAAAGTGAGAGACTATGAAGGAAGAGTGGTATCTACCGCTATTATGATAGCTTACGGTGTAACACTAGAAGGCAAAAGAGAGGTATTGGCAATAGAGCCATTTATCAATGAGTCTTATGAAACTTGGAAAAACTTCTTTGATAAATTAAAACAAAGAGGTTTACAAAAAATAGCACTGCTTATCAGCGATGCCCATCAAGGGATCCAAAAAGCTTTCAAAGAGGTTTACCTTGGTGCATCATGGCAACGATGCAAAGTCCATTTTATGCGTAATATCCTGGTACATATTCCTCACAAAGCAAAAGGGAAATTTGCAGCAAAACTCAAACAAATATGGCTGCAAAACAGCAAAAAAGAAGCGTATCTTATAGCCCAAGCTATTATCGATGAATATGGCAAAAAGTTCCCTGAAGCCATTGAAACACTTCAAAATGGTTTGGAAGATTCACTCCAATTTTATCACTTTCCACAAATCGATAAAAGAAGGATAAGCTCGACCAATGTACTTGAAAGGATAAACAAAGAGATACGAAGACGTTCAAAAGTTGTATCAATCTTTCCATTAAGAGAGTCTTACTTAAGACTTATTGCTACATATCTGATGGAATATACTGAAGACTGGGAGGTTGATAGATGCTATATTCAACCTGACAAACTTCATCAGGTGATGGAAATTTATGAGGTGCAGCTTCAAAAAGCTGCTTGAATTGATAACTTAAATTTATGATTTGAAAAATTCACTGGGAAGGAAATTGCGAACATTACTTGACAGTATCGATAGGTCAAATGAGTTAACACTAAAAAAGAAATTATTCAAATATCTTTTATAAGAAAACATTAGTAGACACTGACAATAACTAGTAAAATGCCCATATTACAGTACTTTGAGTGTCAGAAATAAAAGGTTGACACTCGCTGACACGGTTGACGGGAGCGTTAGAAATTTTGTGTCAATCCGATAGAATATTAAATTTTAAAGGAAAGACACATGAAAAAGACATTCGATTTAGAGGAAGCTCTTGAACAGATAAAGGCAGGAGCATCCATTGACGGCAAAGATGGAGTACTTGCTCCACTTATCAAACAATTGACAGAAGCTGCTCTTGAGGCAGAACTGGAATCTCATCTTTCCAAAGAGATCCGCAATCGAAAGAACGGTAAATCCTCCAAACGTATGAAAAGTTCCGTAGGTGAGTTCGATCTTGAAGTTCCCAGAGACCGTAACGGTACCTTTGAACCCCAACTGGTTAAAAAGCACCAGACCCATATGAGCGATCAGATAGAACAGAAGATCCTCTCCTTGTACGCATTGGGGAATAGTTATGCACAGATATCTGAACATATAGAAGATTTTTATGGAATACATTTTTCCAAAGCTACCATTAGCGCAGTGACAGATAAAGTTATTCCGCTACTGAAAGAATGGCAACAGCGCCCTCTTGAAAGCGTCTATCCTTTTGTCTGGCTCGATGCCATACACTATAAGATCAAAGAGAACGGTCGTTATGTCTCTAAAGCTATCTATACGATATTGGGTGTCAGTCTTAATGGCAGAAAAGAGATACTTGGATTATATCTTTCTGGACTGACCCCTATTCGGTAGACACAAAATTAGACGCTAAAACCTCTTTCTTTTCAATGTCCGAATAATATTTTATCTCAAAATTATCTGGAGAGAGATAATTAAGATAACTGTGTCGTCTTTTTGGGTTGTAGAACATCTCGATATATTCGAAAATCTTTCGTTTCGCCTCTTCTCTGGTTTTGAAGATATATTTCGTAACACACTCTTTTTTGAGTGTCTTAAAAAACTCTCTGCTACTGCATTGTCATAACAGTTTCCTCGTCTACTCATACTGGGAATAATATTATATTTCTTTAAAGCCCTTTGCCAGTCCGAAGAGGCAAACTGCGAACCTTGATCAGAATGCAGGATCACTTTATTATGGATATTCCTGCGTACTACTGCCATATGGAATGCATTCAATGCAATCTGTCGTGTCATTCTGTGGCTCATCGACCAGCCGATTACTTTACGGCTGAAGAGATCGAGTATTATTGCTAAATAGAGCCAGCCTTCATGGGTACGAATATAAGTGATATCTGTCACCCAAAGCTCATTGGGTTTACTTGCCATAAAACATTGCTGTAGATGATTTGGATGCTTATGATGTGGTCTGCCGGCTTTATGTTTAGGCCGTTTTTTGATCATGCCTGCACCATAAAGTTTATGCAAGCTCATCAGCCGTGCTACTCTCTTTTTATTAATGCGAATACCAGACTCCACAAGATCCTTATGGATATTCCTATAACCATATGTATGATTGCTTTGCTCGTAGCACTCTTTAATTTTTCTCAAAATCTCCTTATTGTCTTTTGCTCTTGGAGATTCAAGCTCATTCAGCCAAGCATAGTAGCCACTTGGATGTACTTTGAGAACTTTGCACATTCTTCTCACCGAATATTCCAAAGCATGGGTACGAATAAACGCGTACTTCAGCTTTGGTGCTTTGCAAAGTACGCGGCGGCCTTTTTTAAGATATCTCTCTCTTCGGTAACTCGCATGAGCTCCTTTTTAAGTCGAAGAATCTCCTGGTCTTTACTATCCTCTTTTGCATGAGCAACGGGATCTTTGTACTGTTTTACCCATTTCCCCAATGAGTGGGGATGAACCCCCAAACGCTCCGCTGTCTCTTTAATCCCGTATCAGTTATCGAGCACCTGACGTGCCGCTTCCTCTTTAAACTCTGCTGTATATCTTGGTGGCATTGCTTCACTCCTTTACTGCCTTATTATAGTCTAATTAGCGAGTAAAAAAGTGTCTATGGTTTGGGGGTCATTCCATTCAGAGAATGAAGGTGCAAACTTCTGGCTGCAGGTTCTTACCGATCTGCGCAACAGAGGGGTGGAAGATATTCTGATTGCTTCAGTTGACGGTTTAAAAGGCTTCCCTGAAGCCATAAACGCCACTTTCCCACAAACAGAAGTACAGTTATGTATCATACATCAGATTAGAAATTCACTCAAATATGTAGCTTCCAAGAATCAGAAGGAATTCATGAAGGATCTTAAACAGGTCTATCAGGCGATCTCCAAAGAGGCTGCAGAACTGGAATTGGATCGGCTTGAAGAGAAGTGGGGCAAAAAGTATCCTATTGTTATCAATTCCTGGAGGAACAAGTGGGAGAACCTCTCTTACTATTTCAAGTATCCCCAGGAGATCAGACGCATCATCTATACGACCAATATCATTGAATCCGTGCATCGTCAGTTCAGAAAACTAACTAAAACAAAAGGAGCTTTCCCCAATGAAAACAGCCTATTGAAATTGCTTTATATGGGAATTCAAAATGCCCAAAAAAAGTGGACAATGCCCATTCAGAATTGGAGCCTTACCATCTCTCAATTGGCTATCTACTTTGAAGGTAGATTGGATAAGGCTCTGGAGTTGTGATATAATTCCTAACTATCGGGTGACACAAAATTCTGAACGGTCTCCGGTTGACACTTTTTATTTGTCTATACTATTGTCAATCGACAAAGGTTGACACCAAAAGTCCCATAAAATAGGCATTATTAGACTCTTTGTCAGTGTCAACCTAATTTTCCTCTCAAGAATTATTCTTTTGCTCTTTGACTATGTAGCTTTGTCCGTTTTTCTCAATCACATAATAAGGCTGAAGTATCTGCAAAGCCTCTTTTTTGCTAATTCCTTTTAATGGACGATAGATGTTGCGGAGTTTTATTGGTAATGTTTGCTTCAGCGTGTAACTTAATACTCGATCCCTTTTCTTTTCAAAATCTATCTCTTTTTGTTCCTCAAGATGAATGGCGATATTTGATGCCTCGATAGCCTGATAGATATAGAATTTAGTTATTTCGATCGCCCTATACATAATGTCCGCATCGATATAATTATATTCTTTCGGCTCATTAATAGACTCTATAGTTTGCAAAAGAATCGCCAAAGAGCCTAAAAGCTTATCGCTTTTGCTCAAAAATCCTCTAAGGATCGGATACTCTTTTGATAAATCGTTATTAAGACCCTCCATAAACTTTTTAAACATCTCTTTTGCCTCATCGTTTAGTTTAAGATAATAGAGGTCTTTAATGTGGGGATGTTCTTTTGCTTTGGTATAGTTTTCCAACTTCATATCGATAAGCGTACCTACCAGCTTTTTAAATTCGCCATAGATAAATTCGTTTTGCTCTTTATCGATAATTTGATATTTAAAATCTTTTACCACATAAATAAGCTGAAATCTATCATTAAAACCGCTGTCTATGTTGTCATCTTGTCCTAATATGAGTCTTCTATAAAGCTCTGGTTGTATTCCTCCAAATATACCTATGGTGAGTTTTTTTATATTCACATCTCCTCTATTGATTCTGCCTATTGTATATTGTTGGGCTCCATTCCAGCCCTCAAGATTAAGGCTTCTCATCTCTGGGTCTTTTTCAAAATTATAAATAAGCCTTGAAATTTCATCTTGAAAAATCAAAATACCTTGTGCATTTGTTTCCAATATATCGGTAAGCTTTTCTTTTGTAGTATCTGATAAAATAAGATATCTGCTTTTCGGCTTATTCTTTGTCTCTTTTTCAAGATTGCATATAGCATCCTGTAATTCCTCAATCTTTTCATGGTCTCCTTCTGCCTCTGCTTTGACAAGTGCTTTTCTTTTACTCTCAAGTGCCTTAACACGCATTTCATAGCGTTCTTGTTCCTCTTTGAATTTGTCTACATAGGTAAAATGTTTCTGATAAATAGGACTTGAAAAAGCTTGGAAAAGTGGCGTCTTTCTAGTTCCTTTTTCTGCAATGATGCAGCCCCATAGATTAGGGATTATTTTATATAATATATTGTTGGTTGGCACTAAGCACAACTTATCGGTAATAAGATTTGATAAAAATGCAAAGCCAACGGTTGCAACTTCTTCTAAAGGAAGATTTAGCCTTTCACTTACATCTTCAAAATATTCCTTTATAGGATGTGGTAATAATTCTGCATCGATTATCTCGTTTATGTACTCATTGACTTTTGATTTTTCATCATCTTTTGTTATACTTGAATCAGTTATTTTGTCTGTCTGGCTTACGCTTGCCCCCTTCTGAGGGGCTGTTTGCTTTTTTAATTCTTCTATGGTTTCCTCACCAAGCATCTTTACTAAACCGTTCCTATATTCTGCCATCAAACCTCCTTAGAAATAGTGTTCGCCTACAATGTGTGCGCAGGGTTGCAAATTTCCCTCAAAATCTTCAAAGGATTCAATCGGTGCAAGTGAAAAAATATCGCTGAAGTCCACTTTTTCGTGTCCTCTCGTGTATTCAAATTTCTCGTGAATGTCCCACGCGTCAATCTGATCCGCTAATGGATCAAGCTGCATCATTAAGTTTCTTATCGCCTCTCTTGAGATTTTCTTCTCGTGTGTATGCTCGTCTATCCCGTCTATATCGGGTATAAAAACGAAGTCGTACTTATGCTTATGGTGCATTTTTTGCTTTAGATGATCCATCTCTTTTGGCGTTAATTGCCTGTATCCTTTAAACGGGATTACAATGAAGTTGATGCCAACCAGCAAAGCCGTTAGATAGTCGTGAAACCCCTCGAGGATGAATACTGGCTCTAACGGGTCTTTGATTCTTATCTGTGCGTTGGCGTTGGCTCTCGTGCCTTTGTAGGCTATCCATTTGCCACTAAAGCCCCTCTTTTTCCTGTGCTTAATGGTGCGTATGGATTTGCCCTCCTCATCCATCCACTTAACCGCTATGCTGTCGTGGTACGGGTCAAACCTCACCACTTGCATAAGCTCTTTTTTATCCTCATCCCTGCATACCGCTGCAAGGTCGTAAGGCATGACTTGGTTGATGACTTCCTCAAGCTTTTGGCTGTCCAGCTCCCTTAGCTTTAGTAGGCTATTCCAATATCGCTGCAGCTCTTTCTGAGGTGTTTCGTTCTCTCTACTGGTATAATTGCGTTGTGGTGGTCTGTCGTTAGTCCCCGCCCTGTTACGGCAGGTTAAGTCTATCGGTGGCGGTAGGTGGCTAATCATCGTCTGTCCTTATGCCAAGGCATTGAGCTACCCATTTGGTTGCTTCTGGTAACGGTTCGCCTCTATGCTCGTGTATAAGGGCTAAGATGTCGCCTCCCCATCCGCTGCCAAAGTCCTTTATGTAGCCGTCCTTTGCGATTGATGCAGAGGGTGTACGTTCTTCTCTCAACTTGAATTTATAGTTTCTGTCCACTTCATACCCGAGAGCTTTAAGCATTGCAGTTACTTTCTCCCGATCCAAGCTTTGCTTTATTTCCTTTCTGATTCTTTTTAACTGCATAATTTACATCCTTTCAATTTTTTTTTTCTTTTCTGTATCGTTGTTATGTATAGCTGTCCGTTTGCTTTTATCTTTTTTGTTCTTCTATCCATTCCATAACCTTATTTAGACTCCAGCGTGAAGCTCTTGATCCTATTTTTATAGGTTTTGGAAATTGGCCTTCTCTGATGTACTTGTAGATAGTGGGCTTTTTCATTCCAATAAGAGATGAAACCTCTTTGATCGTAATGAGTTTATCTTGAGTAGTGGATGATAGTTTCATAATGACTCCTTATGGTTTTTTTGATTTACACAGAGCATTATGAAAAAAAATCTACAGAAAAGGGGAGAACAAAACTGAACAAGTTTTTGCAAGAAGTGTTAGGGGGTTTGAAGCGGTAATTCAATAATTTTATTTTCTAAATCTTCATATCTTTTAGAAGTTACAGAATTTGTAGAGATTGCATTTATTAAGCTCTTTATCTGTGATTTACTCATTCCTGTATATTTTTTAATTGCTTTATAAGGGATACGTTGGTTATATCGTTTATCTTGTTTGAAAAAATTGATTAAAGCATCAATTTCATCTATGATCTTTTCATTGTTTTGTAAATAACTCATACATTTTTTCATATTTTGTAGTTCTTTAATAACTTTTCGTTTATCTGTTGTTGATAGCAATAATCCCTTTTCATAGAATCCAATAAGGTAACCTTTGTAAAAATCTTTCAAGTATACTTTTACATCTTTATTAACTTTATCCACTTCAAAATCAATCTTATCATTAAATATTGCATTTAAATAGTGATCTGGTTGTCTAAGGGCTTGAGAGAGAGTATTTTTTTTCGATAATTTATCGTTTAAAATATTTTTATGATGCGTGATATCATTTTCCAGTTCTGCAGTATTGATTTTTATTAAACTTTCAAAATTTTTTAAATTGATATGCGATAAATTGACTTTATTTGCTTTTAAATCCTCAATAACCTTATCTAGTGTATTTTGATAATAAGTATTGATTGCTTCGATAGGATAATGTTTTACATCTGTTGCTAACATATTGTAAGTTTTGATAATAATTGTAAAGTTGTGACATACAAGATCGAACAATTTTTCATGTATCGTTTGGAAATACTTATCATCTGATAATTCTTGTAAATCTATAACAACAGTATTTTTAATAGTATTCTTTTGGTCATCTATCTCATTAAGTTCGATATCGTCAAATTTGATATTGTCTAATATTTTAAATTTTTTTATTTTATTTATTCTTAATAAGTGGACATTTTTCAATGTATTATTTTCAAAATTTTTATAAAGTATTCGTATACTTAATAATTCAAACAATATCAAGTAATACAAAATTTCAAAGGGATCGATTTTGTTCTTTAAGGCAAAATAGTTGATAAATCCGAATGCGTCCAATGCTTCATACAAGTCGTCATATTCAAAGAGTACAATAAAATATTTCTTGTTTTTCATCATTCTTTCATAATTAATATTCCATAATCCAGTTACTTTCTTAATTACAAATCCGAAAAATTTTGTCTTTGAAAAGTCTGGTTCTTGAAACAGAAATTCTTCTGAAAATTCATTATTAACCTTTTTCCACCAGTAGGGAGGGTTGCCAAAAAGTTTGTTTGAAACCTGTGGATTGTATTTGTCATCAGCCATATTAGTTCCTTAACTGTTGAATTATTTTTACATTGAACGACTAATACACTTCATCGTGACTTCCAATATCAAGCAAGATTATCTCTTTATCGGTGATAATGAGATCTATAACGATTCTATAGCTCATAGAAATTGAGACTGAGTAGTATTCTTTAAGTTTGCCTCTTAGTTTATGGAGTCTCAAGCTTGGATGGTAGGGGTTATCTTCCAGTAGATGAAGAGTCTTATTGATCCTATCCTTCATGGAAGGATTTTTCTTTATGATTTTCGCAGTCTTTTTGATAAACGTATCGTCATAGACTAATTTATAGCTCATTTTCGATTCTTTTCATCAGTTCATCTGCATTGCTTACATGGACTTTTCCAGCTTTTCTTTTCTCAATTAGCTCTTGATATGCTGCATCCAGCTCAGCTGCTCTCATCTGCTTATATCGTTCAAAATCTACAACGATATATTTAGGCTTTCCTCTAAAGGTGATAACTGCTTCATCTTTGGCTTGCAATTCACTCTCAATCGCTTTTATCCCTTTTACTTTGAGTTCATTAGCGGTAATCATTATCCGTCCTTTTAATCGTGTTGTTTATAATATTATATCAAAGTATATCATTAGCTATTAAGATATGTAGCCCACCACTCTAAAAGCTCTTTTCTATCTTCTAAAAAATCGCTTCTAAGATAGCTTTGTGTTACTTTTGAGCCTATATTGTGATGTAGTTGAGATTCTATCGCTTCAAAGCTACATCCATGCTCTTTTTGGCGTTCAAGTGCTATTGTCTCAAAGCTGCTTCTAAAGCCATGTAAGTCTTGCTCTGGTTCGTTGAGGTCTACTTTAAGCACCTTCCTAAGAGTATTGTCTGAAATTGGTTTGTGTGCATTAATAGGACTTGCAAAGACTATATCACTGTAGGGACTAGCTATTGCTTTTGCCTGCTGCAGTACTTTTGATATCTCGTCCGTTAAAGGAATGCGAAAAGGCTGATTTTTTGTTTTCATTGCTTCGGCTGGATAGACAATGACTCTTTTATCAAAATCTATATAGTCCCATTTTAAATTGGCTGCATTGCCAAAACGTACCGCAGTAAGAGCGATATATTGGAGCGGGAGTCTGAAGTAGGGATTTTGCAAAGAGCAGATTTTTTGATAGATCTTTTGTATATGGTCGTCTGTTACGGCTTTGAGGTGGATGGACTTATGTTTTGGTATGAGACTGTCGATATCTATTGGAGTTGCTGGATTGTTTTGGGTGTAGTCGTTATGTATAGCAAAATCAAAGAGATTTTTAAGCAGTCTGTAAACCTCTCTTGCTTTATAGGTTTTGCCAGTACTTCTGTTGTCTTTTTGAAGTTTTGTAGAGTATGTGTTTTTAACTATCTTGATAATATCCTGTTTTGTTACTTCATCGATTTTAATATTACCTATAAATGGAGTGATATAGTTTGCAAAGGTGTTGATGTAGTTCTTTTGTAATCTTGATTGACTTACCTCTTTGGCTTTGTGCTGGATGAAACGCTCTATTACAAAGCTTGTAAGTTTTTTGTTGGCTTCAAGCTCTTTGATACGTTTTTGTTCCTGCTTGTGTCTGTTTGGATCTATGCCGTTTTTGATAAGCTCTTTTATCTCATACTTGATTTTTCTTGCTTGTGAGAGTGATATTTGAGGATAGTCCCCTATCGTATAAGTGTTTCTCTTGCCTGCATAAGAATAATCGATTCTAAAAATCTTGCGTCCATTTGGCTTGATTAAGATATAGAGTCCTTCACCGTCTCTAAGTTTGTAATCTTTTTCTTTTTTTGGCTTTGCATTTTTTATTTGCAAATCGTTAAGAGGTTTTATACTTTTAGGCATTTGTTACCTCGTTTATTTGATTGAAATTTATGCGGTACACTACAATTTTGTACCGCAAAATGTACCGCAAAAAAATTTTACTTTGAGTAAACTTAAATATACTATAATATACTAAAAATTCGAAGAAAAGGGGATTTTAAATTAAATGATAGTCTTAAGTAAACTTATTTTAACCTTAATGCGGTGCTTCTCTGCCGCACCATTGAATTGCCTATGAGCCCCATAAAATCGATGACATAGAATTTATTAAATACAATTAGCTACTGTTTTACTTCATTTTCTTATTTTTTAATTAGCTGAATCCGGGAGGTATCTTTCTTTTAAGCTACAAGAATAATGTTGCATGGGAGTTAAATAGTTATTGTATTTAATTTACTTGTTATATTTTGTTATATTGTTCTAAATCTATACATAATTTAAATAAATTTTGTAAGTATACTGTTATGATCAAATCATAAATACAAAATGGAACATTTATGACATTTTCGGATTTAATTCATTAATGTAGTTGAAGATAAATAAAATAACAAATAAATACATGGATTGAAAAATAGTTAATCACGTCGAAAAGTTAATTAGTAGACTTATTCGGTAGATACTGAATAAGTCACTAAAATCTCTTTTAAATGTCTAAACAATGTATTTTTTTCAAAGCTCTTTGGCAGTTATATGATGAAATTGCAGCTATTGTCAATTATAATTTCTTACCAGGAGTATTTAAAAAAAATTTAATGAAAAAAAATTATAATTATTTAAAATTATAGTTTAAAATTGAAATTGAAGAAGGATAAAGATATGAAGTTTAGTCATATCTTTCTTATTGTTTTTAATTTGTTTCTAGTATTGGGTAATATTGAAGCTGATAGTAATTTTCAGATAGACTCAAAAAGCAATTTTAATAATCTTTCTTTTTTAGTAGAAAATCTTTCCAATAAAAATTTTCCTATCAATGGATATTTTTCACATTATGGTCAAGGAGCATTTGATTGGTTATATGTTTCTGCCATTAGTATGAACATTTACAAATTGGATGGTATGGATGAAAATGGTTATTTGAAGTGGACTCCACTTTCGAAATATTTTGACGAGGTTCAAGTTACGGGCAAGATAATTCATATAGGCAAGAAAAAAGATGTTTTGCATAGTTCTCAAGGTAGTGAAACAGGCAATAGTAATTCAAGCACAAGCGAAGAGATATTTTTTGAACCAGGTTTAGAGAGATGTATTAGAAAAACTCTAAATATTTCAAATACTCAGGCAATTACTAAAGATATGCTTTTGAATATAACTTCTCTAACTTGTTATAATAGCCAAATTGTCACCTGCAATGTTAAAATACACCACAGACGCAAGATGAAAATGTACCATCCATGAGATGAGGAAATATAAAAGAATATAATCGCTTCCAAAAATATTTGGAGGCAATAGTGATTACATACGAGGAGTTTGTGATGGTACATACACTTTACAGACAAGGATACAGCATAAGAGCTATTGCAAGGATGACAGGACTTGATAGAAGAACCGTATCCAAAAGACTCAAAGAGGATAAGCTTCTGCCAAGAAAACCGAGAGTTTACAAATCGAAGCTCGATCCATACAAAGAGTATATAAAAAAGAGAATAGCTCAAGGGTTGCCGGATAAAATTCCTTCAACGGTAATATACCGGGAGATTACAGCCAAAGGGTATGAGGGGAAGATAAGAATATTGCAGGCGTTTATGAGCGGGCTTTATAAAGAGCATATGAACGTAAAAGAGGAAGAGGTAGTACGATTTGAGACAGATCCGGGCGAGCAGGCGCAAGCTGACTGGACGGTGATACGAAGAGGGAAGAATCCCGTTTATGCCTTTGCGATGATTTTGGGCTATAGCAGATACGCATTTATCTGCTTTACAGACAATATGCGCTTTGATAGTTTTATAAATTGTCATAAAAAGGCTTTCGCCTTCTTTGGGGGAGTGCCAAGAACCATTCTTTACGACAACCTCAAAAGCGTGGTGATAGAGCATAACGCTTACGGGAATGCAAAACACAGATTTAATGAGAGGTTTTTGGATTTTTCCAAAGAGTATGGATTTATTCCAAAACTTTGTAAACCCTACAGGGCAAAAACAAAAGGGAAGGTAGAGAGAGTTATAGGCTATATGAAAGGAAACTTCTATATTCCTTTGAAAGCAAGACTCAAAAACTCTTCGCTTGTTATAGATACAAAGCTTCTTAACAGCCAGATATTTCAGTGGCTTGAAATCGTTCATAATAGAGTGCACGCAACAACGAAGCAAAAACCAAAAGAGCTCTTTATAAAAGAGCAAAAAGCTCTGCTGCCGCTAATAATTTCAGCCAAGCCAAAAAGCTTGCATAACAAAAATGAATATGACAATTGCATAGACAAAAAGCTTTCCTTGTCAAATAAAAAGTATAAAAACAGCATAAACATACATAATACAGCTAAGAGTTCTTTAGAGGAGTATGATGCGCTTTTGGGAGTTTGCCATGCATAAAGAGATACACAGTATAAATGAACAGATACAAGAGTATGCTGCGCTTTTTAAACTTCCTGCCATTAAAGAGAGCTTTTCATCCATAGCTCAAGAAGCAGCTAAAAAGAATCTTTCATACAGTCACTTTTTGCTTGAGCTTTTTAGATATGAACATCAAAAGAAGATAGAGCG
Organism: Nitratiruptor tergarcus DSM 16512; assembly: GCF_027946175.1. Taxonomy (NCBI): domain Bacteria; kingdom Pseudomonadati; phylum Campylobacterota; class Epsilonproteobacteria; order Nautiliales; family Nitratiruptoraceae; genus Nitratiruptor; species Nitratiruptor tergarcus. The sequence continues at coordinate 258,987 of NZ_AP026671.1, forward strand.
TTCAAAAGCAACAACACTAAAAATGGCAGGCTTTCCAAAAGTAAAGACTCTGGAGATGTTTGATTTCTCATCTTCTGCGGTAGATAGAAATATTATTAATGAACTTTCTACTTTAAGATTTATAGAGAATGCCGAAAATATCCTGCTTATTGGACCAAGCGGTGTTGGGAAAACCCACCTGGCCATAGCTTTGGGATATTTGGCTACACAAGCAAGAATAAAAACAAAATTCATCACTGCAGCAGATCTGTTATTGCAACTTGAGATAGCCCAGCAGACAAACAGATTGCAGTACTATTTCAAAAAGGTTATCAATACAGTAAAACTCTTGATTATCGATGAATTTGGCTATATCAAGCTCAATGAAAACCAGGCCAATCTCTTTTTTCAGGTAATCAACAAAAGATATGAAACAGGTTCAATTATCATTACAAGCAATCTATCTTTTACAAAATTCAAGGAGGTGTTAAACAATGATGAAGCGTTAACTACTGCTGTTCTTGATAGACTTATTCACCATAGCCATATACTCAATATCCAAGGTGAAAGCTACAGGCTTAAGCAAAAAAGAAAAGCTGGTGTCCTTACTAGACTCGATAACAATTTTTAGTTTCAAAGTGGTACATTTTCACTTCGCATCTTGGTACATTTTTAGGTTGCACTTGACACCAAATCAGCGATATAAGACCATTGTCTAATCTCACTAATTTGGTAAGTTTGTATCTTCATTACAATAAAATCATTGATATAGGACTATTGTCTAATCTTACTAATTTGAAATATTTATCTCTTTCTTATAATCGAATAAGCGATATAAGACCATTGTCTCATCTTACTAATTTGAAACAGTTGGTTCTTTATGGCAATTGTATACAAGATTTTACTGCTGTGCAATTTGTTCCAAGTTGTAGTGGTTGCAGGAAAGAGTCACAGGGAGCACAATGCAATGAAACAGTCACTTTTGAACCAGATTTAGAGAGATGTATTAGACACACTCTTAATATTTCAAATACTCAGCCAATTACTAAAGATATGCTTTGGAATATAACTTCTCTAGACTGTCGAAATAATTTAATCAGCGATATAAGACCATTGTCAAATCTTACTAATTTGAGATATTTGAATCTTTCTCAAAATCAAATCAGCGACATAAGTCCGTTGTCCAACCTCACTTATTTGAAAAGTTTATCTCTTTATGGCAATAAAATAAGCGATATAAGTCCATTGTCCAACCTTATTGATTTGAAAGAATTGTATCTTTCTCAAAATCAAATCAGCGATATAAGTCCATTGTCCAACCTCACTCATTTGAAAAGTTTATCTCTTTATGGCAATAAAATAAGCGATATAAGTCCATTGTCCAACCTTATTGATTTGAAAGTTTTGAGTCTATCACAGAATCAAATTAGTAATATTAATCCATTGTCTAATCTCACTAATTTGGAAAATTTGGGTCTAAATTCCAATCAAATAAGCGATATAAGTCCGTTATCTAACCTTACTAATTTGAAAAGATTGTATCTTGATAACAATCAAATCAGTGATATAGGTCCGTTATCTCATCTTACTAATTTAAAAATTTTGTATCTTAAAAACAATCAAATCAGTGATATAAGTCCGTTGTCCTACCTTATTACTAATTTGAAACAGTTGGTTCTTTATGGCAATTGTATACAAGATTTTACTACCGTACAATTTGTTCCAATATGTAGCGGTTGTATGAAAAGGTTACAGAGAACACAATGCAACGAAAAATAAGTACAAATCCAACCATTGTTTTGATTATAAAACAAGTAACATTTTTTATACTTAGGACTCAGAACGTGATTAGTTATGCAGTAGTACTAAGAAATCTGTTGGGAAGTAATAGTGTACGTCTTTTTTATGATGATTATGCTTTCTTTATATTTGGGAACTATTACTTTTTAGCATTTATTCGAAACATCTATTAAGACTTTCCACACATAAGCTTTTTCCCAAGAAAATCCTTGTTAATAGAATTCATATCATTTATTTTAGTAATTTTATTTTTTTATGTTTGTACATTTATTATTTTTTTCTCTTTTGTCGAATTTAGTCGTAGGTAGTTCAAAGTATTTTTTTACATAGAATACCATAAGATAGTGTACACTACCTGTAAATTCTCTTAAATACTTTTCGCATAATATTATCTTCAACATGGCATAGTAAAAACTTATTACTGTCTTTCATTGAATCAAAGTAATGTTGTCAGATAAAATCCCCAAAAAATCGCTATAATTTATCCATATTTTCGAAAATTTTCGATAAACTTTAAAAAACGACAAATTAAAGAAAAGCAATGCATAGAGTAGTCGCTGTCTTAATACTTTTTTTCTCATCTGTGTTTGGTGGATGGTGTATTCAACATGCTGTGCAACGGGCTATTCATGATAATGAAGATAAAATTTTTTTCAAAACCTTTCCCAATGGGATTATATGCCAAAATAATGGATTATATAGATTTGTAACTGGCGTATATAAGAGTAAAAAAGAGGCTATTCTCTCTTTAAAATTAGCTCGTAAGACTCATCCAGATGCCTTTTTGAAAAAATGTGATATCTTACAATGCAAAAATCCAATCAAAAAAATCTATAATGATATTACTGTTGAAAAAAAACAAGCCAAAAAAGTAATTAAAAAAGAGCAAAATATCACTGCGAATGAAAGTGAAGATGCATTTGTAAAAAAGATTTTACAAACACTCGATAATAAAGAAAAAGAGAACTCTTATACGCTCGGTTTTTATGAGTTCTTAGAGAGGCTTTTTCACAACGATTACAACGCTAAAAATCTTGACTATACAAAGCAACTTGTGCAACTGGAAGCATTCCTTGATAATGTACAGTATGACTGGAATATCTATGGAAATGTTGCTTTAAGGTACAGTAAATTTATAGATTATGATCTTGCTACCGATAAAGAGTTTATAAGTGATTTTGGAATCAATATTGAAAAACGTCTCTTTGATGGAGGAATGTTAGAAAAAAACAGTATTTTCTTGCTTAAAAAGCGTCTAGCAAAGCTAGATTATCTCACAGCAAAAGATAAATTATCTCTTTACGGATTAGAGATCTATACACAAGCACTACTCTATCAGCATCTCAAAAATGTTTATCAAGAAGAGTATTTTAATCAAAAAAGTTTCTACTATCTTGTCAAAGAGCGAACAAAAGCTGGAATTGCTTCACCAGTAGATGAAATAGATGCCAAAAATGATCTGCTAGAACTTAAAAAAAGTCTTCTTGTCAAAATATATGAATATCTCTACAGTGACTATTTGCTAAGAAATAGTATAGAGCTTAATACTACTAAGCCTATTGTACTGCAAGATATAGGATTTGATATTGATGAAGAGGGCGGATTAGAAGAGTTGTATAAAAAAGCGTATGAAACAAATAGAGAGGTAAAAAAAGAGCAAACCCGTTATGCTCTTACAAAAAAGCAAATAAAAAATAGTGAGCGTGCATTTTTGCCAATTATCGATTTTAGCGGATCGCTATTTTATGAGTATAAAAAAGATTTTACCGAAACTCCTCATAAAAATGCGCATGGGCTTAATTATAATGCAGGTGTTACTATTAAGATTCCAATCTACTCATTAGAAGCAAGAAGCGAATATATACAAAAAGCTAAACTGCATGCAGTAGTGCAAAAAAACAAGATGCTTGATACAATGAAGAGAATTTCAAAAGATATCCATCGACTCTATAATGAAAACCGAAGACTCGCAAAGCATATGCGTATACTCCAGCAGCAGCTTACATTGATGAAAGAGAAGATGCATTTAGTTAAACAACGTTATCTCAATGGTTTAGCCCAATATCGCGATTTTAAAGATGCTCTGCGTAGTTACTTGGGATACGAAGAAGAAAAAGAGTCTATTAAGCTGCAAATGATTCGCAATAGCGCACAGATAAATATCTTAATAGGTAAACAGATATTTTATGGCGAGAATTAAGGTAGTTTGGACGGGGGAGGGGACATATCCCTATGCTACTGGTGGCGTAAGTACTTGGGCTGATATTCTGATCAAAGAGTTAAAAAATATAGACTTCATACTTATGCCTATTATGATGCATCCCTATATGCAAGCAAAATATGAGATACCGCCAAATGTTGTTGATACAGTTAATGTTCCACTTTGGGGGACAGAAGAGCCTACAGAGTATATTCGCAATATTGAATTTTCCCGCATTTATAAAGCAAAAATCAAAACGCAAGAACATAAAGATATTGCACGGTTTGAGCCTATTTTAATAAAACTTCTCAATCATATCTATCAAAAAGAAGAAGATTTTGAGGGCCTTGGTTATGCTTTGGTAGAGTTTTATGACTATTTTTTGGAGTATGATTACTATGAGATATTTCGTAGTGAAGAGGTTTGGGAGATATATAAGCATTATCTTATAGAGCATTATAAAGATCAAAAAAATAAATTGCCTACGGTTTTTGATATGATAGAAGGGCTACGATATCTCTTTCGTTTTTTTATCTCTTTACTTCCTGAGTTGCCAAAAGCTGATATCTATCACTCTTCAGCTGCTGCATTTTGTGGGTTGCCCTGTATTATTGCTAAAATTAAACATAAAAGTAAATTTCTTCTTACTGAACATGGGATCTATATCAGAGAACAGTACCTTTTTGCTTCAAGAAACCAGACGCCTATCAAAACAAAAGAGTTCTTGTTAGGGCTTATTAAGACGGTTTCCCGCCTCAACTACCATTTTGCTGATGTTATATCTCCGGTATGTGAGTATAATAAGCGATGGGAACGCAAATGGGGAGCTCAAGAAGAGAAGATTAAAACAATTTATAATGGAATCGATGTACTGAAATTTCAACGTTTTGAGGTGGAGCGTGAAAAGCGGCCTAGTGTTGTAATGGTAGCAAGAGTAGATCCTTTAAAAGATGTAGAGACTTTTATACGCTGCTGTGGGATTGTTGCAAAAAGAGTTCATAATGTTCATTTTAAGCTCTATGGTCCTGAAGTAGATAAAGAGTATATGTTGCAATGTAAAATGCTTGTAAAAGAGCTAGGTATCGAGAGCAATTTTTCTTTCATGGGTCCTACTTCCAATCCTGCAAGAGCATACAATGAAGCTGATGTTGTTATGCTTACAAGTATTTCAGAGGCTTTTCCTTTTGCTGTGATCGAAGCGATGGCATGCGAGCGTGTTGTTGTATCAAGTGATGTGGGAGGAACAAAAGAGGTTCTTGAAGGATACGGTTTTATAGTTAAACCCAAAGATTATGAAGAGTTTTCTAAGTATGTGATATATCTGTTGGAAAATCCTCAATTTGCCAAGGAGCTTGGTCGGCGAGCAAGGGGTAGAATTCTCAATGGTTTTACTATTGAAGATATGGTAGATAACTATTGGAAACTCTATAGAGAACTTTATGAGAGCCGTCAAAATGCTTAGGGGTGATATGATGGAAGAAAAACTCAAAAATCTCTATAGGGAAATCACTAAAGAGAGAGGTGAACCTCTTGATTTTTGGGAAGTAGCAGCACTTTTGGAAGTTTATGGGATGAGAGATGTAGATGTAAAAAAAGAGTATGGATTTGAAGATGTTTTTGCATTGGCCAAAGAGCTCATGCGCTACAAAGATATCAAAAAATATCCCGTTAAAACTATAGTGAATATGCAAAAACTTCCTCCTATCAAAGAGAGAGTAATTCAAAACTACCTCAAAGGTCTCGCCTTCGCGATACCGATGCTTATACAGATTCTTGCCACTATTATTTTAGGATTTGCATTGTGGTCAAATATTCATATTGATGAATCTGTTGCTACTATGATAGCTTTTGGTACATTTTTGGCAATGATTTTTACTGGAGGTCCAGCGCAGATTATAGGACGTAAGGGACTTTATTATCTCAAAATGAATGAAGATGTATTAGCAGCTAAAACAATTTGGGTTTTTTATATCACAAGTGTTATAGCTATAGTTATACTCTCATTGATTTTTTTTCTTTTTAATACAATTTTTCAAACTTTAGATTCCCATCTTTTTATCATTTTCCTATCAACATTTTTTCTACTTTCAATACTTTTTTTGAATGTAAGTATTTACTATGTATTTGAGGAGTATGGGACGATTGCACTCTTTTTTGTTTTGGGTGTAGTGTTTGTGATACCAATACACTATATTCTACATATCGATTTTCCCCATGCACAGTTTGTTGCCATTGCGCTTTTAGATCTCTTTATTCTCTATTTTGCTAGACGAAAACTTATAAACCTTAAATCAAATGTACAATCTGAAGGTGAACTTTTACCTCGCGTTTCGATGCTTATCTATACTCTTTTGCCGTTTTTTATATATGGAGTCTTTTATTTTCTCTTTTTGGTATTAGATAAACTTATTGAATGGAATACGAATGCATTACATCACGGTTTTTTTATATGGTTTGATGTGAAATATGAAATAGGTACCGATCTGGCACTTATTGTACTAGTACTCCTTGTTGGATTGTTAGAAGTTGTAGTATATGAGTTTTTATATAAGACAAATGAGAATGTTTTTGCCTTTTCTTTGCATGAGTATGAGCAGTTTAATGGTTATTTTCAAAAATTTTATCGCAATGTAAATAGAATATTTATAATTTTTGCATTAGGGACGATAATAGTAACAAGTATATTTTCGGCTATTCTTGTTCATTTTGTGAGTGATGAGAGACTGCCTTTTTCGGTAGATTCAGCCTATGTGTTTGTAGTAAGTGCAGTAGCATATGCATTTTTGACTGCTGGGTTGATGAATGCTTTGATACTCTTTTCATTTTCAAGACAGAAGGTGGTAGTCAAAGCTATTGTGTTAGCTACTGTGGCAAATTTTTTTGTTGGCGTTATTTTCTCAAATCTCCTATATCGCTATTTTGCGGTAATGGGATTGCTAGTAGGGAGTGCAATATTTTGGTATGTTACTTACAGTTTTTTAAAAACTATGTTCAAAAAGTTTGACTATTACTATTATTCGGCTTTTTAAAGGAAGAGAATGAGAGTCTTCGTAACGGTATTGATATTGCTATTATTTGCAGGGTGTAGTGTAAAAAATGAAAATATAGACAAAGAACTAGCTAAAGAGGTACATCTCCATGTTTATTCCAATGAGCTTCAAGATATTTGGGCACAAAGGAGTAGTCCACGAAAATTGTTATACCGTTTCCCTTTTGTAGGAGCTCCTAAAGGTGAAGACATACGGGGTAAATTCGATGATAAGTTTTATAGCAGCATTAATTTAGTATACAATGCAAAAAAAATTGAAGATGTAGATTTTTGGAAACTGCGAGACAATCCAAAAAGTTTAGATTTTATCTATGTTCGTCCTCTATGGATCAAAGAGTATCGTAAGCTGACCAAAGATCTCTTTGCAAACATTGCCTATTCTTATAATATATCAGCTAAAGAACAAGAGATTTTACGCGACTGGGTATACAATGGTGGAAAGCTTTGGTTAGAGTTTGGGGTATATTCTACCAAATATGATATGTTTAACAAAAATGGAGAGATAGATCCAAGAAAAATAGAAAAACTTATTAAAAATAGTTTTACAGGGCTCACATTTTGGAAAAAGCCATTGCGTAACTTTATCTTCAAATCAGATGATCTTGATCTCATTAACTATCTCCCTACTATTAAGAGATTTCGCATAGATGAAAGAAAATCTCAAATTAAAGGTATAAAAAGACTCAAACTCAATATCTACAACTATATGGAAAATTATGTTCTTGTAGATGGGAAAGCATTGCTAGTTGACAAACAGGGGCGAACACTAGTGACACTTAATCGTTTTGGTAAGGGATATGTGTTGAGTATGCTGCCCTTTGAGTATCAAGATGTCTATTATGATGGAGAGCTATTGCGCTGGAAGCTTCTTTTTATGCTCTATGAGCGGCGATAAGGTAAAAATTTGACAAGAGAAGATTTTATTGATTATGGAATACTGCAAAAAATATTTTTTCTCAATGTAAAAAGTGCAATTCTTCTCTTTGTTGTTGCTTATATCCTTTTTATTTATGTTCCTCGGCGCATTTTTCCTCAAAAATATACTGGCGGTGGTATAGAAAATATCATATCTAATATCATATATATGCTTGTTTTTATTGAATTGAGTGTACCGTTGATGGTTTTTTTGAAGATTTTTAATACTTTTACGTTTATAAGTGCACTAATTATTACAAAACTCTTTTTTGTAAAGTTTTATGAGCATAAAGAGATAAAATCCTATCTTAGAGATATTAAAAACCGCACTATGATTGCGATATTTGACTTTTTTGATCACTATCATGAAAAAATTGAAGAGTTTAAAAAGAGAAAAAAGGAGGAAATTTTTCTCTATTTTAAACATCTTGATTATTATCAGGTATTTAAAAAGATATTGATATTTGCAGTTTTTGCACATCTTGTTTATATTTTAGGTTATAGATGTTTTATTGCTTTAGCGAATCCCCTTCCTGATACGAGCCAGTTTTTTGAGTGGGTAGCAAATCTCCAGCAAAATGTTCTCTATGCAGATAATAAAACGGCAAAAGCAGACTTTTACGGTATTTCAGTATTTATTTTTATATTACGCATTTTTACCCATTTAGATACGATTGTACTGTTTAATATCTATCCCTTGCTTCTCATTATATTTTTGCTTCTTGGTGTTTACTTTGTTTTGAAGCGTTTTAGTGTCTCTTCACTCATTGCACTCTTTACACTTCTTATCTATGGATCTTTTTTGATTGGATCTCCTTGGAATAGTTTCATAGCTACTCCAATTGCATTGACTGAAAATCCTGAAATTATTCGTTTTTTCTCTTTTAAAATTTATCAAGTGCCATCATCTTATCTGCTTCAGCCACATCTCTATTTAGAAAATATAGCTATGACACCACTCATGCGCTATTTTAGCGGTATGGCATACGAGTTTTCTTCAGCTTTTTATCTTCTTAATCTATTTTATCTCATTAAATCTGTTGATACTGGAAAAACAAGATATCTCTTTAACTATACCTTTACACTTATGCTTGTTTTTATATTTCATGGTGGAGGGGCAATTGCTTTAATTGTTCCAAGTATTTTTATTGCTTTACATGCTTTACTTAGTGGAAAACTAAGTATTTCTCTTTTAAAGAGGGGATTTGTTGCGATTTTCAGTGCGGCGATTTTAGGGAATGGGTGGGTTTTATCTGTATTAAAATATGGTATTCCACAAGATTTTGGAAATGCAGCACCATTTTTAGATAGATTGTTTCATACGAAACAAGCAATAGTACAAATTGCAACTGCAGGAATTGAAGAGGTAACTATTTCTTATCTTACTTGGGTGCACCTTTTTCTTGTTCTGTCTGCAATTGCTTTTTTCTTGATAGCAAGAGTGTATAAAAAAGGTTCTATTTTAGTAGTTTTTTACTGATTCCCCTAGGTTTTTTTGTTGTATACTACGCTGAAAATATCGGCTTTCCAAAACTGGTACATCCCTCACGGGGTGCAGAGTATCTCTTTTTAAGTATTACAATCATCATAGCGTGTTATATAAAACTGTTTTTATGGGTTCCTCTTAAACTTTTAATAAAAAGGTATGCAAAGTATATTTTTATGATGCTACTTTATGTAGCATTACTATTTTCTGCATTTGTTGTGGAGCATTATAAAAATACTGATGAGTATAGAAAACTAATCAATGGAGTACAATACTCTGATATACCCTATTTTCTCTATAAAATAGTAAGGCAGAATAAACCATTAACCTGGACTGTTGTTTCATACGTGCAAGAGAATTCAAAGGTATTAGGTAAAGGATATATGGTCAATACAAATGAGTTTATTATTCAGTATGATCCGAGGGATAGGTATGTAAAGATACCTACACCTAAAGTCTATATTTTTGTAGAGGATATTCCTCATAAATATACTGGAAAAGATCAATGGTACTATAGGTGGAGGAAAGATATACAAGATAATCTCAAGCACTGGATAGCACTCTATAGCGCAAAACATGATAATATTAAAATCTTTGCTAAGAGTCATCTTGTAACTGTATATGAGATAGATAATAGCGGTTATATAAAAGAGCTTGAAAGGAAAAGTCGTGAAAGCAGTAATAAATAGTAAATAAGCTAAACCTGTTTAGATATCTGAAAACCTTTTTAATAATGGACTATATTTGTGAGAAACTGAAATCTGATATTTTGGTAAAGCTATGACCTTTAGACTATGGTAACAGAAAATTCTTAGCAGTTTATAACTATATAGATAGCTATATTCTGCTGGAAGCTTCTTTTTATGCTCTATGAGCGGCGATAAGGTAAAAATTTGACAAGAGAAGATTTTATTGATTATGGAATACTGCAAAAAATATTTTTTCTCAATGTAAAAAGTGCAATTCTTCTCTTTGTTGTTGCTTATATCCTTTTTATTTATGTTCCTCGGCGCATTTTTCCTCAAAAATATACTGGCGGTGGTATAGAAAATATCATATCTAATATCATATATATGCTTGTTTTTATTGAATTGAGTGTACCGTTGATGGTTTTTTTGAAGATTTTTAATACTTTTACGTTTATAAGTGCACTAATTATTACAAAACTCTTTTTTGTAAAGTTTTATGAGCATAAAGAGATAAAATCCTATCTTAGAGATATTAAAAACCGCACTATGATTGCGATATTTGACTTTTTTGATCACTATCATGAAAAAATTGAAGAGTTTAAAAAGAGAAAAAAGGAGGAAATTTTTCTCTATTTTAAACATCTTGATTATTATCAGGTATTTAAAAAGATATTGATATTTGCAGTTTTTGCACATCTTGTTTATATTTTAGGTTATAGATGTTTTATTGCTTTAGCGAATCCCCTTCCTGATACGAGCCAGTTTTTTGAGTGGGTAGCAAATCTCCAGCAAAATGTTCTCTATGCAGATAATAAAACGGCAAAAGCAGACTTTTACGGTATTTCAGTATTTATTTTTATATTACGCATTTTTACCCATTTAGATACGATTGTACTGTTTAATATCTATCCCTTGCTTCTCATTATATTTTTGCTTCTTGGTGTTTACTTTGTTTTGAAGCGTTTTAGTGTCTCTTCACTCATTGCACTCTTTACACTTCTTATCTATGGATCTTTTTTGATTGGATCTCCTTGGAATAGTTTCATAGCTACTCCAATTGCATTGACTGAAAATCCTGAAATTATTCGTTTTTTCTCTTTTAAAATTTATCAAGTGCCATCATCTTATCTGCTTCAGCCACATCTCTATTTAGAAAATATAGCTATGACACCACTCATGCGCTATTTTAGCGGTATGGCATACGAGTTTTCTTCAGCTTTTTATCTTCTTAATCTATTTTATCTCATTAAATCTGTTGATACTGGAAAAACAAGATATCTCTTTAACTATACCTTTACACTTATGCTTGTTTTTATATTTCATGGTGGAGGGGCAATTGCTTTAATTGTTCCAAGTATTTTTATTGCTTTACATGCTTTACTTAGTGGAAAACTAAGTATTTCTCTTTTAAAGAGGGGATTTGTTGCGATTTTCAGTGCGGCGATTTTAGGGAATGGGTGGGTTTTATCTGTATTAAAATATGGTATTCCACAAGATTTTGGAAATGCAGCACCATTTTTAGATAGATTGTTTCATACGAAACAAGCAATAGTACAAATTGCAACTGCAGGAATTGAAGAGGTAACTATTTCTTATCTTACTTGGGTGCACCTTTTTCTTGTTCTGTCTGCAATTGCTTTTTTCTTGATAGCAAGAGTGTATAAAAAAGGTTCTATTTTAGTAGTTTTTTACTGATTCCCCTAGGTTTTTTTGTTGTATACTACGCTGAAAATATCGGCTTTCCAAAACTGGTACATCCCTCACGGGGTGCAGAGTATCTCTTTTTAAGTATTACAATCATCATAGCGTGTTATATAAAACTGTTTTTATGGGTTCCTCTTAAACTTTTAATAAAAAGGTATGCAAAGTATATTTTTATGATGCTACTTTATGTAGCATTACTATTTTCTGCATTTGTTGTGGAGCATTATAAAAATACTGATGAGTATAGAAAACTAATCAATGGAGTACAATACTCTGATATACCCTATTTTCTCTATAAAATAGTAAGGCAGAATAAACCATTAACCTGGACTGTTGTTTCATACGTGCAAGAGAATTCAAAGGTATTAGGTAAAGGATATATGGTCAATACAAATGAGTTTATTATTCAGTATGATCCGAGGGATAGGTATGTAAAGATACCTACACCTAAAGTCTATATTTTTGTAGAGGATATTCCTCATAAATATACTGGAAAAGATCAATGGTACTATAGGTGGAGGAAAGATATACAAGATAATCTCAAGCACTGGATAGCACTCTATAGCGCAAAACATGATAATATTAAAATCTTTGCCAGGAGTCATCTTGTAACTGTATATGAGATAGATAATAGCGGTTATATAAAAAATCTTGAAAGGATAAATTGTGAACAGCATACTTCTGCAGCAAAAACTAAGTGATGCAACATTTTATATAGCCATCAATTTTTGGTATGTTTTTTTAATAATTGCGATTCTCTTTTTTCTACTCTCTATAAAACTTTTTAAAGATAAAGCTATTTTGAAATATAAACTACGGAATCAAAATGATGCTTTTGAAAAGCTTTCACATCTAAGAAAAATTGGTGAAATAGAAGCATTTTTGGGCTATTACTGTAAAATTATAGAAGCTGATGTTTTAGCACTCTATCTACGCAGAGGTGACATTTATATTTTAGAGAGTAAGAGTAATGAACTAAAAGATATCGAAGTACCACCACGTGTCTATAAACGTGAACTCAAAGAGTATAAAAAACTCTCTTCTTATCATATCTATTACCTTGAATCTCATTATGAAAAAGCATTGTTAGCTATTTTTACTAAAAAAGAGTTGGCAATAGAAGAGATAAGAGGATTTTTGGATATGTTCTTGGCCTATTATGAGCGTCTGAATGAACTGTATAAAGAGATTAATCTCACTACTATTTTTGATAGTTCAAAAAACCTTTTAACAAATATTATGAAATACCAACATGGCACTGAGACTTTTTTAAAGTTTGTTGTCTCTTTGTTACTTAAAACAACACATGCTACTGGAATGGTGCTTAAAAACAGGGAAAACCCTAAAAAGATAGATATTTTTAAACATCCTCAAGAGTACCGTTTTAAAAAAGATTTCTATATTCGCAACACTCCATATATTTTGGAAATTTATACTAAAGATCCTATGAGTGAAAAAGAGATTACAGAAGTTGGTTCTTTTCTTGATTTGGCAGGGAGCTATTTTGAAAATCTTGATGCCAGCAGTAAGATGGTGGCAAATTATGTAGATTTTCTCAAACTCTCCAATAAAGCTTTAGAGATGCAAAGCAAATACTTTAGGAATCATGCACAAAAAGTGAAATTGGTAAGCATTGAAATAGGAAAGAATCTCTTTTTAGATGAGGCGAGTATCGACATACTTGCTTTGGGTGCAGAACTACATGATATAGGAATGATAGGCAAAATAGAAAACTTTCTTGATAGTGGAAAAATAGATAAAAAAGAGCTGGATCTCATTCGTTACCATCCTATTGTTGGAAGTGTTATAGTTGAGCCCATTAACAATGTTTATCCCATTGCACCTATTATCAAATATCATCATGAACGTTTTGATGGAACAGGTTACCCCTATGGCCTCAAAGGTAAAGATATTCCTCTCTTAGCGCAAATAGTAGCATTGGCAGAGTACTATATAGGAGTAACAAGTCCTCGAGCTTACCGCAAAGCTTATTCGCATGAAGAAGCACTAGCAGATATAAAGAAACAAAAGGATAAACTTGTTGAAGGAAATATTATCGATGCTTTTGTGCAAAATCATGAAGGCATTAGAGAAAAATTACAAGTTTTACAAACAAAAGAGAATTTATAAAATTTAGTAATTAAATGATTTGACTTCATAAACTGTTTTTTTGGGATTTTCAAGGAAATTATTTTTGATAAATTCCTGCTCTTTTTTTGTGAGATATACAGTTACAAGAGCTTTTGTTTCTGGCTGTAATAGATAGTTTTTATTAGGAATAACTATTTCAGCAGTCATTCGTTTAAAGTCAGGATCTACTATCATTACTACACGAGAAATTTTTGCTTCTACATGATAGGGAGGTGTAGTAATAAAATCGATGCGTACCTTTTTACCTTTTTTAATAAAAGGGATGAGTCCCGGGGCTATACCAGCTTTAACGATAACTTTATCAAGATTGACGATATGGCCAAGTTTTGTTCCCTTTGCAACATAATCACCTACTTGCATTTTTAAATCTGCCACAAAACCATCTATATCACTGCGTATTTCACTCAGAGCGAGCCGGTGTTGCAGTTTTTTTAACTCATTTTTTGTAATAGCTATACGTTCATCCAAAAACTGCAATTTTTCTGCTTTAGACTCACCTTCGCTATATTTTGAATGAAGACTTGATGCATAAAGGGCTTTTGCATTGTTATACTCTATACTATTTGCTAGTCCTTGCGATTTTAGTTTTGAGAGTTTTTCAAGTTTTTCTCTTGCAATATTTACAAGAGCAAGATTGACATTGTGTTTTTTGCTATGTTTGAGAAATTTTTTGAGTTGTACGAGATACTCTAACTCTTGTTGCGTTTTTTCAATATCAAATTTTGTGATTACTGTGTGGAATTTTGCAAGAAGTTTTCCTTGTTTTACACGATCGCCAGATTTGACGAAGATTTGTTTGATTCTTCCTGTAGTAGGTGCAATAATATCTTTCTCATTACTTGGATAGACTGTACCTTCTAATCTAATGGAGATACCATTTTTGCTTTTTTTAATCTCTTTTTCTTCTACTGTTTTTGCACATCCCAAAAAAAGAAGTGGTATGAGTATAAAAAAAGTTAATGTTTTTACATTCATATTTTATCCTTGCAAAACTGCTTTAAAATTTTATCAAATCTTTGCAAACTATTTTCAACAGCAAAAAATGTTAAAAAGTATGCTACATCAAGCTTCACATCTTTTCTAAATCGAGTAAATAGATGTGGCAATAGTTCATACGGATGTGTATAGATTATCGGCTTATGACCTTGATTTATTAAGTTTGCGAAAAGTCTTTGGATAAGAAAAAAGGGAAGGACTCGCATATAAAATCCTCCACTAAAAGGGATTATATTTTTAAGCAGAGGAATTTCTGTAATGGTTCCTGCTGGGGTTGTAATGACAAAAGGGCTTTTTTTATCGATGCTATTGCCGTACATATAGGTTTTGAATGGAAAATAGGTAGAAGTGAAGCGAAAGCCTGACGCTACTAGTGCTTCGTAATATTTTTTTTCAAAAGGCATACTCCAGCTAGGAGCTCGATATCCAATAACCTCTTGGCCTATTATATCTTCAAGGATTTTTTTAGCATCTTGTGTTTCTCTTTGCCACTCATCAAAAGGAAGATTATAAACAAGTTCATGTCTAAGTCCATGGCAAGCAATTTCATGGCCATTTTTGTGAAGTGCTTTGATTATGTGAGGGTATTTTTTGGCAAAACTCCCTAAAACAAATGCTGTTGAAGAAATATTGTGTTTTTGACAAAAAACTATCCATTTATTTATAATGGCTGCATAATCGATCCGTAATGGATGCTTTGGTGTTATTCCAAAATTAGCATCTTCTACCTCTTCTACGTCTATAGTCAACCATATTGGGTATTTGGTGTAGTTGTATGGTAAGTACATCATAAAAACTCTTTTGTCATAAATAAATAGATACTGTAAAGTGTTGCAGGTAAGATATAAAGGAATTGTAACACAATTGAAGCACTCAACGCACTCTCTTTTGGTATACCGTACCATCCAAGTACAAGAACGAAGGCCGCTTGAAATGTACCTATTCCACCAGGAGTTATTGGTATGGCAGAAACTGCAAAAGCGAGTGTAGAGGCGATAAATATTTGTGAAAAAGTGAGATGAAAATCTGTTGCAAGAGTGAAAAATACAAAATTATTGAGATAGTAACCTCCCCATACAGCAAGTGAGAGGAGAGTAAGTATAACAATCTTTTTTATATTCATAAAAGATTGAAGAGATTTATATATTTGATAGAGTGAAAGGCGTAATTTTCTCCAAGGAATTATCTGCAGCAATCTATAAAATCTTTTTGGCTGTAGAAGAAGGTAGAAAAAAATTAGAGTGATAAAAGCTATAAAAATTACTAAAATATAGGCTTTTGGTTCCGGATATATAAAAAGTGTACTAAAAAGTATCAAAAATCCTAAAATGATCACATCAAAAAATCTTTCAATTAAAAACATGGCAGTAACATCTTTGATTTTTGCACTCTCTTTTTTATGAAGATAATAGATTTTACTCAAATCTCCAAGTTTTGCTGGAGCAAATATATTGAGGAAAAAGGCGAGCATATTGGCTTCTAAACTTGTAAGAAAACTATAGCGAAAGAGTCCTAAGTAGTACCATCGATAGGAGATGATAATATCACTGAAAAATACTGTCAAAAAAGTAAGGATTATGCCTATAATATTGAGATGTTGTAGACTAGTAAAGAAAAGATACCAATCAATATCATAAAAAAGCCAGAGAAGTAGTAAAAATATAATAGTAATTTTGATGACTGTTTTCATAGATCCACAAGGTATTTAGTAAGTTTTGGTCCAATTAAATCAGTTAATGGTTTAGGAAGTTTTTTCCAAATTTCTGCTGCTAATTTATAGCTTTGATAAACATTTTTTTGATGATTTGTAAGGATATCAATTTTTACAGGCTCTGCACCAAAACGCGTCT
This sequence comes from Nitratiruptor tergarcus DSM 16512, assembly GCF_027946175.1. Taxonomy (NCBI): domain Bacteria; kingdom Pseudomonadati; phylum Campylobacterota; class Epsilonproteobacteria; order Nautiliales; family Nitratiruptoraceae; genus Nitratiruptor; species Nitratiruptor tergarcus. The sequence continues at coordinate 275,806 of NZ_AP026671.1, forward strand.
TAAAAAAATAGGTACCACTATTGTAACCAGATCTACCAAAATCTACTATATCTATATCATATTTGCTTATAATATCCACAAGAATTTTATGTTGAAAATAGTATCCATTGTGGCGTTTTTTGAATTTATTGAGGATTCCACCAAGCTGGAATGTTAAAATTTTGTTATCTACAAAAACCATGTAGCTACCAAGAACTTCTGAGTCTTCAATGAAAGTATAGAAATGAATTTTATTGCCAAGATACTTATGTAGATTAATGATGAATTGTTTTGGAAAAATAGGAGTCCCATGATCTTTATACATAGCAGAGATCAATGCATAAAAGAGATCAAGATCGTGATCTATTTTTATTTCAATTTTGTTATTTTTTCTATCTTTTTTAATACTTCTTTGGGCGAGTTTACGGTAGCTTTTTATCAACTCCTCTTCATCATAAGTTTTCAATAATATACGAAGAGTAACTGTGTCGAGCTCTTTGAACTCTTTATAAGTGGGGTTGAGTGTACGTATTTGATAATTTTGATCTTTTGCAAGTTCGAGGAGATCACTTACTTGATCAGAGGTGCGATCTGTATAATTTAACATAGGTAAATAAGTGAGATATTTACTTCCAGTGATTGTAGGTTGAATAAGAAAATCCATATACTCTTCAAATCCATACGTATCAATGAGAGCTTTTTTCCATGCTTGTACAAGCTCTTTTGAGTAGACTCTATTCATTACATTCCCTCGATTTCATAATTGCTATATCGCGAACAATCTTTGTGATAGCACGCTCATTAATTTTTGTTTTTGCATAGAGTATTGCTGCTATGAGAGAAAGTATAGCAATAGAGAGATATATGACAAGATCCACACCCCGTCCAATACCGAAAAATGCTGCTACCTTATCAGCTTTTTGTGGAAAGAGAATGAGAAATGCTAAAAAAAGATAAAAGAGTATAACACTAATGCGCTGGTATGTGCGAAAGCGACTAGAAAAACTTAAAAGCAAAAAAACAGCTGTAAGAATTGCAATGAGAAGAGCTTTGACAAAAATCATTTAATAGCCTTTCCAAGAATAAACTCAATAATAATGTTGACGCTATTCATTAGCGACTGTCCCTTACTAAGTGAGTACTCACTATATCTAATAGTACATGGCATCTCTTTATAGCGCATTTTGAGTTTTTTAATAAGATCAATAATTTCTGAAGCATGAGACATACGATTTTGTGTAATGACAAAGTCTGGAAACTTTGCTACATTAATAGCACGAAATCCATTGTGCACATCAGTAAGTTTTATACCTGTAAGCACTCTTTCTACCAAAGCAGCGATACGTAAGAAGTTTTTCCTTAATGGAGGAATATTTTCTGCTTTTCCTAAAAATCTTGAGCATAAAACTATATCTGCTTCATCTTTTCGTAAAACTTCTATGAATTTTTCAATATCATCTGCGCAGTGTTGGCCGTCGCTATCGAAAGTGACTACATATTTGCAACCGAGCTTCTTAGCAAAATCGATTCCAGTTTGAAGCGCTGCACCTTGTCCAAGATTAATGATATGGCGTAACAGATATACTCCAGGCACGCAAGCTTCGTAATAGCTACGGTCTTTTGAACCATCATCTACAACTATAATAGTATCATTAGGTCTTTTGTTTTTAAGATCCTGTAGTGTCTTGCGTATCACTTTCTCTTCGTTGTAGAGTGGTATGACTATTGCCACTTCTCTTTTCATTAAGTACTCTTTCTATTGTTTTAGCACAAATTGCCAGTCCAAAACTTCCAGTTACACCTACAAAACTCCCTTTTGTAGTACATTTTGGCGATTCAGGACTAAAAATCGCCAAAAAATCCCCCTTAAATCCACTCTTTTTAAGCTCATAGCGAATCTTTCTTGCAAAAGGATCCCCATGTGTTTTCCAAATTGATGCGGTTTCGATTTTTGTCGGGTCGCATTTTCTCGCGCTGCCCATGGATGCTATGAGCTTATGAGCGCACTTATGTGCTAGGGCTATTTTTGCTTTTATATCATCTATTGCATCTATGACTACATCATATGGAGAAAAATCAAAATTCTCCACCCATTTATTATCGACTTTTGCATTAATTGTTTTAATACCTGGATAGAGCTTGCCAAGAACTTCTACTTTGACTTCTCCTATATGCTCGCTTCCAATTTGGCGGTTTTGATTGGTGACATCATAGCGGTCAAAATCAACAATGGTAATATCACTTATTCCACTACGATAGAGACAATCAAGGGCAAAGCTACCAACACCTCCAACTCCTAAAATTAAAATTTTTGCTTTTTGGAGTTTTTCAAAATCGTTTCCAAAAAGTATACGGCATCTATCAAATCTCATAGCCAGTTCTTTAGTTTATTTAACTCTTCATATGCTGTTAAGTCTGCTTTGATGGGAGTGATAGAGACATAACCCTCATACACTGCTTCAAAATCGCAATCTCTTGCTTCGCTTCTTTCCCACTCAAGTGGATGGAGTCCTAACCACCAGTACTCTAATCCTCTTGGGTTTCTGTGAAGGTGTGCTTCGTTTGCATAGAGTCTATATCCAGCTTTTGTAATCTTATACCCTTTTATATTTTTTACTGGTGGGATATTGATATTGAGTAGTTTTCTGCGTTCCAAAGGAAAACCCTCATGCAAGATCTTTTGAGCGATTTCTCTCGCTACTTTTTTAGCATTGTCATAACCTATTTTTATCTCTGTCTCTTCGCAATTGCTATTGCATACTTGGCTAAGAGCTACAGCTGGAATATCATAGAGGGCTGCTTCCATAGCACCTGCTACAGTGCCAGAATAGGTAATATCTTCTCCCATATTGGCACCTCTATTGATGCCGCTCAGGATAAGATCTGGCTTTATGCCATCAGGATAGAGAGCATGGAGAGCTAAATAGACGCAATCACTTGGAGTACCATCTTCGAGCTTATAAAAATTATCAGCAAGCTCAACAAAGCGAAGAGGTTTTGTAAGAGTAAGACTATGGCCACAAGCACTCTTTTCACTTGCTGGCACTACTACTAAAATTTCACCAAGATCTTTTACTGCTTCAATAAGAGCTTGCAGTCCTAATGACTCAAATCCATCATCATTAGTGATTAAAATTCTTCTCATCCCATCCTTTCAATAATTTTGATATACAGAGGTAGAAGTGGAACAAAAAGCACAGTAGTAATAAATATAAGAGCGGTAACAACAAGCTCTTTGCAGTGGTAAAGCGCTGCAAGATTGACATTTGCTACTGCTAGAGGCATCATTATTTCCATAAAAATGATCTTCTTTGTAAGAGGTTCAAGATCTATAAATGACAAGAAAACAAAACTTACGAAAGGTAATACAGCAAATTTCATCACTGTAACAGCTATGGTGAGTCTTTTATCTAAAATACGTAAAGAGATTTTAGCTAGATAGAAACCAAAAATAAGAAGTTGAATCACAATAGCAGTGTAAGCTCCCATTTGCAAAAACATGTCAAAATTTTTTGAAGGGCGAAAGCCTTGGAGATTGAGCAATATAGCAAGGAGAGCAAACCATAAAATAGGAAGTTTGATGGTATTGAGGAGTGATTTTTTCACATCAAAGCTACCCCTCGAATAGAAATAGGCTCCAAAGCTATAAACCATAAAAACATTGGCAAGATTAACAATCGTGGTATAAGGAAGGCTCATTTCACCAAAAAGAGCAATACCTAAAGGTACTCCTAAATTACCAGTATTGCCTATGACAGAGGAGACGATGAAGATGGATTGCTCTTTATTATCTGCAAAGAGTATTTTTGCCAAAAAATAGTTGATAGCGATAATAGTAAGACTCAAGCCAAAGAAAATAAAAGGAGCAATTGCAAGATTAAAATCAAAATCTTTTTTGAGCAGCCCCCAAAATGTCAAAAATGGTTGGAAAATATAGACTGAGAGTATTACAAGACTCTTTTCATCTATTTTTTGCTGAAAGAACTTCTTGGCAATAAATCCAATAAAAATAAAGAGATAAACAAAGAAAACTGCCTCGAAGCTATGCATTGATCTCCCTTGCAGCTTCTGCTGCACTGCCATGAGCAAGGTATTGTCTCAGTTTTTTGGATTTTTGCAAAAACTCTTTTGGGTTGGCGTTTTTATAAGCTTGTAAGAGATTTTCTTTGGTAACACTCTCTTGTAAAAATTCTGGATGCATATCTCCAAGCATGATGTTTGCAAGTCCCGCGCGATCAATTTTTGCAAACTGCTTGGCAAGAAAATAATCAAGTGGTTTAGCAATGTAGCAAAGTGCAAGAGGCGTGCCAATCAAAGATGCTTCGAGTGTTGCAGTACCGCTGCAAATAAAACCAAACTCTGCTTCATAGAGCGCCTTATGCGCATCGTGAGTAACAGTAAAATCACTTATATCCCCATAGATAGTAAGATCAAAGTTTTGTGGTATAACGAGCAGCGCCTCTTTATCGATGGCTTTTCTTACCTCTTTGAAAATTGGCATGAGAGATTGGATCTCTGCTCTTCTGCTACCAGGCATAAAAACTACTTTGTCACTCTTTGTAGGAGTCTCTTTGAAAGTTTTTATCTCATCTAAAAGGGGATGCCCTACATATTTAATATTGTAGTTTGGGCTATAGTACTTCTTTTCAAAAGGAAGAATGGAGAGGGCTTTGTCAACATACTTTTCGATTGTTTTAATTCTACCCCTTCTCCAAGCCCAGGCTTGGGGAAGAATATAGTAGATAATCTCTTTGTTTGGATACTCTTTTTTAATAGCTTTTGCTAAAGGAAGATTAAATCCACTTGCATCTATGAGGAGTACTTTATCTGCTTCTTTGGCTAATTTGACCATCTCTTTTTTAAGCTGTAAAAAGAAGGGAAGTTTTTTTGCTGCATCTACAAAGCCCATGACTGCTAACTCTTGCAAATCTACAAGAGGATCCCCAAGGCTTTTGTCAAAGATCCCGATAGGTTTATACTTTAAATGAGGCAAAAGATAGCGTAAATGCAGATTTGCAGACTTTTCAAAGGCGCTTATAGCTATTTTCATAAAGGCTCCTAAAAGTTGGTATAATTATAGCAAAAAAGGGACTTGCGCATGGAAAATAAAGAGCCTATGACAGAGCATGGGTATAAAAAACTGCAAAAAGAGTTTGAGGCACTCAAAGAAGAGAGACCACGCGTGGTAGAAGAGATAGAAAGAGCAAAAGAGCATGGAGATTTAAGAGAGAATGCTGAGTATCATGCAGCAAAAGAGCGCTTAGCTTTTATAGATGCAAGACTCACTGAGCTCTCAGACTTGCTTGCTAGAGCCCAAGTGATCGATCCAAGCAAGCTTCCTCATACAAAAGTTGGATTTGGATCTACTGTGAAGCTCTTAGATATCGAAGAGGATGAAGAGATAGAGTATACAATAGTGGGATCTACTGAGAGCGATCCAGAGCATGGTCTCATCTCATACAATACTCCTCTTGCAAGGCAACTTCTTGGTAAAGAGGAGGGTGATGAGATTACTGTGAAACTGCCAAAAGGTGAGATCGATTTTGAAGTGCTTGAAGTTTTTTATAAACCAATAGAGTTTAGGGATTGAGTGTGCAGTATAATGTAGCAGTAGTGGGTGCTGGAGGATATACAGGGGTTGAGCTAATAAAGATATTACTAGATCACCCCCATTTTAATCTTGCATATCTCTCTAGTAGCCAAGGGGGTGAAGAGATAAGTGATCTCTATCCAGCACTAAAAGGTGTTTTTTCTTATAAACTCAAAAAAACAGATGTAAAAGAGATTGCTGATACATGTGATCTTGCATTTTTAGCTCTTCCTCACAAAAATGCAATGGAAGTGGCTAAACCTCTTTTAGATCTTGGTGTAAAAGTAGTTGATCTCTCCGCTGATTACAGATTGCGCTTAGAAAACTATGAGGCCTTTTATACGCGCCATAGCGATAATGAGCATCTTAAAGAGGCTGTGTATGGTCTTGTTGAGATTTACAAAGATGAGATCCAAAAAGCGCGCCTTATAGCAAATCCTGGCTGTTATCCTACAGCTACACTTTTGGCTCTCATACCATTTTTACCTTATATCGAGAGCAGACATTCTCTAATAATTGATGCAAAAAGTGGTGTGAGTGGGGCAGGAAAAAAATGCAGCCAAAAGACACACTATGTAAGCATAAATGAGAATATTTTTGCCTACAATCCTCTCAAGCATCGCCACGCAATTGAGATAAAAGAGAAGTTGGAATTGCTTGGCAAAGAGATCTACCATATCAATTTTGTTCCCCATCTGCTACCTCTTACACGTGGAATGCTTGTAAGTATCTATGCTCAGCTTCAAACAGATATCGATCCACTGGAAGTTTTGGAAGATTTCTATGCAAATGAGGAGTTCATACGTATTAAAAGAGAGCCTGTAGATGTCAAATCTGTTGCTGGGACGCACTTTTGTGATATTTATGCGCAAAAGCATGGAAATACCCTTTTTATTAGCAGTGCTATTGATAATCTTTTACGTGGAGCAAGTTCACAAGCTGTTGCCAATGCCAATTTAATGATGGGACTTGATGCATCAATTGCAATGCCAAAAATCGCCGCTATCCCTTAAAGAAGGGGCGATTTTTATCTCTGATGCCCACTATCATCCAGGGTTGCGTGAAGAGTTATTAGGATTTTTAGAATGGGTAGATGCTCCACAAATCTTTTTTATGGGAGATATTTTTGACCTTCTTGTAGGAAAAGTTACCTTTACCAAACAGAGCAACAAAAAAGCTATCGATCTGCTGCAAAAGCTTTCACAAAAAACGCAATGCTTCTATCTTGAAGGAAACCACGATTTTTTATTACACGATCTTTTCCCTCAAATGCAAGTTTTTAGCCGCTACAATCAGCCAGTAATGTGCCAAGTGGGGCAAAAGAGTGTGGCACTTGCTCATGGGGATATATACATAGGCGGTTTATATAAGTTCTATATTGATTTGCTTCATAAAGATGCAATAATTACTACTTTAAATCTCATGGATATCAAAGGATGGATAAGTAAAAAGATCCAAAAGTATAACGGGGGTAAAAATCTTTGCAAAGAGATAGCAGATTTTGAAAATATTGCATTGCAGCGTTTGCAGCACTATGATGTAGATATTGTCATAGAAGGCCATTTTCATCAGCGAAAAATTTTTACTTTCGGAAAGCAAAAATATATTAATCTTCCTTCATTTGGCTGCTCTTTAGAGTTTTTACGCTATGAAAGAGATGAGTTTAGTTTTTCTCGAATGTAATCCCGATCTTAAATGTCACTCTCCAGCTTGGATCAAAGCTATTATCTCTGCGCCATAAAATAGCAGGTCCAATTTGATAAAAGAGCCATTTGCGATAGAAGGTGTCTTGAAAATCGAATCCTAAGTAATAGTAGTTGATTTTGTAACTCTCTTCATTGTTTGCATAAAAAAAACATTCAGCTCTTGGTATCAAAAGGCTCCTCTCTCCAAAAGAGTGGTATATTTTAAGAGCGTGTGTTACTTGATGCTCCCCAAAAGGACGCTCTTCGTAGCGATAGCTGTTTTCGAAAGAGAAAAGTTTATAATTGTTGAGTTTGTATTGAAAGTTTGCGAATAACTTGTTGTCTATATGTCGGTGGAGAAAGTAGCGCAATTCGTCACCATAGTAGATCCAAGCATGTTTGAAATAGTGGGTACGCTCCCAGCCCAATGCAATGAAGGGATCGGGTGTGATTTTATGGAAGCGAATTCCAGCTCGATAGCGTATATTACCTTTGCTCATATATTGCAGACCAAAAAGAAAAGAGGTATTACGAATAGAGTCTTCAATATTTTGTCCACTCACTTCATCTACAGAATTTTGTTTTTTAAAATCTTGAATAAAGAGATGGAGACGCTTTTGTGTACGGGGGAATTCAAGATTGGCGCGTATATTAAATTTAAACTGCGGTGTCTGTTTGGTCTCAATAATTGTATCGATAGAAGAGCGTATTGAAAAATTTTGCTTGACACTTTCATTGGAATCACTCATATAAATATCAAGGAGGCGTAATTTTTCACTAATCCACTCGTTGATATTTTTATAGTCAAGATCGAGATTAATTGCCCAAAGAGGGATTACAAATAAGAGGCTAAGAAAGTATCGCATGAGCCAAATCGAACCTGTTTGCAGTCATGATATGTACTTTGGGATGGAGAGCCATTATATTGGTAAAGAGCTCTTTGCTCAGAGCAAATCCTACTTCATACTCTTTCTCTTCTCCATCTTTATGTGCTTTGTAGAGTTCATCGATCCAGCTTCTAGGTACATTGATACCAGGAACGTGAGATGCAAGAAATTGTGCAGTTTTGAGTCGTGTGATGGGGAAAAATCCTACAATAAGCTCTGATTTAGCTCTTTCGTTTTCAAAGTTGTTTCTAGCCTCTTCAAAAAGTGTTAAAAGGTTTTTGAGATTTTCTATATCGAAAACTGGTTGTGTGATTACTCCAACTGCACCATGCTCTATTTTCTTTTTGAATTTTTTCAAGAGTGTATTGGGATTCTTGGCATAGGCGTTACTTACAGCAAAGGGGTAGATACGCTTTGGTTTGATTTTAAACTCTTTACCAGCATAATCGATACCAGCATTGAAAAAGCGAATGATATCCAAAAGAAGTGTACTATCACCTTCAAAGCACCCTTTAGTATTTGGCTGATCGCTTATTTTTGCCGGGTCTCCTGTAAGAGCCAAAATCGCTCTAATATCAAAATCGTTAGCTCCTAGAAGATCTGATTGCAGTGCGATTTTATTGCGATCGCGCATACTCATAGTGGCAATAACAGGCTTGTTGAAACGTTGTTGTAGTTTAATAGCAGCAAGAATAGCATTATATTTCAGCTTTGCCAATGGATTATCGGTAGTGGTAAAAGCATCTACCTTCTTATAAAGAGCAAACTCATCCAGTTTTGAGAGGATATTGTTGATTGTAGGTAAATGGCCTGGAGTTGTCTCTAAAGTGATGTATGTTCCGCTGCGCAGTTTTTCAATAAGCTCTTCAAACATCCTGTGCCTTTTTGCCTAATTTTAATGAAAAGTTGGTTAAACTTCGGTAAAAAAGGAGAAGAATGAAGCTCTTTGTTTTTGATTTTGACTCTACATTGATGGATGGTGAGACAATAGATTTTTTGGCTGGAGCTTTAGGGCTAAAGGAAAAAGTAGCTGAGATCACAGAGATGGCAATGCGAGGGGAGCTCGATTTTTTTGAGAGTCTTATAACTCGCGTTAAACTTCTTGAAGGATTGGAAGAGAAAAAGGTGAATGAGATATGTCACAATCTCCCCTTTATGCCAGGAGCCAAGGAGACAATAGAAGAGCTTAAAAAACTTGGCTACAAAGTGGTGGTATTTAGTGGGGGATTTCGCAATGCTACAAATCATGCAAAAGATGTTTTAGGACTTGATGCAGATTTTAGCAATATTTTACATGCCAAAAATGGGCGTCTTACCGGTTTGGTTGGTGGAGATATGATGTTTGATTTTAGCAAAGGTGATATGCTCCAAAGATTGCAAAAACTTTTAGGAGTCTCCCAAGAAAACACAGCAGTTGCTGGTGATGGTGCAAACGATCGGAGTATGTTTACATATGCAAAAACAAAAATTGCCTTTTGTGCAAAAGATATCCTCAAAAAAGAGGCTAATGTGGTTATAGAGAAGAAGGATTTAAGAGAGATTTTAGAGTATGTGTCATAAAATGGATGCATTATGAAGGTTGTAGCTTTAATCTTGACTCTTCTTCTTACACTTTATAGCTCAACAAAGGAGCATGCAATGCAACTTCTCTCGCCAGCATTTGAAAACGGGAAACTCATCCCTGTGAAATATACATGTGATGGAGAGGATATCTCTATTCCTCTTATTTTTCAAAATGTGCCATCTGAGGCTAAAAGTATAGCTATTATTATGGATGATCCGGATGCACCAATGGGTGTGTTTGTGCACTGGGTGATTTATGATATCCCAACAAATCTCCAAGGACTGCCTGAAGGAGTACCAAACTATCCAGAGCTTGAATATGGAATCAAACAGGGGCGTAACGATTTTGGAAAAATAGGATATGGAGGACCTTGCCCTCCAAATGGAGCGCACCGCTATTTTATCAAAGCCTATGCACTTTCAAAAGTATTAGGTGTGCAACCAGGACTTACAAAGCAGGAGCTACTTGAACTCATAAAACCATATATTATTGATGAAGCGGTTTTGATGGGAATATATGAGCGCTAAAGCCTATATTGGCACTAGCGGATTTTATTATGAACATTGGAGAGGGATCTTCTATCCCCAAGATCTGCCAAAAAAAGAGTATCTTCGCTACTATATGGAGCACTTTAATACAGTGGAGATGAATGCTACTTTTTACCATCTTCTAAAAGCTAAGACAATTGAGCACTGGCTGCAAGAGGCAAAAGAGGGATTCTTCTATAGTCTCAAAGCCTATAGAGGCATAACCCATTATAAAAAGCTCAAAGACGCTAAAGATGAGATCTATCGCTTTTTACATCTTATCAAACCTTTGAAACCTCATCTTGGAGTAATACTCTTTCAGTTACCTCCCTCTTTACATAAAGATTTAGATCTCCTGGCCTCTTTTTTGCATATATTGCCACCTTCCTATCGCTATGCAATCGAGTTTCGCCACAATAGTTGGTATGAAGAGGATATTTACGAGCTGCTTCGTAGATACGATGTTGCATTTTGTATCCACGATTTTGGCAAAAAGAGTACACCAATGCAAAAAACAGCAGATTTTGTCTACATAAGGTTTCATGGAACCAACGGGAGATATGTAGGCTCCTATGATGATGAAACACTTTTAGAGTGGGCAAACAGGATTGAAGGGTTTTTGCAAACAAACAGTGATGTATTTGCCTACTTCAACAATGATTTTGGAGGAGATGCTGTAAAGGATGCAAAAAGGCTATTATCCTTTTTGCATGCAAAGTAGAAAAACATCGAAAGCTTTGTGTTTTTGGATGGTGTAGACTATTTTTTGACAAATTTTTTTAAAGCCTTTATGCTCAAATTTTTTTGTAAGCTCTTCAATATCAAAACCAAAATGGTGTACTCCGCTATTATCATTATGAAATGAACCATCCTCTTTGACAAGATCTGCTACACATATTACGCCGCCTGGTTGTATTTTTGTGCGGAGTTTCTCTATTATTGCATCGATATCTTTAATATGATGGAAAGTCATAGAGCTCACGATAAGATCGAATTTTTCTTCAATTTCATCAATATCTTTGCAAAATGCTTTGATAGCAGGGGTTGTAGATTTTGCGTTGAACATCTCTACCATTTTTGGTGAGGTATCGATACCAGTTATTGAGTGGGCAATATTAGTTAATTCATAGCTCACTAACCCTGTTCCGCAGCCAAAATCAAGGATTTTGAGATTCTTTTCATTGATACAAGATTTTACAGCATTAGCTACCTTTTTGGCTGTCTGAACACGTCTATCATTTTTGTCCCACTCTTGAGCTCTTTTGTCAAAACTACTCACCCTTTAGTCCTAGACAGTTTATAGCAATTCCCCGAATTTTTCTTGCTTGGTAATCGAGGGCAAACCATCTGTCAAACACCTCTTTTGCGGGAATAGACTTTGCTTGTGAAAAATCAAGCTGACCATTTTCATCTTTTGGAATAAATTGCTCTAAAAAATCATACATTTCAAGACGCATCTTCTCATATGCCTTAAACTCTTTCATAGCTTGTTCTTTATCCACTCTCACTCCTTTGGTTCTTTAAAATTGTACAAGAATTGTAACAAAAGCAAATGAAAAAGGGATCCATATTATAATTATAAGCTTTTGTAAGCTTCATTGTAATAAAATTATTCAAATCCAAATTATATGGAGTAGCTATGATACTTGAGGCTGTAAAGTATATGATCCTGGGTATGGGGGTTGTGTATCTATTTTTGATAATGATGGTTTGGGTACTAAATTGGCAACATAAGCTACTGCTAAAGTACTTTCCTGAGAGCTTTCAAAAACCGGAGGAAAAAACTACTTCAAAACGGGAAAAACTCAAAAAAGTAGCTGCCATAACTGCTGCTTTGCATCATATGAAAAACTCATAAAAAGAGGGGAACATGGCACAAAAGAAAAAGTATATTGATGTAATGGATACCACTTTCAGAGACGGCTTTCAATCTGTCTTTGGTGGACGGGTGTTGATGAAAGATTTCTTGCCAGCACTCGATGCGGCAAAAGAGGTGGGTATTACCCATTTTGAATTTGGCGGAGGAGCACGATTTCAAAGTCTCTTTTTCTATCTACGCGAAAATGCATTTGATATGATGGATGCATTTAGAGAAAAAGTTGGCCCTGAAGCAAATTTGCAAATTTTAGCACGTGGTATCAATACAGTGATGCTCGATACTGGAAGTCGAGAGCTTATTGATCTTTTTGCAAAGATGTTTGCAAAGCATGGGACCACAACTGTAAGAAACTTTGATGCACTCAATGATGTGGACAATCTCGAATACTCTGCACAATGCATCAAAAAGTATGGAATGAAGCATGAAGCGGTTATTACTATTATGGATCTTCCTCCAGGCTGCAGTGGTGCACATACACCAGAATTTTATGAAAAGAAATTGCGAGAGATTTTAGATAGAGGCATTGAATTTGATAGTCTCGCATTTAAGGATGCAAGCGGGACAAGTAGTCCTGAAAAGGTGTATCAGACTATCAAAATGGCACGTAAGCTTTTAGGTGATGATGTGCATATACGCCTTCATACCCATGAGACTGCGGGAGTGAGTGTAGCATGTTATTTAGCAGCACTTGAAGCTGGTGTTGATGGTATCGACTTGGCAGCTGCACCGGTGAGTGGTGGTACGAGTCAGCCTGATATTATTACGATGCTCCATGCTGTTAAAGGCAAGCCATACGACCTTGGTGGCCTTGATATGGAAAAAGTACTTGATTATGAAGAGACTTTAAAAGAGTGCCTTGCTGATTACTTTATTCCACCTGAAGCTACGCAGGTAAGCCCGCTTATTCCATTCTCTCCTATGCCAGGCGGTGCCCTTACAGCCAATACACAGATGATGCGAGACAATAAAATCTTGCATAAGTATCCAGAGGTAATCAAAGCGATGCGAGAAGTAGTTGAAAAAGGTGGATTTGGAACGAGTGTGACGCCTGTGAGCCAATTTTACTGGCAGCAAGCATTTAATAATGTGATGTTTGGACCATGGAAAAAGATTGCTCCGGGATATGGTCGCATGGTATTAGGATATTTTGGGAAGACTCCAGTTGCACCAGATCCAGAGGTTGTGAAATTAGCAAGCGAGCAGTTAGGTCTTAAACCAACTACAGAAAATCCACTTGATATTGCAGATCGTGATGAGACAAAATCTATTGCGTATTGGAAGAAAAAACTAGAAGATGAAAATATTGAAACTACTGAAGAGAATATCTTCATTGCAGCTGCATGCGGTGATAAAGGAATTGCATTCTTAAAAGGTGAGAGTCCGTTGATGGTGAGAAAAATTAGTGAAATGGAGGAAGAGAAAGTGGGTAAAACAAGCGGAATCTATACGGTAATTGTTGATGGTGAGAAGTTTGTAGTAGAGATTGCTGAAGGTAATGTAGAGGTAAAACCTGAGGCTGAAGCAAAAAAAGAGGTTGAGATTGTAGAAGAGCAGGCAAGTAAGGGCGAAGCTGCTGGTGGAATGGTTGAGATCAAATCTGCGGTTCCTGGAAATGTATGGAAAATTCTTGTCAATCCAGGTGATAAAGTAAAAGCTGGTGATAAGATTATGATTTTAGAGTCTATGAAGATGGAGATCGATATTCCAGCGCCTCAAGATGGTGTGATAGCGCACATTGCTGTAAAAGTAAATGACACTGTCGAAGAAGGCCAAGTGTTGGCTACAATGGAGTAGGGCTATGAAAAAAAGATTACTTACCTTTTTTCTGGCACTCTCTTTCTTTCTCATTCCATTAGGTGTCTTAGCGACAGTCAATCATATGGCATCGAATGAGACACATAAAGAGGTGCAAACAGAAAATAAGAGCTTTGGCTCTTTGCTTCTCAATTTCTATAAACAGACAGGGATCTATGCATTTTTAAGCCCAAAAGAGGGTGTGAAAAACGCCAAGGGTGATGAGATAAGCAAATTTCAGCAAAGTTTCGGCCGTATCATTATGATAGCCATCTGTTTTGTACTTTTCTATTTGGCAATTGCTAAAGGGTTTGAGCCTTTACTTCTCATTCCTATTGGTTTTGGTGGTCTTTTGGCAAATATTCCTCTTGCTAACATTATTGGTGATGGTGGATTTATAGGAGAGCTTTTTAAAGCAGGAATTGCCAATGAGCTCTTTCCGATCCTCATCTTCATGGGTGTTGGAGCAATGACCGATTTTGGGCCACTCCTTGCCAATCCTAAAACTGCACTTTTAGGTGCAGCTGCACAGTTTGGAATCTTTGGAACGCTTGTGGGTGCAGTGGCACTGAGCCAGTTTGGTATATTTGATTTTAGTATGCAAGATGCAGCGGCAATTTCAATTATTGGTGGAGCTGATGGTCCTACTACCATCTTCATAGCAAGTAAGTTAGCTCCAGATCTTCTTGGTGCAATGGCCGTTGCAGCATATAGCTACATGGCGTTGGTGCCAGTCATCCAGCCACCAATTATGAGAGCTCTTACAAGTGAAGAAGAGCGGAAAATTAGGATGACTACAAGAAGGCAAGTGAGTAAACTAGAGAAGATGATGTTTCCACTTACAGTGCTTGTACTTACTATTTTAATCTTGCCAGAGTCTTCTCCACTTATTGGTGCTCTTACTTTTGGAAACTTTGTGCGAGAGTCTGGTGTAGTTGAGAGACTCTCAAAAACATTGCAAAATGAACTTATCAATATTGTTGCTATCTTTTTGGGACTCGCTGTAGGTAGTAAGCTAGCTGCAGAATACTTTTTGGTTCCTGAAACCCTTGGTATATTACTTCTTGGTCTTGTAGCATTCTCTATTGGTACTGCTGCAGGGGTTATTATGGGTAAAATCATGAACAAAATGTCAAAAGAGCCAATCAATCCACTTATTGGTGCTGCAGGCGTGAGTGCTGTGCCAATGGCTGCACGTGTTGCAAATAGAGTTGGAATGGAAAGTGATCCAACAAATGTTCTTTTGATGCATGCAATGGGTCCAAATGTGGCTGGAGTTATTGGTTCAGCGGTGGCTGCGGGGGTACTTCTCTCAATCTTCTAAGAGGCTTATGCCTCTTGCCAATCTTTTTTATGCTTTTCTTTGTTGAAACTCTTTTTTCGTTTGAGTTTTCTTAGCAAATTTGCCTCTTTTAAAACATCTTCTTTAAGCTCCTCGGGAGTTTTTTCACTCTTTGCGATATTTGCATTTTTCTCTACAAACTTTTCCAAGGCTTTGAGGTATTCGCTACTAAGATAGGTCTTCTCAATCGATTCAAGAGGCTTGAAGATTTTATCGATAAAAAGCGTAATTTCATTTTTTGTTGGTTCATTTTTATTGAAAAAGTCTACTATACGATTAACAAAGCGCTCGAGTTCTCGAATATATTTTACTCGCAAGAGTTTCTCTTTTTTCACTTTACTCCTTTGGGTATAATTATCTCAATTGTAACAAAAGGAGCATTATGGAGCAAACAAATATCCCCATTGATCCAAAATATTTAGAATTGATGTTAAATCCTACAAATTATGGTGAGATGAAAGAGTTTGATGCAAAAGGGTATGGGAAAAATAGCCAAACTGGAGAGATGGTTGTAATCTATCTAAAAATAGATCCTGTTAGTCAGATCATTACTGATATCAAGTGGCAAACCAATGGCTGTGGGACGACACTTGTAAGTGGAGCTCTCTTTAGCGAAGAGTATAAAGGGAAAACGCTTCAAAGTGGTATCGATTTTACTGAAAATGTATTTGAAAAGATTAAAGATAATCCCCCAGATGATGCAGCATGTGGTGAAGTGGTAGCACGTGCTTTTATGGCTGCAGTCAAAGACTATGAAGCAAGAAAAAGAGGCGAAGAGAAAGAGCATATTGAGTATGTGACTCTCAGTTGCCCTGTACCTGAAGGAGAAATGAAGTGAGTGAGCTATTTAGAAAAAAACATGTGTTGTGGTTAAAAATCTTGTTTGGAGGTTTTAGCCTTCCAAAGGGAGAGTGGTTTGATACATTGCTTGATTTTGCAAATATAGAGTATCGCCATCTCAAATGGCTAGCACAAGAGATTGTAGAAAATGGTGAGGATTTTGACTGGGATAGAGAGCATATAGAACTTGGCTTTGAAAACTCTACAGAACTTTTTCAAGAACTCATCAAAGATCTAGAATCCATACAAAATGAGTATGGTAATATAGCTTTGTTTGAGAGAATCAAAAGTGATGAAAGCTATATGCTTTTTATATTGCAAAGAATGCTCAAACAAGATCCAATCGAGATTCACAGTTTCAAAAGACATTTAAGCTACAAAAATCTTGATGGAGAAAGTTTGTCGGCATTGGTGCAGTTTCTTTTTGAGGAGATATATAAAGAGTATGAACTCATCATAACCTATACTTACTCACAGATCCATACGAACCACAAAGAGCTTGCCCTGATTTTTGAAGATTTGATATATGAATCAATGTACCATTTGAAAACATTTTGTGTGATTGCTGCAAAACTGGGAATTTTAGGAGTACCTAGAGCAGTGATGAAAGATGTATATCGCTTTAGTGATCTCAAGCAGTTTTTGCAAGATGGTATAGAAGAGGAACTTGCGGCAAAAGAGCAGTGCAAGGCACTGAGCAGCGCTATCAAAGATGAGGAGCTAAGTCGATTTTTTGATTTTATCAACAATCAAGAAAATTACCATATTGCGCTTATGCAAAAGGCAGTTACATATATTAACAATAGAGTTACCTAAAAAAGAATATAAAAGTGTATGATGAAAAAGTTGTTATTGACGATTCTATTTTCAGTATCTCTGCTTTCTTATGATGTTAATAGTACAAAAGAGGCTAATATATCCAAAAGATTTGATATAGATGCAGAGATTGAAAAGATTATGCAAGCCCCTCTTTCAAAGCGAAGAGAGCTTATGAACGAACTGAAACGTAAGATATATCAGCTCAATATCGATCTACAATCTTCTCAACTTATCAATTTACAGCATATTATTAATACACCTATTCATAGAGGAAAACGATGAAAAAACTGCTTTTTCTTTTTTTCATACTAACTACACTTTTTGCAAATGAGTATCATGATGAGGATCTTGATGGTGTCCCAGATAGATTAGATAGATGTCCGCATACACCATTTAGTGATATAGTTGACGAGTATGGATGTAGTATAGAAAGACTCATAAAGCCAAAACAGTATGAATGGTATGTAGAGTATATTTATGCAAAAGATAAAGATGTAATAGATTTTAGTGAACATGACTATCTTTTTTATCTTACTCTTTATAAAGGGAGGTTTGATGTTTCAATAACAGCGCTCTATTTTGATAATGCATCTGCTTCTGGTTTTTCTGATACGAATATAAAACTTGAATACCGTTTTACACCTACACCTATGTGGGATCTTTATGTTGGAGTAGGCGTGGACCTGCCTCTTTATAATCAAGAGGGTAATTTTTTTGATTATGATATCTATATCTCTAGTGAATACTACTATCTTGGATATAAGCTTTTTGTTGGCGGTTATTATACATATACACGAGATAAAATCTCTTCACACAGATTGCAAAATCCTTATAGTACCTATGCAGGTATCGAAATGTATAATGGAAAATATAGTATAGATTTTGCTTATCTGTATACGAAAAGTAAATTTGGAGCATATAGCAATAGTCTCTATTTGAAATTGGAGCGAAGACTTTATAAAGGCTACTATCTTTATACTACATTTACTAAGGGAATCAATGAAAAGGCTCTTGATTCACTTTTGAGTATCGGTTTTGGTCAACGTTTTTAAGTAACTTTGACCTAACAGATATATAACTCCTGGCTAACACCTTTTACGCAATAATTTCAATATCAAATTTCAAAAAAAGGATAAAAGATGAAAAAAGGATTATATATCAGTCTTGTAGTTTCTTCATTGATTACATTTGCCCAGGCTGACAGTATTGAGAGATTTGGTGGTAGTTGGATGGGAATGAGTGAAGCTCAAGAGCATGTAGGAATGATGGAGCATTCTCAAAAAGGTCAATTCTCTTCTTCGAGCGCGAGCCAAAGTTCGCAAAAGCCGCCTCATCCTGGTTTAGCTCATGAAGATGAAGATATGGAAGATGAAGCTAAAGATTTGTATGAGCAATCTACTAGTAGCGCTATGGTACAAGGTGATGAAGATAAAGGTGAAAAAGAGCATAATTCTATTCATGAAACAAAAGTTGATGACTATATGAGTTCGTTTAGTTTTTCTAGCTCTAATGCTGCTCATGAAGATGAAGATATGGAAGATAAAGCTAAAGGCTTATATGAGCATGCTAAGAGCAATGCTATGGCACATTACAATGAAGAAAAAGAAGATGCAAAAGAGCATCAAGAAAATTGGGGTCAAAATTTTTCCCATGAATCTGAGAATGATGAAAATATGAGTATGCATAAAGGTTTTAATTTAGTAGAGCTTGTTAAAGAGGCAAAAGCTGATGAAGACCAATGGCCTAATGAGGTGAGCAATATGATGCATGAAGTGAGAAAAGCTATAAAATTTTACAAGAAAGAGAATCTCTTTAAAGAGTTTAATATTACTAACATATCTGAACTTGCTAAACCACAGATGGTGCAAAAGATTCAAGAACGTATAGAAGAGGCAAGACAGCAGCGTGAAGAGGAGATTAGCCAAAAACTTTTGCAAAGAAAGAAGGCAAAAGTCGCTGGAGAGTTTGTACATTATGGTGAAGGACAGTATGATTGGGTTTTTGTAACGAAAAGCGGTAATGTTTGGAAACTTGATGGAGTGGATGAAAACGGAAGTTTTGCATATAAACGTGCAGAAGGTGTAAAAGCTACTTTTGACGAAGATGGCAAAATAGTTTTTGATATCTCTATAGCACAAAATGGAGAGATTACACAGCAGCTAAGCAATAAGGAGTTTTCTGGATTTGTATATGCAAAATATAATGACGAAGAAGAGAATGGTTTTGACTGGATTGTAGTTGTTGATGGCAAAGCTTACAAACTTGAAGGATATGATGAAGAGAGCAAAAGCTTTATTTATACTCCAGTAAGCAAAGTAAATGCAAAAGAGCAGGGTGATGAAGTTATCATTTTACCCGGTACTAATGGCTAAGGGCTCTCCCTTGCCAATTCTGTAACGAACTCTTCAATTGCTTTTTTTGTCTGCTCAAACTGTAAAATATCTCCATGCTGTGCACCTTCGATTGTCACGACTTTTACAAGTTTTTTGATATATGGTTTGAGTTTTGCAAAAGTAACAGGAGGCGTGGTATCGTCATGTTGGGCAAGGATTACATATACAGGTACCCTCGCTTGGGAGAGGTATTTATAATTTGGAAAAGGATGCCGTAAAAAAAGATGAATAGGGCACCAAGGGTATTGAAGTTGTGCTAAATGTGTGATGGAGTGAAAAGGGGTTATGAGGATAGTACCTATTACATCTTTTTGTATAGAGAGGTAACTTGCCACACCAGTACCAAGACTTCTTCCAATAAGAATATTTTTTGATGATTTATAGTGTTTGTAGACTTTTTTAGCTGCTAAAAAGATTGCTTTTTGTGACGGTTTTCCTTGAGAATTGCCATATCCAGGATAGTTGAAAGTTACAAGATTGTATGGTAAATGTTTAAAATGGTGTAAAAACTCCAGTGCATTATTGGCATTTCCTCCAAAATAAAATATTGTAATAGGACTATTCTTCTCAACTCTTCCTACCTCTAATCCATCAAGAAACGTTACTTTAATCTCTTTATCTAGAGGTATCTCCCTTGGTGCCAAGTCTGTACGGAAGATGATTTTATCTTGAAAGATATAAAGATAGAGACAAAAGAGGATATAAAAAACTGCAATGGAAACGAGAATGGGCTTCATGACAGTCTATGTTTATAGTCGCAGTAATCAAATCTTTTTATGATATCTAATTGATTATTTTTTCGTAAAATTGCTAGGCTTGGAAGTCTGATACCGTTGAAAGTAGTGTTTTTGACAAAAGTATAGTGAATCATATCCTCAAAAATAATTTTTTGTCCAATCTGCAAAGGTGCATCAAAACTGTAATCCCCAATTATATCTCCTGCAAGGCAGCTATTGCCTCCTAGACGATAGGTATATTTTTTCTTTCCTGGCTCTCCTGCATAGCGTATTTGCGGACGATAGGGCATAGCTAAAACGTCTGGCATGTGGGCTTCTGCAGATGTATCAAGAATTGCTATATCCATGCCATTGTGAATAATGTCAACTACACTTGCAACCAATGGTCCTGTTTGCCATCCTACTGCTTCTCCAGGCTCTAAATAGACTTCAACGTTATAACGCTTTTTAAAATCTTTGATAATTGCTATGAGCAGTTCTTTGTTGTAATCATCTTTAGTAATATGGTGTCCTCCACCAAAATTGACCCATTTGCAGTGAGGAATATATGTACCAAACTTCTCTTCAAAAGCTTGTAAAACATCTTGGAGCGATTCTGCACTCTCTTCACAAAGTGCATGGAAATGGAGCCCTTCTATGGTGTCATCCCAGACAAATTCGCTTTTTATAATTCCAAGTCGGCTAAAAGCACCACAAGGATTATAGAGATCTACTGGGGCGGCTGAGTATTCAGGATTGACGCGTACACCTATAGAGATTTGGGGATTCGTTTTTTTGACAATCTCTTTATAGCGCTTTAATTGGTTAATGGAGTTAAAAATGATGTGATCACTCATCTTTGCAATGAGCTCAATCTCATCCTCTTTAAATGCGGGGGAATAGGTATGCACCTCTTTGCCAAACTCTTCAAAAGCTAGTTTGGCTTCCCAAAGTCCGCTTGCAGTGGCACCATAGAGATACTTTTTTGCGAGTTCAAAAGTGCTCCACATAGCAAAGCCTTTGAGAGCCAGTATTATTTTGGCACCACCGCGTTTTTGCACATCATCAAGTATTTGAAGATTTCTCTCAAGCAGGGCCTCTTCACACACATAACAAGGTGTAGGGATTTGATCAAGTACTTTTTCAATGTTGCTATTTTTGATCACCAAACACCTTTTGCAAAAGTTTCGTACTACGAGCAAGGGGATTAGTGCGAATATTTTTTTCTTGCTGGGCTATCATTGTGTAGAGTCCTTCAAGTGTACGGTTGGTTACATAGCTTGAGAGATCTTTTTCTTTAACTTCACCTGGTGCACTCATCCCTAAAGCTCCAAGGGCTGTTTTGGCATATGCATTGTTTGTAAAATTGCTAGCATATTTATTGTAGTATTCCATCATAGTCACATAATACTTTGTGACATTTTCGTTTTCCATATGCTTTTTTATAATAGGTGCAATTTTTTGAGCAAGTTTTTTACCTGCATGGGTTTTAAAGTAGTTTGTAATTGCGTAATTGTCGCTACTTGTAATTAATCTTTTTGCCTCTTGAACTTTGAGATTTTTGATAGTATCAACTAAAATTGATGCAGTCTCGGGTACTGCTTCTTCAGCAGCTCTATTCATAGAGAGTTCAAACTCATCTACATATTTTCCCATGCCTACTTTACGAAGTGTCTTTGCTACTATTTGCAAATTTTTGGGCACTCCAATTTTTACGAGAGGATTTTTCAAAAAACCATCTTTTTTGCCAAGTGTTGTAACTGCTTTTTTTACACCGATTTTCAATGCTTGCTTGATGGCACTTTGCTCTTCGTTAGCGCTATTTGTTATAGATTTATTGCTCGTATAATCTTTTGCCAAATTGTTTAACGTATCCATAAATCCAGCTTGTGCTATCAATGCTATGATAGGAAGAAACAGTAACTTTTTCACTCTACTTCTCTCGTTTCATTGGGCTCCATTTCTAAAACATGCCATGGAAGTCCTTGACGATTGAGCTCCTCCATAAATGGATCGGGATCAAACTGCTCCATATTCCATACACCTGGTTGATACCACTTGCGCTCTAACATCATTTTTGCGCCAATCATTGCTGGAACACCTGTAGTGTAACTCACACACTGGCTGTAAACCTCTTTGTATGCCTCTTGGTGGTCACAGATATTGTATATATAGATTTTGCGGCGTTTCCCATCTTTTATACCTTCGCACACTACACCGATATTGGTTTTGCCTTTTGTGCGAGCACCAAGGCTTGCAGGATCTGGCAGGAGTGCTTTAAGGACATGTAGTGGCACTACTTTGCAACCATCTACTTCAATAGGGTCAATGCGTGTCATTCCTACATTATCGAGGACTCTTAGGTGCGTAAGATAACTCTCACTAAATGTCATCCAAAAACGGATACGTTTTAATCCTTTAATGTGCTTAACAAGTGATTCTTCCTCTTCATGGTAGAGCAGATAGCTATCTTTTGGACCAATTTCTGGATAGTTCCACACCATTTTTATTTCCATTGGCTCAGTCTCTATCCATTTGCCATTTTCCCAATATCTTCCTTTGGAATTTACCTCACGGATATTGATTTCAGGATTGAAGTTTGTAGCAAAAGGGTAGCCGTGATCTCCAGCATTGCAGTCGAGTATATCGATATATTCAATAATATCAAAGTAGTGCTTTTGGGCATAAGCTACAAATACATTGGTCACACCAGGATCAAATCCACTCCCCAAAAGCCCCATAATACCACGCTCTTTAAATGGTTCATCTAAAGCCCACTGCTGCTTATACTCAAATTTTGCAGTATCTGGATGCTCATAGTTTGCAGTATCAAGATAGTCTACTTTGGTCTCCATACAAGCTTCCATGATTGTGAGATCTTGATAGGGCAGAGCTACATTAATAACGAGATCGGGTTTAACAAGATGGATAAGATCTATGAGCTCATTAACGTTGTCTGCATCAACTCGCGCCACATCTATTTCGCGGTTCCATTTATCTTTAATTTCATTGCGGATCTCTTCACACTTTGATAAAGTTCTGCTTGCGAGTGTAATATGCTGAAAGGTGTCAGGATTGAGAGCACATTTATGCGCTACAACTCTTCCAACTCCACCAGCACCAATAATAAGCACTTTTCCCATTTGGATCCTTTATACTGTTATGTCTATCATGATTATAGGTAATCTACACATAAATATCAATAATATGTTTCTTTGCCTTTCGCTTTTTTCTCTTTTTGTACTGTTCTACTGCTTTACGTTTTTTGCGCCTCTTTTCATTCCATAGACGAGTAGTTGGAAACTCTAAAGGCTTGTAGACTCTATATACCTCTTCGATGGAGAAGTTTTCAGGCATTATTGTTTCCTTCGCAATAGCTCAATACCTGCAAGGGGTTTGCGTGTGAGATCAGGAAAATATCCTTTTTTTCCTTTTCCACTATTACTGTGACATCCAACGCAGTTGCCATAAAAGAGATATTTTCCTTCTATTACCCACTCAGGATGTGAGGGTTTAAATCCTTGGAGGGTAGTAAGAAATGCAGCAATTTTCTTTGCATCTTCTGGAGAGACTGTATGTGCTGGCATGGGACTTGTTGGGTAGTTAAAAATGTTTGAGCCGTTATTGATTACATCTTCGATATATTGTTCAAAACAACGAGAGCAGTTTACATCGATCTGCTTTGTGTGGGAAAGTTCATGCTTTTTATTGACAATGCTCTTTTTTGTTTCGTGCTTTTTGCTCATAAATGCAATGAGAAACAAAATTAAAGGAAGCAATAGTAATATACTCTTTTTCATATCTCCATTATAGCAAAAGTGACTAAAGTTGCACCTATAAATGATTTGGTTTGCTACAATCAAAAGAAAAAGGAGTTTGCATGACAATCAATGTAGTATGTCCAAACTGTTTAGCAATTAACAGAATACCCAAAAAAGATCATTATAACAAAGCTAAATGTGGTAAATGTGGATATAATTTGCTTGATACGTATCCTATTGAATTGAATCCAACAAATTTTGAGACTATACTTACCAAAAATGATATTCCTGTTATTGTAGATTTTTGGGCTCCTTGGTGTGGACCTTGCCGTATGATGGCACCAAATTTTGAAGCAGCTGCAAGAGAATTTCCACTTAAAGCTTGGTTTGCTAAGCTCAATACTGAAGAGTATCCACAGCTTGCAGCACATTATGGAATTAGAGGAATTCCTACAATGATTGCTTTTTTACATGGTGAAGAGTTGGATAGAATCTCAGGAGCATTAAGTGCACCGCAAATTGTGCAGTGGGTACAAAGATTTATATAAAAGGGGCAAGAGCCCCTGTGATTACTGCTTAGAGATGAAATCAGCGATAGCTTCAATATCAGCGTCGCTAAGAGTAGCAACCTGACCTTTCATCAAAGCGCCCATTCCGTGTACATTTCTTGTACCAGCTTTGTAGCCTTTGAGAGCTTCAACAGTTTTTTCTTTTGGCCAACCTTTGATAACTTCAGATTTGCCAAGAGCTTTTTTCTCACCATGAGCACCATGACATCCTGCACACTTTTTGTAAAGTGTTGCACCATCAGAAGCCATGAGAGTCATTGCAGTTGCTGCTGCGAGTCCTATAATTGCCAATTTTTTCATATTTTCCTCCTTGATTTAGTTTTATTTTAGTTTTGGTTAACAGCTAGGTACGTTACCACTGTCGCTTGCATATTCATACGCAAAATCATAGATATGCTTGAGTTGGCTAGGTTTGAGATACCCTTTTTTATATTTTGGGCAGAGTTTTTGAATCTCATCTTCAAATTTTCCAGCCTCATTGATCTCTTCCCACTCATCTTGGGTATGTTTCGCTGCAAATTTTGCACCGTTAAACCCGCATACCTTTTTGAGTTTCTTTTGGTAGATCTTTTGCCCTTTATCTGCACTAGCAAATGCTGCTGTGCTTATAAAGCTTGCTCCTAGAAGTGCTGCAAAGATAATGCTTGCAATTCTTTTCATCTTGCCTCCTTTATAAATTGTAAAAGTATTATAAAGCATAATTGTGAACCGATTGTGAACTATTTGATTTTACCAATGACTTTATAGCGCTCCCAATACTCTTCTAAAAGTTTATCGAGCCTTTTTTGCGAAATTTTATGCTGGTATGGTGGAGCCTTTTTATAAAGTCTTTTTTGAAGAGTTGGATGGAGAAGATACTCTTTTGTGGCTTTGAGAATAGCGCTTTTGCTACTGTAATAGAGAAGATACTCAAAAAATATCGGTTTTAGTGGGATATTTTTTTTCTCATGGCATGCGAGGCATGCAGTATCAAAATCAGAGCTTAGAACAATTTGTAAAGAGAGAAATAGACATAATATAACTTTTACCATGTAATTGTAATCCTTGTATATTGATTAACTTTGGAATCGACTTTGATTTTGAGTCCAAATTCATTTGCAATAGATAAGACAATATGCAGACCTATGCCAAAGCCTCCTTCACTAGAACTTAGTCTTTTATATCTTTTAAAGATCTCTCCTATTTTTTCTTCTGGAATGCCAATACCACTATCTTCGATATAAAAACCTCGAGAAAATGTTTTTATTTTTATTGTGCCACCGATTTTATTGTACTTGATGGCATTGGAGAGGAGATTGTCAATGAGGCGCGTAATTTTTTGTTTATCTGCTTCTAAAAAGCAAGGAGATTGTGAAAAAGAGATTTTTATCTTTTTAGATTCTGCCATGGATTTAAAATAGTCAATGCGCTGAGATAAAAGAGCATTGATATCTATCTTTTCTAGAGTAGATGGAAATTTATCTTTAAGAAGCAGATAGACAAGATCTTTATATATGACTGAAATTGTGCGAGCTGCTATCTCAATGCGGTTAAGTTTTTTGTTGATCTTTGGTGGAAGTTCATTTTTATCAATTGTCTCTATGTTTGTCAAAATTGTACTTACAGGAGTGTTGAGCTCATGTGTAGTGTCTTTGATGAAATTATTGAGAAGTATAAATGAGTTTTTCATAGGTTTGAGAAACTGCTTAACGAGGAAATATCCCACTAATCCCATAAAGAGTAAGAAAAGACTTCCAAAAAGTACGATGTTTTTATAAACTTTATGAAGCCATATTTCATCATCTTTCACCTCTATAATCACATACTTTGCCCCTAGATAATAGAGGCTTGGCTCTTTGATAAAGTGAATATAAGAGCCATTTTTATAGAGAAAATTTTGAAAATCGATATGCTCATTTTCTAAGAGAGAAAAGATCTTTACATGGTCTGCATCATAGATTGCAGATTTAAATGTAGAGTAGCGTGGATAGTAGTTATCTTCTAACAGGCTTTCATGCATAGCGCGGATTCTTCGAATTACATCTTTAGAGTATTCTTGGAGTTTTGGCAAGCGAGAGTAGAGCATTACCTCTTTTTCAAATTTGTAGTACATCATAGAAGCAAGTATTAAAATGATAAGTGTGAGAAAAATATAGAGTGCAAGAAATTTGATTAAACTGCTCTTTTCACTTGTTAAATTTGTATCCATACCGTTTTATGCTCTCTATTTTTTCTTTTCCAAGATATTTGCGCAAATTTTTAATATATGTACGCAGTGCCATATCGCTGGGAGTTTCATCATACTCCCACAGAGTCTCGTAAATCTTTTCGTGACTAATCTGTTCGTTTGGATGTTTAAGAAAGAGTTTGAGAAGTTTTATCTCTTTTTGATTGAGATTCACTGGAGTCTCATTGACAAAGAGTTGATTAGATTTAATATCAAAATAGCTCTTCTCATCTATTGGAATCTTCTCCTCTTTTGTATCAAATGAGCGTTTAAGCAGTGTTTCTATGCGGAGTTTGAGTTCTTTGAGAGCAAAGGGTTTGCGAATATAATCATCACAACCACTCTCATACCCCTTTTCAAGATTTTCTACGCTGTCCAAAGATGTAATAAAAATTGCAGGAGCATCACTTTTTTGACGTAACTTTTTTAAGAGTGTAAAGCCATCAATTCCAGGTACCATGACATCTAAAAGGAGCAAATCGTAGTTATGCTCATATACCTTTTCTAAAGCTTCATCAGAGGTAAACGTCTGTTCTACCTCAAATCCTTCATCTTCTAAATATTCTGCAATAGTTTCACTCAGATTGAGATCGTCTTCAAGCAGCAAAAGTTTCGCTTTTTGCAATTTCACTCCTTTGGATATATAATATTACAAAAAAGTGAGGAAATTATGAAATGTAGGGTTTGCAGGCGTGGTGAGCTCTTCTATCTCTTTGGTTGGGGACTCATGGTAACAGCTTTTAATAGTTTTACTGTGGGATGTATGGAGCTAAGTCAAAGTGGGGCGTATGGAATGCTACTAAGTGGAATTGCAGTGATGATATATGGAGCATATCTTAAATCGAGGTGAAAAAGATGGCAATAACAAATAGTGAAATAGCAAAAATTTTTAATGAGTATGCAGATCTGTTGGAGATTAAAGGGGAAAACCCTTTTAAAGTGAGAGCCTACCGCAATGCAGCAAGAACAGTAGAAAATATTGGAAAGCCTCTCGAAGAGCTAGTAGAAAGCGGCTATGATTTGACAAAACTCCCTGGAATTGGAACAGATCTTAGTCTCTACATTAAAGAGATTGTCAAAACGGGAAAATTTTCTAAATTAGAGCAGCTCAAAGAGGAGATCCCTCCAACATTAGTGGAGATGCTCTCTATTGAAGGTTTAGGACCAAAGCGTATAAAAACACTCTACGAGCAGCTTCATATCCAATCAATGGAGGATCTGCGTAGAGCTGCTGAGAGTGGGGAGATAGAGAAATTACCGGGCTTTGGTCCAACTCTGGTAGAGAAGATTTTGCGGGGTGTGCGACTAGCTAAAAAAGCGGGGCATAGATTTAAATGGAGTGAAGCTAAAGAGTATGTAGATGATCTCTTAGCATACCTTCGTCAAATAGAGCTGACCCATTTAGAAGTTGCAGGTAGTTTTCGCCGCAAAAAAGAGACGGTAGGAGATCTTGATATTCTTGCTACAGCCAAAGATTTTAGTGAAGTAATTCGCCATTTTGTCAAATATCCAAAAATCAAAGAGGTAGTCTCAGCTGGCTCCACTCGCTCTACAGTAATACTTCAAAACGATCTGCAAGTAGATTTGCGCAGTGTGGAAGATGAGAGTTATGGCTCTGCACTGCACTATTTTACAGGATCCAAGCAGCACAATATTGCGGTACGAAAACTAGCAATTGAGTTAGGACTCAAAGTCAACGAGTATGGTGTTTTTCGCGGTGAGCAGCGTATTGCAGGGCGTACAGAAGAGGAGGTGTATAAAGCTGTAGGACTCTGCTATATAGAGCCAGAGCTGCGCGAAAATAGAGGAGAGATCGAAGCGTGTAAAGCTGGAAAACTACCAAAGCTTATAGAGCAAAAAGATATACGAGGCGATCTTCATATGCATACAGTCTATAGCGATGGAAAGCATACTATTGAAGATATGGCAAAAGCTGCCAAAGAGATGGGGTATGAATATATCGCTATCACAGATCACTCCAAGCGCCTTACAGTTGCAAAGGGTCTTGATGAGAAAAGAGTCTTACAGGAGTTTGAAGAGATTGACAAGATTAATGAAAAGATTAATGGTATTACAATTCTTAAAGGGATGGAAGTCGATATTCTTGAAGATGGTTCCCTTGATATGAGTAATGAGGTGCTAGCGCAGATGGATGTTGTTTTGGTTGCAGTCCATTACAAATTTAATCTTTCAAAAGAGAAGCAGACTGCCCGTATTCTCAAAGCTTTTGATAATCCTCATGTCAATATTTTGGCGCATCCTACAGGCAGGATGATTCAGATGCGTGAGCCAATAGAGATTGATATGGAAAAGATTTTACAAAAAGCAAAAGAGAATAATATTTTCATGGAGATTAATGCACAACCAGAGCGTCTCGATCTCAATGATATCCATATCAAAATGGCAAAAGATATGGGAGTAAAAATGGCAATAAATACAGATTCGCACAATATCTTTTCGCTCTACTATATGCAGTATGGAGTCAATCAAGCAAGACGCGGATGGTGTGAAAAAGATGATATTATCAATACAAGAGATCTCAAAAATCTCAAAAAACTTCTCAAAAGGTAGCGTAGTGTATACATATCCTTTTCGTCCCAAAACCCCTTATGTGGCAGTAGATGGAATTATCAAGGTATTTGACAAAGAAAATTTTTTAGGCATTGTACTCATTGAGCGAAAAAATGCTCCTTTAGGTGTAGCTTTGCCAGGTGGATTTGTAGAGATTGGTGAGAGCGTGGAGCAAGCATTAGCTAGGGAAATGAAAGAGGAGACAAATTTAGATGTAGATATTGTGAGAGTATTTGGTGTTTATAGCGATCCAGCGAGGGATCCGCGATTTCATACTGTATCAGTTACTTTTGAGTGTGTTGCAACTGGTAAGCCAAGGGGTGCAGATGATGCTAAAATTGCTAAAATCTTTAGACTGGAGGAGATCCCTTGGGAAAAACTAGTATTTGACCATAGTAAAATTTTAAGAGATTTTCTCTATGGCAAAAGGGAGTAATTGCAAAGAGAAAAGTTAAGAGTTTAGAGACTTTGTAAAGTATGGAGTTTTAAGATTGGGCATTTTTGTTGATCTGTGAAGTAACAAACTTGCGTACTACATGGCGTGAGTACTCATCCATACCAACGAATTTTAGACCATAACTCTCCATACCATCGTATGTGATTTCTGCTTCAACTATAGATTCAGTATCAATATCTTCAAATGCGAGTTTGAAACGTAAAATAAGTTTCTCATTTTCTTTGAAAGGAGCATTTTGAAGGCATATTTTAGCACCACCTTCTGAGATATTACAGATACGGCATTTATAGAATGGATTGTCTCGCAGTTTACCACTTTTGCGCACAAACCCTTCGAGATCTACTTCAACACGAGGATATCTCCGTTTTGCAAGAACTATAATATTATC
Organism: Nitratiruptor tergarcus DSM 16512; assembly: GCF_027946175.1. Classification (NCBI taxonomy): domain Bacteria; kingdom Pseudomonadati; phylum Campylobacterota; class Epsilonproteobacteria; order Nautiliales; family Nitratiruptoraceae; genus Nitratiruptor; species Nitratiruptor tergarcus. The sequence goes on from NZ_AP026671.1 coordinate 305,773, forward strand.
ACTATGGGGAGTTTTGACGAATATTTCATCTGCATATTTATAAATCTCTGTGATTGTTGTAGTGAACTTATAAGCTATGAGATAACGCTCCTCAAAAATAATCTCTCCTGATATATTCTCTTTGAGCAGATTTACATTTCTATGCAATAAAGCTTTCCATAAAAGATAGTTTTTTTGGTTATCTTGCAATTGTAGTGGTACAAATTGAAACCGATCAAAATAAAATTTTGCTTTTTGATCCTTTTGAATATCTTTTGTAGAGTAGATGGTATTTGCAAGAGAGGATGTGAAATTAAGCTTCTTTTTGAGTGAATTGATAAGTTTTTTATTGATAGTTATAGTTGTAATATCTTTTTTGTAAGCTTCGATTATCTTTTCAAAAATCTGTCTGTTTACAAGAGCTCGTAAAGGATCAAGGCGTAATTTCTCACTGTAGTGGATGAGAAAATTAATCTCTTCTGCATTTAAATGGTAAATTTTAGCGGTGTTGAAAAAATCGGTACTTTGCATAGAAGAGAGCCTTTTTTAATGTAATGAAAAAACCTCGTTAGAAGAAATTATATATAAGTGTCATAAAAATGTCAAAGGGGATCGATTTATGTGAAGGAGTTTTATTCGTGGCGGAGCCGACGGGACTCGAACCCGCGACCTCCGGCGTGACAGGCCGGCATTCTAACCAACTGAACTACGGCTCCAATGGTGGTCGCTAGTGGACTCGAACCACTGACCACTTGCTTGTAAGGCAAGCGCTCTACCAACTGAGCTAAGCGACCAAATGGCGACCCCTAGGGGATTTGAACCCCTGTGACCACCGTGAAAGGGTGGCATCCTTGGCCACTAGATGAAGGGGTCGCAAGTGGTGACCCGTGTTGGATTCGAACCAACGGCCCACTCCTTAAAAGGGAGTTGCTCTACCAGCTGAGCTAACGGGTCACTTCCCACATTCTCGGGCTTTTGCTTTGCCTTCGCTGAATGTGAGTGAAATTATAAGCAAAAAATTTTTGCTTGTCAAGAGTTTGTATAAGTCCAATACATATGGCACTCATAATGATTTTCAAGAAGGTATTGTACCGGAGATTTAAAATTAAGAGAAGAGTGTGGTATTTTGGTATTGTAATCGATGAGCCATTTTGCTAATTTTTTATTGAATTCATCCAAATCTGTAAAGAGTAAATCTTCATAGTATTGAATAAATTGTTCTTGAATTGTTCTATTGAATCTTTCATTGTGTGCATTCATTTTAGGGCTCCTTGGATATGTCCAGTAGTGTGTAAAGCCTTTTTGTTCAAGCAGAGCATCAAACTCTTTTTTAAATTCACTGCCATTATCTGAAAGAATTGCAAGTTTACGTTTTTGTTTGATGGAGGTTATTCCATCAATTAAAGCTTCAAGAGCATATGCAGTATGTTTTGCTCTTTTAGATGGAATTGCTACTGCGAATGCAATACGTGTGAGTGGGTCAATCATAGTAAGGATATATCGTTTTATACCGTTTGATACTATTTGGATGGTATCGACTGCCCAGAGTTCAAATGGTTTAGATTTGAGGTTTTTTGGTTTTCTGTTTTTTTGTGTCTTCTTTTTTGGTTTCACTTTTCCTTTTGTATCGATGCGGTAGGGAAAAAGTCTCATTGTATCTGGTGCTTTTGCGATTATTCTTCCTATTGTGGATTCCGAGGGAGTTTTAAGTTCTTTTTCTTCACAAAAAGGTTTAAGCAGGTGGTAGAGTTTTGCTTTGCCGATGTTGGGATACTCTTTTCTTAATCTTTTTATCTCATTAATAACTTCTCTTGGTACTTTTGACTCTCTTACTCTTTTTGGTCTTCGTGATTTTGGATTTAAGGCTTTGATATCGCCATTTGCATCATTTAAACTCTTTTTCCATCGAAAGAGTGTTCTTCTGCTTACTCCAAAAGCTTCAGTTGTTGCTGCTAGTCCATATTTTTCCCAAAACTCCAATATCTTTTTTCTTCTTTTTGCCTCTTCGCTTATCATAAGCGAATTGTAGTATATCCTCTCTAATCTTTTATATCCTTTGAGCCCTGGCAACGTGTATTTGATTTGCACTCCTCACTCTCCCTCTCGGAGTGCCATATGTGTTTGAACTTATGCAGAGTTTGTATAAGTCCACAATAGATGATTTATTTATTTTCATTTTACAAACTTAGAAAAGCTCATCTTTTGCAATTTCAAAGAGCAACTTTATGCCATACATTGCTGCTTGGTATTGAATGTAGTTACGATCTCCTTTGAAATAGAGCGTGCGAATGATTTCATGAGATGCGCTTTTACAGCCAACTACTACAGTACCAACTGGTTTAGTTTCTGTAGCACCTCCAGGACCTGCAATCCCGCTTATAGCTATAGCAAAGTCTGCTTGTGCAACTCTCATAGCACCTTTAAGCATCTCTTCTACTGTCTCTTCACTCACTGCACCAAAGGCTTGGAGTGTTTCTTGCTTGACTCCAAGCCATGCATTTTTTATTTCGTTTGCATAAGTAACTAAAGAGCCATTAAAAATATTTGATGAACCTGGAACTTTTGTAAGAAGTGAGGCAAGAAGTCCTCCTGTACAGCTTTCAGCAAAGGTAATTGTTTTGTGCAGTGCAGACAATCTTTCTATAAGGTATTCAAATATATTCGTCGTAACTACGAGATTTTGTGGTATCAAGAGTTTTGCATTTTGCACGAACATTGCAATATCGCCAAAGCGCTTATTATATGCGAAGAGTTTATAGAGATTAATACTCTCTTGGGAGAGAATAAAATCTATATCATAACTTTTAGCAAGAGGAAGGAGCTTTTCTACTATTTCTTCCTTTGGCATATCAAAAATATAAAAGAGTGCTGTCTCTTTTTGTGATTCAAGAAGAATTTTTGGAAGCTTTGAGCAAGATTCTGCTTTAATGAGATTGAGCGATTTATCTGCAAAAGTAAGTAAAAAGCTATTTTTTTCAACAATTTTTGCTTTTGAAGGAACTAGCATCTCTTCATTTGCTATGAGATTGTCTTCAAAAATAGTTGCAATAATCTTGCTTGTAGTAGCATAGCTTTGTGGAGTTGTAACGATGAGCGTTTTGTCATACTCTTCCAAGGCTTTAGATATTTTTAAAAAGAGATTTTTATCTTTTTCAGCGAGATAGAGCTCTGCATTTATACACTCTATCTTTTTGAGAGCTTCACGTTTTATATATGATACGAGCTCTGTGTTTATGAGGAACTCTTTGCCAACGTAGAGGATGATATTTTTCATGAGGAGTCCTTCGGGCTTGCTAGAAACTATCTTTAAGGATTATATCAAATATTCAGAGCCTTTTAATCACTTTTTGAATAAAATATATACCAAAAATGCAAAAGAGGGATGAATGGATTATAAAGAGACACTGCTACTTCCAAAAACCACCTTTCCTATGCGTGGAAATCTCCCACAAAATGAGCCAAAACGCTATAAGAGATGGTTTGAAAAAGATGTTTATCAAAAAATGAAACAAAAGAGGGAGGGAAAACCTCTCTTTACACTCCATGACGGCCCTCCCTATGCCAATGGTCATATTCATATTGGCCATGCGCTCAATAAAATCCTCAAAGATATTATCGTTAAATTTAACTACTTTCAGGGAAATGCTATACGTTTTACTCCTGGATGGGATTGTCATGGACTTCCTATAGAGCAGCAAGTAGAAAAGAAGTTAGGGACCAAGAAAAAAGAGGAGTTGCCAAAGACAAAGATTAGAGAGTTATGCCGTGAGCATGCAAGCAAATTTGTCAATATCCAAAAAGAGGAGTTTAAGGGGCTTGGTATTGTAGCTGATTGGGAAAAACCTTATCTTACTATGGACTATGCATTTGAAGCAGATATCTACCGTGCGTTATGTGAGATTGCAAAAGAGGGGCTTTTGGTAGAGCGCAGCAAACCTGTATACTGGAGCTGGGCAGCTAAAACTGCATTAGCAGAAGCAGAAGTAGAGTATGAAGATAAAGTAAGTCCTTCTATTTACGTAGCATTCAAGCTTGATAAAGAGGCAGCGCAAAGAGTGGGAAAAGATGCTAGTATAATCATTTGGACTACAACACCTTGGACACTGCCAGCAAACACAGGAATTGCCCTCAACCCTGATATTGTTTATGTGCTTACAACTGATGGATTTATCGTAGCGAAGGATCTCTTTGAAAATCTCAAAGCAAAAGGTGTTGTAAAAGGTGAAATAGAAAAAGAGATTGAACCCAAAGAGCTAGAAAACCTCCATGCAATCAATCCTCTCAATAATCGTCGCAGTCGCATAGTGCTTGGATCGCATGTAACAACGGAAAGCGGTACGGGAGCCGTACATACTGCGCCTGGGCATGGTGAAGATGACTACCGCGTAGGACTTGCCTATAATCTTGAAGTACTTATGCCTGTGGATGATGCTGGAAGGTATGATGAGACAATTGTAAGAGAAAAGCTTCTTCCAGAAGAGTTTGTTGGTATGAATGTATTTGATGCAAATGAGAAGATCCTTGAGCTTCTTGGTGATAATCTCCTTTTGGCTGAAAAAATTGAGCACTCCTATCCTCACTGCTGGAGAACACATAAGCCTGTTATTTTTCGAGCTACAAAACAGTGGTTTATAGCGGTAGATAAGGCTCCAAAAGAGTTGCAAAAGACGCTGCGACAAATTGCTTTAGAAGAGGTTGAAAAAACAACTTTTTATCCAGAGTGGGGTCGCAACCGTTTGCGCTCGATGATAGAGAATCGTCCAGACTGGTGTATTTCAAGGCAGCGCGATTGGGGAGTGCCTATCGCATTTTTTAGAGATAAAACTACTGGCGAAGTGATTTTAGATGAGAAAGTTCTTAACTATATTGCAATGATTTTTGAGCGTTTTGGGACAGATGCTTGGTATAGTATGGAAATAAAAGATCTTCTCTATCCAGGCAGCGGATACGATCCGCAAAACTTAGAGAAAGTGATGGATATTCTTGATGTGTGGTTTGATAGTGGATCTACATGGTATGCAGTGCTAAAATCCCGCCGCTATGATGCTGGAAATTATCCAGCAGATCTCTACTTAGAAGGAAGTGATCAGCATCGAGGATGGTTTCAAAGTTCACTTTTAGTTAGTAGCGCAATAGAAAAGCGAGCGCCATTCAAAGCTATTCTCACCCATGGATTTACTGTAGATGAGAAGGGTGAGAAGATGAGCAAATCCAAAGGTAATGTTGTAGCTCCACAAGATGTTGCCAAAAAATTTGGTGTAGAGATTTTACGCCTTTGGGTTGCGATGAGTGATTATCAAAGTGATCTGAAAATCAGTGAAAATATTCTCAAGCAGATTGCTGAGCAATATAGGAAATTGCGCAATACTTTTCGCTTTATGCTAGCAAATATCAATGATCTTGAAGAGATAAACGAGGAGTTTGGAGTACTTGATAGATGGATACTCCATAAAGCTGCAATAGTTTTGAGTGAAGTAGAAGAGTATTTCTCTCAATATGAGTTTTCAAAAGCCTTTCAAAAACTCAATCACTTTATTGTAAATGAATTTAGTGGGATCTATCTTGATGTGTGCAAAGATAGACTCTATTGTGATGCAAAAGAGGATGTGCATAGACGTGCAAGCCAAAGTGCAATGGCACTTATTGCACGATCTCTGCTGGGTCTCATTGCACCGGTTCTTACCTATACCGCAGATGAGATTGTAGAGCATGCTCCAAAAATTTTTAAAAATGATAAAGAAGATATTTTTGATTTTGCCATAGAGCGCCTTGCCCCAGTGCAGAGTGATTTCGATGAGGAGTATATGCTCCAAGCACGCGCAAAATTTAATGAGCTAGCTGATAAACTCAAAAAAGAGAAGAAGATTAAAGCAACTTTGGAAGTGGTCATTGAGACATCTTCACAAAAAGTTTTGGATCTTCCAAAAACAGAGAGAGAGGATTGGTTTATTGTGAGTGGAGTGGAGAGTGAAATTGGCGGTGAGGAGCTAGGTGATTTTGAGTGTGAGGGAGATACGTTTGTTGTACGCAGAGCTACATTGCATAAATGCCCACGCTGCTGGAAATATCAAGCTCTACAAGAGGATAAACTTTGTCCACGCTGTCAAAGGGTAGTAGATGGACTTTAGTAAGCCAGTTCCACCTATGGCAATTGTTTGGGCGATAGTCTTTTTTATTGTATTGGTTGTAGCAGGTATTTTATATGTAAGGAGTAGAAGTTGATAACATTGAAAGAAGCATTACAGCTTCCAAAAGAGGAGCTAGAAGAGATTAAAAAAGATTTAATAAAAAAAGCCAAAGAGCAAAAAGAACTCAATGCATATATCGCATTAGATAGTGCAGGTGAGGGTGTACCTATTGCAATAAAAGATAATATCCAGGTTGATGGTTGGGAAGTAACATGTGCAAGTAAGATCTTGCAAGGATATATTGCTCCTTATGACGCAACTGTGATAGAAAAGCTTAAAAGTGCTGGATGTGCCCCTTTTGGACGCACAAACATGGATGAGTTTGCTATGGGAAGTACCACAGAGAGTAGCTGCTATGGAAAGACGTTGAATCCTAGGGATCCGAGTAGAGTACCAGGTGGAAGTAGTGGGGGAAGTGCTGCTGTGGTAGCTGCTGGCATTGCAATTGCTGCACTTGGAAGTGATACTGGTGGAAGTATTCGCCAGCCTGCTGCTTTTTGTGGAATTGTGGGAATGAAGCCAACTTATGGGAGAGTGAGCAGATATGGGCTTGCAGCTTATGGAAGCAGTCTTGATCAAATTGGTCCAATGACACAAAATGTAGAAGATGCGATTATTCTATATAATATGATTGCTGGGGTAGATGAGCGTGATAGTACTAGTGCACGCGTGCCTTTTGAGCCAGTGGTACCAAATGCGGATCGTAAACTTACAATTGGCGTTGTGCCAAACTATGTCAAAGATGCAAGTGCAGCAGTACAAAAAGCCTACGATAAAGCAGTAGCTGCTCTCAAAGAGGCTGGACATGAGATTGTAGAAGTAAGTTTAATGGATGCAAAGTATGATATAGCAAGCTACTATATCACTGCGATGGCTGAAGCGAGTACGAACCTTAGCCGCTATGATGGTGTACGCTATGGATATAGAGCCGAAGCAAGCAATCTTAAAGAGATGTATAAAAAGACAAGAAGTGAAGGTTTTGGTGAAGAGGTCAAAAGAAGAATACTTCTTGGTACTTTTGTGCTTAGTAGTGGTTACTATGACGCGTATTACATTAAAGCCCAAAGAGTGCGCCATCTCATCAAAGATGAATATAGTAAAGTTTTTGAAAAGGTAGATCTCATCCTCTCTCCGGTAGCTCCTGATGTAGCATATAAATTTGGAGAGCTCAAATCACCACTTGAGATGTACTTGAGCGATGTTTATACAATAGGGGTGAATCTTGCAGGACTTCCAGCAATAAGTTTGCCTGTAGATGAGCATGAGGGATTGCCTGTTGGTTTGCAATTGATTGGTAAAGCCTTTGATGAGCAGACTCTTTTTGATGGTGCGATGAGTCTTGAACGAGTAGTAAGGAGCTAATATGAGAATTAGAAAAAGAGCGTTGACTTTTGAAGATGTATTACTGGTACCCAAGCATTCAACAGTTTTACCAAAAGAGGTAAATATTACAACAAAACTTACGCGCAATGTTCCACTCAATATCCCTTTGGTTTCAGCTGCTATGGATACAGTAACAGAGCATAGAGCAGCAATTGCGATGGCAAGACTTGGTGGCATTGGGATTATTCATAAAAATATGGATATTGAATCGCAAGTGCAAGAGGTCAAAAGAGTAAAAAAGAGTGAGAGTGGAGTAATCATTGATCCTATTTATGTTCATCCCGATGCAACACTGGCTGAAGCAGAGAGGCTTATGAGTGAGTATAAAATAAGTGGTGTACCTGTTGTTGATGAGCAGATGCATCTATTGGGAATTTTAACTAATAGGGATATGCGTTTTGAAAAGGACTTTAGCAAAAAAGTTTCACAAGTGATGACAAAAATGCCTCTCATTACTGCTCAACCTGGCATTACTCTCGAAGAGGCAGCAGAGAAAATGAATGAGCATAAAATAGAAAAACTCCCTATCATTGATGAAGAGGGAAGGCTCAAAGGGCTTGTAACAATTAAAGATATCAAGAAAAAGATAGAATATCCAAATGCCAATAAAGATGAGTTTGGAAGACTCCGAGTCGGTGCTGCAATTGGAGTAAATCAGCTTGATCGTGCACGTGCTCTTGTAGATGCTGGCGTAGACGTATTGGTGCTTGATTCAGCTCATGGGCACTCTCAAGGAATCATAGATACGCTCAGAGCTATCAAAAATGAGCTTGAAATTGATGTGGTTGCTGGTAATGTGGCAACAGCAGAGGCTACTGAGGACTTAATCAAAGCTGGTGCAGATGCAGTGAAGGTGGGAATAGGACCAGGAAGTATCTGTACTACAAGAATTGTTGCAGGTGTAGGTGTGCCACAAATAAGTGCAATTGATGAGTGTGCAGCTGTAGCAAAAGAGTATGGTGTGCCAATTATTGCTGATGGGGGAATCAAATACTCTGGTGATGTTGCAAAAGCACTCGCAGTTGGTGCTAGTAGTGTAATGATCGGAAGTTTGCTTGCTGGAACAGAGGAGAGTCCTGGCGAAGTGATTATGTATCAAGGCCGCCAGTATAAGACATACCGTGGTATGGGAAGTATTGGTGCAATGACAAAGGGTAGCACAGATCGCTACTTCCAAGAGGGAACGGCTGCGGATAAACTGGTACCTGAAGGTATTGAAGGAATGGTGCCATATCGAGGAAAGATTTCTAATGTAATTCATCAACTCATTGGTGGCCTTCGCAGCTCAATGGGGTATGTGGGTGCGAAAGATATTCCTACCTTTCAAGAGAGAGCCGAGTTTGTAGAAATTACAAGTGCTGGACTCAAAGAATCGCATGTGCACGATGTAACAATCACAAAAGAGGCTCCAAACTACCACGTATAGTGGTAGCTCTCTTTAGCTTAATTTAAAAATTTTTATCTACAATAACTCCTAGCAATATAACAAATCTTTATGATAAAGAGCCAGTATGAACAATTTTGAGCGATTCCAAACCTTTGTATTGCAGCAAAGCGCAGCTAAGGATGGAGCTATTTCTCCACCAATTATAGGATCCGCAGCTTTTAGTTATGGAGATCCAAAAAGTGCGGAAGCTGTTTTTGCTGGAGAGAGTAGAAAGCCTCTGTATGCTAGAATGGGCAATCCTACTAATGCAAAACTAGAAACTTTATTAGCTGGTATAGATCAAGGTGATGGTGCAGTTGTAACATCAAGTGGGATGGGTGCAATAGCAGCAGTAGTGAGTGCATTTTTACAAAGTGGAGATGAAATTGTCTGTGTTGGAGGGCTTTTTGGTGGAACGTATGCATTTTTTACACAAAATTTGCCCAGGTTTGGAATAAAAGTACGTTTTTTTAAAGCTGATGAAGAAGTCGTTTTATCTCCGCAGACAAAGATGATTTTTTGTGAAAGTGTGGGCAATCCTTCATTAACAGTTGTTAATTTTGTAAAGCTAGGAAAATTAGCCCAAAAACATGGGATTTTATTTGTTGTTGATAATACTATAACACCACTTCTCTTTGAGCCATTTTCTTGGGGAGCAGATATTATAGTCTATTCAACCACCAAAGTTATTAGTGGACAATCGCAGGCACTTGGTGGAGCTATTATCTATAAAGAGCCAAGAAAAGATCTTTTTATACACTTCCCATTTTTACAAAACTTTTATGAAAATCTCGGCAAAGATGCCATCATGGGAGTAATCAAAAAAAGAGCATTGCGCGATTTTGGTATGAGTATGCAAGCACATGCAGCCTACTTAACTATTTTAGGGCTTGAAACGTTGCCTCTTCGTATTCAAAAGGCTACAGATAATGCACAGAAACTCTTTCTTGCCCTCAAAGATAAAGTCAAAGTGCTCTATGCAAAAAATGAGCAATATTTTCCTTTTGGTACAGGACAGATGATGGGGATTGATTTTAAAAGCAAAGAGGATGCTTTTACTTTTTTAGAACATGCAAAAATTCCTTTTATTACAGCAAATATTGGTGATAGCAGAACATTAGCACTTCATATGCGAAGTACTATTTATAGAGATTTTAAAGCAAACGAGCTAGAGTATCTAGGCGTGAGTGAGGGGCTTGTGCGTATTTCAGTGGGACTAGAAAATTGCGCTATGATTATAGAAGATTTTGAAAATGCTTTAAGGAAGGTGCAATGAAAAAAGAGACTATCGCTTTACATGCAGGATATGAAAAAGATGAGCAAAAGACAATGGCAGTTCCAATATATATGACAACTGCCTATGCCTTTGATAGTGCTGAGCATGCTGCTAATCTTTTTGCTCTCAAGGAGCTTGGCAATATCTATACACGCATTGGCAATCCAACCACAGATGTGTTTGAAAAACGATTTGCTGCGCTTGAGGGTGGCGTTGCAGCACTCGCGACTTCCAGTGGAATGGCGGCTATTAATTACTCTATTTTAAATCTATGTGAAACAGGAGATAACATCATTGCAGCCAATCAGCTCTATGGTGGAACAGTGACGCTTTTTACCCATACGCTAAAGCGTCTTGGGATTGAAGCGAGGATGTTTGATGTCCATAAGCCAGAGTTGATTGAAAAACTTATTGATGAAAAAACAAAAGCCATCTTTTTTGAAAGTATTACAAATCCAAGTATTGATGTACCAGATTTTGAAAAGATTGTTGCAATTGCTAAGAAACATAATATCTTAACCATTGTAGATAATACTGTTGCAACGCCAATTTTGTGCAATCCTATCGAGTATGGTGTGGATGTGGTAGTGCATAGTACAAGCAAATATACCACTGGGCAAGGACTCGCTCTTGGTGGTATTATTGTAGAGGCTGAAAGTGCTAAAGAAAAAATCAAAAATAATTCTCGATATAACCACTTTAATGAACCAGATGCAAGTTATCATGGACTTGTGTATTCAGATACCCCTTTCCCGCCATTTATTTTACGAGCAAGGTTGAGTTTATTAAGAGATATGGGATCGGCTCCTAGTCCATTTAACAGTTGGCTCTTTATCCAAGGACTTGAGCATTTAAATCTTCGCATCAAACAGCATAGCCAAAGTGCTTTAGAGATTGCGAAATGGCTTAAAAACCATCCAAAGGTAAAAAGAGTCAACTATCCACTGCTTGAGGGAGATAAAAACTATGAAAATGCTAAAAAGTATCTCAAAGGTGGAGCAAGCGGGTTACTCAGTTTTGAGGTTGAGAGCTTTGAAGAAGCAAAAAAAATTGCAGATAGTGTCAAAATATTTAGCCGTGTGGTCAATATAGGTGATAGCAAATCGATAATTACTCATCCAGCATCTACTACCCATCAGCAGTTAAGCGCTGAAGAGTTAGAGCTTGCGGGGGTGAGCGAAGGGCTCATTCGTCTTAGCATTGGGCTTGAAGTTGTAGAAGATCTCATAGCTGATCTTGAGCAGGCGATGGAGTAACTTCCCGCTTGCTTAATACCAAAAATTTAAATTCTACTTCTTCTAAGCTTGCATCAGTTTATGGCAAGAGATCTAGATGAGAAGCAAGAGTAAACTTTACCACCATTTTGACTTCTTCTTGCACGCAATCAAATTTATCTTTTTTATATGGCCATTTGAGTATAATAAGACGAAAATGTATAAAGAGGTCACTCATTGGAAATAACTACAAAAACGGCAAAGTTTACCAATCCTCTCTACCTTGAAAGCGGACGGATATTAGAGCCTTATGAGATAGTGTATGAAACCTATGGTCAGCTCAATGAAGATAGAAGTAATGTAGTGGTAGTATGTCACGCTTTGAGCGGATCCCATCATGCTGCTGGGTGGTATGAGGGAGATAGAAAACCGGGATGGTGGGATGCGCTCATAGGAGATGGCAAAGCAATAGATACGAAGAAATTTTTTGTTATTTGTACCAATACGCTTGGTAGCTGCTTTGGGACTACTGGTCCTATGAGTAAAATGTATCCAAGTGATGAGCCTTACCGTTTTAAATTTCCCGTTATCACCATTAAAGATATGGTGAAAGCCCAACGGATACTCTTTGCAAAACTGGGTATTGATAGAGTGCATGCAGTTGTAGGTGGAAGCATGGGAGGAATGCAAGCTTTGCGCTTTGCTGTAGATTTTCCAGGATTTGCTAAAAATATTATTGCACTTGCAGCTACACATGCAACAAGACCTTGGGTCATTGCATTTAATGAGATTGCCAAAGAGGCAATTATTAAAGATCCCGATTTTAAAAATGGGCAGTACGATCCAAAGGAGTTGGAGCAAAAGGGGCTTACTGGTTTAGCGATTGGACGAATGGCAGGACATATAAGTTTTTTGAGCCACTATTCGATGGATAGAAAATTTGGAAGAGATTATGTTCCAAATGAAGGAATCTATGAACTTTTTGGGAGATTTCAAGTAGAGCGCTACCTTGAATACAATGGATATAATTTTTCTAAATGGTTCGATCCTCTTAGCTACCTCTATATTACAAAAGCTATAAACCTTTTTGATCTCTCTACAGGTTATGACTCGCTAGAAGAGGCGCTGGAGAGAATTCGATCAAAGCTCTATCTTATAGGATTTGAAAAGGATCTTCTCTTTTTGCCTGAGGAGATGCGTCAAATAGATGAGGCAATGCAGAAGTGTGGAAAAGGGGAGCTAAGCGAATATTATGAAGTTAAAAGCGATTATGGGCATGATGCATTTCTGGTAGAGATCGATAAATTTAGCGATTATATCCATGCTATTGTAGAAGGAAAGAGATGAAAGATTTTGAAAGCAGACTCAAAAAAGCAAAAGAGATTTTAGATGAGCTGATGAAGCAAGATATTACATTAGCAAAGAGTGTGGAGCTTTATAAAGAGGGGATGAAGCAGCTCAAAGAGGCTGAAAAACTCCTTGAAGAGGCAAAAGTAGAAATAGAAAAGATAGAGAAAAATAAATGAATATAGCAGCACTGCAGATCTCTTCACTTGGACTTAGTCCAAATAGGCTTGATTACTACTGTCGCACAGCAGCTACAAAAAATGTAAAAGTGCTTCTTTTACCAGAGTACGTACTCAATCCTTTCTTTGGTGAACTACAAGAGATTCCAAAAAATATGCTATTGCAGCAGACGCAGACCCATCTTGATATTTTAAAAGATCTCTCGCTCAAATACGATTTAGTAATCGTAGCACCAGTTATAAGAGGTTATAAAGGCTCGCTCTATAAATCAATTGCTTTGGTACGTAGTGGAAAGACTCACTACTACAATCAGCAGATTCTCATAAACTATCCCCACTGGAATGAAGAGCGCTTTTTTGATAATCCAATCCAAAAGTTAGAAGCCCCACTTGTTTTTCGCATTAAAGGTATTAAATTTGGAATACTTCCCGGTTTTGAGATCCACTTTGCATCATTGTGGAATGCACTAGCAAAAAAAGATGTAGATGTCGTACTTGTGCCAAGTGCATCTACATTTGGTTCGACACAAAGGTGGAGAGAGATCTTGCAAAGTATGGCTTTTATGTATAATTTTTATATCATACGTGCTAATAGAATTGGTGAGTATAAAGATAAAGATGGCAATATTTGGGATTTTTATGGTGATAGTATGAGTATCGATCCCGGGGGAAAAATCTTGGTAAATCTTGGGAAAAAAGAGGAGTTTCTCGTTGAGCACATAGACAAAAAAATAGTCAAAGAAGCAAAAAAGAGCTGGGGTTTTCGCCATGCTTTGAAAAAAAGAGGTGCATTATGAGAGAGTATTTTAAAAGGCAAATTCAGCTTTGGGGAGAACAAAAGCAATTTGCACTACAATCAAAGTCGATTGCCATTGTCGGATGTGGAGGGCTTGGAAGCTCTCTTGCACTAGCACTTGGAGCAAGTGGGATAGGGAAGATCTATTTAGTAGATTTTGATGAGGTGAGTGTGCACAATATTCATCGCCAAATCACATTCAAAGTTGAAGATGATGGCAAACCAAAGGCGGAAGTAAATAGGTGTGTAATTGAAGGGCGGTGCCCCTATGTAGAGGTTGAGAGTTTTGTAGAGGGCTTTGAGGAGTTTGCAAAACGCAATATCAAAGTAGATCTAATCCTCGATGCTACAGATAATCTGCCTATTCGAGCAAAAATAGATGCGTATGCTAAAAAAAGCAAAACTCCATGGATCTATGCTAGCGTAGAGGAGTTTCAAGGGCAGGTCTGTTTTATGGAAAAAGCGAGTTTTCAAGCTTTTAAGATAACTGAGCGTATTCCAGGAGGGATTGCTGCGCCTATTGTTATGATGGTTGCTAGTTTTGAAGCAAATTTGGCACTACGTTATCTTGCTGGATTGCCGATAAAAAAAGATCGGCTCTATTTTCTCTATTTTGATGAAGAAGGAGAGTTTCAAGTAAACAGATTTGCTATGCCAAAGGATACAGATGCAGTTTGAAAAATACCCTTTTGAAAAACTTACTGAACTTTTAGAAAAAGTCGAGCCAAATAACGAGTATGCGCCCCTCACTCTTACCATTGGTGAGCCACAGTTTGCAGCACCAAAGTTTATTCAAGACAAGCTTTGCCAAAGCAGCCATCTTTTAAATAAATACCCAAAAACAGCAGGTGAAGAGGAACTTAAAAAAGCAGTAAAAGATTTTGTAAAGAGGCGCTTTGCTATAGAACTTACTAATGAAGAGTTGGTACTTACGTTTGGTACTAGGGAAGTACTTTTTAATTTTCCTCAATATTTTCTTTTTGATAAAGAGAGCCCAGTAATGGCTTTCACAAACCCTTTTTATCAAATATATGAAGGGGCTGCAATTGCTAGTAGAGCAAAGATAAAGTATCTTCATCTTACAAAAGAGAATGATTTTAAACCACAAATCGATGATAGTCTCAAAGAGGCAGATTTAGTCATTATCAATTCACCTAATAATCCTACAGCTTCAGTTATGCGTCTGGATGAGTTGAAAGAGTGGGTTGAAGCAGCTTTGGAGTACGATTTTGTACTTCTCAATGATGAGTGCTATAGTGAGATCTACAGAGATGTTCCACCAGCATCGCTTCTTGAAGCAAGCAAAGCGGTTGGGAACACGCAATTTAAAAATATCCTGGTTGTGAATTCAATTTCCAAAAGAAGCTCTGCACCAGGACTTCGTAGCGGTTTTATAGCAGGCGATAGCAAAATCCTTGATGGATATAGACGCTATCGAACCTATGTAGGATGTGCTTCGCCGCTGCCTTTGCAAAGAGCTGCAGCAAACGCTTGGAGTGATGAGTTGCATGTAGTAGAAAATCGTGATAGATATCGCAAAAATTTTAAGCTCGCACATGAGATTTTGAATGTAGCTATTCCTGAAGCTACATTTTATCTATGGTTAGAAGTTAGAGATGATTTGGGGTTTACCAAAGAGCTTTATGAAAAATACAATGTCAAAGTCCTTCCAGGATCCTTTCTTGGGAGAGAAGGAGCTGGTAAGGGATTTGTCAGAGTTGCGCTTGTGTATGATGAGTGTAAAACTGAAGAAGCGCTACAACGCATAGCAAAGTTATGGAGAGAGTAATGGATATAGAAAAATTAAAACAAGATAGAGAATTTTTACAAAATTTAGAGGAGCAAAAAAGAAGTGCTTTGCGAAGCAAAGATATAGTAAAAATGTATGATGTGCTAGATACGATGCTTGCACTTGATATGGAAGAAGAGAATATTGATCTTTTATATCAAAATATTTTAGAAACAGCTTTTGATACATTGACGCAGATGCTCACAGAAGGCCAGAAGTTTGATTTTCATAAAGAGTTTGATGAGTATGTAGCAAGGGCTATTTATGAGCACGCTTTGGAGCGATGGGATAGAGGAGATCGCAAAGGTGCTAAAGAGCTCTTTTTGGTTTTGAGTTTTCTTGTACCGCAAAATTATAAAGAAGCGATGTTCTTGCCACTTGTTGCAACTGCAAAAGGAATGGATCTTGATGAGTTTTTAAATAACTTTGTAGCAAAAGAGAAAATAGAAGAGGAGAGTTTCTTTTTTGATAAATTTACCGATAATGCGAAAAAGTTTCTCAAGGAAAATGAAAAAACATTGGATGAAGAGTTGAAAAAAGCGGAGAAGTTGGCGTAATGAAATTGCATTTTATAGGTATTGGTGGAATTGGACTCAGTGGTCTTGCAAGATTTATGAAACATGAAGGGTATGAAGTAAGCGGTAGTGATATTAAATGGACACCACTACTGAAAAAACTGCAACAAGAAGGTATAAAGGTTTTTGTTCCTCAAGCAGCAGATAATATTACTCAAGATATTGACATCGTGATTTATAGCGCTGCAATCAAAGCTAACAATCCTGAGTTGTTAGCTGCAAAGAAAGCAGGTATTCGAACACTTTCACGCAGAGAAGCTTTGCCCCTCATCCTTAGTGGTAAAAAGATCTATGCAGTTGCCGGAGCACATGGCAAGAGCACAACGAGTGCAATTTTGGCTTCAATACTCAATAACTCCAGTGCAATAATAGGAGCAGAGAGTAAAGAGTTTGGATCAAATGTAAGGTATAAGCAGACTGAGACTGTTGTTTTTGAAGCAGATGAGAGTGATGCAAGCTTTTTGCAAATCGAGCCGCATTGCGCTGTGGTTACGAATGCTGAACCTGAGCATATGGAATTTTACAATCATGATCTTGATCTCTTTTATGATGCATACAGAGAGTTTTTAAAAAAGGCGAAAGTACGTGTTATCAATGCTGAAGATCCTTTTTTAGAAAGTTTAGATATCGATGCAATTAAGCTCTATCCAAGCCGTGATATTAGGATAATTGAGCATTTTTTGGAAGATGATGAGCCTTACATTAGATTTGAGTTGCGAGATTTTGGAGAGTTTGCAGTATGGGGATTTGGAAAACACATCGCTTTGGATGCCTCTCTTGCCATATTGGCAGCAATGCAGGAGTTAGGACTTGACGAGATAAAACGCAATATTAAAAATTATCGTGGAATCAAAAAGCGCTTTGACATTGTGGCTAAAGATGAAGGGCTTATTGTCATAGATGACTATGCACACCATCCAACAGAGATTAAAGTTACTCTCTCTTCACTTTTGGAGTATGCCAAACTCAAAGGGATAAAGGATATTACAGTTGTGTGGCAGCCACATAAATACTCAAGAGTGCTTGATAATCTTAAAGAGTTTATGCACTGCTTTCCTCATGGAGTCAAGCTTGTGATACTTCCTGTTTGGGCTGCAGGAGAGGAGCCAAGAGATATAGATTTTGCAACGCACTTTGCTCACTACAATCCACTCTTTATCGATAGAGTTAAAAGATCTGATAGATCTCTTGTCCTTTTGAAAGATCAAAAAGAGGCTCATATGATAAATAAAGGACTCGTGATTGGTTTTGGAGCTGGAGATATTACTTACCAGTTGCGAGGAATAGAATAGATGGCTTTTTTCTATTTTATTCTTTTTTTGCTACTGATTTTTGCCATTATTGGTGCAGTTATCTATTTTTTTACAGAGCTCACTTCAAGAATAAAATATTTTATTCTTGCTGGATTACTTGTAGGATGGGCAGCTATTTTTGCTTATTCTTACTTTCAAAATAAAAAGCGCATAGAGCGTGATAAAATCTATTATGAATATCTTCATGATAAGTATATTACTTGCATAGATCCTTTTGGTAAGAAAGTGATTGTTAATAAGCAAAACTTCAATTTTGTTAGCGGTACACTCGTATTTATGGGTAAGGAAGGAAGCCGGTATGAAGGGCTTGTTATAAGTATTGATAAGTGTAAAGGAGAGTAGTGGAGGAAAAACTCGATCTCAAAGACTTCTTAGATAATTTCCGTACTTTTTTTGCCAGATTCAAACCTTTAGCTATAGAAGGTGATATCAATCTTCATTTCCAATTCATTAATGAACTCAAAAAGTATCGCTTCAAAGCTCCTCCGCAGATAGCAAATCTTGATAAAGCACTTATGCATTTGCAAAAACAGGGGGTTTTGAGCAAAGAGGAGATTTTTGAATTTATCAAAATTTTTCGCTATTTTTTTTATCTGAAAACACTTGGGTTTGAAGGAAAAGTAGGAGAGTGGTTAGCAAGTATTGATATACCTGAAGAACTTGCACAAATAGAGAGATATTTTGACCAAGATGGTCAAATAAAGAGTGAAGTTGATGAGAGACTCGCTACTTTGGAAAATGCTTTCAAACATAATAAAGAGCAGATCCGCCAAAAACTTCAAGCTCTCATTAATGCGAAGAGATTGCAAAGTTATCTTGTGGATAGGCAGATCCATTATGTAAGTGGCGAAGAGGCCTTGCTTGTAAGAGGTGGATTTAATTATGTGCTTAAAGCAACTGTTGTTGGAAGAAGTAGTGGAGGTTTTTTTTATGTAGTACCAGAAGATCTCAGAAAACTCAAAGACAAAGAAGCAGAGCTTTTAAGCCAGATTGAAGAGATCCACTATCAAATTCAAAAACATGTTAGTACAGTTTTTCACAAATGGCTCCGATTCTTGCAATATATCAATAGGCAGTTTGACAGGTTTGACCACTATCAAGCACGAATAAATTTTGCAAATGCATATGATTTGCGTATGATTTTGCCAAGCGGTGATAAAAAAATCGTTTTGAAAAATTTTGCGCACCCAGCTATTGAGAATCCTAAGCCTGTAACTATCGATTTTAGTAAAAAGATCTTGATTATTACTGGTGTCAATGCGGGTGGGAAGACGATGCTTCTCAAATCAATTTTAGCAGCTGCTTACCTAGCAAAATATCTTATTCCCATGAAATGTGATGAAAAAAGCCATATAGGAAGATTCAAAGAAATTATTCCAATCATTGAAGATCCTCAAAATGTAAAAAACGATATTTCCACATTTGCTGGGCGAATGCTTGCTTTTAGTAAACTTTTTCAAAAAAATGATGCATTAGTGGGAGTTGATGAGATTGAGCTTGGGACTGATAGCGATGAAGCAGCAACGCTTTTTAAGGTAATCTTGGAAGATCTTTTGAAAAAAGATATAAAGATAGCTATCACAACGCATCATAAACGTCTCGCATCATTGATGGCTGCGCATGAAGATGTAGAGCTTTTGGCTGCAATGTATGATGAAGAAAAGGGTGTACCAACCTATGAGTTTTTGCAAGGGATTATTGGAAAAAGTTATGCTTTTGAAACAGCAAAACGCTATGGAATTCCACAAAGAATAGTAGCTAGAGCAGTAGAAGAGTATGGTGAGGATCAAGCAAAGCTGAGTGAGTTAATAGAGCGGGGGAGTGAGTTAGAAAGAGAGCTACGACGTAAAAATAAAGAATTAGAAAATGAACTAGAGCTTGTACGAAAAAATCGTATTTTGCTTGATGAAGAGCGTAGTGCAGTTTATGAAAAGCTACAAGCTGAAAAAGCTAAACTCCAAGCTCTTTACAAAGAAGCAATTGACGAGGCAAAAGCTGCTATTAAAGCTAAAGAGACAAAAGAGGCACATCGCCACCTTACTCAAGCTGCACAGAAAGCAAAAAAAGCAACAATTAAAAAACCTGAGCCAAAAGAGCTTAAAGTTGGCGATGAGGTCAAATACAAAAAGACAAAAGGTGTTATTGTAGGTATAAGAGACAAAGAAGCAACAATCGAAGCAGAAGGTATGAAACTGCGAGTGCCATTAGCAGATCTTAAACCTACGAAAATTATCAAAAAGAAAGCAAAAGCAAAACTAAAAGTATCTAAACCTTCAAAACTTTCTGTTAAGCTCGATCTCCATGGCTTAAGAGTTGAAGAGGCACTTGAAAAAACTGATAAATTTTTAAGTGATGCTTTGCTTGCAGGATTTGATGAGGTGCTTATATATCATGGAGTAGGAAGTGGGAAATTAGCTCGTGCAGTGAGGGAGTTTTTAAAAGAGCATCCAAGAGTTAAAAGCTTTCATGATGCTCCTGCGAATATGGGAGGTATGGGGGCAACGGTTGTTGAACTCTAATATTATATAATAACCCCAAAAATTTAATTGATCAGAAAGTAGTCTAAGTATGGAAAAAATTTGTGTTCTCGGCCTCGGCTACGTAGGCCTACCATTAGCAGTAGAGTTTGGCAAAAAGTATAAAACTATTGGATTTGATATCAATGCCAAAAGAATTGAAGAGCTGCAAAATGGAATAGATAGAACATTAGAAGTAAACAAAGAAGAACTTGAAGAAGCTAAAAACCTCTCATTTACCTCTTCAATAGATGAGATTAAAGATGCAAATATCTATATCATCACTGTTCCAACCCCCATAGATGAGCATAAAAATCCAGATCTTACTCCTCTCATCATGGCTAGTAGAACAGTTGGCAGAGTATTGAAAAAAGGTGATATTGTTATCTATGAATCTACTGTCTTTCCAGGATGTACTGAAGAGGTGTGTGTACCAGAATTAGAGCGTGAAAGTGGTCTTATATTTAATAAAGATTTTTTCTGTGGCTACTCTCCAGAGAGAATCAATCCAGGAGATAAAAAACATCGCCTTCCAACTATTAAAAAGGTAACAAGTGGCAGTACTCCAGAAATTGCAAAAAAGGTAGATGAGCTCTATAAAAGTATCATCACAGCCGGAACTCATCTAGCACCAAGCATCAAAATAGCAGAGGCTGCAAAAGTGATAGAAAATGCTCAAAGAGATATTAATATCGCATTTGTTAATGAACTGGCTTTAATTTTTGATAGATTAGATATAGATACACTCGATGTATTAGAAGCTGCTGGCACAAAATGGAACTTTCTACCCTTTCGTCCAGGTCTTGTTGGAGGACACTGCATTGGAGTAGATCCCTATTACTTGGCTTATAAAGCAAAAGAGGTAGGATACCATCCACAAATAATACTTGCTGGTAGAAGAACCAACGATGAGATGGGCATCTTTGTAGCCAATAAAGTAGTAAAACTCCTCATCCATAAAGGACACAAAGTAAAGGGGAGCAAAGCATTAGTACTTGGAATAACCTTTAAAGAGAACTGTCCGGATATTAGAAATAGTAGAGTCATTGATGTCATTAACGAACTGCAAGATTTTGGCATTGAAGTAGATGTATATGATCCTTGGGCAGAGAGTGAGGAAGTCAAAAGAGAATATAACCTTGAGCTTTTAACAAACGAGCCAAACTTTGCAGAGTATGACTCAATTGTTTTAGCTGTAGCCCATGAGCAGTTTAGAAAGCTTGATTATCAAAAGATACCGAAATCAAGTGCGGTTTTTGATATTAAGGGTGTGCTGCCAAAAGATATAGTGGAAGGGAGATTATAGTGAAAAATTTTGCCTTAATAGGAGCGGCTGGATATATAGCTCCAAGACATATGAAAGCAATAAAAGAGACAAATAACAATCTTGTAGCAGCGATGGATAGATGCGATAGTGTAGGGATTATAGACAGCTATTTTCCAGATGCAGATTTTTTTACAGAATTTGAGAGATTTGATAGGTATGTGGATAAATTAAGGCGAAAAGGAGAACAGATTGATTATGTAAGTATCTGTTCACCAAACTATTTGCATGACGCACATATTAGATGGGCTTTGCGAAGCGGAGCCGATGCGATATGTGAAAAACCCCTTGTTCTCAATCCTTGGAATATCGATGGATTGGAAGAGATAGAAAAAGAGAGTGGTAAAAAAGTATATAATATTTTACAGCTTCGTTTGCATCCTTCTATCATCGCTTTAAAAGAGAAAGTGCAGAAAGAACTGCAAGAAAATCCAAATAAAATTTATAATATAGATTTAACGTATTTAACAAGTCGAGGCCACTGGTATTTTGTAAGTTGGAAAGGTGATGAGAGCAAAAGTGGTGGTATAGCTACTAATATAGGCATTCATTTTTACGATATGCTCTCATGGATCTTTGGTGAGATAGAAGAGAATATCGTCCATATCAAGACTCCATATGCCAATGCTGGCTATATGAAGCTCAAAAATGCAAATGTCCGGTGGTTTTTGAGCGTAAAATATGACTATATTCCAGAAGAGATCAAACAAAAGGGACAAAGAACTTTCAGAAGTATCACTGTGAACGGCGAGGAGATCGAATTTAGTGGAGGATTTACCGATCTTCATACCAAAAGCTATGAGGAGATCCTCAAAGGTAACGGCTTTGGACTCAAAGAGGCCAGAAATTCAATTGAAATAGTCTCGACTATTCGCCATTTGAAGCCTATTGGTCTTAGAGGCGAGTATCATCCCTTTTGCAAAAAGGTGATAAATGAGTAAGTTTTTCATTCACGAGAGTGCTTATATCGATGAGCCGGTTGAGATAGGAGAGGGGACGAAAATTTGGCATTTTTGTCACATACTTCCCAATACGATCATAGGGAAAAATTGCTCTTTTGGCCAAAATTGTGTGGTGGGCCCAAAGGTAAAGATAGGTAACAATGTCAAAGTGCAAAACAATATATCCATCTATGAGGGTGTGGAGATAGAAGATGATGTATTTTTGGGACCTTCCATGGTCTTTACTAATGTCATCAATCCAAGAGCCTTTATCAATCGCAAAAATGAATTTAAAAAGACTCTCTTGAAGAAAGGATGCTCGATAGGAGCGAATGCGACAATCGTATGTGGTGTGACGATTGGAGAATATGCACTAATTGGAGCCGGGGCGGTAGTGAATAGAAATGTAAAACCCTATGCTCTCATGGTAGGAGTACCGGCAAGACACATTGGATGGGTCGATAAAGCAGGAAATAAAATGAAGTTTGATGAAAATGGAATTGCAACGGATAGTTATGATGGGACAAAATATAAGCTTCAAGATAATGGATTAAAGGTTTTAGGATGAAGATAGATTTTGCAAATCTAACCTATCAATATCAGCTCTATAAAGATGAAATCGATGAGGCGATACAAAAAGTCTTGAATCATGGCAAATATATCATGGGGCCAGAGGTAGGTGAGCTTGAAGAAAAACTTTGTGAATTTACAAATGCAAAAAATGCAGTTACTTGCTCATCTGGAACTGATGCTCTCCTTTTGGCAATGATGGCACTGGATCTTAAGCCAGGAGATGAAGTAATAACGACACCTTTTACATTCATAGCAACAGCTGAGACGATCGCACTACTTGGAGCTAAGCCTGTATTTGTAGATATTGATGAACAAACGTACAATATCAATACATCTAAAATAGAAGAAAAAATTACAAATAAAACCAAAGGAATCATTTCTGTAAGTCTTTATGGCCAGCCAAGTGACTTGGATGAGATAAATGAATTTTCAAAAAGATGCAATCTCTTTCATATCATCGATGGAGCACAGAGCTTCGGTGCCACTTATAAAGGTAAAGCAGAAGTTCATTATTGTGATATCTATACCACCTCTTTTTTTCCAGCCAAGCCACTTGGCTGCTATGGGGATGGTGGAGCAGTTCTGGCAAACAGTGATGAATTGGCACAAAAGATAAGAATGCTCAGAGTACATGGGCAAAACAAGAGATATCATCATAAATATATAGGACTTGGGGCAAGACTCGACACTATTCAAGCAGCCGTTTTATTGGTAAAACTAAAATATTATAAAAAAGATTTGGCTTTAAGACAGGAAGTTGCAAAAAAGTATAGTAAGAAATTAAAAAATGTTAAAAACATAATTTTACCTTTTGTAAAAGAAGATAGAACGAGTGCCTGGGCACAATATAGTATCAGGGCTCTAAATAGAGATGAACTTCAAGAAAAATTAAAAGAATCAGGCATTCCAACGGTAGTGCATTATCCGATGCCACTTCATATGCAAAAATGCTTCAATTATTTAGGATATAAAAAAGGAGATTTTCCAGTAGCTGAAAAAGTCAGTGAAGAGATTATGAGTCTGCCTATGAATCCATATTTGAGTAATGATGAAATCGATTATATTACCCAAAAGGTAGCAGAATTTGCTAAATAAATTAAAACCAAAAAGTGAATTTTCTAAAAATGTTTTAACTCTAATGACAGGGACCACTATTGCTCAGGCAATTCCAATAGCTATAAGTCCTATTCTTACAAGACTCTATACTCCGGAAGATTTTGGAGTGTTCGCACTTTTTATATCTTTAGTTTCTATTTTTGGAAGTATAGCAAATGGAAGATATGAATTCGCTATAATGCTTCCAAAAAAAGATGAAGATGCTATAAATATTTTCGCATTGGGTTTTATTATAAATGTGGCTTTATCACTATTTTTATTATTAATGGTTATTGTTTTTCATGATTTATTTATAAGTTTATTAAATAATAAAGAGATTTCCCTTTGGTTGTATCTTGTTCCTTTTAGTGTGTTTTTGATAGGTTGTTTTAATTTATTAAATTATTATAATAATAGATTAAAAAATTATAAAGATTTAGCAAAAGCTAATGTGTATAAATCGGTTGTTACAGCAGTAGTTCAATTATCTATTGGATTTATAAAACAAAGTACAATAGGACTTATTAGTGGTCAAATTATTTCACAAATTTTTGCAAATACAAAACTTCTAAGAAATATTATAAAAGATAAAATACTTTTATTAAAAATTTCAAAAGTAAAAATGATAGCAGTAGCAAATAAATATAAAGATTTTCCGAAATTTAATGTACCTCATGCTGTAATGAATACGTTATCTTCTAATATGCCTGTTCTTATAATAAACTTTTTTTTTGGTAGTACTTCAACTGGTTTTTTTGCTATAGCAAATAAAGTTTTATTGTTACCAGTAGGGTTATTTACTTCTTCATTTAGTCAAATTTTTTTACAAAAAATTACATATAATAGAAATAATAGAATTGATCAAGAAAAATTTATTAATAAGGTAGTATTTAAATTATTAGGATATTCTTTTTTCCCTTTCTTTATTGCTTTTATTTTTTTACCAAATATTTTTGGGATAATTTTTGGTAAGAATTGGATTATAGCAGGAGAATATGCCCAAATACTTATACCAATGCTTTATTTGACTTTTACAGGAAGTATATTATCAAATATTATTATTGTATACAATGAACAAAAAAAAGCATTTAAAATAGAAATTATAAATACTATAGTGAAATTATTTTCTTTATTATTCGGTGGAATTTTAGAAGATTTGAAATTAGGACTATTTTTATATTCGTTAAGTGGAGTATTGATAACAACTTATAGAATAATCTGGTATAAGTCAATAATTAGGGAGAAAAATGAAATATAAAATAATGGATAATGCTGTTAATATTAATATAGTAAACCACAAATTAAGAGAATTACTAGAAAAAGAACTAAGAATTTATAAAAAAACTCAAGAAAATGAAAATATTAAAATAAATATTGTTGATAAATTAAAAATTAACAATAAATATTCCAACAATCCTTCTATCCATACGACTTTTAGAAATGGTTTTCTTGCTAATTTCGGTGGTAATAAAGTCTTATATAAAAAAAATGATAATATTATAGAAATTGATGTAGAAATAAATATGAAAAAAAATTATTTACGTAAATTTTTGAATATTTCATATCGATACAATTTTGAAAATATAGGTCATATTATACATGAATTAATTTTAGTACCTACTATCTTCTTTTTTTATAATAAAGCAATAGTTCACGCTTCATCCATGAAACATCATAGAAAAGAAAAAACTATATTATTTGGAGGTACAGGTGGAGTCGGAAAAACATCTCTTGAACTATTATTGTGTAAAGAATTGGAATATTCTTTTATATCAGATGATATAGCAATTATTGATAACATTGGTAATATATATCCAAATCTATCATATCCTAAAATTTATGCGTATAATGTAATAAATAATAATAAATTAAAGAAACTGATTTTTAAAAATAAGAATTTTATGGACAAATTGCAATGGAACATTATGAGAAAATTAAAAGGCGATAGTGGAGTTAGAAGAGCAATATCTCCTTTATTGCTATATAATAACATTGAAACAGGAAAAAATAAAATAGATGAATATTATATATTGTATAAAACAAATACTATTAATCAAATTACCATAGAAAAACTGAATTCTGAAAATGCTGCCTATTTAAGTTTAAAAATTATTAGAAATGAATATAATTCAATTTTTCAACATATTATATGGCATGAATATAATTGTAGTTTAATGAAGTACAAGCCAATTTTAAAAATAGATGAAATATTAAATAGATGGTTAAAAATATATTTAAACGTATTTAAAAATATTCAATGCTATTTAGTTAAAATACCAACGAGTATAGATCATAATGATTTTTTGTCATTTATGAAGAATAAGTTTAAATAATGATTAAAATTATATTAATAACTTCATCATTTCCTTATTTGTCTGGAGAACAATTTTTGGAGACAGAAACCAAATATTATAATCAGCATCCAGATGTAGAACTTATTATAATGCCTCTAACTAATCATAGAAAAAAAAGGAAAATAGATGAAAATATTAAAATGGATACATATTTAATAGATAACAAATTAAAAAAATTACAAAAATTAATACCATTTGCAAAATCTTTATTTTCTACTTTGTTTTACAATGAAATTAAAAAAAACAAAATTTACAATAATCCAAAAAAATTAATATACTTTATAAATGCTATAGCAAATTATCAACATTATTATGATTTATTTGATAATTATTTTAAAAATAAGAAAGTTCTATCGCAAACAGTGGTTTATACATATTGGCATGATACACCTACATATGCACTACAGAGTCTAAAAAATAAGTATGGATATAAATTGGTAAGTAGAATACATGGATATGATCTTTATAAAGAACGAAGAGCTGCAAATTATATGCCATTAAAATCTCAATTTACTAAAAATATTGATAGAATATATACTATCACAGAGAGTGCTATAGAATATTTGTCTCATACATACGGTTTTGATAAAGATAATTTACGATTATCAAGACTGGGCGTAAAAAATCAAAATATTATTTCTCAACCAAATAAAAAGAACGAATTTCATATTGTTTCGTGCTCTTTTTTAAATCCTGTGAAGAGAGTAGATAAAATTATAGATGCTTTGTCTATATTGAGTAGAAAAAAGAAAAATATAAAATTTAAATGGACTCATATTGGTAATGGTCCACTTGAAAAAGAATTGAAGACTTTAGCAAGCGAAAAATTATCTTCTATTAAAAATCTACAATATGATTTTTTAGGTTATTTAGATAATCAAGATGTATATAAGTTTTATAAAGAAAATAAAATTGATGTTTTTATAAACGTAAGTGAATCAGAAGGTGTACCAGTATCTATCATGGAAGCAATGAGTTGTCATATTCCTATTATTGCTCCAGATATTGGTGGAATTAGAGATATGGTTGAAAATAAAAAAAGTGGAAGACTTTTGAGTAGTGATTGTTCTATCAATGAAATAGTTCATGCGTTAAAAGATATTAAATTTTTTAAAAATAAAGATACGAGAAGGAATTCTTATGATATATTTTTAGAGAAGTATCATGCAGATAAAAATTATAATGAGTTTATCTATGATTTGAAGTCATTAATTTATAATTGAAAATCAAAAGGGATTCTTGTTGAAAATATTGACTATATTAGGTGCAAGGCCTCAATTTGTAAAAGCAGGTACGGTTAGTCGCGAGATAAACAAATTTAATGATATTAGAGAGATTATTGTCCATACCGGACAGCATTATGATAAAAATATGAGTGAAATTTTTTTTGAAGAGATGAAAATACCAAAACCAAAATATTTTCTTGGAGTTGGAGGAAAATCTCATGGTGCTATGACTGGACAAATGATAGAAAAAATTGAAGATATAGCATTAAAAGAAAAACCAGATTGGATTTTAGTATATGGAGATACAAATTCTACATTGGCAGGTGCACTAGTTGCAAGTAAACTTCATATAAAACTAGCTCATGTTGAAGCTGGCCTTAGAAGTTTTAATATGAAAATGCCAGAAGAAGTTAATAGAGTACTTACGGATAGAATAAGTGATGTTTTATTTTGTCCCACAGATACAGCAGTTAATAATCTTAAAAATGAAAAATATGACAATTTTAATTGCAAAATAGTAAAATCTGGTGATGTGATGTACGATGCAGTTTTATATTATAAACAGTTTGCAAGGAAACCAAGAAATGTAAAAATAGAAAAAGATTTTATTTTATGCACAATTCATAGGGCCGAAAATACAGACAACTTAAATAAATTAAAAAATATTTTTGAAGCGTTAGCAGACATAGGAAAAGATATTCAGATTATTTTGCCACTTCATCCAAGAACAAAACAAAAATTAAATGATCTTTCATTATCATTTTGTAATATTAATATAATTGAACCAATAGGATATTTTGAAATGTTATGGTTATTAAAAAATTCTAAAATGGTAATGACTGATAGTGGAGGATTGCAAAAAGAAGCGTATTTTTTTAAAAAACCTTGTATAACATTAAGAGAAGAAACAGAATGGATAGAATTACTAGAAATTGGAATTAATAAATTGGTGGGAGCTAATAAAGAAAAAATTATTAAAGGGTATAAATATTTTTCTGATAAAATGTTAGATATAAAAGATAAAGATTTATATGGAAATGGAAAAGCAGCTAAAAAAATAATTATGGAACTTTTAAATTGAAAACCATATTATTTATAACTCCTTTATTTTATCCTCAAAATCAAGTGGCAGTTTTAAGAATTGGAGACTGGAGTAAATATTTAGCAAAAAATAGTTATAAAGTAATTATATTAACTTCTAAAAAATATTCTTTTATGGGACCTTTTGGATTAGAAAAAAAATTACCAAAAAATATAGAAATTATAGAAGTGGATTTTTTACCAGTATTTTTAAAAAAAAGATTTAATAAAGAAATGAATAAATCTATAAATAATAATATTGAAAATTCAAGGTTTAATAATATAAAGTTGTTTGTAAGAAAAATTAGAAATTATATAGGTAGTCTTTTTGATATATATGATTTTTGGATAAATCCTGCTCTTGAAGTGGCTATAAAAATCATTAAAAAGGAAGAAGTAGATTTTATCATTACTTCCTATTCTCCTCCTGCAGGTATCGCTATAGCTCATAAATTAAAGAAAATATATCCTTCTTTAAAATGGATAGCAGATTTTAGAGACTTATGGGCATATAATCATATTATTTATGCAAAAGGCATTTTTAGAATTTATGAGAAATATAAAGAAAAAAAATTATTATCGAATGTAGATAAAATCATTACAGTTTCTGATCCTTTAACTAATGAAATGAAAAAACATTATCCATGTAAAGCAATTTTTACCATTGAAAACGGATACGATCCTGAAGAGTTTAAGAATTGGAAAAATAATATTACTTTCCAACCTAAAATAAATAATAAATTAGTGATTTCTTATTTAGGAACTATTTATCCTAAAAAGCGTGATCCTTCAATTTTGTTTGAAGTAATTAATGAATTAATAGAAGAGAAAATAATTGATAAATCACAAATAGAAATTAATTTCTTTGGGGATAATAAAAATCAATTAGAAGATATGATAAAACTAAAAAATTATAATAAATTTGGAATTATCAATATAAAAGGTTTTGTATCAAGAGAAGAGTCTTTAAGGATTCAAAAAGATTCTGATATTCTGTTGTTTTTGGAATGGAACAATCCATCTGCAAAGGGAGTATTAACGGGAAAATTATTTGAATATTTAGTAAGTGGAAGACCTATTTTAGGTGTAGGCATTACTAATAAAAATGAAGCAGGAAAAGTTATTGAAAAAACAAGAACAGGAAAGCTATTTATAAATAAAAATTTATTAAAACGTGATTTAAAAAATATATTTTTAAATAAAAAAATTGATTTTTATAATCCAGATGTTAATGAAATTGAAAGATATTCAAGAGATAAACAAATATTAAAGCTAATTGAAATTATAGAAAGTTAAAAAGGCTTATAAGTGAAATCTTGTGTAATTATGTCTGTATATAAAAATGATAAATTAGAATATGTAAGGGAAGCACTTAATAGTTTGTACAATCAAAAATTGAAAGCTGATATTTTTATAAAAATAGATGGAGAAATTGATAAAGAATTAGAAGAATTCCTTGTTTCTGAAAAAGAAAAAGGAAAAATTAAATATTTGGATAGGAGAAAAGAAAATAGAGGCCTAGCATATTCATTAAATGAGCTTATAGAAAAAGGACTAGAGTTAAATTATAATTATTTTTTTAGAATGGATGCAGATGATATAAATAATTTGGATAGATTTAAAAAACAGATTGAATTTATGGAAAAAAATAAAAATATTGATGTATGTGGAACATATATAAAAGAAATAGGAGATGGATTGGATTATGAGAAATTAGTTAAGTATCCTTTAAATCATGATGAAATGTTTGATTTTTTTAAAAAGAGAGTACCTTTAGCGCATGTAAGTGTGTGTTTTAGAGATTCTTATTTCAAAAAAGCAGGTTTGTATCCTGAGAATGGTCATATTTCTAATGAGGATACATTAATGTGGCTCAAAGGTTTTCAATCTGGATGTCATTTTGCTAATATTCCTTATATAGGAGTTAACGTAAGAGTTAATAAAGATTTTTTTAACAGGAGAAGAGGAATAAAAAAAGTTTGGTATGATTTAAAAAATAGGATTGAAGTTGTTCGTACTCTTGAATATGGATTATTTGGATATATTTATTCTATTGGAATGTTTTTTATAAATATACTTCCTCCATCAGTAAAAAAATTAGCTTATAAAACCTTACGATAAAGGATATTTAATGTTTGTTAAAAAAAATACTATTTTTCTTATTCTAATTGTTATATTAATTGCTTATATATTTTCTTATGTTTTTCATATCTACTGGATTGGTTGGGCGAGTCACAATCCCGAATTTTTTTGGAACAATCAGTTGATGATTAATAATGTGGATGGATATTTTTTTGGAAGTGGAGCACAAAAGATTTTATACCATATGCATCTGGACAATCCAAGACTTCTTAGCGTATGGCATTATGGCACTGCGGTTGTTACAGCCTATATCGTCAAACTCTTGCCAATTTCACTCGATACCGCTATGCTCTATTTGCCTCCTGTCATCAGCTCCCTTGTGGTTATACCGATTATTTTGATCGGTAGGCTCTATGGCAATCTTTTATGGGGATTTTTGAGTGCACTCATCGCTTCGATTGGTTGGAGTTACTACAATAGAACATTGGCCGGATATTACGATACCGATATGTTTAGTGCAATGCTGCCAATGTTTATCCTCTTCTTTTTGCTCGCAGCCGTTAAATATCGCTCATTAAATTATATTCTTGCCGCCTCTTTGACCGTCATCCTCTATCCCTGGCTTTACGATCAGGGGCTTTCCATCGTTTATGCGATGGGAATCATGATGTTTTTATACCTTGTGATTTTATATCGAAACGAAAAGTTCTCTTACCAAGCTATTATTATTTTTTCCTTTGCTATGATGCCGATCTTTTGGGTGCTTAAGCTCTTTCTTGTGTTTATTCTTTGGTATATACTCAAAACATATGATACAGAGCTTAGAAAGCTCCAAATAGCTGCTGGTGTGAGTGTTTTGGCCTTTTTGCTACTAGGGAATGTTTTTGGTATCATTTTGCATAAAGTCTTCTCTTATACCTCCAAAACGGAGCAGATATCTGGACTTCATTTTCTCAACGTCAACGAAACGGTCAGAGAAGCTGGAAAGATCCCTTTTGAAGTAGTAGCCGATAGGATTGTGGGCTCCCTTTTGGGACTTGTCATCGCTGTTATCGGGTATATTTTATTGCTTATGCGCAACAAAGAATTCATCATCGCACTTCCATTGTGGGGGATCGGTTTTTTTGCATATTTTGGAGGTCTTCGTTTTACCGTCTATGCTGTTCCAATTGCTGCGATGAGTGCGGTTTACTTCTTTTTTTGGCTCTCTGAACGTTTTGAAGCTAGAAAGGTCCGCATGGCAATAGTGAGTCTGGGTACTCTCTTTGTCTTAACTCCCAACATCACTCATATCACGGGATGTTGCGAAAAGATAAGCTGGCTTGATGGCATCAAAGGATTTTATCCGCTAAAAAGTTATCCATATCTAACTCCGACTACTCTTTTAAAAAGCGAAGTGGCACTCCTCGATGAACTCAACAAAAAAAGTTCTCCTAAAGATTATGCGATCACTTGGTGGGACTATGGGTATCCGATCTGGTATTACGCAGATGTCAACACCCTCATTGATGGAGGCAAGCATAATGAAGACAACTTTTTAGTATCTAAAATTTTAAGTACATCCAATCAGCGCTTGGCAGCCAATTTAGCAAAACTTTCTATCAAAGTCTATACAGACACCAATAAAACTGTTGCACCACAACTCTTTATTAAAAATGGAAAAACTATTAATGTTGATAAATTTTTTACTAAAATTTCTTCTAAAGAGTATAAATCTCCAAAATTAAACAGAAATATTTATTTGATTTTACCTCATAGGATGTTTAATATTTTTCCAACTGTTACCTATTTTTCTCAGCGTAATCTTAATACTGGAGAAGTCTATCGCAGGGAGTTTTATTATAAAAATAGGATAATGCAAAAAGGGAATAAGCTCTATATTGGACAACTTATAGTGGATCTGCAAAGAGCAATAGTTCTTATTGGTAACCAGCAAGCTCCTATCAAAAGTGTCTATATTGTAGGAATTGATAGAAGTGGAAAAAGCCATTATAAAGAGCAAAAAATTCGTAATAAAGGAATTAATCTTATTATTAATAAAAGTTTTGGTGAAGCAATTTTAGCGGATGATATGTATCTTCATTCTACATTTTTTCAGATATATCTTTTTGATAAGTATGATCCCGAGCTTTTTGAGCCAGTTGTTGTAAGTCCTTGGATGAAGATTTATAGAATAAAATGACTCCAAAACAAAAACGAATGAAAAGAGCCTTTGATGTAATAGGGGCATCTTTAGGGCTCTTTATTACTTGGCCAATTATTCTTATTGCTTGGTTGATAGCATCTATTGAAACAAGAAGCAATGGATTTTTTTTGCAAAAAAGAGTAGGAGAACGGGGTGAGCTTTTTACTATTATCAAAATCAAGACGATGTATCCCCATGCAAAAGGTTCTTCAATCACTACAGCCAAAGACAAGCGTATAACAAAAAGTGGTCGTTTCTTTCGTCGCTACAAGATAGATGAGCTTCCCCAACTCATTAATATCCTTAAAGGGGATATGAGTTTTGTGGGTCCAAGACCGGATGTACCAGGATATATGGACAGGCTTGAAGGTAATGATAGAGTTCTTCTTTCTATTAAGCCTGGTATAACAGGTCCAGCTACGCTAAAATATAGAGACGAAGAGGAGATTTTAGCCAAAGTAGACGATCCGCAAAAGTATAACGATGAGGTAATCTGGCCAGACAAAGTTCGTATTAACAAACAGTATTTGCGCAATTGGTCGTTAAAAAAAGATATAGAGTATATTTTACAAACTATTAAAGGAAAATGATGCAAAAAATTCTTATTACCGGTGGTGCCGGTTACATTGGCTCCCATGTAACAAAAGAGCTACTCAAAAGAGGTGACTATGAGATTACTATAGTTGATAATCTATCAACCGGATTTGCCGAGACGATTGAGAGAATTAAGCAGTTTTATGGGGATGTCGATTTTATCAAGCTAGACCTCTCAGATTGGGATGAGGTGAATAAGCTTTTAGGGCAAAAGAAATTTGATGCAATTATCCACTTTGCAGCTGCACTTGTGGTACCAGAGTCTGTAGAAAATCCTCTTAAATACTATCTCAATAACACTGCAAATACTGCAAATCTCATAAAAGCTGCTGTAGAGAGTGGAGTTGGGAAATTTATATTTTCTTCCACTGCAGCTGTGTATGGAGAGCCTGAAACTATTCCAGCTACAGGTATTACTGAAAAGGATGAGACCTCTCCTATAAATCCGTATGGCCACAGCAAGCTTATGAGTGAGCAGGTTTTGGCTGATAGCGCCAAAGCATATGATGGTTTCAATTATGTAGCTCTTCGCTACTTCAATGTCGCAGGAGCAGATATTGGTGGAAAAATTGGCCAATCTACCAAAAATGCTACGCACCTCATTAAAGTTGCAGCCGAGACTGCTCTTGGAAAAAGAGATAAGATGTATATCTTTGGTGATGACTATCCTACCGCAGATGGTACATGTATCCGCGACTATATCCATGTCGACGATCTGTCATTAGCACATCTTGAAGCACTCGATTACTTGGATGATCATGAGAGTGATGTTTTTAATGTAGGATATGGGCAAGGTTATAGCGTTAAAGAGGTAATAGATACAATGAAAAGAGTAAGCGGAAATGATTTTACTGTAGAGATTACGGGGCGTAGAGCTGGTGATCCTGCTATGCTTATAGCAAATTCGCAAAAATTGCAAAAAGCTACCAACTGGAAGCCAAAATATGACAATTTAGAGCTTATATGTAAAACTGCGTTAGAGTGGGAGAAGAACCTATAAGAGTTGCTGTTGTTCACGATTGGCTAGTAACACAAGGTGGAGCAGAGAAGGTTTTACGCCAAATAGTAGAACTTTTTCCTGAAGCTGATATCTATACTCTTGTAGATTTTTTAGATGAAAAACAAAGAGAGGAGATTCTACTAGGCAAAAAAACAACTCCCTCTTTTATTCAATATCTCCCTTTAGCAAAAAAGTATTTTCGTAATTATCTTCCTCTCTTTCCAAAAGCTATTGAGAGTTTTGATTTATCACAATATGATTTAATCATCTCCTCATCATGGGCATTTGCTAAAGGAGTAAAAAAAACGAAAAATCAAAAGCATATATGCTACTGCCATACTCCTATTCGCTATGCATGGGACCTCTATGAAGAGTATGTACTGCCCCTGCATCCTCTTAAAAAGTGGATAGTAATACCAACGCTTGCTTATATTCGCAAATGGGATAGAGAGAGTGCCAAAAATGTGGATCTCTTTATTGCTAATTCTACTTGTGTAGCACAAAGGATCCAAAAACATTATAACCGGGATGCTACTATTTTACATCCACCAGTTGATTGTAACAAGTTTAGACCAAGATTAGAAAAAGAGGATTTTTATCTTACACTTTCTCGTTTAGTCCCTTATAAAAAGACGCGTCTTATAGTTGAAGCTTTCAATGAGATGCCACAAAGAAAGCTTATAGTAATTGGTGAGGGTGAAGAGCTTACTCATTTAAAAAAAATAGCTAAGAGCAATGTAGAAATTCTTGGGTTTCAGCCTGATAGCGTGGTGGTAGAATATATGCAAAAAACAAAGGCTTTTGTATATGCAGCAAAAGAGGATTTTGGTATTGTTATGGCAGAGGCTCTTAGCAGCGCAACGCCTGTAATTGCCTTTGGAGAGTGTGGAGCAAGGGATATAGTTTGCAATGGGTGTGGGGTGCTCTTTGCAAAACAAAATAGGGAAGCTATAATGCAGGCGGTAGAACAGTTTGAGAAGATGAGCTTTTCTAACAAAAGACTAATTGAATATGCGCTACAATTTGATCAAAAAATCTTTAAAGAAAAACTGTTGCGAATAATCTATGAAAATATATAGATATTTAAGCCCTCTACTTCTTTTTCTATTTGATGCTCTTACTATTGTGGGTTCAATTGTATTAGCGTATGAGAGTAGGGAGATTTTTATCAGCACTAACGATATATCATTGATACGCTATTTAACGCTCTATGTTTTCTATTTACCCCTTATAATGTTTATCTATGAGGGGCTCTATCATTATAGATACGATTTTTGGCAAGAGTGTAAACTTATCTTAAGAGCGTTACTACTCTCATTTTTGATTGTACTTAGTTACTTAGCTTTAACAAAATCCATCGATAACTATTCGAGGTTTGTAGTCGTTTTAGCTTTTATTTATATGACATTTTTCATACCTTTGCAAAAAAGACTTATTAAATGGTTGCTCTATTCTCTTGGTATCTGGAAAAGAGAGGCAAAACTTCTTGGAAGCGATCCCTTTTTAGAAAAAAATATTTTTGATAACTATTATGTTGGTTATGTTCCAGCAAAAAATGGAAGTGATACTGTCTTCATAGATCCACATAGCGTTTCCTTAGATTCAATGGATACGATTCTTAAAAGTGAGCTGCGCAAACATCATGAACTCTACTTTATGCCGATAATTCGTGATTTTAATCTCACGCAATCACAGATTTTTGAGTTTTTTAATAGCAGATCCAATCTCATTTTACTCCAAAATAGATTACAAAGTAGAGTCAATATTGCAACCAAAGAGATTTTTGATAAAAGTACTGCTTTTTTACTTCTGATTGCTCTTTTGCCATTTATAGGGATGGTTGTTATTATAAAAATTTTTTTGGAGCCTCGCGCACCTATATTTTATAAACAGCGACGTTTAGGGAAGGATGGGAAAGAGTTTTATCTTTTAAAATTTCGCACAATGTACGTAAATGCAAATGAGATCTTAGAAGCCTATTTCCAAAAGCATCCTGAAAAAAAAGAGGAGTGGGAGAGATATAAAAAATTAAAAGATGATCCTAGAGTCACTCCGCTTGGGCGTATTTTACGAAAATACTCAATCGATGAGCTGCCGCAGCTTTTTAATGTGTTACGAGGAGAGATGAGTCTTATTGGTCCTAGGCCTTATATTCCAGATGAATTAGAAAAGTTAGCCAGTTATAAAGAGGAGATTTTGTTAGCAAAGCCCGGAATTACAGGGCTGTGGCAAGTACTTGGGCGCAATAGTTTGAGTTTTGAAGAGCGTATGGCAATAGATAGGTGGTATGTATATAATTGGTCATTATGGAACGATTTTGTGATTCTTCTTAAAACCTTCCGTGCTGTTTTAGAAAAAGAAAAAACCTCTTAAGAACGCAAGCGAAAGAAGAGGTGTGCCATAACTGCTACAAAATAGACCTGTAAGAGCATACCAGCAAAGGGAATGAGTGTAATGAGGTAGAGTATTCCAGTAGTGCTCATTATTTTAAGGCGATATTTTTTGAGTATCTCCTCAAGCTCCTTTTTTCTCATAATCTCTCCACCTACATCTAGGCTCAAAAATGAGTGAAAAAGATAGTAAAAAGGAATGTTGAGTGCTATAACATTGAGCAAAGGTATAAAATAGGCAAGAGCAGCAAGGAAAAAGACCCCTACTGTTTTTAGGAGGACTTTTAGCATCATGACTATGTATTCTCCTATACTCATGCTACCCTCTAATACAATGTGGCTATAGTGACGCTTATGTATCTCCTTGACTACGATAGGAGTAAAAAATCCCATCACAATAGTTGCAATTGCTGTTGAAGCTAAAATTGCAAGAAGCGTTCCAAAAATTGCAAGAAGCGTTCCAAAGATAATTTTAAAAATAAAACTCCCAGCAATGGCAGCAAGCCAGGGATGGTTTTGGAAGAATGATGCAATATCAGGATCTTGCAAAGCTTGTGGATTTTGTGCTACTTGACTGAGGAGCTCAATGATATTGCCAATGGAGCCAAAAGCGATACCTGCAAAGATTATGAGAGTAATAAAAAATGGTGCAAATGTGAGAGTGAGAAACTTTTTTGTCAAAAAATCCTCAAAAGCTGCAACAAAGATCGATTTTTGCATAACTACCCTTTTTGTACTAAAATTGCGAAAAAATATAAAGGAATTTTTTTGGGTTGTCTCATTTTACCAAAAGTGTATGAAGGTATAGAGCTACAAAAGGCTTTACGGCGTATAAAAATTAAATTATCTGATATCAAAAAGCTCTACTACGCAAATGGCAAAACTCTTGCATGTCTGAAAAAGCGTGTCAAAATTAAGCAAGATAAAAAGCTTTTTGCCACAAAAGATGAAGAGAATGAAATAGTTTTTGTGCATGATTTTGTAGAGCACTACAAATACCTTATTGATATGGAGCGCCGTGCAGAGATTGAGGCTACAATTAGCGAACTGCGCAGTATGAGTGGAGAAGAGCGGGAAGTTTTTGGAAGAGCGATCTTGGGCCTTAAAGGTCAAAAGGAGCCAAGTAGGCTCAATCTCTATTTTGTGAGATTTGGACGCAGCAAGATTATTGATACAGAAATCAGTTCTGGTGATATAGTTCTCATATCCCGCGGCGAGCCTTTGAAAAGTGATGTGACGGGGACTGTGAGTGAAGTGAAGAAAAATTATATAACGGTAGCTTTTGAGCAAAAGCCTCCAAAATGGGTCTACTCTTTTGGCATACGTATAGATCTCTATATCAATGATGTAACATTTAAACGTATGGAAGAAAATCTAGAAATTCTTCGCCATGCTGCAGGAAATCAGAGAAAACTTAGAAATATTGCTCTTGGATTGTGGACGCCAAAGAGTGCACAAGAGGAGCAGATAACTTGTCAAACCGCGCTCAATACTACCCAAAAAAGTGCTGTACAAAAAGCATTAGGGAGTGACGTTTTTTTGATTCACGGACCTCCAGGAACTGGTAAAACTTCTACGTTAATTGAGCTTATTTTACAAGAAGTAGAGCGCAAAAGAAGAGTTTTAGCAACTGCCGATTCAAACACTGCTGTAGATAATATGCTACAGCGATTAGCGAGGTACGATCTCAATCTTGTGCGCGTGGGGCATCCAGCGAGAATACTCTATGAGCTAGAAGAGTTTAGTATTCATGCAAAGTATGAAAAGAGTTTGGAGGCCGAAGCTATCAAAAGAGGTTGGGAAGAGATAGGAGTTTTAGTAAAGCAAAGAGAGCAGCACTCAAAGCCAACACAAGCAAGAGCTAGAGGTATGAGTCATGATCGCATTTTAACACTTGCAGCAAGAGGTAAGAGTATGCGAGGTGTAAGTGTTGCAACGCTCCAATCTATGGCTCAATGGATCAAGTACGATCGAAAAATCGATACATTAGTGAAGAGTTTGCGTTATGAAGAGGAACAAGTATATAAAAAAATAATAGAAGAAGCAGATGTAGTGCTCTCGACAAATGGGATGATTATGAGTGAAATTTTAAAAGATTCCCATTTTGATGTAGCGGTAATTGATGAAGGAAGCCAGCAAGTAATTCCATCGACACTCATTCCAATAATGCATGCTGCAAGATTCGTTATTGCAGGCGATCACAAGCAACTACCCCCTACTGTTGTAAGCGATAGTCGGGATCTGAAAAAATCACTTTTTGAGGAGCTCATAGAGCGCAATAAAGAAAATTCTCAAATGCTACAGATCCAGTATCGCATGAATGAAAAGATTATGGGATTTAGCAATGAGCTCTTTTATGAGGGAAAACTCATTGCTGATGAGAGCGTAAAAGATCAAACGATTGAGGATTTACACCTTAACCCTGCACAAAAGTTTGCAGATATACTAGATCCAACACCACTTGTATTTGTTGATACAAAAGGACTAGAAGCAAAGGAGCGATTACCAGATCGAAGTACAAGCTATGAAAATATTATTGAAGCAGGGATTGTAAAAGCGTTGGTAGACGAGCTTTTGGCAATGGGCTCGAAAGAGGAGTATATAGGTGTTATAACACCTTATGCAGCGCAAGTAAAACGTATAAAAAAGATGTTTGAAGAGCCTCTTGTAGAGATAAAAACAGTAGATGGTTTTCAAGGAAGAGAAAAAGAGATCATAATTATAAGTTTTGTGCGCAGTAACGAAAGAGGAGAAATTGGATTTTTAAAAGATCTGCGCCGTCTTAATGTAGCAATTACAAGAGCTAAACGCAAGCTTATCTGTATAGGAGATAGCGCTACATTAGAAAGTGATGGAGTCTATAAAAAATTTATTAGCTATATCCAACAAAATGGGAAAATAAGGAGTTGGCATGGAGAAGATGCAGTCGATAGAGCAGATTGATAAGAGAGTAGCGAGTGAGCCTGCAGTACTTTTATATGTAAGTGCTCCTGCATGCAGTGTGTGTGATGCTCTTAAACCAAAAATTGCAGAACTTTTTACAAAAGAGTTTTCTCAAGTTGTATTGTTAGAAGCTAATATTGCTGATATTCCTGAACTTGCTGGAAGGTTTAATATCCTCAGTGCACCTGCAATTTTGCTCTTTTTTGATGGCAAGGAGTTTGCTAGAGAGGGGCGTAATGTAAGTTTAGAGCTTTTTCGCCAGCGTGTTGAGAAGATCTACAATCTCTACTTTGCATAAAAGCCCAAAGAGGGCTTTTTAATATGTAAATGCTCTCTTTTTTAAGATGGCAGTTTTGTTTGCTTTAGATGGAATCCCAAGTTTTTTTGCAAG
This sequence comes from Nitratiruptor tergarcus DSM 16512, assembly GCF_027946175.1. NCBI lineage: Bacteria > Pseudomonadati > Campylobacterota > Epsilonproteobacteria > Nautiliales > Nitratiruptoraceae > Nitratiruptor > Nitratiruptor tergarcus. Next base: position 345,932 of record NZ_AP026671.1, read on the forward strand.
AGGAGGTTTGACAAGCTTATATCCAAGAGCTACTACGATTTTATCCCCTTTTTGTAGTTGGAAATCATATTTAAATACTCTCTTTTCATTTGCTTTGAGCATTGTGTCTTTGACTACCTCTTTTGCAAGCCAAGGAGGAGTTGGTTTACCATTGGCTCCAAGCACACGTACTAAGATCTCTTTTTTTTGCCATACTGGTTTATTATCTCTTACAACTTTAATAGAGACAAATGCTACGCGGGCTGGATGCAAGAGAAGATCGTGAGGGATTTTTGAGTTAATGGCGATCTCAAATCCTTTCAGATGTGGTAAGAATTCAATATCTACATAGCGAGCGAGCATATTTTGATAGCGGTGTGCACCTGCAAATCCGTGAAAAGCGTGGTGTGAACGTTTTTTGAGTGTAGAGACACTTCCTTTTACTTTTGGCATATGGCAGCTTACACAGTTAGCATTTTCAATCTCTCTCTTTTCATTTGTTGAGCAGACATTAAGTCCAAATTTATTACGCTTGTGAGAATGGCAACCCATACAAACATTGCCCTGGAGAAAGTTGCTGTTTGATGTATCGATTTGATGAAAAGGTGATTTGATGTGATCTTTGAGGGTTCCAAAATATTTTTTTGGTGTAGGTGAGATGATATTGTGATTTGTTTTGAGATCCTCTTTTATTGCTTTTATGCGGTGGCAGTAGGCACAAGCAACAGCATCATTTTGTGTTTTGTTATGAGGATCAGGACCGATACCGTTAGGTGCTATAAGTTCTTTAAAGTTATTTGCTGCAGGAGTATGACATTTTGCACATTTATAGGCATTCTTTTTACTCAAAGGATTTTTCTCCCATACAGCTTTGTGAATAGGATCTTTGTAAATCGTGGCATGTGCATGTTGGCTCGTTTGATACTCTTTGTAAATCAGTGGATGGCACTCTTTGCAAGCACTATTTGGTGCAAACTTTGCTGCAAATGCAAAAACTGCTGTAACTAAAAGCAAAGCTATTTTATTCATATCCCCTCTCCTTACGTTTTTTGGCTATCTCTTCTCGTCTTTTCAAAGCTTCGTTTGATGGTGTTTGCGGATTGCTAAAAAGTGCTTTTCCATACAAAACACACCCTTTATCTCCTGGATCACATGGTTTTTTGAGCAGATCACAATATTCACCGATTTGATGTGAGCATGTCCAACCACTCATACGCATTCCTTTTGTTATAATATTTTCAAATTTCCTCAAGGAGCATGAATGAAAAGAGTTTTATTAGCAGTTATTGTAGCATTTTTTATTGCTGGATGTACTCAAGAGACGCAAAATAAGTTAGGACGTGCAATTGTAAACTGGACAGGAACAAATGGAGTGTTGGAAATCTATAGTGGGGGAAAAGTGATAAAAAGAATTATGGGCATTGATAAGATTTCTACTGCTTATGGTACTGATGATAATCGTCCAAGACCATATCGCTATGGGTATGGTTATATGGATATGAATCTTGATGGTGTTTTGCAAAAAGAGGAAAAACGCAAAAAGATCTATTTTGAGTTTAGTGACTATGCAACGCAATATCTCTTTTATGAGCATCCATAATGATACTCTATATACATGGATTTAAAAGTTGTGGATGGGGGAATAAATCGAAGCTATTGCAAGAATATTTTGGTGACCTAGAAGCACCAGATCTTGCAATTTCTCCAAAAAAAGCGATTTCTCAGCTTGAAAAAGTGATAGAGCAAAAAGATATAGATCTTCTTATTGGCTCCTCTTTGGGTGGATATTATGCCACCTATTTAGCGCAAAAATACTCTATTAAAGCTGTACTTATTAATCCCTCTACAAGACCGTATCATACACTTAAGCCATATGTAGGATTACAGAAGCGTTTTTGCGATGGAATGGAGTTTGTGTGGAAGCAAGAGTATCTTCGTGAACTTTTGGAGTTTGATACCAAAAATTTGCAAAAACACCTCTTTTTGGTTCTTTTGCAAACAGGTGATGAGGTGTTAGACTACACTGAAGCAGTAAAAAAATATGCAAATCAGCGGCGAATTGTAGAGTATGGAGGAAATCATAGATTTGAAAATTTAGCAGATTATCTGTGTATGATCAAAAATTTTAGGGAGACAAATGGAAATAATAGATCTATTTAAGCAACTGCTCTCTTTTCCAAGTATTACACCCGATGATGCTGGAAGTTTGGAATTTATTAAAGAGTATTTAGAGGATTACGAAGCTCTCTGGTTCAATAAAGAGGGAGTAAAGAATCTCATTTTGTATAAGAAATTTGGCGAAGGTGAGCATCTCTGTTTCGCAGGGCATGTAGATGTAGTACCTCCTGGTGAAGGGTGGAACAGCGATCCTTTTGAGCCGATAGAAAAAGATGGCTATATCTATGCAAGGGGTGCGCAGGATATGAAGAGTGGAGTGGCAGCTTTTGTACAGGCTGCCAAAGAGACAAAAGAGTTTAATGGAACACTTTCGCTGCTTCTTACAAGTGATGAGGAAGGAGATGCAAAGTGGGGAACACGCTATGCTTTGCAAGAGCTCAAACGGATGGGAATGATTCCAGACTATGCGATTGTAGCTGAGCCAACTTGTGAAAAGGAATTTGGAGATGCCATTAAAATCGGTAGAAGAGGCTCAGTTAATGGTGTGATTGAAAAGATAGGAAAACAGGGACATGCAGCCTATCCAGAAAAAGCTATCAATCCCATTCATAAAGTAGCACAAGTTCTTCCTCATATGGCAGGAGTTGATCTTGATGAGGGGGATGAGTTTTTTGCACCGAGTAAATTTGTCATTACAGATATCAGAGCTGGAATGGAAGTGACTAATGTTACTCCTGGAAAACTTAAAATGATGTTTAATGTGCGCAACAATACAAAAACCACTATGCAAGATATTGAGCGTTTTGTACACAAATATTTTGATGGTATGAACTACTCATTACAGCTTTCTCAAAGTGCCAAGCCTTTTATTACAGATCCAGATTCCAAAATTGTCAAACTCATAGACAAAGCTATTCAAAAAGTGACAGGTATAACACCAAAGCACTCAACTGCAGGTGGAACAAGTGATGCGAGATTTTTGGCTGAATATGGAGTGAAAACTATAGAGTTTGGTGTAAAAAATGATACTATCCATGCACCTAATGAAAGAGTCCATAAAGATGAAGTAGTAAATCTTTATCGTGTATTCTTAGAAGTAATAGAGAGTTTTTAACAAACGCCTTAAAAAGGCGTCTGTTTATTCATGTGGAGTTTGAGGCTCTTCGGTAGAAGGGACATGAGCCTCTTCTGATTCTTGATGTATTGCATTTTCAACTTTTTGTGCTGCACCGCTTGCTGCACCTTTTATCTGCTCTAATGCCTCTTGTGCCTTTTCTTGAATAGTGGCTTCACTACTTGAGCTACTGCTTACTTCTTGTGAGCTCTCTTGCGAAGATGTATTTGAGCTTATACTTACTTCTACCTCCTCTTCACTCTCTTGAGACACTTCGCTACTTGCTGCTTCTTCGCTGCTGCTCGAAGTTTGAGGAGCGCTACTTTGTGTTGCTTGCGGAGTAACTACTGTTGGTTCCTGTTTTTTGGTCTTGCATGCTTCGAGCTCATTTTTACAGCTATCAAGCTCATCTTCAAGTTCCATGATTTTATCATCCATTGCACTTACTGCCTGTACATTAGCGCCATATTTATATACGAGTTCTCCACCATCTTTACCCTGTTTGAGAGCAAAGCCAACAAATGCAGCTAAAATGAGTGTAAAGATTATTTTAGCCGCTCTGCTACTCATTGCAGCAAAGATGAGTTTGAGAATAAAAAGTACAGAGACTCCTAATACAAGATAGGTTCCAAGAAGTTTATGTGCTTTAAGCTCCTCTTTGCCATCTGCTGAAAGAAGTGAGTATGCTTCGCTTCCATCAGTTTTACCAGTAAAAAATGCAGCAAAGTAGACAACAACCGCTAAAAGGAGAAGGAGTGAAGAGATAACTCCTACGCAGCGCCTTTTAATGAAAATATTTGTAATTTCAAGAAGAAGAGCAATTACAGGAATTGCTATAGCAAAATGTACTACGGGAGAGTGTAGTAACAGCGGTATTTCGATAGGAAGTTTTATGCTATTGAGAAGATCGATGAGTTGTTGCATTGGCCATCCTTTTTGATGAATTTTGTACATTGTAGCATATTGTCTATTAATTTTATTTATATCCTTCTTATGATGTATAAACTACAATATAATAAGGTTATTTTTATAAAGTTTAAAGTCTTTTTTTCTTATGATTTTGCAAAAAACAAAAGGAAACAGTATGGAATTGATCACTACTGCTAATGCTCCTGCAGCAATTGGTCCCTATTCGCAAGCGGTAAAAATAGGTGAACTTATTTTTACTTCAGGGCAGATTGCTCTCAAACCAGATGGCGATGAGAGTGTCCTTTTGCAAGATGTAGAAGCACAAACTCATCAAGTGCTTACTAATTTACGCCATGTATTGCAAGCTGCTGGTGCAGATTTGGGAAATGTGGTGAAAACTACCATCTTTTTGGCAAACATGGAGGATTTTAGCAAAGTAAATGCAATATATGAGAGCTATTTTGGTATACATAAGCCTGCACGTAGTACTGTAGCGGTAAAATCATTGCCAAAAGGTGCACTTGTAGAGATAGATGCTATAGCAAAAGTTTAAACTTCTCTTAAAGCTAATTTTGCTAATATTGCGAACCAAAAAGTTTAGGCTAAGGATGAGTAGGATGTATGCGATTATAAAAAATGGTGGAAAACAGTATAAAGTACAAGAGGGCGATGTTCTTCTTCTTGATAAAATGGGGCTTGAGCCAAAAACGAAAATAGAATTTAAAGAGGTTTTGGCTATAGACAACGGTGAACTCAAAATTGGATCTCCTTTTGTTGAAGGTGCTGTTGTTGAGGGCGAAGTTATCAATGAAGGTAGAGGAAAAAAGGTAATTATCTTTAAAAAGAGAAGAAGAAAAGACTCTAAAGTTAAAAGAGGGTTTAGACGCGATTTTACACGAGTAAAAATTACAGCTATTAACGCATAAGGAGAAGATATGGCTCACAAGAAAGGTCAGGGTAGTACACAGAATAACCGCGATAGTGCGGGTCGTAGACTAGGTGTGAAAAAATTTGGTGGAGAGTTTGTTCGCGCTGGAAATATAATCATCAGACAAAGAGGAACAAAAATCCATCCTGGAAACAATGTAGGACTTGGTAAAGATCATACTATCTTTGCTTTGGTTGATGGTTACGTTAAGTTCGAAAGATACGATAAAACAAGACAAAAAGTATCCGTATATCCTGCTGAATAATACTTTTGGGCATTGCCCAAAAGTCTAGTAATCTAGTAATTAGGAATTTGGAATTAGGAATTGGTGTTTCTAATTCCTGATTCCTATCCTCTTTCATACTCCCTAATTCCCAATTCCCAATTACTAATCAAGGAACAGTGATGTTTATCGACAGTGTAGAGCTAACTGTCCATTCTGGCAAAGGTGGTGCAGGAGCTGTGAGTTTTCGTAGAGAAAAGTTTGTCCCAAAAGGTGGGCCAGATGGAGGTGATGGTGGTGATGGCGGCGATGTCTATTTTGTGGTAGACAAAAATACCCATACACTTGCGCACTACAAAGGGAAAAAAATCCTCAAAGCTGGCAATGGAAAACCGGGAGAGGGAAGAAAAAAACATGGGAAAAAGGGTGAAGATCTCATTCTTATAGTTCCTCCAGGCACACAGGTTATTGATGCAGCAAGTGGAGAGCTACTTTTGGATCTGACTGAAGATGGGCAGAAGGTGCTCTTCTTGCAAGGCGGTAAGGGAGGCAAAGGAAACTGGCACTTTAAATCTGCATCCAACCAGCGTCCTACCTATGCACAGCCTGGACTTCCTGGAAAAAGCATGCAGATTCGTCTTGAGCTTAAACTTATAGCTGATGTAGGACTTGTAGGTTTCCCAAATGTTGGAAAATCGACTCTCATAGCCACCATTTCTAATGCAAAGCCAGAGATAGCCAATTATGAGTTTACGACATTAACACCAAAACTGGGTTTAGTAAGAGTTAGTGAATTTGAGAGTTTTGTCATGGCTGATATTCCAGGTATCATTGGAGGTGCTAGTGAAGGCAAGGGGCTAGGGCTGCAGTTTCTAAAGCATATTGAGCGTACAAAATCACTCCTTTTTATGATAGACATTGCAAGTTATCGCGATCCAGTTATGCAGTTTAAAACGCTAAAAAAAGAGTTAGCAAGCTTTAGCGAGAAACTTTCGCAAAGAGATTATGCTATTGCATTGACAAAAGTGGATGCATTTGAAGTAGATAAAGCCAATGAGAAAATAGCATCTTTTCTTGATGCACTTCATCTATCTGCTTCAGAGCAAAATAGATATGGTCTTGATGAAAGATACAGATTTTTTGCACAAGATCTTGATATGTATGAGAGAGAAAAGCCCTTTTTTGTTTTTCCAATATCAGCAGTAGCAAAAATCAATATTGAGCCGCTCAAATATGCCCTCTATGATCTCGTTAAAAAGGCACGCAGTGAAGAGAATAGTCATTAAAGTTGGCAGTGCAGTTCTGACTGAAAACAATCGCTTAGCAAAAGAGCGTATGGCAAATCTTGTGGAATTTTTAAGTATGCTCCATGAGCGTTATGAGATTATTTTGGTGAGTAGTGGCGCAGTAGCGGCTGGATATACAAAGATACGGTTAGATAAAAGCGATATTGCCAACAAACAGGCCTTGGCAGCCATTGGTCAGCCTCTATTGATGCGTAGCTACCAAAAAAAGTTTGAAAAGCATGGTATCAATGTAGCTCAAGTACTCTTAAGTGCTGATGATTTTGATAGTCGCAGGCGTACAGCTCATGCAAAAAATGCTATTGAGGTTTTATTGCAGAAAAAAGTAATTCCTATTATCAATGAAAACGATGTCACAGCAACAGAGGAGCTTGTGTTTGGTGACAATGATCAACTCTCAGCTCATGTGGCTTACTATTTTGATGCTGATATGCTCGTAATTCTCACAGATATCGATGGGCTTTATGATAAAGATCCCAATAAGTATGAAGATGCAAAACTCCTCAAGATTGTTGAGACTATCCCTCAAGAGCTTCTTGAAACTGAATGCAATCCAACCTACTCTTTTGCAACTGGCGGAATAGTCACAAAACTCAAAGCTGCACAATTTCTGCTTGAGCGGGGTAAAAAGATGTTTTTAGGGAGTGGTTTTGATCTAAGTGATGCTAAGAGTTTTCTTCTTGAAAATGTACATAGAGGCGGGACACTTTTCATACCATGCGACAATACTTAGTAAGATCTCATACTCCATTTCATTTTTTGCAAAACTCTCAAGACTTTTTTGTAGAGGAGATTCCTTTACGTCCCTTTGGCGATAGAGGTAGATATCTCATTATAAAAATTAAGAAAGAGAACCTATCGACATGGCAACTTCTTGATATCTTTTCTCACTATTTTCAGACTAAAATAGGCTATGCTGGACTCAAAGATAAAAACGCAACGACAATACAGTATATCAGTTTAGATGAGCGTTATTATAAAGCTCTTAAAAAGTTTCGCCACGCAAAAATCTCTATACTCTCTATCCAAAAATCTAATAAACCCTTAAAAATGGGCGATTTACTTGGAAATAGATTTGCAATCAATATATACGATGTAAAAGAGTTTGATAAACTGCAAGCAATTTTGCAAAAAATTACAAAAGTAGGTGTGCCAAACTACTTTGGATATCAGCGTTTTGGAAAAGATGGCTTAAAAAAGGCAAAAGAGTTTATAGAAGGGGATTACTTTACGAAAAACAAAAGAGCCCAGAAGCTTCTTGGAAGTATTTATCAAAGCGATCTTTTTAATAGATGGCTGCAATATAGAGTAAGTATCAGTAAAAAGGGATTTCTCAAATTACCTGGTGATGTTTATCAAAAAGATGAAAAATTTTTCACACCAAAAGAGGTTATAGAAGATCCTTCATGGATAGTAACTGGTCTTTTGCCTGGCAAAGGAGCTTTTCGTGCTTGTGCCAAGGCAAGAGAGATTGAAAAGCAGTATGATGCAGATCTTCCATTTCGTGGTGGGAGAAGGTCTGCACTCTTTTATCCAAAAGATCTGCATGTACAGAAAGAGGGCTCTCGTGTCACACTGCAATTTACTTTGCCAAAAGGAAGCTACGCTACCATTTTGCTAGAAAATATTGCAGGTAAAGAACTCAGTCACAAAGGGATAACATGCGTATAGTTTTTATGGGAACACCCGATTATGCTACAAAGATTTTAGAGGGCTTGCTTGGAAAATTTGATATTGTAGCACTTGTAACGCAACCAGATAAACCAGTAGGACGCAAACAGGTTCTCACGCCACCACATATTAAGCGTTTTGTTTTAGAGCAGGGATTAGATATTCCTATTTTACAACCTCCTACGCTCAAAGACAAAAAGGTAATTGAGCAAATTGCATCATTTAAGCCAGACTTCATTGTTGTAGCTGCGTATGGAATGTTATTGCCAAAGGAGATCCTATCAATAGCCCCATCGATAAATCTGCATGCTTCTTTACTTCCACGTTATCGTGGTGCTAGTCCTATTCAACAAGCACTTCTAGAAGGAGACACAATAACTGGTGTAACGGCAATGCTTATGGATGAAGGACTTGATACTGGGGATATACTAGCTTATGATGTGTGCGAGATAGAAGAAAATGATACTGCAATAACACTTTTTGCTAAACTTGCAGATTTAGCGGCCAATTTGACACCACTTGTGTTAGAAAGATTTAAGAAAATTAAACCTTTGCCACAATTAGATGTGGATGCAAGTTACTGTAAAAAGATCAAAAAGAGTGATGGAGAAATAACTTTGGATGATGCTACAACTACCTATAATAAATATAGAGCATTTATCGTGTGGCCTGGTATTTTCTTACCAAATGGCTTGAAACTCAAAAAAATTGCTCTGTTTGCAAAAGAGGGAGAACATAGAGCGGGAGAGATTTTGGCAGTTGAAAAAGATTTTATAGTTGTAGGGTGTGAGAGAGGATCACTTAAAGTAGAGCGAGTACAACCACCGTCAAAAAAAGAGATGGATGCAGTGGCATATATTAGAGGACAAAGGATAGGTATTGGAGATACGCTATTTTGAGAGTATCGATTCGACACAAAAAAGAGTTCTTGATGATATACGTCAGCAAAAGATAACTCCACCTATTTGCTATTATACAAATAAGCAAACAGATGGTATAGGTAGTCGCAATAACAGATGGATAGGATTAGAGGGAAATATGTTCTTCTCTTTTGCACTTTATCAAAAAAATTTACCCCAAGATTTGCCTCTTGCATCAGTCTCGCTCTATTTTTCATTTCTTTTTAAAGAGATACTTTGCAAATATGATGCACGGATCTGGCTGAAATGGCCAAACGATTTTTATATTGGTAAAAAAAAGTGTGGTGGCTGTGTGACTAATAAAGTTGGTGATATGTTTGTTTGTGGTATTGGAATCAATACAAAGCAAGCTCCACCTATGTTTGAGAAGGTCTCTTTGCAAATAGAGGAGAAGAAAGTTTTAGAGGAGTATTTTTCTCTCATAAAACGACAAATTTCATGGAAGGAAATTTTTAGAAAATTTGCGCTAGAATTTTATAAAAGCAAAGAGTTTATTACCCATTACAAGGGGCAAGAAATAGATCTAAAAAATGCTCAATTAGCCGAAGATGGTGCGCTTATGATAAATGGCGAAAGGATATATAGCCTACGATGAAAGAGATAATAGCAATAGCAAATCAAAAAGGTGGCGTTGGTAAAACCACAACAGCCGTCAATCTGGCTGCCTCTTTAGCAAAAGAGGGAAAAAGTGTTTTACTCATCGATGCCGATCCTCAGGCAAATGCTACTACGAGCCTAGGGTATAGTCGTAACGATTATGAATTTAATATCTACCACGTGATGATAGGCTCAAAAAAACTTTCTCAAATTATTCTCAAAACAGATGTAAAAAATCTCTTTCTAGCACCATCGAATATAGGCCTTGTCGGAATAGAAAAAGAGTACTATATAAGTGAGAAAAAACGTGAGTTGATGCTTAAAGAGGCAATTGCAGAAGTTGAGTTAGAGTATGATTATGTTATTATCGATTCACCCCCGGCTTTGGGTCCTATGACGATCAATGCACTCAGTGCTGCTCACTCAGTAATAATTCCTATTCAGTGTGAATTCTTTGCCCTTGAAGGACTTGCACAGTTACTGAACACTATTAGACTTATACGCAAAACCATTAACCCTCGATTGAAGATCAAAGGGTTTTTACCTACGATGTTTAGTAGACAGAACAATCTTTCAAAACAGGTTTTAGCAGATCTTACTCACCATTTTAACGATAAGCTGTTTCGGGATAAAGAGAGTGCAAGTTATATTGTTATTCCAAGAAATGTCAAACTTGCTGAGAGCCCAAGTTTTGGCAAGCCTGTTATTGAATATGATAAAAACTCCACGGGAGCTGTTGCATACCAATCTCTAGCAAAAATTATTCTGGATAGTGTACATGGCTAAAAAGAAAAGTCTTGGTAGAGGACTTGGTGCAATACTTGGAGAGGTGGCAGAAGCATACGAAAAAGAGGTTCCCCAAAGCGAAGTTGTAGAGATTGCAATTGATGAGATTAGAAAGAATCCTTACCAGCCAAGAAGAAAGTTTGATGAGGATTCACTGCAAGAATTAGCTTCTTCTATACGTGAACATGGACTTTTACAGCCAATCGTAGTGATAGAGGATCTTGATGGATATATGCTCATAGCAGGTGAGCGGCGCTTACGAGCATGCAAGTTAGCAGGCTTTGAGAAAATTAAGGCGGTCGTTGCAAAAATCGATAAGAATCGCTACAGAGAGTTTGCACTTATTGAAAATATTCAACGAGAAAATCTCCACCCCTTAGAGCTTGCGTATGCATACAAAGAGCTATTAGAAGAGTATGGTATTACGCATGAAGAGTTGGCAGATATAGTAAAAAAAAGCAGAGTTCACATCACTAATACATTACGGCTTTTAAGTCTTGGAACCTATGCAAAAGAGGCTTTAGAAAAAGGTAAAATAAGTGCTGGACACGCTAAAATCTTAGTTGGGCTTGATGAAAAAGATCAAAAAATTCTCGTGGACTCTATAATTGGACAAAAACTTAGCGTACGTGAAACAGAAAAATTGGCTCAAAAGAAGAAAAAAAATGTTACTAAAAGTGATAACGTTAAAATTAGTGAACTAGATTTTCAAGACCTCAAAAAGCATCTAAGAAAGAGCGGTTTTAGAGTAAAGACTTCCAAAAATAGAGTTGTTTTAGAGTTTGTTTCACAAGAGGATGTGGATAAGTTTATGCAATATTTCTTATAAAAATGTTTTTGGTTTAAACTTTTTATATAGATCTCTATGATAAAATCCAATCAAATTTTTGAAAGGGAGAGGTATGCTAGATATCAATATCGGCCTTTTGCTGCTTACAGCTATTGTTTTTCTCGCTCTTGTGTTTTTGCTCAATAGTATGCTGTATCGTCCACTATTGACGTTTACGACACAGCGCGAAGAGAGCATCCGCAGAGATCTGGAAAATGCGAATAGTAATGAAGAGGGCTCGGAAAAACTATTGGAAGAGGCAAAAGCAATTATTGCTGATGCCAAAGCACAAGCCTCATCAATGAAAAAAGAGGCGATTGAAGAGGTAAGAGCTGAAGTTTCCAAAATGGTGGAAGCAAAAAAAGCGGAACTAGAGAGTCGTAAAGAAGCTCTCATGGAAGAGATCAAAAAAGAGGAAGAGAGTGTACGTAGTACATTGATTTCCCAAATGCCACTATTTAAAGAGGCACTTAAAGCAAAATTTAATACGTTGTAAAAGGAGAGGGAGTGAATCTAAAAATCGTTTCCCTGCTACTTTTAGGAGCAGGATTGGCTATGGCTGGCGAAGGGGCTCACCATACAGATATTGTTCCCCGTACCGTTAACTTCTTAATATTTGCTGCAATCCTTTACTATCTCATAGCTGAGCCTGTAAAAAATTTTTTTAAAAACAGGAGTGCTTCTATTGCTATGCAGTTAGAAGAGGTGCAGACAAAACTCAAGAGGGCAAAAGAGGATAAAGAAAAAGCGCAAGAAGAGGTGACAAAAGCTAAAGAGTTGGCTCAAGAGATTTTAGAGACAACAAAAAAAGAGATTGAAATAATGACCAAAGAGCTTAAAGAGCATGCTCAGCAAGAGATCGCTCTGCTTGAAAAGAGTTTCGAAGAAAATATGGAACTTGAACGCAGAAAAAGAGTACGTAAGATCACGCAAGAGGTTCTTGAAGAGCTTTTTGAAGATAAGACTTTGGAGCTTGACAAGCAGAAATTTGTCAATTTGATAGTAAAAAAGGTGGCATAACATGGAAGAGTTGATAGCCAAAAGATATGTAAAAGCACTTATTGAGAGTGCACAGCTTGACGAGTTGAAAGAGATAGAGCGATATCTTGAAGCAATGGCCTCGCTCTTTAAAGATTGGAAAATAAAAGAGATTATTATATCTCCCGAAATTAAAAGTGATGAGAAATTGGAGCTCCTCATAGGTGGACTTGAAAATCCAAATATAAAATTTGTCAACTTAATGAGAGTGCTTGCTGCAAAAAGAAGACTCTCTTTGATTCCATTGTTGGCAAAAGAGCTTAAAAGTCAATTGGCTTTCATGCAAAAGAGTTTTGAAGGAAAAGTATTTAGTGAGTTTGATTTGAGTAGTGATGAGATTGAGGAGATAGAAAAAGCATTGGCAAACCGCTTGGGCGCAGAGATTAAACTCACTCAAGCTCCTCAAAAGTATGATGGGATTAAAGTGGAAGTTGATACTATTGGTATCGAGATTGAGTTTTCCAAATCAAAAATCAAAAAACAGCTTATAGATAATATATTAAAAGCAATATAGAAAGGAGTCAGTGTGGCACAAAAATTGCAAGCAGATGAAATTAGCTCTATCATTAAAGAGAGGATAGAGGATTTTGAACTTAAAATTGATGTAGAGGAGACAGGGAAAGTTATCTCTTTTGCCGATGGTGTTGCTAAAGTTTATGGTCTTAACAATGCAATGGCAGGAGAGATGCTTGAGTTTGAAAACGGTGATAAAGGGATGGCACTTAACCTCGAAGAGAGTGATGTAGGGGTTGTTGTCCTTGGTAAGGGTGAAGGAATCAGAGAAGGAAGCAGTGTCAAGAGACTTGGACAGCTTCTGAAAGTTCCTGTTGGTGAAGAGCTTGTAGGAAGAGTAATCAATGCTATTGGTGAGCCAATTGATGGAAAAGGGCCAATTGAAGCCAAAGAGTATCGCTATGTAGAAGAGAAAGCTCCTGGCATTATGGCAAGAAAATCAGTACATGAGCCGTTACAAACAGGTATTAAGGCGATTGACGCTCTTGTACCTATCGGTAGAGGCCAAAGGGAGCTCATTATTGGTGATAGACAAACAGGTAAAACTACAGTTGCAATAGATACCATCATCAACCAAAAAGGACAGGGAGTTGTTTGTATTTATGTTGCTGTAGGACAGAAGCAGTCTACTGTAGCACAAGTGGTAAGAAAACTTGAAGAGCATGGTGCTATGGACTATACAATTGTTGTCAATGCAGGAGCAAGTGAGCCAGCAGCACTCCAATTTTTAGCTCCATATACTGGTGTTACTATTGGTGAGTATTTTAGAGACAATGCAAAGCATGCGCTCATCGTCTATGATGATCTTAGCAAACACGCAGTTGCATATCGTGAAATGTCTTTGATTCTTCGACGTCCTCCTGGCCGTGAGGCATATCCTGGTGATGTTTTCTATCTTCACTCAAGACTACTTGAGCGTGCAGCAAAGCTTAACGATAAGCTCGGTGCAGGAAGTTTGACAGCACTCCCAATTATTGAAACACAAGCAGGGGATGTTTCTGCATATATTCCAACAAACGTTATCTCTATTACAGATGGCCAGATATTCCTTGAATCTGATCTTTTCAATGCTGGTATTAGACCTGCAATCAACGTAGGTATCTCTGTATCTCGTGTTGGTGGAGCTGCACAAATCAAGGCAATGAAGCAGGTTGCTGGTACGCTCAGACTCGATCTTGCACAATATCGCGAACTTGAGGCTTTCGCACAATTTGCAAGTGATCTTGATGAAGCAAGCCGTAAGCAGCTTGAGCGTGGTCAAAGAATGGTTGAAATTCTCAAACAACCGCCATATTCACCACTTCCAGTTGAAAGACAGGTAACTATTATCTATGCTGGAGCTAATGGTTTCTTAGATGATATTCCAGTGAGTGCAATTAATAAATTTGAATATGAGCTTTATAGCTTTATAGAAGCAAAATATCCACAAATCTTTGAACTTATTCGTGAGAGAAAAGCACTTGATGATGAGATTAAAGAGTTGCTCAATAAGGCGATAGAAGAGTTTAAAGCGAGCTTTAGTGCCGAATAAGGATAAAAAATGGCAAATCTAAAAGATATTAAAAGAAAGATTGGTAGTGTCAAGAACACCCAAAAGACTACAAGGGCAATGAAGCTTGTCTCTACCGCAAAGCTGCGACGAGCAGAAGAGGTTGCAAAAAGAAGTAAATACTTTGAAAATGCTATCAATGATACTTTGGCAGAAATTGCATCCTCTATTAATAAGTATAAAGTGGGTGGTGTAAAAGGGCGCTATTTCGAAGAGCCTGAAGTTGTGGGTGTTGTAGATATTATATTTGTCACAGCAGACAAAGGTTTGTGTGGTGGGTTCAATTACCAAACGATAAAAACTGTACGTAGTCTCGTTGAAGAGTACACAAGAAGCGGTGCAAAAGTAAGACTTCGAGCGATTGGAAAAAAAGGAATAGAGTTCTTCAAATTCCAAGGGTATGAACTAACTGATTCTGTTGTAGGACTTAGTTCTGCACCTGAATATAAAAAAGCAGCAGAATTTATCAAAAGCAGTGTCGAAGATTATCTTGATGGTAAAGTTGATAAAGTTGTTCTTGTACACAATGGGTACAAAAACATGATTACGCAAGAGATCAAAGTAGTTAATCTACTTCCTATTGATATTAAAGGCTTTGAAGAAAAAGAGATCTCTTCGCAATTAGAACTTGAGCCAGATGAAGGTGAAAAGGTATTGGAATCGCTCATTAATAAATATAATGAGTTTAATATCTATTTTGCATTGATAGACTCTTTAGCTGCAGAACATAGTGCAAGAATGCAAGCTATGGATGCAGCGACGAAAAATGCTAAAGAGATGGTTGAATCACTTACTATTTCGTACAATAAGGCAAGACAAGAATCTATTACTACTGAGTTGACTGAAATCATCAGTGGTATGGAAGCAATGAAATAAAAAAGGAGAAAGGTAATGTCTAATAAAAAGGGAAAAATTATCCAAGTTATGGGTCCCGTTGTTGACGTGGACTTTGAGGATTATCTTCCAGCAATCAATGAAGCACTTGAACTGACTTTAGAAGTTGAAGGTACAAGTAAAAGACTTGTATTGGAAGTTGCTGCGCACTTGGGAGATAACCGTGTAAGAACTATTGCAATGGATATGACTGATGGCTTAGTTCGTGGTCAAGAAGTGGAAGCTACAGGTGGTCCTATAAAAGTGCCAGTCGGTGAAGAGGTGCTTGGAAGAATTTTCAATGTTATCGGTGAAACTATCGATGAAGGAGAGCCTCTCCAAGCAAAAACTTACTGGTCAATCCATAGAAGTGCACCAGAATTTGAAGAGCAAAGTACAAAAGAAGAGATCTTTGAAACTGGTATTAAAGTTGTAGACCTTTTGGCTCCTTATAAAAAAGGTGGTAAAACAGGTCTCTTCGGTGGTGCAGGTGTTGGTAAGACAGTTATTATTATGGAGCTTATCCACAACGTTGCTTTCAAACACTCTGGTTACTCAGTTTTCGCAGGTGTTGGTGAGAGAACGAGAGAGGGAAATGACCTCTACTACGAAATGAAAGAGTCAAACGTTTTGGATAAAGTTGCACTATGCTATGGTCAGATGAACGAGCCTCCTGGAGCAAGAAACAGAATTGCTCTTACTGGTCTTACAATGGCGGAATATTTCCGTGATGAAATGGGACTTGACGTTTTGATGTTTATCGACAATATTTTTAGATATGCGCAGGCTGGCGCAGAGATGTCAGCACTTCTTGGACGTATTCCATCTGCGGTGGGTTATCAGCCAACACTTGCAAGCGAAATGGGAAGATTGCAAGAGCGTATTACTTCGACGAAAAAAGGATCAATTACCTCTATCCAGGCTGTGTACGTTCCAGCAGATGACTTGACCGACCCAGCTCCTGCATCTGTTTTTGCACACCTTGATGCGACAACTGTTCTTAACCGTAGAATTGCAGAAAAAGGCATCTATCCTGCTGTGGATCCACTCGATTCCACATCAAGAATGCTCGATAAAAATATCATTGGGGAAGAGCACTACAATGTAGCACGTGGTGTACAAGCAGTATTGCAAAAATATAAAGATTTGCAAGATATTATTGCTATTCTTGGTATGGACGAGCTTTCAGAAGAGGATAAACTTATTGTTGAAAGAGCGAGAAAAATAGAGAGATTTTTGTCTCAGCCATTCTTTGTTGCTGAGGTTTTCACAGGAAGTCCTGGACGTTATGTGACTCTTCAAGAGACTATTGAAGGTTTTAAAGGGTTGCTTGAGGGTAAATATGATGATTTACCAGAAGCAGCATTCTATATGGTTGGTAATATAGACGAAGCTCTTGAAAAGGCTGAGAAACTCAAAGCAAAATCATAAGCGAAGTAACTCTTCGTGAAAAAGGAAGTGAATGGATACATTGAGATTAGAGATAGTTACGCCTGAAGGTCTGATATTTGATCAAGATGTTAAGAGCGTAACTTTTCCAGGAGAAGAGGGTGAGTTTGGCGTATTGCCGAAACATGCCTCTTTGCTTTCGCTTCTCAAGCCCGGCGTAATAGAAATAGAACTCCCAGATGGCAAGAAAGAGTCTATTGTCATCAACTGGGGACATGTAAAAGTAGATGAACATAAGGCAGTAGCTCTTGTTGAAGGAGCAATTCCTTTAGCAGGCGCTACAGAGAGCGAAATTGCGAAGAAAATTGAAGAGGCAAAAGAACTTATCGAAAAAGCGAGTGAAAATAAAGCTGCCTTAGCTACTGTAGAGGCACGTATAGAAAAAGCAGCAAAAATTATTTAGTAAAGAATATGAAACAGTTTGACCTTCTTTTGAGTTATCTCGATAAGAGTAACTCTATCACGATAGCCGTCCTTGGCGTGCTATCGTTATACTTCTTACTCGTTAATTGGGTATTTTTCTATCGTTATCTCTATCTTAGTTTGCTTATACGTCGTGAAAAATTTTCCCTAGAAACTGTAGAGATGGGGAATAAAGTACCTGCAATGAACTCTTTTTTAAAACAGTGTTATGCAGGAGGGAAATTTACTCCTAACAAAAATGATTTTTGTATTACAAAAGCAACGCAGGAGAGTACAGCAGGATTGACTTTTCTCTCGATAGCTGCTTCTACTTCTCCTTTTATAGGGCTTTTTGGAACTGTTGTCTCTATTTTAGAAACATTTTATATAATGGGCTCAACAAAAGCGAGTATCTCCACTATTTCTGCTTCAATTGGTGAAGCTTTAGTAGCTACTGCAGCAGGGATCTTCGTGGCTGTTTTTGCTTACACTTACCATTTGATACTCAAAAGAAAAGCATACGCATTTGTCTCTTATGTAAAAATGCAAATAGATATTTTGGCTGGCAGGTGAGGATGTTTGATTGGGATGAGAAACCTGAGCTAAATATCACACCGCTTGTCGATGTAATGCTTGTACTATTAGCTATTTTAATGGTGGCTACTCCTGCCATCGTTTATCAAGAAGATATAAATCTTCCTCAAGGATCAAAAACTAAAAGTTATAAAAAGCAAAAAAGTATCCAGATAAAAATCAATAAAAATAGAATTATTTCCATAGGAAACCAACGTTTTACTTATAAAAATTTTGCTGATAGTTTTATTATGTATTCTCAACCATTTCCAAAAGATATGCCAATCTATATAAGTGCGGATAAGTCACTCTCTTATGGAGATGTGATGTATATTCTTAAAACTATCAAAGAGGCTGGATTTTCGAAAGTATCTTTGATTACCAATGGATAAAAACCTCTTTAAACTAATAGCCCTCATTGTTACAGTCATTCTCTATGGAGCAGTTCTCTTTTTTTTCCTTGATTACTTTTTTGAGCATGAAGCACCAAAAAAAATTGCTATCAAAGCACAAGCAATTGATGTGATGATTGAAGAGAAAAGAGATACAAAAAAAGTAGTACCTATAAAAAAAGTAGCACCCAAAGCCGCACCCAAAAAAAAACAGGCAAAAGGCTCTCCAGCACCAAAGTCCACACCAAAAATCGAAGATCTCTTTGCATCGCTCAATACAAAAAAACTTGCTAAAAAAAGAGCTACAGTTCATAAGCGTGCATCTACACCGAGTAAATACAAAGGTAAAAGTGGTAAAAAAGCTCAAAAATTACTCAAAAAACTCAAGCTTCAAGATATACAGCTTACTTCTAAAAAATCGATAAAATCTGTAAGTGGAGAGAAAGATCCCTATCTTGAAAAGCTTTATAAGATCCTCTATACATACTGGATGCCTTCACAGCTTAGCGCAGGTAATAGAGCAAAGGTAAAAATTTTTATTGATAGAAATGGAAGGTTTACCTATGAGGTGTTACAGTATGGGCAAAATGAGATTTTCAATGCTGAACTAGATGACTATCTCCAACGTATGCAAATGCAGCGCTTTCCACTACCTGATAGGCCTAAAGAGTTTATTGTCTACTTTGAAGCTAAAGAGTAATAAAAATTAACATTAATGTGTTAGAATAAACAAAAAATTGAGATGAGGATATAGATGAAAAGAGTATTGATTGTCTTTGTATTAGCTGTGACACTATTTGCTGCAGATATGACCCTTGAAATTGTCAAAGATGTAGGATCAAAACCAAAAATCGCTATTGAAGATGCTACTCTCGATGTTGATGGCAATATTGATAGGAAATTTTTCAGACTCTTAATAGGTGATTTAGAAGTAACAGCACATTTTAATGTAGATCAAAAGAGAAATCTTGCCAGTATGGACAGTAGTATCGATTATGTAAAATATAAAAGCAAAGACTATCTTTTACGCTATCGACTCTTTTTTGATGATTTTGGAAAACTCAATGTGGAAGCAAAGATATTTTCAATAAAAGATGGAAATACTATTATTGCAAAACTCTATCGCATTAGTGACAAAGATCGTTTTCCTTTTTTGGCGCACAAAATTATTTATGATCTCAATAATGCCCTACATTTTCCTGATGTAAGCTTCCTTAAAAGCTTTGTAGTGTTTGCAAAATATACAAAGCCAAAACACGCAGATATTGTCATTAGTGATTATACATTAACATATCAAAAAGTGGTTGTACATGGTGGCCTCAATCTTTTCCCAAAATGGGCAGACAAAGAACAAAGAAGATTTTATTACACAAAAATTGGGGATAAACCTACACTTTATCTTGTTGATATTTATAAAGGCACACAGCAAAAAATATTGCAGTCAGAAGGAATGCTTGTGTGCTCAGATGTAAGCGAAGATGGAAGAAAATTGCTTCTTACTATGGCGCCGCAGATGCAGCCAGATATATATGAGTATAATACATGGACAAAAACACTCAACCGCATAACTACATATCCTGGTATAGATGTGAATGGAAACTATGTAGAAAATGAGCAAAGAGTAGTTTTTGTTTCAGATCGTTTGGGCTACCCAACAATATTTGCAAAAAATATAGGCTCACGAGCAGTAGAGAGAGTAGTATATCACGGAAGAAATAATAGTGCATGTTCTACATTTGGTGATTATGTTGTTTATAGTAGTCGTGAAACAGATAACGCTTTTGGCTCTAATACATTCAATCTCTACCTCACTTCTACTACAAGTGATTATATTAGAAAACTTACAGCAAATGGAGTGAATATCTTCCCAAGATTCTCTACTGATGGAGAGACGATTTTATTTATAAAAGAGTATGGTAGGCAGAGTGGACTAGGACTCATTCGGCTCAAATACAATAAAAGTTACATCTATCCTCTTCGTGTAGGAAAAATTCAATCTATTGATTGGTGATTAGTAATCTATTAAGAAAACTATTGATAAAATTAAAAAAATCAAATAAAAAGGATAAAAGATGACAAGAGGTCTCCTTGTTTCTCTCAGTTTCATAGCATTACTACTTACTGGCTGTGCAAAGAAGAGTGTAGAAATAGAAACCCCTCAAACACAGAGCCAGACTACACAAGCGAGTGAGGTAAAAGAGGGTGAAGGTATTAAAACAATTGGTGGAATGGAAGAGCAAAGTAGTGAAGAGGCTAAACTCAAAAAGATGAAGATGATTGAGTCTGAAGCGAAAAAGATATACTTTGATTTTGATAAATATAATATTCGCCCTGATCAAGTACCAAATGTAGAGTATGATGCAAAACTTTTTAATCTTGAAGATGCAAAAGAGTTCAAAATCAAAGTGGAAGGCAACTGTGATGAGTGGGGAAGTGATGAATACAATTATGCTCTTGGTTTAAAAAGAGCTAAAAGCGTGAAAGAGGCACTTGCTGCAAGAGGTGTGGATCCGACACGTATGAGTGTAATTAGTTATGGAGAGAGCAATCCAGTTTGTACAGAGCATACAAAAGAGTGCTGGGCAAAAAATCGACGCGTTGAATTTGAACTCATTCCATAGGAAAAGTAGTGAAAAAAATAGTTGTACTCTCTTCTTTAGGCTTGGCTCTTATGGCACAAGAGCCTTCTGCCTTCGAAGCGGGGAATATCGATAATCCTTCTCCTTATGGTTTGACAAAGACAGAAAAAGCTATTTGGCAAAATAGAAACGATATAAAATCGATAAAATCAAGGCTCTATAATATCGAGACTAAGGTTAATACTCTTACTGAAAAAGTTGCAGGGATTGAGAGTATTGTTGAAGGACTCGATGAAAATCTTAATAATTTAAAAAAAAAGCTTAAAGCTGATAATACGCAAATGCTCCAAAATGAGATTGATACACTTAAAGCAGATCTCAACACTTCAATAGCGATACAAAAAGAGAATTTCTCTCAAATTAAAAAAGTACTCAAAGAGCTCTCCTCTTTAATAGATAATATCAGTGCAAACTATGTTTCAAAGAGTGAGCTACAAGAGCAGTTGCAAAAAATATATGCGAAGTTGAATAAGAAGAAAAAATCAGCTCTAAGTGGTGCTAAGCTCTACTCACTGGCACATAAAGCTTATAAAAACAAAGAGTACAAAAAAGCAATTGAATATTTTGAAGCTGCTGCAGCAAAGAAATATAAACCAGCTACAAGCAATTTTTATATAGGAGAGAGTTGCTACTATACAAAAGATTATGCATGTGCAGTTGAGCACTATAAAAAGAGCGCATCTATATATGCTAAATCTTCATATATGCCAATACTTCTTTTGCATACTGCTATCTCTTTAGAGAGACTTGGCCAAAAAAGTGAAGCAAAAAAATTTTATAAAAATCTCATTAAACTCTACCCACGTAGCAAAGCTGCAAAAATTGCTAAAAAACGTCTATAAGTATTAGAAATATTATTTAATTCATCTACAAGGTTAATTTGTTAAAATCATTGTGCAAATTCACATAAAGGTTTCTAAATGGCAATCGAAGAGAATAAAGTAGTTGGCATCGAATATACTGTAAAAGATGCACAAAGTGGAGAGGTTATCGATTCAAATGTAGGACATAAACCTCTTAAATTTATCACAGGAAAAAATCAAATTATTCCTGGTTTGGAAAATCAAATAAAAAATATGAATGCTGGCGAGAGTGCAGATGTCCTTGTAAAAGCAGAAGAAGCGTATGGTCAACAAGATCCTAATGCAGTACAAACACTTCCAAGAGAGCAATTTGAAGGAATAGATCTTCAAGAGGGAATGACGCTCTATGGACAGGGTGAAAATGGAGAGACTGTTCAAGTAACTGTAAAATCTTTTGATGAAAACTCTGTCACAATCGATTTTAACCATCCTCTAGCAGGAAAAGATCTTCTTTTTAGTATCAATATTAAAGAGGTAAGAGAAGCTACACCAGAAGAGGTAATGACTGGACAAGTGCAAGAAGAAGAACATTGCGGCGGCGACAGCTGCGGATGTGGTCACTAATTTAAGCCCTTTGGGGCTTACCTCCTTTTAATATCTTCTTTGTTACAATTACTCCTAAAAAATAGGAGTGATTATGCCTTATATAACTTTCCTTTTTCCTGGTCAAGGTAGTCAAAAAATTGGTATGGGTAAAGATTTTTTTGAAAACTCTTCACTAGCAAAAGAGCTTTTCGAAGCTGCAAGCGATCGCCTCAAAATCGATTTTACTAAACTTTTATTTGAAGAAAATGATCGCATTAACGAGACTGCATACACACAACCAGCTATTATGCTTGTAAGTCTTACAGCATTAAAACTTTTTCAATCACACAGCAATATAACGCCTCAATATGCACTTGGACACTCCCTTGGTGAATTTGGAGCGGTTGCAAGTGTAGGTGCACTAGGTAGCATTGATGCTATTGAGCTTGTGCATTATCGTGGAAAATTTATGAGTGAGGCCGCAAAAGATGCAAATGGTGGGATGATGGTAGTGATGGGATTGAGTGATGAAGAGGTGGAGCAGATTTGTGCAAAAGCAAGAGATGAGGGCAAAAAAGTTTGGCCAGCAAACTATAATAGTGATGGACAAATTGTTGTTGCTGGATTAAAAGCAGATCTTATGAGCCTCGAAGGAGTTTTCAAAGATGCTGGTGCTAAAAGAGCATTGCTACTCAATATGAGTGTAGCTAGCCACTGTCCTCTTATGGAACCGGCTCGCAAGCCATTACAAGAGTATTTAGAGCAATTTTTGCAAGATAGTTTTGCTGCTCCTGTAATATCTAATGTAACAGCAGCGCCATATAAAACAAAAAATGAGGCAATAGAACTTCTATCAAGACAACTAGTAGAGCCCGTACACTACAAGCAATCGATTCAAAATATTGAAAATGAAACTGATATTTTTATTGAATTTGGAGAAGGAAATGTCTTGAAAGGTCTCAATAGACGCATTACGAAAAAGCCTACAATATGCATAAGTAACATGAAGAGTCTTGAAGATGCCCTCGAAGTTATTAATAAATAATTATATGAAATTAAGCCCCTTTTCAAAATGATTTATGAATATAATAAAGAAAACTAAATGATTTATAAAAAATTTCTATAAAGAAAAATAGGTAAGATATTTGTAAAAATAATTAGAAAGGGGCACAAATGCAAAAAATTTTAGGAGTTGCTTTAGTTTCTGTTGTAGCTTTTGCTCAGATGCAGCCAAAAGAGGCTTTTGATTATATGAAAAAAGTGTTTCCTGGAGTTTGGACACTCTCACCAGCATCAAAGCAGATAGGTACAACGGGAGCTCATAATCACCCTGCAGTCAAAAGAATGTTAGGAACTGATAAGACTGGAGTAGAGTATATAGTTATAGGAAGAGGATCTGCAATCAAAGAGGAGCTCTTACCAAATACTGTGCGCTGGATGGTAACAATGTATCATTGTGATGATTTTCATCAGTGTAAAGAGTTGCGAGCAACGCACTATTGTGCAAAACAAAATCAGCCAAGTTTTATATTCAATACAAAAGAGAGTACCAAGCAAAAACTCGTTTTTGATTGTGATGAGGAGCGCAGTGAAGTGTGTGATAGTGATGAGTCACACGTGCATAGAATTATTTTAGAACTATCAAATAATAATAAACATCTCAAATCATCCTATATTGTATATAAAGATGGAGAACAAGCGCAAAAGCACTCAATTTACCATTTTGATAAAAAAGAGTAACTTTGCTACAATCTCCTAAAAATATGGAGGAGATTGGATGAGAATTGCAATAATGGGAGCTATGGTTGAGGAGATCGAGCCAATTTTGACAAAACTCGATCCCACTTTGGCTCCAGAGAGTGAACTCTCACAAATCATCGCGCATATGCAACATATTAAACTCCACACAATTGCTGGAAACCACTACTTTGAAGCAAAATATAAAGGGCATGAAGTTTTCATAGCCTATAGCAAAATCGGCAAAGTCTTTGCTTCACTCACTGCTTCGGTTCTTATTGAGCATTTTAAAGTCCAAAAGCTTCTCTTTAGTGGAGTAGCAGGTGCTATAAACGAGGATCTCCATATAGGCGACTTGATAGCTGCAAAAAGACTTTGTCAGCACGATCTCGATATTACTGCTTTTGGGCATCCTTATGGATATGTGCCTGAAGGGAAAGTCTATATAGAGAGTGATGCGACATTGCGATTTTTAGCGCAAGAGGTAGCAAAAGAGCGAGGAATAGAGCTCAAAGAGGGGACAATTGCTACGGGTGATCAATTTATTGCTGATCCTAAGAAAAAAGAGTGGATCCGAAAAACTTTCCAAGCAGATGCAATCGAGATGGAAGGTGCCGCTGTTGCAGTAGTCTGTGATGCTTATGATATTCCATTTTTTATTTTACGTTCCATTAGTGATGCAGCTGATATGGATGCAAGTTTTGATTTTGATGAGTTTTTGAAAAGTTCTTCAAAAATAAGTGCAGATTTTATTATCGCACTCTTGGATAAGATCGTAGCATGAAGCGAGCAGAACTTTCCAAAAAACTTATCAAGCAAGTAGCTCGTACCAATGTAGAGTTTGAACTCTTACAAGAGGGTGACAATGTCTTAGTAGGACTTAGCGGTGGAAAAGACTCCCTCACGCTAATCCATGCCCTCAAGCATATTCAGCGTGTAGCTCCTTATGATTTTCGTTTTAAAGCTGTGACAATAAGTTATGGAATGGGGGAGAATTACGACTTTTTACAGCGCCATTGTGAAGAGTATGGAATTGAGTATGAGGTGTATGAGACAAATATTTTTGATATTGCAAAAGATAAAATTCGACAAAACTCCTCTTATTGCAGCTTCTTTTCTCGTATGCGGCGAGGAGCGCTCTATACCTATGCACTGCAAAATGGCTTTAACAAGGTAGCCCTTGGCCATCATCTTGATGATGCGATTGAAAGCTTTTTTATGAATATGTTCTACAACGGCACTATGCGTTCTATGCCTCCCATTTATAAAACAAAAAAAGGGCTTTATGTTATACGTCCGCTTATAGAGATAAGAGAGTCTCAAACAGCCGGTTTTGTCAAACGCAATGGCTTTTGGGCTATTGGAGATGAAGCGTGTCCAGCTATGCGTTTTGATATCAAAGAGCCTTATGTGCGAGAGAATATGAAAGAGTTTGTAAAAGAACTTGAAAAGAAATTTCAAGATGTAGTTAAATATATTCGTGCCTCTTTTCGCCATATTCATGATGATACCTTTTTTGACAAATCCCGCCTAATTGTCTAATTTTTCTTACCGATAATCAATGAATGATACGGATTCATTCATTGAGCAATACTCCCTATTTTTTTGATCTCTCTTCTATCCAAAAAGGCAGACTTCATCTGCATCCTCATCAAAAATTGAGGGCTCGCGTACTGGATATGTTGCCACAGCAGAAGGTGCGATTGAGACTGGCTGGAAGAGTGGTGGAGTTACAGAGCCAATTAACATTTCGAAAAAATGAGGTCCTTCTTTTGCAAGTTTTGCCTCAAAAAGGGGGGAAGCTTCGACTAAAACTTTTAGAGCGAAGTTTTGGAACACAAGGTATGGAGAGTGTGGCAATTGAGACATTTGGGAAAGATCTCAAAACATTGCAACATATAGTACATTTTGATGAGAAATTAAAAAAAGAGATAAATAGACTACTTTTGCAGCGTAAATTGCAAGAAGAACTTTTGGAAGCTAGCAAAATCATAAAAAAGATCTTTCATACATTGAATAAAGAAGATAAAAGATTGGTTGCACTTTTGAAAACAAACTTTTTGGATATAGAAAATCTTGATGCAAAGGAGTTAAAAGAGCTTCTTTTGGATATGCATAAAACAAAAATGGGAAGTTTCAAATCAATGCTCAGTATGCTTCAAGAGCATAGAGAAACAAAGGAACTAGAAAGACTTCTTTATATGCTTGATACCTATGCACTTGTTGCACAGGCTAGTGGAATGATAATGAGTTTTTTGCCGGTGATTTGGGATGAAGTAGAAGAGAGCGAGCTTGTTATAAAAAAACTGACATATGCAAAAGTACATTTTTGCAGACTCTATTTGCGTTTTCATAACAATGATAAAGTACTTGTAAGTCTTATTTTGCATAAAGGCTATTTACAGGTTGTTTTTGGTGTAGAAGAGGATGCATTTAGAGAAAAACTTGCAATGAGTATGCCGCTTTTGAAAAAAAGCTTGGCACATAAAGGCATATATGTGCACTGTTTGGTAAAGGAGTTTTGTAAGCAAGATCTCTTACGTGGTTTTGAAGATGAAAATTTGGTAAATATGAAGTTATGAAGAAAAAAGCTGTAGCACTAAAAAAAATAACACAAGAGATAAAAGTTGTTGGTAAAGGGGAGGGATATATTGCCAAGAAGATCATAGAAGTGGCTGAAGAACATGATATTCCAATCAAAAGTGATAGAGAGCTTGTAGAAAAACTCTTTGCAGTAGAGTTGTATGATGATGTGCCAGAGGAGCTCTATGAGTATATTGTAAAAGTACTCGATTTTCTATACAATATACGAAAATAAGATAAGGAGAGCAGATGTCTCAAATCACCATCAGAGGTGCAGCAAAATCTATTAAAATTTACAATGTAAGTAGGCTTGAAATCGAGGGATTAGATGTAGAGGATTTTAATCTCGATTCCAAAGAGGATGTTAAAGAGCTCTTTGAAATGGTAAACGATTTTGTAGAGACCGCAGAGGCGGACAGTTTTGAGCCTCCTCTTACAATAGATGGAATAGATCCAGAAGAGTGCGCTATCGATATTGATGGTAAGAAAATATATCCTGATGAATTAGAGTTGCGCAATAAAAATATCATAACACTTTTAGAGCCATTACAAGATGCAAATGAAGGGGATATTTTCTACATAAGAAGCTATGAAGGAGAGGGTGCATGGACACTTGAGTCTGCAGATGAGATAGAAGATCTAACAAAGCTCTCTATCGGTTATGTGGATTGCTCAGTGATGTTTGATCAATATGATGTGCTTAGAGAAGGCTATCTTGATGTTATTTGCGATACCATTATCCCTGGTGATACACAATATAATGGTGAAAAGGTAGAAGTAAGTGAATTTCTTTTTCGGCCGCAACAGGTATATGGGCAGCTCTATATACTCAAAAAAGATCCAATAGAAGATTTGAAGATATTGCAAAAAGTTGATTTTGGTGGGCATAGTTTGGTAGATGCAGATATGGATGTAGATGATTTTGAAGCTAACTAAGTCTCATAGACCTTGGAGTATGATATTCCATAACCTCTCTATCTCTTTATCATCAAGGTACTGGGCATCTTTATGAGCAAAGAGGTATGCAAGTCTCTTTTTGCTCAATGCTTCTTGTCCTACGCAATAAGTATGAGCAGGCAAGAATGAGCGTACTAGTGTAGGTTCATCTATAGGCTGCTCACATACAAAACAGACAAAATCTCGATGGAGCCTTCCCTCATACTCTAACATTTTTACATACTCTTCTATAATAGCTCTTTTTGGATTTTGTCGCGTAATTTTTTTTGCAAGAGAATCGAGCATCTCCATATAAAAACTCTCAATATCTTCTAAGTCACGCAAGTGCAGATAGAGCAGTTTTATAAACTGTTGCCAAAGAAGACTTTTGTGCAGATTTTTAAGCCATGAGTAGCCAAGATGGGTGATATTGCGGAGTTTTGGAAGGTATCCTAGTTGCTGCTCTATAGTAAAATCTATCTTGTATCCTAAATTGATAGTAGCATGTCTAGCGCCATAGAAACGATAGAGGGTATAAAGACGTTTATGGGTGAGGACATGGACAATAAGATCTTCATTTTTGGCTTGTGTTATATTGAGAATATAGCCTTGCATGGTGTGATTGTAGTATAAATTTACTTGTTTTGTAAGAAGAGCATTTGAATTCGCTATAATTTTTATCAACAAAAGCTTAAAAAGGAGGAGTGATGGCAAAAGTATTAGTACCATTGGCAGATGGGTTTGAAGAGATTGAGGCGATGGCTATTATTGATGTGTTAAATCGTGCCGGAAATAGTGTTGTAGTTGCTGGACTTTTTGATAATGAGGTAGAGGGAGCAAATACAGGCCTTAAAGTTTTGGTACATGATCTTTTAAAAGATGTGGATCCAGAAGAGTTTGACCTCATGGTACTTCCTGGAGGACTTCCTGGGGCAGAGCATCTAGCAAAAAGCGAGCTAGTACAAGAGTATATCAAACGCATGAATGAAAAAGGAAAACTTGTTGGAGCAATCTGTGCAGCTCCTTGGGCTTTGAAAGAGGCTGGAGTGTTAGAGGGCAAAAAGCATACGAATTATCCTGGTTTTGAAGAAAAAACAGGACAAGAGGGATATATTCCAGATCAAAAAGTAGTTATTGATGGCAATGTAGTAACATCACGTGGACCTGGTACAGCAATCTGTTTTGCATTGGAGCTAGTCAAACTTCTCAACGGCGAAGCGATGTATCAACAACTCAAAGAGGGACTTTTAGCAGATTACTGCTAATTTTTGCCTGCAAAAACCTTGTGTTTTTGCAGGAGTTGCTCATAGATTGGTATAAACTCTTCTAAAATCTCTCTATTTTGATGTTTTCTTGCTCCTGTGAGGAGAATTGCACACTTTTTTAAAGCAACTTCTATCACTTTTGGATCATCGCAAAATGGTAGCATCGCTCTTATACGCCATCTATCCATACCAAAATATTTTTGTGAGAGTTGATCAGAGTGTCCACCATATT
Organism: Nitratiruptor tergarcus DSM 16512; assembly: GCF_027946175.1. Lineage (NCBI taxonomy): Bacteria > Pseudomonadati > Campylobacterota > Epsilonproteobacteria > Nautiliales > Nitratiruptoraceae > Nitratiruptor > Nitratiruptor tergarcus. The sequence continues at coordinate 374,879 of NZ_AP026671.1, forward strand.
TGATGACAGTAGCTTGAGGAGTAAATCCTACAGGATACTTTTTTGTAATACGCAGCCATAGCTCATAATCTTCGCAAACTTCAAAATCTTCGCGAAAGAGACCCACTTCATCGAAAAGCTCTTTTTTTATTGCGACTGCAGAGGGAGAAATGAGACAGAGGTGCAAAGAGTCATAAAATATATTGCCTCCCTTTTTTTGATGAATCTTTTTTTTATTTAAAAACTTACCATTACGAATCCATATCTCATCTGTTTGGTGGATTTTGTATGCTGGATTAGCAGCAAAAAATGCAGCATGTGTTGCAAGGTGATCTTGCTTCCACTCATCATCACTGTCAAGGAGGGCTATAATTTTTCCCCTTGCAGCTTTGATACCTGCGTTGCGCGCTGCACTTACACCCCTGTTTGATTGGCGTATGATGGTAATTGGGTATTGCGAGAGAATTTGGGGAGTTTTATCAGTAGATCCATCATCGACTACAATAAGTTCAAAATCTTGAAAGCTTTGCTGCAATACCGATTCAATAGCTCGAGCGATAGTATGTTCGCGATTATATACAGGTATTATAACACTAAAGAGTGGAGAGGTAGCGCGCAACTGCATCTTCATCATTGCTCCATGGAAGTACGATATCTGCTTCTTCTTTTACCTTTTGGAGTGCATTGGCAACAGCAACTGCTTTGCCACTCAATCGAAACATTCCAATATCATTGAGGCTATCACCAAAGGCTGTAACATCCTTTGGAGAGACACCAACTATCTCTTCAAGTTCTTTTAGGGCGTGAGCTTTATCTCCTTTAGGATGTAAAAATGTTAAAAAGTGGCAGTTTTGATATGGATCTTTACTGAGTTTACTCTCTACTTTAAAGAGAGATTTTACTTTTTGCTCAATGGATTGCAGCGTTTTTTCATCACCTAAGTAGACTATTTTAAGATTTTGTTCTAAGCCTTGAAGCCTATCGATGTTGAGTACGCGTTTGTCGTTGTGATAGTTCTGCAGTAGCTCTTTTTGGTGGATATTGAGTTTTTTTGGATACAAAAAGCGCTCTGTATCTTTATCATATCCTACGATGAGAGGTCTCTCATCAAATTCTTTTTCTATTACTGCGATAATCTCATCTGTTACTTCTTTACTGAGTGCGTTTATTTTGATAATTTTTCCATCGCTACTTGCTATCATTGCACCATCAAGAAGTATCATCGGATATTGAAGCTGCAGAGGCGCCAAGAGCTTTTTTGCGCCTGTATAGCTTCTTGCAGTTGCTATTGAAAGAGGTTTTGTAAAACTATTCCAAATCTCTTGTGTGAATTTGCTTACTTTTAAATCACTGCGCAAGAGTGTTTTATCTACATCACTTATAAAAAATTCCAAACTACTCCTTTTTTGCTACAATTTTACCAAAAGGAGAGCAATGGAGTTTTTTGAGCGCGTCAAAAAGATAAATCCGGCTATTTTAGAGGCGAAAAAAGATAGTTTTAGCTTTCGCATCAATCATCATAGAGCCACAATAGATGAGGTTATAGAACTTTTGCAAAAAGAGGGGTATACGCCCCAAAAAGTTGATTGGGCTGAAGATGTTTTTACATTGCCGATAGAATATAGAAAACCTCTTGTAAAAACGAAAACCTATACAAAAAATCTCATCTATATTCAAAATCTCTCCTCTATTTTTGCAGCATACTCTTTAGATGTTTTACCAACAGACTGGGTGCTCGATCTTGCTGCTGCTCCTGGTGGAAAGAGTTTGATATTGAGTGAGCGGGCACAAAAGGTGAGTGCAGTTGAGCCAGATAAGAGCCGCTTTTTTCGTATGAAGCGTAATTTTAAAGAGCATGGAGCAAAAAATATTCAAACATATAACAAAGATGGACGATTTATTTACAAAAGTTGTCCTGAGTGGTTTGATAAGGTTTTTTTGGATGCTCCTTGCAGTAGCGAAGCACATATTGATGGTGAGGTGACGTGGTGGAGCATGCGAAGAGTGAGGCGATTTAGTAAGCTTCAAAAGGAGCTTATTATTAGTGCCTTTGAGAGTCTCAAGCCAGGTGGCCAGATGATCTATGCGACCTGTACCTATGCTCCAGAAGAGAACGAAGAGGTTATTGACTTTTTACTCCAAAAAAAGCCAAATGCGAAAGTTTTGCCAGTGGAAGTGCCTTTTACAAACTATCAAGGGGGAATAACCCAGTGGGAAGATAAACATTTTAATAAAGAGGTAAAAAAGTGTGTACGTATTTTGCCAAGTGGAACGTATAGTGGATTTTTTTTAGCATTAATTAAGAAGAAATAATTTAAAATTTACTGAAAAGAAAAATTTATAAATTAATTTCTGGAGAAAATCTAATGATGAAAAAATTTTTTGTGTATATAATGATATTAATTTTACCTTATATAGCTTTGGCCGAAAGTGACTGTAAAAAAATTACTATCAAAGCTATGATTGATGGAAGAAGTGAACTTATATTAGAGAAGGAGCGTGCATTTCCTTCATTAGACATTGAAATAAGATGGAAACATTATGATTTTGCTGCTCCAGGTCTTCATAATAATCACAATGAGCCTACATATATTAATAATGTGCTATGGTATCCTTCATGGCCTTTTGACGGAGAAGGGTATAATTGTTCAGAGAGTGGTTGTAAATCTTCGAGTTTCCGTTTTGAATGTGATAGTGATTTTGAAAATGCTAAATTGCATAAGTTAAAAGGCAGAGGGAGTGTAAAAATTAAATTTAAAGATAAATTTTCATTGGTAATAGAAATTGATGATAATGAATATCCTTCACATGATTGGTATGAATTTGAAATAATTTTTGAACCGCAAGAATGTGTAAGTGAAGTAAATGGTGTTAATGGTGCTACATGTTATAAAATAGGAGAAACTAATTCAAATGATTCAATGGTGCAAGAACAAATGTATCGTGAGACACATGGAGGATCATGGGTTGATGGAGTTTGTATGAGTAGTGGCACCACTTCCAATAATATTTCACACTCTAGTTCAGTTTTAAGAGCATGTTTGCCCGGCCAACCATGTAACCTCGATACTTCATCTTCTAGTTCTCAAAATAATACATCTGGTAGCTCTGAGGATTTTTATTATACTTCTAACATGAAAAAAGGTTCATTATATGATTATTTTAATAATCGTTGTAGAGTGCCTTATGATTGTGGATATGAACTCGTTTTCGATAGAGCAACAGTTAATGAAATTGTACGCCAAAAAATAGTACAAAAAAAAGGGAGTATAACTGATTACTACAACCATGAGGAATGTTTGCCTGGCGAACCATGTAATGGAGCAGAGAAATTATTTGATAAAACTGTAGTACAGCAGATTGTGCAAAGAGAAATTAGTAAATGTAGAACAAATCCAAAATCTTGTGGTATTAATGCAGTTCCAATTATTACTAAAAAAAGTGATCCAAATGAAATATTAAATCAAATTAAAAATAAAGTTTTTAGTATCAAAGGATATTATATACATTATGGAGATGGTATATTTGAATGGATTTATATTCCTGTATCTTTGAAATCAGCTATGAAGCTTGAAAAAGGTGTAAAAGAAGATTACTCATTAATCTGGACACGATTACCAAAGAATATTACTATAATAAAAGAAGGAAATCTGATAAAAATCATTGATCATGAGAGGTTTCCTGGTATTCAGAATAGATAGGGCAATTAGACTATAAATTGTGGTCATTTCATAAATATTTAATCAAAAAAGTTGATGATATCAAATCATATTTACATGAAACTTTTGATATAATTTCAGTTTACTTGTACGTAGAAATTTGAATAATAATAGATTGGAAAGATGGAGTGCTTACACCATTTATTAAACAACTCATAAAAGGCTGCTTTAGAAGTAGAATTTGAATTACATCTATCTAAAGAGATAAAAAACCATAAAAATGGCAAATCTTCACAAACAATAAAGAGATCATTTGGCGAGTCTGAACTAGAGGTTTTAAGAGAGAAAAGGGATATTTGTCCTCGCTTCATTGCGGAGATGTCGTTACTTCATTTCTCGGACGGCTATCTGTTTTACAGATTTAAACAATAGAGGGGTCGAAGATATACTCATTGCATCAGTTGATTGCTTAAAAGGTTTTCCAGAGGTTATCCATGCAATATTTACTAAACAGAAGTGCAACTATGCATTATTTTCCGTCAGAGCAAAGTGACAACCCATAGGCAAAGCCAAGGACAAATAAAAACTCTTTGAAATACGTAGCTTCAAAAAATCAAAAAGAGTTTATAAAAGGCTTTAAGAAGTGTATTAGCTCATATCCAAAGAGGCTGCTGAAAAGGAATTGGATTGGCTTGAAGAGAGGTAAAAAGTATCCTATTGTTATCAACTCCTGAAGTAACAAGTAGGAAAACCTCTCTTATTTCAAATATTCTGAAGATATCCGTCATATAGTCTATACTATAAATATCATAAATCAGTCATTTACAGTTTAGAAAATTAACTAAGACCAAAGGAGCGTCTTCAATGAAAACAGCCTTTTAAAGCTACTTTATCTTGGCATTCAGAATGTTCAGAAAAAGTGAACAAAACCAGTTAAGAAATTGAAATCTAATGTTTCGCAATTAGCTGTATTTTTTGAAGGGAGACTCAAGAAAGCTCTCGAGCTATGATATAATCCTATGAACTATCGGTGACACAAAATTATGAACGGTCTCACTAAAATTTTATTTTACTAGTTATCTCCTCTATTAATTCATCTATATTTTTATCTTCAACATTGATAATTATATCTGCAACACTTTTATATTCAGGTACTCTTTGCTCATAGAGCTTTTTTGCATCTTTGTAAGATTTAAAGAGAGGGCGTTTTTTTATCTTTTTCTTAGCATTTTTACTTTTTGTGATGCGCTCATATATCCAATCAAAATCTGCTTGAAGATAAACGATTGTACCAATACTTTTAAGATTTTTGACTTTATAAAAGCCACCTCCAGTAGAGATAATTGAGTTTTGTACACTGCTTGCAAGCCAGTCTGCTGTTTTTTGCTCCAGCTTTCTAAAATACTCTTCACCCTTTTTTTTAAAAATCTTTTTGATCTTCATATTTGTAAGACTCTCTATTAAGTCATCTGTATCGATTGCATAGATATCTGTTTTGCCTGCCATTGCTCTTGCTAATGTCCCTTTTCCCACTCCCATGAAGCCAATAAGTACAATGTTTTTCATAGCCCCTCTTTAGCAAACTTTTTTTATAATGGTAGCAAAAAGTTCTTGGAGAGTATATGAAGCCAAACTTTACCCATCTGCATCTACATACTGAGTACTCCCTCCTTGATGGTGCTAATAAAATAAAAGCATTAGCAAAGAAGGCCAAAGAGCTTGGAATGAGTGCAGTAGCCATGACAGATCATGGCAATATGTTCGGAGCAATTGATTTTTATAAAACGATGAAGGCTGAAGGGCTCAAGCCCATTATTGGAATGGAAGCTTATTTACATAATTCCGATGAACTTGGCGATAAATCTACAAGACAACGCTTTCACTTATGTCTCTTTGCAAAAAATGAAACCGGCTATAAAAATTTAATGTTTTTAAGCTCTATGAGCTATATTGAGGGCTTTTACTACTATCCAAGAATAAATAAAAAACTTTTGGCCAAGCACTCTGAAGGACTTATTTGCACAAGTGCCTGCTTGCAAGGGGAGGTAAATTGGCACCTCAATACCAATGAGCGAAACACCAAATTTGGCGCAAAAGGGTATGAAGAGGCAAAAAAGATAGCACTATGGTATAAAGAGGTTTTTGGAGATGATTTTTATTTAGAGCTTATGCGCCATGGCATAGGCGATCAACAAGCAATCGATGAGCAGATAATTAAGCTTAGTTTAGAAACTGGTATTAAAATTATAGCAACGAACGATACCCACTATTTAGAAAAAGATGATGCAGAGCCCCATGAAGCCTTTATGTGTATTGCTATGAACAAGCTCTATGACGATCCAAAGAGGCTTCGCCATAGTGTACATGAGTTTTATCTCAAATCTCCCGAAGAGATTGCAAAACTCTATGCTGATATTCCAGAAGCTTTGGAAAATACGCAAGAGATCGTAGATAAGTGCAATCTTGAGCTCAACCTTGGAAATCCAACGCCTCCAAATTTCAAGTTTACAGTAGAGTATGCAAAAGAGTACGGAATTGAGGTTCCAAAAAGCGATCGATATAGCTTTGAAAATGATGAGGTACTCTTTGAGCATATCTGTAAAGAGGGTTTACAAAAAAGGCTTGAGTATATCCCAAAAGAGGAGCATCAAAAGTATTGGGAGAGGCTCCAACATGAGATTGATATCATAAAGAAGATGAAATTTCCAGGATATATGATAATAGTCTGGGACTTTGTGCGAGAAGCTAAAAAACGGGGTATTCCAGTGGGGCCTGGGAGGGGAAGTGCAGCAGGAAGCCTTGTGGCTTATGCCATGGGAATTACAGATATAGATCCGCTCAAATATAGTCTCCTTTTTGAGCGGTTTTTAAATCCAGAGCGGGTAAGTATGCCAGATATCGATATGGACTTTTGTCAAGAGCGTAGAGGTGAAATCATTGATTATGTTGTGCAAAAGTATGGAAGATATAATGTTGCGCAAGTTATTACCTTTGGTACGCTGCTTGCAAAAGGAGTAATTCGTGATGTAGCAAGAGTATTGGGACTCAGTTACAATGACGGGGATCGCATGGCAAAGCTTATCCCTGATAAGCTTGGTATTACTCTCAAAGAAGCCTATGAGCAAGAGCCAAAGATAAAAGAGCTTATTGAAAGTGATCCAAAATTTGAGAGAGTGTGGCGGTTTGCTCTGGCTTTGGAGGGGCTGAAACGCAATGCAGGAATGCACGCAGCTGGTGTGGTTATCAGTAATGAAGAGCTATGGCATAAAACTCCTCTTTATAAACCAGCAGGTGAAGAGACGATTGTGACGCAATATTCACTTAACTTCTTAGAAGATGTGGATTTAATCAAGTTTGACTTTTTGGGCTTGAAGACGTTGACAGTAATTGATAATGCTGTGAAGTTAGTACAAAAGCGCTATGGCAAAAAGATAGATTGGAATGCGGTTGATCTTAATGATAAAAAAGTTTATGAGCTCATACAAAGTGGTCATACTTTAGGGCTCTTCCAGATAGAGTCTTCTGGTATGCAGCGTCTTAATGCAAGACTCAAACCGACCACTTTTGAAGATATTATTGCGGTGCTTGCACTCTATCGTCCAGGTCCTATGGAATCAGGAATGCTTGATGATTTTATTGAGCGAAAGCATGGACGTAAAAAGGTTTACTATCCATTTGAAGAGGTGAGTTTTGATGAGCTAAAAGAGACGCTCGAGCCAACCTATGGGATGATTGTTTATCAAGAGCAGGTCATGCAGATTGTGCAGACGATTGGTGGATTTAGCCTTGGTGAAGCAGACATCATACGCCGTGCGATGGGAAAGAAAAAGCGTGATTTGATGGAAGAGTATAAGCGAGATTTTGTCAAAAGAGCAAGTGAACGAGGGTATGATCCAAAAAAAGCTGAAATACTCTTTGAGCTTATAGAAAAGTTTGCAGGGTATGGATTTAACAAGTCCCACTCTGCAGCTTATGCAATGATTACATTTCAAACAGCATATCTCAAAGCTTACTATCCCCAAGAGTTTATGGCAGCACTTCTTACCAGTGAGCAGGATAATACTGATAAGATTGTTAAGTATGTGGATGAAGTAAGACGCCTTGGCATTAAACTGCTTCCACCTGATGTAAAGAGATCGAGCCTTGAGTTTAGTGCTACTACAATTGATGGAGAAGATGTCATACTCTTTGGACTAGGAGCAATCAAAGGTGTAGGAAAAACAGCGGTACTCTCCATCCTTGAAGCAAGAGCAGAAGGAAAGTTTCAAGATATAGACGACTTTTTGCAGCGTATAGATCCTAATAAAGTGAATAAAAAGGTTCTAGAATCGCTCATAAAATCTGGAGCAATGGATAGCTTTGGCTATAGTCGCAGGACACTTTTACTCAATATTGAAAGAATAGTAGAAACATCCCATGAGATTGCAAGAGCTAAAAAAATGGCAGAAAACTCTCTCTTCGGTGATGCACAAGAGCTCATAGATATTAAGTTGGAGCTAGATGATAAGGGAGAGTATGAGCTCAAGCAGATACTTGAATTTGAAAAAGAGACTTTAGGTTTTTATGTATCTGGTCACCCACTTGATGATTTTAGAAAAGAGCTTGAGCAGATAAGTTATACACTCTCAAGTGATCTTGAAAATATTGCTGACTCTTCAGAAGCACTTTTTGTTGGAAAAGTTGAGGAGATAAAGACAAAAATAAGCAACAAGGGCAATAAGTTTGGTATCGTCAATATTATGGATTTGCACGGTAATATTGAGATAATGCTCTTTAGTGATAAACTTGAAGAGCTTGAGCAAATGGATCTGGAAAAACCTGTAGCTTTTAAAGTCTATGTGACGAAGAATGATAGTTTCACACGCATACGATGTGATAAAATCATGAGCCTTGAAGAGGCCAAAAGAGAAAAGGTCAATACTACTATAGAAGAGCGGTATGAAGAGCCACTTATTATAAAACTGCAGCTTACACATGAATTGCAACGCCTTGAAGAGCTTTATAATCTTGCCATGCGTCACCCTGGCAAAAAACCTCTCAAACTTGTAATTATGTCGAAACTCCAAGAGGTTGAAATAGAGTCACAAGTGTGTGTTAATAGTGAGTTTGCTAAAGAGGTACAGAGCTTAGGTATACAGGTGGCCTAAAATTCAAAAGAGTAGGGCTTTTTCTCTCTTTTTTTATACGCTTTTTTTTCGCTCCACTCCTTAAAATCTTCAAGATCAAAGAGGAGTAGGTTCTTGTCTTGAGATTTAAGAAGTTCATTGGAAAAGCTGCTTTTTGAAAAGAGCGCATAGAGTTTTGGTGTAAACCCAGCTATAGCGCTCTTTTTTTGTAAAGCCGTGAGAGTTTTTTTGCAAATTTTACTATTTTTCCATTTGCATTCACCAACTATGACTTCGTTGTGTGGGAGTTCAAGTAAAATATCTATCTCTACTTTATGATCCCAGTAGCTTCCAGAGCTGAGAGCTTCAGGAAAACGCTCAAGCAGGAGTTCATTAGAGAGTTCTTCAAAGGTGAGACTGACAAAGTTGTCTAAATCTCCTAAGATAAACTCCATCACTTTATCATATTTGTGTTGTATTATTAAATCAAACGATGGATAGATATAACGATACCAAAAGCGCAAAAAAGGCTTTTGGAAGCGGATTTTATTTTGAATACGGTATCGACGAAGATGCTTTTTGAGTTTTTGTTTAGGATGGGTTTTTTGAGGAAATTTTTCTCGTGAAACCTCTCTTTTTATAAGATTTTGATTGAATAATTCTTGAAGATTTTTATATCCCTCTCTTTCATGTGTATAACTTTTTTTAATGGCAGAATCTATTTTGCGATCTCCTGTTGCAAAAAGTGAGAGGAGATGCTCATTTTGTATCTGTAAATTAGCTGCTATTTTTTCACTGTTGTAGAGTATATGTTCTATATTGTGTATAAGGGGTTTACCAAAATCGATAAAAGATGTATATCCTCCAAATAGAGCATAAAACTCTATTGCTTTTTCAACTTCATTACGGTCGAAATATTTATAGACTTGCTGAAAAGCTCTTTTTATTGTTCACCTTTAAGTGGTTTGATATAATTATAACAAAAAGGTTAAGGATGAAAAAGCTTTTAGCTCTTTTTTTCTTTACTGCATTTGTATGGAGTAGTGAAGATTCAATATTGATAAATGCTGCTAATACCCTTGATAGATTTATGGCGATTCCAGAAGAGCGTATTCCTCCAAAACTTCTATCACGAGCTCAAGCTATTGCTATTATTCCAAATCTTATTCGAGCAGGATTTGTAGCTGGTGCGCGATATGGGAAGGGAGTACTATTTTTCAAACAAAAAGATAATTGGAGCGATCCAATATTTATCAAAATGTATGGCGCAAGTTTGGGGTGGCAGATAGGTTTAGAAAGTATTGATGTGATTTTAGTGTTTGTAGATAGGAGTGCTGCTTCAAAAGTATTGCAAAATGGAATTACATTAGCTGCTGATACTTCAATAGCTGTTGGACCGGTTGGCAGAGCAGGAATGGTGGGGGCAGCTACAAAGTTTAAAGCACAAATCTATTCATATTCAAGGAGTATGGGTGCATATATTGGTGTAGCATTGGCTGGCTCTACTCTTGAAATAGATTATGATGCAAATCAGCGCTTTTATGGATGTGATCCGCAAAAAATCTACAGCATTATAAATGGTGAATGCAATAAAAAGAGTGAATTTGTACGTATACTCAAAAATAAGTTGCGAGAATACAGCTCATGGCAAGAGTAAAGAGACGAAAACCTTTTGCTCCTAGATGTAGAGTTTGTCGTACCAATAGATATGTTGTTCCAGTAGTATATGGTTTTGTTAATGATGATCTTATAGAAAAAGAGCATCAAGGACTGCTGAAAATTGGAGGAGTGGCAAGAATGGTTGAAGCACCTAATTGGTACTGCAAAGAGTGTGGAAATGAGTTTTTACGATGAGAGAGTGCAATTTTAAAAGTATAAAGATAGTAAATTTTGATTGGAAAGATAAAGAGGGTTTAGCGTTTTTGCTTGTAAAACTGCAAGAGATTTTTCGTATACCCGTAACAATTGGTCCTCAAGCTTCACTTCCGCATAACGCTTTTAATGTTTTGCGAAAACAATACCTTGCTTCATCTTTCTTAGAGACATTGCTTTTATATAAACAAGATAAAGAGATCGTACTAGGAGTTACTGCGCAAGATATTTATGAGCCAAACCTCAATTTTGTTTTTGGAGTTGCTACTCCTATCTATGCTGTAGCACTCATTTCCACGGCAAGACTGCATAATAGCTTTTACGGTTTGCCTGAAGATCGTAATCTTTTCCTCAAGCGTGTTATTACTGAAGCTGTGCATGAAATAGGCCATACATTAGGGCTCAAACACTGCCCTAATCCTCACTGTGTAATGCATTTTTCAAATACATTAGCAGATACAGATGCAAAAAGATACAATTTTTGTTCCCAATGTTGGAAGAAAGTAGAAAAGGCTTTGTGTTTAACATGAAAGAATTAATTGGTTGCGGAGGCAGGATTTGAACCTGCGACCTTCGGGTTATGAGCCCGACGAGCTACCAGACTGCTCTACTCCGCGTCATGAAAGCTATGTGGCTGGGGTGGGAGGATTCGAACCCCCGAATGGCGGGACCAAAACCCGCTGCCTTACCGCTTGGCGACACCCCAATCTTGAAGGCTGTTTCGTTTAATTGCGGTGAAATTATAAACGATTTTTTTTCCTTTGTCAAGGCTTTGTATAAGTCCAATACATATGGCACTCGTTGTAATTTTTAAGAAGATATTGTACTAGAGATTTGAGATAAAGTGAATGTATAAGTTCAATACACAATGAAAAAGAGTTGTAACTGTTTTTAAATCATGTGTTAATTGTGTATAATAAGCGAAAAAATGGAGGTTTTATGCCTATCCAACGTGTCAAAGAAGCAATAGAAGAGATAAAGAAAGGGAATATGGTCGTAATGATAGATGATGAAGATCGTGAAAATGAAGGGGATCTTGTCTATGCTGCGACATTTAGTACACCAGAAAAAGTAAATTTTATGGCAAGTGAAGCCAGAGGGCTTATCTGTGTTGCCATTTCAGATGATATTGCGAAGAGATTAGATTTAACGCCAATGGTTGCAAGAAACGATTCAGCACATGAGACGGCTTTTACAGTGAGTGTAGATGCAAAAGAGGCAACAACTGGTATTTCAGCATTTGAGCGGGATATGACTATCAAGCTTCTTGCAAGTCCTCTGAGTACTCCACAAGATTTTGTACGTCCAGGACATATATTTCCTCTTATTGCAAAAAAGGGCGGAGTATTAGTCCGTACAGGGCATACTGAGGGTTCTGTGGATTTGTGTAAATTAGCAGGATTGCAGCCAGCTGCTGTGATATGTGAAATCATGAATCCGGATGGTACCATGGCACGAAGGGATAGTTTGGAGGATTTTGCAAGGAGTCACAATCTTAAAATTGTCTATATTTCAGATATTGTTGAATATAGATTGCAAAATGAATTGCTCATTGAAGAGATAGCAAGCCAGGAGCTAGAATTTTTTGGTGTGAAGGTGGAAAAGAGGGATTTTCGTGATCATTTAGGTAATGTGCATACAGCAATCATTTTCTATTCCGCACAAGGAACAGCAAATGTAAAATTTCATAATGTTATGCCAGATCGTGATATGCTGCTCGATCAAAGACGATACACTTCACTTATCAATGCTATAGAGTTTTTGAAAAAAAACAGTGGCGTTCTCATTTTTCTTGATAGTCAAAGAGTAAGCGATCAGACAAAAGAGTTTGGAATTGGAGCGCAAATCCTCAAAGCAATAGGGGTGCATAATATTCGGCTCCTTACATCACAAAAGGGAAGAGAATTTATAGGGCTTGGAGGTTTTGGACTCGATATTGTTGAAGAGATTGAACTTTGATGAAATAAGAGGTTTAAAGAGAGGATATGAAGAAAATTATTGGAATTTTTACTAGTTGTAGCTTGTTTGTAAATGCTGCGGCAATAAAGACCCATACAGAACTTGCGTATATGCAAACAGGTGGAAATACTGATACAAAAACTTTTGGACTTAACTTTAAAGGTGAGAAAAAGTTAGGAGTGCACTCTAAATTGTCTTTGAACTTAGAAGCTGCTTATGCTCAAGAGAACGGGGCTGAAACAAAAAACTCTTGGCTTATAGAGACAAACTACTACCATATATTATCGCAAAAACTCGATTTTAGCTATTTAGTTGGATACAAAAACGATAGATTTTCAGGCTTTGAGTATCAACTCTATACTGGGCCAGGGGTAAATTATAAAGCATGGAAAAATCAAAAAGGCGACTTACAGACCTCTTTGAATATTCTCTATGCCATTGATAGTATAGAAAATGGTGAAAAGAACAAATATACATCTGCACGAGCTGGTTTGCTTTTTACATATTACATCTATAAAAATCTCAAATTTGTAGAAGATGCCAACATCCGTACGCAGTTTTCAGATCTGCAAAACTACTTTTTATATTCAAAATCTTCTATCTATTCAAAAATTAGTACTTTGCTCTCTCTTGGATTAAGTTATAAAATAGAATATCAAAATAGAGCGCCAGATGCGCGTAAAAATACTGATACCACATTTATGGTGTCTTTGGTTGTGGATTGGTGATGAAGTTACGCATATATTATGAAGATGTGGATATCGGTGGTATTGTATATCACACTAAATATATCAACTTTTGTGAGAGAGCACGGAGTGAGATATTTTTTGCACAAGGGAAACTGCCTGTATTTGAAGAGTATCACTTTGTTGTGAAAAACTTGCAAGCCAATTTTTTGCAACCAGCATATTTTGGTGAGGAGATAGAAGTAAAAACGCAGTTAAAGCAGATGAAACGCACATCTCTTGTGCTTTTACAAGAAATTTATAGAGATCAAGAACTTCTTTTTACAATGGATATTACTCTTGTATGTCTCAAAAAAGATAAAATTGCTAAAATTCCGCCATATTTTCTGGAGGTATTTGCTTCTCTTCAAAGCTAAAAGGTTGAGTGACAAAAATTGTTGTATGTAGTTGAAGTTGATTGTCTAAGAAATTTTCTTTACATACTCTTGTCTTTTCTCCATGCTCTGCGAGGAATGCATCTATACCGCAAAGTGTTACATAATTGAGCCATTCATAGAAGAGATCTTGCTCAAAAAGGGCATTGAGAGCATCTATATCTTTAGGAATAGATGAAGAGATAGCTGCAATGAAGAGATTACTGCGATCTTTTGGTTGTGTAAGTTTAAAAAGTTTTGGAGAAAAGTTTATCTGTGTAGATAACTTTTTGGCAGGAACAATATCATAGAGGCGCATTTGCGAAAGAGTTAGCGATGTTGTAATGAGAGGTGTATTAAAGAGTACTGCAGAGCTATTGAGTTCTTCATTGTCTTTGAGAATATTTTTGAGATTGGCATAGCTATTATCTACTGCATAAAGCTCAGTACTTTGCATACTTTGCTCTGTTGCTAATGTTGTAAGTAGTTGGGAGAGCGGTGAACGTTCAAGGTAGAATATGGCAAGCTTTTCTTGATTGTTGTGTAAAAGTTTTTCAAGTTGCTCTGTATAATCAATTCCACCAAAATAAAAATTTTTAGAAGTGTTGATATATTTTTTATTGATAGTAGGAATAAAAAGAGGAGAATTGGAATCTATCTGTGAAACTTCTTCTTTTTCATCAAAAGTGGCCAATACAATGGTGATTGTATCTTTGTCTTCTGGGATATTTGCAAAACTACTATTGTTGTCCATAGTAAGAAGATCGATATTAAAATGCTGTTTTGTTTGTAAAAAGTATCCAAGCAAAGATTTCATGATTTTATTTGCAATAGGTGTTGTATGCTTTTTACAAACAAGACGAATAGAGAAATGTTTTGTAGTTATTGGTTGTACATGGAAAAGTTTTGTTAGTGTAATATATTGATCTTTGTAATTTTCTATGTTCTCTTTGTTTGCATGTGCCAAAAAAGAGAAGTATTCTTCATTTTGTAGCATGTTAGCAAGACAATAGCTATCACATTTATATGTATCTATATTGATGAATGTAGTTTTTGGAAGAGGCAGTGGTGATAAATATCTCCCTGATGCCCATAAAACTGTAATTGAAATAAAAAAGATTAAGAGATTTCGCATAGCAGCTCTTTTATTTTAAGAAGATCTTGATATGCCTCTTTTTTCTTTGACGGGTTTCTCAAAAGAAAACTCGGATGAAAAGTAGGTATGAGAATGCGATTGCGAAACTGAATAACCTCCCCTCTAATTTTTGATATAGGAGTATTGTCGCCTGTGAGATGCTTGTAGCTTGTGCTACCAAGTGCTACAATAATCTTAGGATTGATGATTTCTATCTGTTTGAAAAGGTAAGGAATACATTTACTCACCTCTTCAGGTGTCGGAACGCGATTATTTGGTGGACGACATTTGACTATATTTGCAATAAAAACATCGCTTCTTGAGATTTCGAGCACGTTTTCAATCATTTTTGTTAGCAGCTGTCCAGCTCTTCCGACAAAAGGTCTGCCTGTCTCATCTTCAGTTGCACCCGGTCCTTCACCTACAAACATGAGCTTGGCATGAGGATTGCCTTCGCCAAAAACGACATTTTTTCTTGTTTTACTTAAATCACATAAATGGCATGAAAGAACAATTTTTCTGAGCTCTTCTAGATCGTCAGGAAGTTTGTCATGAGATGGTTGTTTGAGAGTTATAGGATTCATATATGTTTCACCTAACCATTGTTGTTGATAGAGATTATAAAGAATTTTGAGTTTTTGCGTTTGTGCCATGAAGAAATATTACAAAAGAGGTAATTAAAAAGAGGTTAAAGGGGCTTAAGCCCCTCTTATTCAGTTACTTCTACTTCTACTGGATCGCTTTCCCAAAGACCATGTTTTGTACAGTAACTCATTGCTGTGAGTTTCATCTTTTTTGTTGGAACTACGTAGAAATCTACTTCTGTTTGTGAGCATTGATTTCCAAGGCTTCCTGGTGTGAAAGTTGCTTGACCAAGAAGTCTTTCACCATCCCAGAGTTGCACATACGCAATATAGTGATCAAAATCATCTGGATGGCAGTACTCATTTCCAACTCTTACTTTTACTGGAAATTTTTCACCTTTTTTTGCTGTACTTTCACAGTGAATAAATGGTGAATGTCTATCGATGTAGTCCTTTTTTGCTTCTTTATCAACTTGAGAAATGTCTACATATCTATTGATTTTTGGCATGCTTGCCTCCTTTTTTTGTTTTTGCACTACTATTTTACACGAAAAAAATTAAAATAGGATAAAATTTATCCTATTTACAGCTAGGCAAGAATAAGATAAAATTTCGTTATGATAAAAAAGGTGTTAAAAAGTATCAAAAGAAGTTGGAAAAAGCTTGTAATTGTTTTTATTCGTGAGAGCAGGGAAACAAAGAGGATGCTGGAAGTTTATATGTTTCAAAGAAATAATAAGGAGCTTATGCAGTTTGCAAATAGACAACTTGTAGATATTTTTAAAATTCTCTTTTTGTTTCCAATAACGTTGTTACCTGGATCTGTGATTATTGTAACGCTACTTGAGATTATTGCGAAAGCTTTTGGAGCTACTATTTTTCCTAAAAAGACAAAATTTTAAGCTCCGGCTTATGCCGGAACTTCTGTAACGTGATGCTTGAGTCCTAACTCTTCTGGAGTACAGCCTAGAGCAAGACCTATGAGTTGTGGAAGATGGAGGATAGGCATTGGATTTGGTAATTCTCTTCCAATTGTCTTTACTGCTGCTTTTTGCTTAACATCGAGATTGAGATGGCAGAGTGGGCATGGAGTTACCATGAGATCTGCATTGTTATCAAGAGCATCTACAATTGCATTGCCAGTGAGTATGTTGGATGTTTTTGGGGCTTGCAAATCTACATGAAACCCACAGCATTTATTTTTATGCTCATAATCAACACTATTCCCCTCTAATGCTTGAATGAGCTCATCTAGGGAAGTTGGATTATATGGATTTTCTTTGCTTCTATTAAAATGGTGATGCAATTCGCTTGGGCGAATGTTATGGCAGCCATAAAATGGAGCGATATTGAGTTCACTAAGTGGTTTGACAACTTTTTTGCGAAGATTATCTAGTCCATAATCTTCAATGAGTGCATAGAGAAAGTGGCGTACATTACTTGTTCCTTTATAAACAAGTCCTACCTCTTCTAGTTTTTCATTTACTTTTGCTTTGAGTTCTGGATCACTATCGAGTTTATGTTTGGTCATTGCGGTATTGAGTTGACAGGTATTACAGATTGTTACCATATCAAGTCCGCGTTTTTCAGCATAGCAGATATTTCTTGCATTGAGCACATAGCTCAAAAAAGCATCAAAATCTTGCAAATGGCTTGCTCCACAACAGCTTGCTTCATCAAGAAGTACAAGTTCAATGTCGAGTTTTTTAGCAATTGCTAAAGTGGATTTGAGCAGTTCAGGAGTACTCTCTCTTGCTGTACATCCAGTATAGAGTGCATATTTTAATTTACTCATAGCCAGTCCTTTAAAATTTTACCGTAGAAGATGTTTTGATAAGTTTTTTGATTTCATCAAGATTTTTTGATTTTGGCATATTCCAAGGCATAACAATTTTACCTTTTTTAAACATTTCCAAAGCTTCAGGAATATGTTTTAAAACACCAAAACCTTCACTATAGGCTACAAGATGCCCCTCATCCAAGATTCCATGTTTTTCAATTGATTTTTTAAATCCCACAGCATGGCGCGTTGCAACATTGTTTTTTGCTACACCTTCTTCAAAGATTTGATTGTGTAGTTTAGTTATTTTACCTATTGGGTCAATCTCTTTAGGACACGCCTCTGCACACTCATAGCATTTTACGCAGTCCCAAACACCTTGACCTAATATATCTACAATCTCAAGGCGCTCTTTTTTTGCATTATCTCTTACATCTGCAGTAAAGCGATAGGCTTTTTCAAATGCAGCTGGACCAAGATAATCTTCATTTACTTCTACCACAGGACAAGCGTAGTAGCAGCAACCACACTGGATACAGTAGTCTGCTTCTTCAAGCTGTTCAGCCTCTTTTGGAGAAATGATATTCTCCATTGTTGGATGTTCATCAATCTCTGCTTCGAGCCAAGGTTTAACAGTTTCATACTTTTTCCAAAAGTCTGCTTTATCTACAACCATATCCTTGATAACACGCTTTTTGCTCACAGGCTCGATTACAAGCTCATTGCCAAAAAGCTCAATCATATCTACCATACGCTCTTTACATGCAAGAGTGCTTCTACCATTTACTTTTACAGCACAACTTCCACAAATACCATGGCGGCAACTTCTTCGGTATGTAAAACTTCCATCGTGCTCCCATTTTATGCGATTGAGTACATCAAGCACTACATCTTTAGGATCGATTTGCATCTCAATCGTATCGTAATGGGGGAGATAATCTGTTTCTGCATTAAAACGAAAAACTTTTAGTGTAATTTTCATCATTGACCCCTCTTAATATTTTCTTTCTTGAGGTTCGAATTTACCAAGAACCACTTCACCATATTCGAGGCTGATATTACCCTCTTTATCCATATATGCATAAGTATGTTTGAGGAAATTTTCATCATCACGTTGTGGATAGTCTTCACGGAAATGTGCCCCACGAGACTCTTTTCTTGCTATTGCTCCTTCTACTATGAAGGTTGCATAATCAAGCATATGTCCAAGCTCTATAGCCTCTTGAAGATCTGTATTGAAAGTTTTGGATTTGTCATCGATACGAATATTTTTGAAGCGTTCGCGAAGATCTTTTAAAATCTCTTTTTGTTTAAGCAGTGACTCTTCAGTTCTAAATACGCCACAATTTTCAAACATTGTATCTTGCAATTCTTGGCGAAGTTGTGCACTTGTTTCGTTACCGTTGTTTGTGAGGACAAATTCGATCTCTTTAAGCATGTTTTTTGCTTCTTCTGGATGTGCAATTTCGCAAGAGATACCTTTTTCAAGATCTTTTACAATGCTCTCTCCTACATGGCGGCCAAAAAAGAGCGCTTCAAGCAAGGAGTTTGCGCCTAAGCGGTTTGCACCATGAACACTCACACAAGCACACTCACCAGCTGCATAGAGTCCTTCAGTAAGCTCTGTTGGGCTTTTCTTTACATGTCCATCAATATCTACTGGGATACCACCCATTGAGTAGTGGGCAGTTACTGTAATCATAATTGGCTCTTTGACCATATCTTGGCCAAGGAATGTAATAGCAAGATCGCGAAGTTCCGGAAGTCTTTCCATTATTTTTTCTTCACCTAAATGTGTAAGATCAAGATAAACTGCCATACCATCAGGACCTACACCTCTGCCTTCTCGAATTTCATTCATAATTGCTCGTGCTACCACATCGCGAGGTGCAAGCTCCATTTTCTCTGGCGCATACTTTTCCATAAAGCGCTCGCCATTTTTATTAAAGAGTTTTCCTCCCTCACCCCGTGCAGCTTCACTGATTAAGATCCCACTACCAGCAAGGCCTGAAGGGTGGAACTGTACAAACTCCATATCTTCTAATGGAAGTCCGTGGCGGGCAAAAATACTCAGACCATCTCCAGTGTTTGCATGAGCGTTTGAGTTGATTTTGAAAGCTCTTGCATAGCCGCCCGTTGCAAACATAACTGCTTTTGCATTAAAAATTGCTGGCTCCATATTGCGTAAATTGAATGCTACCACTCCATACGCTTTACCATCTTTGTAGAGAATATCAGCTACATACCACTCATCCCAAAACTCAACGCCTTCTCTGTGTGCTTGCTCGTAAATAGTTTGTAAGAGGGTAAGACCTGTTCTATCTTTGGCAAAGCATGCTCTAGGTTTACTCTGTCCACCAAATGGTCTTTGCGCAATACGTCCATCTTCTCTTCTACTAAAAGCGGCTCCCATATGCTCTATCCAGCGGATAGTTTCTGGTGCTTTAGAACACATAAGCTCTACTGCATTTTGATCTGCTAAGTAGTCACTCCCTTTGACAGTATCAAACATATGCAGTTCGACATCATCCTCTTCGCTCAAAGCTGCATTTACTCCACCTTGCGCTGCGCCTGAGTGGCTGCGAAGGGGATGAAGTTTAGTTAAAACAACTACGTTTTTTCCTGCTTTTTTGATCTCTCTGGCTGCGGCACATCCAGCTAGTCCTGCGCCGACAATAACGACATCATAAGAGTAAATAGGTACTTCCATTCAGGTTGTCCTTTTATTGAAGTTAGGATTTTTACGATTATATCATTTAAAATACTAAAAAATATTAAAAGCTATCAAAGCTCTTTTTTTAAGGGCTCCTTTGTTACAATATTTACCAAATATTCAAGGATAGAGCCTTGCAAAAAGAGTTTTATTATATAAGTTTGTTTAATAGTAAATTTATAGGGGATGATGGTGCTTACATTGATGGAATGGTCTATAGCGCCGATGGCTTTTGTGAAGATATCCATTTTAAAAAGGAATGGATGAGTCTAAAGCAGATTGCTAGAAAGGCGATGCTTGTCAATATTTCAGATGTAATTGCTATGAATGCAAAGCCTCAATTTGCCTTAATAACTATTAAAATCCCTAAAAATTTTACAAATAAAATGTTCCATCAAATACAAGAGGGATTGGCAAAAACTGCACAGGAATATGGTATAGAGATAATTGGAGGTGATACAGTAGCTGGCAAAAAACTTGATATTGCCATTACGCTTGTCTCTGCTACCAAAAAGCCCATTTTTCGTAAGCCTTTGCGCCAGGGATATCTTTTGGCACATACTGGGACACTGGGAAGTGTGAAAAAGGATTTGAGAAAACTTTTAAGAGGTGGAAAAGTCTCCAAAAAATCTAAATTTATTGCCCCCCAATTGCGAAAAGATTTTATGCATCGTGCAAATAGGTTTATCCAAGCTTGTATGGATATTAGTGATGGGCTTTTTGATGATTTGGAAAAAATGACAAGGCTCAACAAAGTTGGCATAAAATTTTTGCGCAAAATTCCAAAAAGGGTAGGGTGTAGTGGAGAGGAGTATGAGCTTCTCTTTGCTTTTGATCCAAAAGATTACAAAGCCATCGTACGCCGCGCAAAGCAAGCACGAACAAAAATAACTATTTTTGGTAGAGTTACGCGTAGAAGCTATCGCAATATTTGTAAACCAAACCATTTTTAAAGGCATTGTATGGATAGACTCTTTTTTTTAGATCATGTTCCAATAAATTTCTATTTTCGCCAGAGCCCTGAGACATTTGTAGTCGAAGAGGTGCCACTCTATCCTTTCAGTGGTGAGGGAGAGCATCTCATTGTACAAATACGCAAAAAAAATCTTACCACATGGCAGATGTTGCAGGTTATTAGTGAACAAACGGGAGTAAAGGTACGTGATATTGGCTATGCTGGACTCAAAGACAAGAATGCTTTGACTTATCAGTACATCTCTTTGCCAAAAAAATATGAAAAGCATTTGGACTCTTTTTCTCACCCGCAAATAAAAATTGTGCAGATCACTTATCATAAAAATAAGATTCGCTTGGGACATCTCAAAGGAAACAGATTTTTTATAAGACTCAAAAAAGTATCACCCGTTGATGCCAAAAAAATATCTAACGTATTAAAAATTATCGAAAAAGAGGGGATGCCAAACTATTTTGGATATCAAAGATTTGGAATAGAAGGGGATAACTTTCAAAAAGGTTATGATATTGTCCATAATAATCTTCAGATTAAAAATATTAAGAAACGTAAACTTTTTCTTAATGCCTATCAAAGTCATCTATTTAATTTATGGTTGAGTAAACGTATAGAGCTGAGTAAACTCTTAGACAGTTTTGCACCAAAAGAGCTTACTAATATCTTTGATTTACCTTTGGTAATGATAAAAGAGCTTCAATCACAGCAACAGTTTTTTAAAGTTTTCCCTGGAGATATCTGCAAACACTATCCTATGGGAAAGATTTTTTTTGTTGACGATCCAGTAGGTGAAGCAAATCGATTTATGCAAAGAAGTATTTCTGTAACTGGACTACTACCAGGAGAGAAAACTCCAAGAGCAGAGGGACTAGCCAGAGAAATAGAGAAAGATTTTGATGATGCAGCAATCTTTATGAAAGGTGATAGGAGATATGCCTGGGTTTTCCCGCAAGAGATTGAGGGAGTTTATAAAGAGTCTGAAGCATGGTATGAACTACGCTTTTTTTTACCGAAAGGAAGTTATGCTACAATCTTGCTTGAAGAGATTGCTCATAAAAAATTAAAGGAAGAGAATGAGAGCTGAATATAAAGAAGAGTGCAGATATGCAGAAGATATAGCAGAAGATACAAAAGCAGTATTAGAAAAATGGCTTAAACGCTATGGATGGGACATTCCTGAACTTGATGAAGATGTTGCAGCTAAACTTATCCTTACACAGATGCGCAAAACTCTTGATGAACTAGAAGTTCAATATTGCGGAGGCTCCTGTGGTACGGAACCTCCAAGTTGTGAAACTCCTTAGAGTCCTGGAAAAGGACTCCCTAGAGTTGAATTACCTATGGCGATTTTTCCTTGTTTTACGGAAACAGAAACAAATTTTTTAGTTAAATCTGTCCATTGAAAATAGCCGGTATCTGGATCTAAACCATTAAGTTTATAAAGTCCTCCGCCTACCGGTCTATAAATCCAATCATATGCTCCTTGTCCAAAGTTTGCAAAATATCCTTGGATCTTTATTTCTCTGTTTTTTAATGTATTCACTATATTTGAATTTTGATTTTCATTTGAATCGCCTATAACAATCTTTCCTTGTTTTACGGAAACAGAAACAAATTTTTTAGTTAAATCTGTCCATTGAAAATAGCCGGTATCTGGATCTAAACCATTAAGTTTATAAAGTCCTCCGCCTACTGGTCTATAAATCCAATCATATGCTCCTTGTCCAAAGTTTGCAAAATATCCTTGGATCTTTATTTCTCTGCTTTTTAATGCATAAACTATATTTGAATCGGAGTTATGGTAATTCGGTTGGGAGGAAGTATATGTTTGAGAAAGACAAACTCCATCAGCCCATATACCACCGTGCTGCTGACAATACTCTTTAGCATTAGAGTCTGCATACACTAATGAAATTGCTCCAATTGCAAGAAGTGTGTAAGCCAATTTTTTTAACATATTTTTTCTCCTCATTTAATTTTTTCGTATTATATTTAATAAAAATTATCAAATCGTTATTCAAAAAAAAAGAGAGCCTATACGGACCATATTTGATCCGCACTCAATAGCAAGCTCAAAATCGTTGCTCATTCCCATGGAGCAGATCTCGGCTCCATGGGGTTTGAGAGATTCAAATATTTTATAGGTAGTTTCAAAACTCTTTTTGATAATTGCTCTATCTTCTGTATGAGCTCCAATAGTCATTACTCCGCAAAGATTGATGTATTTTGTATTTTCTATGATTTTGAGATATTCATCATAAGCAGCCTCTGGCATTACTCCTGCTTTAGTCTCCTCTTTTGCACTATTTATTTGCAAAAGGCAATCCATCTTTTTCCCTTTTGCGTCTAGCCTTTTATCAAGAGCCAAAGCAAGTTCATATGAATCGAGAGATTGCATGAGCCATGGTTCAAGATCGATGAGATGATTGATTTTGTTTTTTTGCAGACGGCCAATAAAATGCCACTCAATTGGCAAATCAGCAAGTGCTTCACTTTTTGCTTTGAGATCTTGTACACGACTCTCTCCAAATGCTCGCTGTCCTAATTCATAGAGAGCTTGGATCTCCTCAGTTCCTACATATTTCGTAACAGCAACAATTTGTACGATATGATGCTCACTTCTTTTAATCCGTGCAGCCTCTACGCGTTGGATGATTGCATCAAAGTTATCCCGTAGTCTATATTTATCCATGTGTTACTCCCATAAGACGGTTAATATCGTTATAGAGTCCCAGTCCCATGAGACCAATTAAAAAGACCCAACCCATATAGGTAAGACGTAGGAGCATCTCTTCACTAGGAGGGCGTCTTGTAATCCATTCATAGAGATTGAACATAATGTGTCCTCCATCCAGTGCAGGAATTGGTAAAAGATTGAGAACGCCAAGGTTTACAGATATGAGAGCCGAAAAGCTTAAAAGTGCAATAATACCAGCTTCGCTTGCCTTTGCAGTAACATCCATGATCGTAATTACCCCACCGATCTCTTTTGGTGAGACTACTCCCTCTATCATTTTTTCGATGCCAAGTACTATAAATTTACTTGCTTGTACTGTTTTGTCCCATGCAACTTGAATAGCCTGCAGTGGCGTAAGATGGAGTTTTACAAGCTCACCACTAGGTGCGATACCTATCATTGGTCTTGTAACTGTCTCTCCAAAAATATTTTTTGTTTGTGTAGGTTTTGGAGTGATGGTAAGTTCTATGATTTTTTCTCCTCGTTTGATTTTAAAATGGAGTGGCTCTGGGTGTGAAGAGATAATATGGCTAAGATCCTCCCATGTTGTAATTTTTTGATTATTAATAGTTACTATCACATCACCTTTTTGCAATCCTGCTTGAGAAGCGGGAGAGTTTGGTACTACCTTGCCAATTTTAGGTGCAAGTGTACTATATCCTGCAAGAGCAACAATGAGATAGAGAATAAAGGCTAAAAAGAAATTTGCAAAAGGTCCTGCAAGTAAAATAATAATACGTTGCCACGGTTTTTTGGAGTTGTAGCTATCTGGATCACTGCTTCTTTTGGTAGGGTCTGTGTCATCTTGCCCTTTCATTTTTACATATCCGCCAAGTGGAAGGGCACTTATTGCCCATTCTGTACCGCAACACCACTTTTTTGCAACAACTGGACCAAAGCCGATGCTAAATCTCTCAACTGTCACTCCAAAAAACCTGGCAGCCAAAAAGTGCCCAAGTTCATGGATAAAAATCATAACTGAAAGCGCAATAAGTGCTATAAGAAATCCCATCTATTTACCTCTTTACTTTAAATACTCTTTGATATATTCATATCCACTATAGAGTGTGATTGCTACTGCTAGCCATAGGAGTGCTTCTCCAAAAGGCCAGTTCATAATCAAAAAGCCTATGGCAATCATTTGTACAATCGTTTTTATTTTACCAAGAAAGCTGGCACTTATCTCTTTGCCACTTCCTATCGCACTTACTCGCAGACCAGTGATGAAAAACTCCCGAGTCAAGATGAGATAGACCGCCCAAGGATTAGCCCGACCAAGTACTAAAAGTCCTAAAAAACCGGCCAAAGTCAACATTTTGTCTGCGAGAGGATCGAGAATTTTTCCAAGTTGTGTGATTTGATCAAATTTGCGGGCGATATAGCCATCAAAAAAATCTGTAATACTAGCTATCACAAACAAAAATGCTGCAAAATAATCGAGCCAGCTAGGATGAATATGTGGAAAAAGATCTCTTTGCACCAAAAAAAGAAACATTAAAGGCGCTAAAAGTAGCCTTATAAATGCAAGGACATTAGGAATATTGATATTGCTACGCATTAGCTAAAACTTGTACCTCCATCAATAACAAGTGTTTGTCCTGTTATCCAACCAGCTTCATCGCTGCACAAAAACCAGCATGCCCCAGCTATATCTTCTGGGGTTCCCATACGTTCAAGTGGACTTCTTGCAATTGTGGCAGCTTTGACCTCTTCGTAGTTTGGAAATGCGCGCAGTGCATCTGTATCGATAGGACCGCCACTTACTGCATTGACGCGAATCTGTTTTGGACCCAACTCATGTGCAGCATATTTTACCATGGTTTCAACTGCAGCTTTTGAGCTTCCATGCCCTGCATAGTTTGGAGTGTAGACGAGATTTCCGGTAGAGCTCAGTGTTAAGATGCTGCCACCTCCGACTTTTTCCATTCTTTTTGCAGCCTCTTGCGCACCTACTACAAAGGCGAGAACTGTTGCAGTATAGATATTATTGAGTCCTTTGGGGCGCAGTCGCATAAATGGCCCAAAACCACCGACTACTGCACGGCCCGAAATAATAGCATTGGATATAAAAAAGTCTACTCTTGAAAAATCCTCATCTATTTTTTTAAAAAGATCTTTATACTGCTCCGGTTCTAAAACATTGAGCTGATAAGCTTTTGCTTTTATGCCATACATTTTGGTGAGTTTTTGAGCATATTCGTTTGCAATCTCTTCATTGGAGTTATATGTAAAAGCTACATCTATACCTTCGCGAGCAAATCGCTCTACAATTGCTTTACCAATACCTCTTGTTCCTCCACTAATAACTAATGTTTTACTCATTGTACCACCTTATATTTTGTAAGTGCATTTTCTATTTTTGCCATATTCTCTTTACTTGGTGGTACAAGGGGGAGTCTATACTCAAGCGTATCAAGAAGACCTGCATGATACATTGCTGCTTTGATAGGAATAGGATTGCTTTCAATAAAGAGAGCTTTATTTATATCAAAAAGCTCGTCATTGATCATCTTAGCCGTATCAAACTGTCCTGCAAGTCCTGCATGTACAAGCATACTCATTTTATCTGGAAGTAGGTTTGCTGTTACTGAGATGACTCCCATACCGCCATTTGCGATGATTGGATAGTTGATAGTATCATCGCCACTAATAACATAAAGCTCTGGACGTTTTGCTAAAAGCTCCACACACCGCTCAATTGAGCCAGTTGCTTCTTTGATTCCATAGATATTTTCTACTTCATCAAAGAGGCGAAAAACAGTCTCTGGCTTTATATCGACTCCTGTACGGCCGGGAACGTTATAAAGTAGTACTGGAATATCTACAGCGTTAGCAAGAGCTTTATAGTGTTGGTAGAGCCCTTCTTGTGTAGGTTTATTGTAATAGGGTGAGACACTAAGAATCGCATCTGCTCCAGCCTTTTGTGCAAACTGTGCAAGATCGATTGCTTCATGTGTGGAGTTGCTTCCAGCTCCAGCCATGACTTTTGTACTCGTACCTTTACAAACCTCTACAGCAATCTCTATACACTTTTTATGCTCATCATGAGTAAGTGTGGCACTCTCGCCAGTAGTTCCTACAGGAACGACTACATCTATGGCATGGTCTATTTGTCTTTGTATAAGCTTTGCATACTTTTCTTCATCAACTTTTCCATCTTTAAATGGCGTAATGAGTGCTGTCATTGCACCTTTGAGTTTTTCCATTATTCACCTTTATTTGAAAGTTATAGATCTTCCATCATTTGATAATTTGATAGAAGAGAAAAGATTAGTTAAGTTTTCACTCCAAGAGAAGCTTCCATCACTTTTCATACCTTGTAATTTTTTGACTGTTCTTAGAGTCGATGAAATATATATCCAATCAAATAGGGGATTGGTACTAATAGGATCATTATAGTGTATAAAATAGCCGGTAATATTATAATTAGATTTTTTTACTAATATGTTTCTGATATGCTCTTTTGGCGTGGTGAATATCATCTCTTTTGCTCCAGATGTGGTCGTTATGCCACAGCTTACCGGATCTTTTTGGCAAAGCTGTTTGCCATACTCAATCGCTTCTTGGACGCTTAAATTCTCCACTGTGATGATTTTGAGTGCTTGGGCAACGTTGCCCTGATCGTCGATGGCTTTGATTTTAATGAGGTGATCTCCAGGAGTATCGAAAGTGAGGGAAACGCTTCGAATTGTCGGATCTATGGATTCGTATCCGTTGCCTTTGTCGATATAAAGCTCGGTGATCTCATTGGGTGATTCGATATTGAGATGGATGATGACAGGATGATAGATCTTTGGCTTGCTACTTATTTCGATGGTGATTTTGGGCTTGTTTCGATGGGCGGGAGGATTGCCATATTCACTGGCACCAATGTCGATCCTACCATTTACAATCCGTGGATTGCCAAAGTAGTCTGTTTTAAGGTATTTGAGTATCTTGGCGTATTCTTGCGCATTGTCAAAATATCTTTTGAACAGTTCATCGTCAGGATTAAGCCCGGCATCGATTGCAGGAGAATCGCTTTGGAGAGTGATATTGTCGTCTTTGAGTTTGATATCACCCACGATCGATGGCAGGAGATTGCTTTTTTTGGTGATATCAAAGCCATGTTCATCTATTTTTTCACAGTTGATGTAATTGTTGTAAAGTTTTGAATCAGCTATAGAATAAATACATTTATTCTGCATTTCATTGCTATCCCATGAAAACTCACTATTCGAAAAAAAATAGTCTATTGCGCTATTATCTTTAATTTGATTTATGAAAAAAATATTATTAGCAATTAAACCGTTAGAGTGAATTGGATTATTAATGAAATTATTATTAATTATAATAGAATTTGAAGATGAAAAAAATCCATAATATCTATTATTTAAAATAAAGGAGTTGATTACCGTTACACTGCTATGTGACGTAAAGCCATTATACCCATTTTTTGAAATTTTGGAATTGATTACCGTTGCTGAATGATGATAAGAAGAGGAATAAAATCCGCTTCCTCGATTGCTTGAAATCGTAGAGTTAGTTACATATGTCGAACCATAATCTGAAATAAATCCATATCTTCCATTGTTTGAAATTATAGAATTATTCACTTCTACCGTATGTGATGAAGAAAATCCATTTCCTCCATTGCTTGAAATCGTAGAGTTAGTTACATATGCTGAACCATAATCTGAAATAAATCCATCTCCTCCATTGTTTGAAATTATAGAATTATTCACTTCTACCGTATGTGATGAAGAAAATCCGTTTCCTTTGTTATTAGAAATTGTGGAGTTTGTTATTTTTGCAGAACTTGCAGAAAATCCATCTCCTCCATTGTTTGCAATTGTAGAATTATTTACTTCTGCAGAACTTGCAGAAAATCCATTTCCTTCATTATTAGAAATTACAGAATCTAAAATCTTCACTAAACCTCTTGAAGTAAATCCAATACCTTTATTATAAATAATTTTGGAATTATTTATTTCTACTGATTTATCACAATGAAACCCCTCACCCTCATTGTAAGAAATAATAGAATCGAGAATTTTTACCCTTCCACCTGCATAAAATCCATTGCTCTCTTTGAAGCTATTAGCGTTATAAGAGATGTTGCAATTCTTGATGAGAACATCTATATCGGTATAAAATCCACCACCTTTTGAGTCAGCTTTTCCATATAAGATGGAAAGATTTTTAAGATTTAGAAATGGTCTAGAATATGGTTTTTTGTGATTGGATAAAGGATTACATTTTTTACCGGGTAAACATATTTGTGGTCGATGGGCATTGGTAAGATTCATCACCTGATCAGTATTATCTCCATTCAAAACGATCTCACTTCTGTCGTATCCCGCTGCTCCTTGGATGGTGAGGTTGTACTCTTCATCGTCATGGAATGTAAAAGTCCCTTTTCCATCACTCGTCGTCACATATCTGCCCGGTTGGAGGATGATGGTATCATTTTCTCCATTGTGAGCAGCGTTTTCAAGAGCCTGGCGAAGCTCTGCAGTGTTGCTTACATTGAATGTAGCTGAAAAGATGGAGAGTGGTAATAGAGTTAATAACGTGATATATTTTTCCGGGTGCACAATTATTCCTTACTTGTTGGTAGATTCCCAATCTCTTTTCTCAATATTACAGTTGTCGAGTTTTTACGAGTAAAATATTTTTTTGCTGCTTCTTGCAAATCTTTAATCTGTAGTTTATCGATATTTTCTTCGTAATGCAAAAGGGGCTCAATATCACCTTTAGCGTAGTAGTCTCCAAAAATACCTGCTAAGTTACTTGAGTTTTCCAAAGAGAAGATGAAATCAGCTTTTGTATTGATTTTGATTTTTGCAAGCTCCTCTTGCTGTATTTGACCTTTTTTGAGCTTTTCTATTTGCGCCCAAAGCTCTTTTTCGATTGTTTCAGCTTTTATGCCAGGATTTGCCACAGCCAAAAAGAGAAATATTCCAGGATCGATTGTCTCTATATTATAAGCATAGATTTGATTGACAAGTTTTTTTTCATCTACTAAAGTTTGATAGAGCCAACTTGATTTTCCGCTGCTAAGAAGCTCGCTAATGGCACTGAGAGCTACTTGATCGCTACTTTGAAAATTTGGTATATGAAATGCAATTGCAATCATTTCTACTTCGCTATCGCGATTGATCTCAATGCGTTTTGCACCATCTTGAGGAGGTTCTACTTGGTGTACTTTTGGTATGTCACAGCAGTTTTTGATATGCTCAAAATGCTTTTTTGCTAGCGCAAATACTTCGTTTTGATCTATGTCTCCAGCGACAACAAGAATCGCATTTTTTGGTTGGTAGTAGGTTTTGTGAAATTTTCTGATATCATCGATTGTCCAGTGCAGGATATCTTGCATAAAACCAATCGGCGTCCAATGGTAGGGGTGATAGATAAATGTATTGTTAAAGAGGCGAAAGTAGAGATATCCTGTTGGATTGTTATCAGTGCGCCATCTGCGCTCTTCTGCTACAACTTCACGCTCTGTTTGAAACTCTTTGTCATCAAGTTTGAGATTTTCCATAAGCTCTGCAAAGAGCCATAGAGACTTATCAAGATTTTTTGCGCTTGATTTTATGAAGTAGTGGGTATAGTCAAATCCCGTAGAAGCGTTATCTACTCCTCCAAAGCTCTTGACGATCTCATCAAATTCACCGGCTTTAAGATGTTTAGTAGATTTGAAGTTGAGATGCTCAAGCATATGAGCAATACCACTTTTACCCATTACTTCATTGCGACTCCCTACGCGGTAGAATATATCTGTAGAGATAACTCCACTGCCGTTACGCATAGGAATGACAACAACTTTGAGTCCATTTTTGAGTGTTGTTTCATAATGTTTTGGCAAACTGCTAGCCATTAGTCCTCCAAGTAAAATTAATATGAAAAGAGCTATTCTCATTTGTAATCTGCTCCAATTGCTTCAGTGATGTGAGAAAAACCATCTTGTTGTAAAAGTGTTATAAGTTCTTGATTGATATCGTGAATGAGTTTTGGTCCGCCATAGATAAATGCTGTATAGATCTGCAGCAGATTTGCTCCAGCTTTAATGCGCTTGTAAGCTTCCTGGGCAGAATCTATTCCACCAACGCTAATAAGCAAAGTTTTGCCAAAAAGCTCTTTTGCAATAGCTTTGAAGATGGAAAAACTCTTTTGTTGTATTACTTTACCGCTAATGCCACCAAAATCTTTTGCTCCTTTGAGGAGTGAATAGTCAATTGAAGTATTAGTGGCTATAATACCACTTGCTCCAGCTTCAACTGCTGTGGTGGTTAGCTCTATTGCTTGCTTTTTGCTCATATCGGGAGCGATTTTGAGCAGAATTGGCGTTGTGGTTATCTCTTTTGCCATAGTAAAGAGATCTTTTATAAATGCTTCATTTTGCAAATCTCTCAGGTTGGGAGTATTTGGGCTAGAAATATTGATGACGAGATAGTCTCCTAGAGTATGAAACTGCTCAATCAAAAATCTATAATCTTCTAATGCCTTTTCTTGTGGAGTTGTTTTGTTTTTTCCTATGTTGACTCCTATTGGAAAATTGGCTGGGTAAATGCGTTGCAATCTTGCTTTGACAACAGCAGCTCCATCATTATTAAAACCCATTGCATTTTGCAACGCTTCGAAGCGAGGATAGCGAAAAAGACGTGGACGAGGGTTGCCAGCTTGTGGCTTTGGTGTGACAGTGCCTACTTCTACATACCCAAATCCAAGGGCATGGAGAGTTTTAGTCATTGTTGCATTTTTATCAAACCCTGCTGCAATTCCTATGGGATTTTTAAAATCTTTACCAAAAATCTTTTGGGTAAGAATCGGATCTTCAACTTGGTAGCGTTTTTGCAAAGCTTTGAGAAGAGGTGGGCAAAATCCTGCTAATTCAAAAGCAGTTTCAGCTATATGATGGGCAGTTTCGGGATCGAATTTAAAAAGAATATTCTTGATCGTCTGATAATCCATCCGCATTCCAATTTTTTTTGCAATTATATCTAATTTTTATTGTAGAGTTCTTTGTAGATCGAACAAGTTGCCAGAAGATCAGCATGATCTCCTTCGCATACTTTCTTACCGTTTTGCATTACCACAATTTTATCAGCAAATGTAATAGAGCGAATGTTGTGGGAAATAAGTAAAATAATGCGCCCCTGTGCAAGCTCTTTGATGGTCTGTAAAATCTGAGCTTCACTTCTTTTATCTAGCGCACTGGTTGCTTCATCAAATATCAAAATTTTTGGATCTTTATAGAGAGCTCGTGCAATTGCTAGGCGCTGTCGCTGCCCACCGCTTAAATTCATAGCAGCTTCGGTGAGTTTTGTATGGATACCTTGAGGAAGAGTTTCGACAAAATCGTAAGCTTTAGCTTTTTTGAGTGCATCTATGACACGTGCTTCATCATACTCTTCTCCACCGATATTGACTGCAATACTCTCTTGAAAAAGATAGATACGTTGCGTTACAAGTGCGATGGAATTGCGCAGACTTTTAAGATCGAATGATTTGATATTTACGTCATTAATTGTTACTTTTCCTCTTTGAGGATCGTAAAATCGCACAATGAGATTAATAAGCGAGCTCTTACCACTGCCGCTATCTCCTACAATTGCAGTAATAGCATCTTTATGGGCACAAAAACTGATATTTTGCAGTACCTTTTTGTCTTCATAAGCCAAATCTACACCTTCAAAGCAGATTTTTTCTATATTTGCTGGAACTGCTTTGGTTCCACTTTTGATAGTTGGAGTAAGCTCGATTATTTGAAAAATTCTCTCAGCTGCAGCGATGGCATCTTGGATCTGGTTGTAGAGTTTGGAGGTGTGCTTAATAGGAGTGTAGAGCATAAAAAGGGCAGTCATAAATGAGAAGAATTCCCCTGTAGTCATCTTTCCTTCAATGACTTCCTGCCCGCCGATGAAAATCACTAATGAGACAATAACTGCACCCAAAACCTCCATTAATGGGCTTATAATCTCTTGTGTACGTACCTGCTTTATGGTAAGCTCAAAGAAATCTTGGTTATGTTTTTGAAAACGTTTAAGTTCTTGTGGCTCTCTTGCTTCAGCTTTTATGAGTTCAATGTTGTTAAAAATCTCTGTCAAATGGGTTGTAAGATCAGAAATCTTCTCTTGGGAAGCGTGAGAGATCTTTTTCATACGCTTTGCTAAGCGAGAAAGTGGATAGATAGCAAGTGGCATAATAAATAAAAAATAGAGCGCAAGCTTTGGACTTTGATAGATGACAACAAAAGTGAGAGCAAATATAGTGAGAAGTTCACGAATGAAGCTTGGTATCATATTTGCTACAACGTTTTTTATACGATTGATATCGTTGGTAAGGCGGCTAATAAGCTCACCTGATGGCTGCTGGACAAAGTAGCCCATCTGCATAGCAAGGATTGATGCAAGCATTCGCTCGCGCACTGCACGAATGACATCTTGGCCAATATATTCAGTATAGTAGACTTGTATAAATTTTCCAAAACCTTTGAGAAAGTAGAGAAAAATGACAAGTGGTGGGAGGAGTTTGAGCATCTGCTCATCTTTATTGATAAATATATCATCAAGTATGGGTTTGACTACATAGGCAGATGCACTGGTACCGATTGCGGCCATTATCATGCCAATAATTGCGATAAAAAACTTCGTTTTATGCTTGATGATATAGGGCCAAAAGCGTTTGAGTGTGGCTATCAAACCTTCTCCCACAAAGTACCTTGAGGAGTATCCATTATGGATATACCCATATTTAGCAATTCCTCTCTGATTTTATCTGCAGTTGCAAAATCTTTTTGCTTTTTAGCTTCATTACGTTTTGCTATGAGAGCTTCGATTTTCTCTTTTGTCGTTTCATCAATTCCAAGCTGAAAATAGGTATAAGGATCTTTTAAGCCTATTCCTAAAACTTCGTTTAAAAATGCGATATTGGCAGCAATCTCTTTTTTGAGGGCTTTATCTTTTGGATTTTTGTCTAAAGCTTCATTAGAATTTGCTATGAAAGCATCCATAACAGCCAACGCTTTTGAGATATTAAGATCTTCACTGAGGGCATTGAGTATATTTTCTTTGAACTCTTTTCGTACGGTAGATTGTTTTGTACCATAGATACGTTTTTTGAGACGGTAAAGTTTGTCAAGACGCTTTTTAGATTGCAAGAGATCCTCTTCATTAAAATTGAGATTTGCTCGGTAGTGGGTGCCAAGAAGATAGAAGCGCAAAATCTCTCCATCATAGACTCTTAGTGCATCTTTGATAAAAAAGCTGTTTCCCAAAGATTTACTCATCTTTTCACCACTTATAGTGACAAAACCGTTATGCATCCAATATTTTGCTAGCTTTTGCCCATAGGCACATCTTGTCTGGGCTGCTTCGTTTTCATGATGTGGAAAAAGAAGATCTGCACCCCCTCCATGAATGTCAATCTGATAAGGTGTATCGTGGTAGGCAAGATGCTTATCAATCATTGCAGAGCACTCAATATGCCAGCCTGGTCGCCCTTTGCCAAAAGGGGAATCAAAGCAGACATCATCACTTCCTTTGCAAGCTTTCCACAAAGCAAAGTCTGCTGGGTTTTTCTTGGCTGGATTTGGCTCAATGCGATTGAGGGTCTCTTCATCACACTTTTTGCTCAACGAGCAGTACTCGCTATCTTTTGCCGTATCAAAGTAGATATCGCCGTTTGGAGTAGTGTATGCGCAACCCTTATCAAGGAGTTTTTGGATCATTGCAAACATCGCTTCAAGAGACTCTGTAGCTTTTGGTTCAATATCTGCTCGCTCTACGCCAAGGGCATCCATATCTTCTAAATAGCGTTTGATATAGTAGCTCGTAATCTCTTGAAGGTTTTTTTTCGTTTGGTGCATCTTTTTTATGATTTTGTCATCAATATCGGTGAAGTTTTTCATCATTGTAACTCGAAAGCCAAGAGCTCTTAATGTGCGGCGCAAGAGATCAAAAGCAATTGCGCTTCTTGCATGCCCTAAATGCGCATCATCATAAACAGTTGGTCCACAAACATATATTTTTAACTGTTTATCTTTGATAGGAATAAGCTCTACCACCTTTTTTAAAGAACTATCATATATTTGCATCGATCCTCCAGAACTCTTTTATAAGTAAAATTATAGCTATTTCAATAGCTGCTGCAAAGAGTAGCCAAAAAAGTTTGCGACTCTTTGCAATTTGTATAAACTTTGAAAAGCCAAATGCTTTGATACTGAAAAAAAAGAGAACAAATCCAGCAATGCTTGAAGCAAGTGCCAAACCAGCAGCTTTGAGTGGAATAATGAGAAGCAGTGAAAAAATGATATTTGTAATGAGTGAATAGCTTGCAATTTTAGCTGCCTCTTTTTGTCTGTGTGTGGCGTAGAGCCAGAGAGAAAAGAGCTTTGCTAAACCATAAGGGAGGAGACCTAGCATGTACATCGCCAAGACTGATGCAGTAGCAACTGTATCGCTATGTGTAAAACTCCCCCGCTCAAAAAGGAGCCATATAATCTCTTTTGCAAGGAGTATTCCACCAATAGTTGCAAAGAGCAAAAGCGCAAAAAGAGCAAAGAAGCTTTGCTCTAAGAGTTTGAGGGCTTTTTGCTTTTCGTTATGTTTGAGACTTTTAGCGATACTTGGAAAAAGAGCGGTAGCAGTGGCAATGGCAAAGAGTGCAAGGGGGAGTTGTAAGATACGATTGGCGTAGTAGAGGTAGCTAATGGATCCAGCACTCAAAAATGAGGCAAGCCAAGTATCTAAAAAAGCGCTGATTTGAGCAGTGGAGTTACCCCAGATTGCTGGGAAAAAATTTTTATAGAAATGCTGCAGCTGTTTTTGAATGAGATCTTTTTTTCTCTTTAATGCAAAAAAACCTGCAAATAGGCGGCTAAGAATATGCAAACGATAGCTCATATACAAATGCAAAATAAACTGCAAAGCCCCTCCGACTAAGACAGCAATACTCATAGCAAGCACTATTGTCTCTTTTGGAGCTTGCTGAAAGAGTATAAGTGCAATGATAAGCGATAAGTTCAGAAGAGCTGTGGAGAATGCTGTAGTAGCAAAATGCTCCTTGTGTTGCAGGAGTGCTGCTAAGAAAGTGACACAAAAAATAAAGTCAAGATAGTAAAAATTGATAGCCACGTATGGAGCAGCCATATCGATGAGATGCTCGGAAAAGCCAAAGGCGATGAGTTTGGTAAAAAAGGGTGAAAAGATTGTCACTATGATTGAGAAGGAAAAGATGATGAGAAAAAATCTTTGAAAAACTGCTGCTGCGAAGAGTGCTTTATTGGTAGAAGCTGTGTAAGATGGCAAAAAACTTTGTACAAAAGCTCCCTCACCAAATATGCGCCGAAAAAGATTAGGGAGCTTAAAAGCAACAAAGAAAATATCGCTATAGATATTTGCTCCCAAAATCGAAGCAGTGAGAAGATCGCGCAAAAATCCTAAAATGCGGCTGAGTAAAATTCCTGCACTATTGGTAAATATTTTTTTGAGCATCTTTAATTATATTCCATTTTGCATATTTTTTAAGCGCATGGCAAAGAAAAGCCCCAAACTTAGCATAAAAATTGTAAAACTATAAAGGGTTGTATAGTTGAATGTCTTGAGTATAAATCCTCCCGGGATTGCAAAAAAGAGTCCAAGAGATGTGATATTGTTTTGTAAAGCGATGTAGATAGGGCGTTTATCTTGCGGTGCTATGGAAAAGAGAAGATTTATTGTGGCTATACGAAATCCATCAATTGCCATGCCAAGAGTGAAAAAGACAAAAAAATAAGCATATTTATGGTGAGAAAAAAGCAGTACTGTAAAAGAGATGATTGCTAAAATAAAAGAAGTGAGCATAATCTGCTTATAGTGAGGTGCTATCTTTTTCCAGATGATATTTCCTACCATTGCACCACTCATCTGTATTACAATAAAGCCTCCCACAAGCCAGCCTGAGAGCTCAATAAACTGTTTGGCTTGTAAAATGACATACGCAAAGCTAAATAAAAAGGAGTAACTCAAAAGCACAGTTATAATTTGGATCTGTAAAGCTTTGTCACTACGTAAAATTTTTGCTGCGTTGCCTAAAAACTCCCAAAAACTCTTCTCTTTTTCAAGAACCTGCTCTTTGACTGGCTCTTTAATGGATGCAAAAGCGATAAGTCCAAATGCCATTAAAAAGGCACTGACTATAAAGAGATAGGCATAACTTTTTGGAGCTGGAAAATGCTCTAAGATGTATCCAGCTGCTATGCCACTAAGAATCGAGCCAATTGCAGCGAAAAACTGGCGGTTTGCCATCGACTTTCCACGGGTTTCTTGTGTAAAGACCTTAGCTAATATCTCATTAAAATAGATGCTGCCAAATCCGGCACTAAAACTAAAAATAAACAAAAATAGAGCAATAAAAAAGAGCGTTAATTTTGGATGTGCATCACCTATGATATAGATTGCAAGTCCGATGCTAAGCCAGCTTAGAAATCTTACTAAAAAAACAAGGCGTAAATATGGCATGACGAGTTTAAAGCTTTGCGCGTAAAATGCAGCAAAGAGCTGTACCACAATTGCCCCACCTCTTAGCAAGGATGTATAAAAACCTACAATCATCACATCAGAACTAAAATGGGCAATGATGAGAGGAAGTGTAGTAGATGGTTCAGCTACACCAAGTGCTATAGCTAAGAAAAATCCGTGTAAAACGTTTTTGAGATTGTTGCTTGTATAATTCATGGGCACAATTATATGATAAAATTGCAAAAATTTTGGAGTGGGGATGATTGTCGGAATAGAAGGCAAGGTGATAAAAAAAGAGCCTACTTTTGTACATATTGGAACAGGTGGACTTATCTATGAGGTGTTTGTTTCACTCAATGCAAGTAGTGCAATAGAAAAAGATCATATTCGTCTCCATACTACACATATAGTGCGTGAAGATGGGGAGATGCTTTATGGTTTTTTGGATATTAATGAAAAAAAGATGTTTGATAGACTCATAAAGCTTAGTGGTGTTGGTCCAAAGGTTGCAATGGCAATTTGCTCTACTTTTAAGCCAGAAGAGTTTGTCAAAGTAGTGCATGAGCGCAATATCAGTAAACTCAAAAAAGTTCCAGGGATTGGTCCTAAGAGCGCGCAGCGCATACTTGTAGAGTTGGATGAGTTTGATATTGGCGAGCATGCGCCTCTTTCAAGTGCGCACAACGAGGCTATGATGGCGCTAGAGAGTCTTGGATTTAAAAAAGAGCAGATCCAAAAAGTACTTGCTACTTGTGAAGCTGCAGATACGGCTGGTCTTGTGAAAGAGGCTTTGAAAAAAATGCAAAAAATTTAAAGGAAAAGAATGCAATTTGGTGTTATTTTTGGTGGCGTGAGCTATGAGCATGAGATAAGTATAGTGAGTGCAATAGCTCTCAAAGATATTATAGAAGCAGAGTTTATTTTTATTGATAAAAAGAGAGATT
Source organism: Nitratiruptor tergarcus DSM 16512 (assembly GCF_027946175.1). Lineage (NCBI taxonomy): Bacteria > Pseudomonadati > Campylobacterota > Epsilonproteobacteria > Nautiliales > Nitratiruptoraceae > Nitratiruptor > Nitratiruptor tergarcus. Next base: position 412,896 of record NZ_AP026671.1, read on the forward strand.
TTTATCTCATAGACAAATCAAAACTCAAATCAAAACTCTTTAGCAGTGGTGAATATACAAAAATGCCAAAACTTGAACTTAAAAAGGGAGGATTTTATCAAAAAGGATTACTCAAAGAAAAAAGAGTGGAGTTTGATGTAGCAATAAATCTTGTGCATGGTGGTGATGGGGAAGATGGAAAACTTGCTTCACTTTTAGAGTTTTTTGCTATTCCTTATATTGGCCCTCGTATTGAAGGAAGTGTGGTAAGCTACAATAAACTCCTCACAAAACTCTATCTGTATCATTTAGGGATCAATACACTCGATTTTCAGCTACTCCACAAAGAAAAAATAGAGCCACTTAAATTTGACTATCCGGTTATCATAAAACCTTGCCATCTTGGAAGTAGTATTGGAGTGAGTGTTGTAAGAGATGAGAGTGAGTTAAGCTATGCACTCGATGTTGCTTTTGAGTTTGATAATGAGGTTATTATAGAGCCTTTTATTGAAGGAGTCAAAGAGTACAATCTTGCGGGATGTAAAGCGGGGAATTTCTATCTATCAAAGATAGAGGAGCCAGTAAAAGGTGAATTTTTAGATTTTGAGAAAAAGTATCTCGATTTTGGTAGGACTGAAGAGGTAAAAGAGGCCGAGCTAGTTCCTGGAATTCGTGAGCAGATGATAGAGTCTTTTAAAAAGCTTTATGAGCCTCTTTTCTATGGGGCTATAATTCGCGTAGATTTTTTTGTGCATAGAGGGCAAGTATATGTCAATGAAATAAATGCTGTACCTGGAAGTTTGGCAAATTATCTCTTTGAAGATTTCCTCACTCCACTCCAAGCTTTAGCGAGAAATCTTCCAAAACCTCGTGCCATCCCTATCGATTATCACTATATCAACTCTATCCAATCAGCAAAGAAGTGAAAGACTTAATTATTTTGGGAGCAGGAGCCTCTGGGCTCTTTTGCGCTCAGTTTTTGCGGACGAAAAACTATCTTCTTCTTGAACACAATCCAAAGCCAGCAAGAAAAATTGCAATAAGCGGAGGAGGACGCTGCAATGTTACAAATAAAATAGTAAATAGCAGCCACTATCTGACAAAATATCCACAGTTTGTAGAAAATGTTTTTACACAGTTTGATAATAGGTCTCTTTTGCAATGGTTAAAAAAGAAAAGATGTGAGCCAGTTTTACGAAAAAAGACGCAATACTTTTGTCCCCATAGCGCTTATGAACTTATAGAAATTCTTGCAAATCGTAATACACTTTACAATTGTGAAATAAAAGATGTGGAATATAAAAAAGGTATTTTTGTTGTAAAAACTTCACAGGGGGTTTTTCGAACTAGATCCTTACTCGTAGCTACTGGTGGTCTAAGTTACAAGAAAATTGGTGCAAGTGGGATTGGGTATGAGATTGCGAAAAAATTTGGACACACTGTTACTCCTTTGGCTCCAGCACTTGTAGGACTTACTGTACAAAAGGAGCAGTTTTGGTTTAAAAAGCTTAGTGGCGTGACACTTCCTGCAGTAGTGAGAGTTGGAGAAAAGCAGTTTTGTGACAATATTTTGTTTACTCATAAGGGAATAAGTGGTCCAGCGATTTTAAATGCGTCACTTTATTGGCAAAAAGGGTATATTACTCTCTCTTTTTTACCACAACTTCCAAAATTTCTTCCCTATAAAAATATTGCTACACAGCTTCCACTGCCAAAGAGATTTACAATAGAGTTTTTTCATGCTGTTGGTATAAAAGATAAAAAAGCAAAAGATCTTACGGTGCAAGAGAAGAAAAAACTCCAGTTACTTCGTGCTTATTCCTTTGCACCAGCAGGTACATTTGGCTATGAGCGGGCTGAAGTGACAAAGGGAGGTGTGGATATAGGAGAGCTTGATGAGAGGATGCAAAGCAAAATCATTCCAGGACTCTTTTTTGCAGGAGAGGTTTGTGATGTTACAGGTGAGCTTGGAGGATACAATTTTCAGTGGGCATTTAGTAGCGCATTTGTAGCACAAAGAGGTATTGATGAGTATCTTAGAGATCACTGATTATATTGGAATCATAGCGTTTGCACTCAGTGGATATTGGGTAGCTGCTCAGCACAAACTCGATATCTTGGGAGCTTTTATCGTAGCTTTTCTCACAGCACTCGGTGGAGGGGTTATTCGCGATATTCTTACAGGAGCTACTCCTTATGCATTTACCCATACACTTCCAGCAGCAATTGTTATTGGTGTAGTTGCAAGTGCGTACCTTTTGCGTTTACAGAGATTTTTTGATTACCAAAAAAAGCTTATATTTTTATTGAGTGACGGTTTGGGTCTTGTCTCCTTTTCTATTAGTGGTGCAATGGCTGCATTGAGTGCACAATTTAATTTTTTTGGAGTGATGCTCGTAGCTCTTATTACAGCTGTTGGCGGTGGAGTTGTAAGAGATATATTGCTCAATGAGATTCCTTTCATTTTGCGCACAGGATTTTACGGGACTATTGCCATATTGACTGGAGCTTTTATTTTTCTTTTGAATGAAATTGGGTTTTTAAATCCATATACTGTTACACTTCTTTTTTTCTTCTCTTTATTCCTGCGTCTTTGGGCGATATTTGGGAAGTGGAGCCTCCCAAAATTATAAAATAAATTTATATATCGAATTTGATAAGAGTTTTAACATTTTTATATGACAATAGGTGTATCTCCCAAAAAGGAGGCTCAGATGATCTTCAAAAAAGAGTATCGCAACATCTATCTCGTCTCAGCGATTTTGGCTGCTTTTGTGCTCTTTATGATTGTGACTACTTACTGGGTTATCAAAGATGTAACTAGCAAACGCTCCTGTGTTAAGACCTGCTATGGTGAAAAAATGTTAAAATTAGAGCAAAAAAAGGGTATAGTTGGCACAGCGGGAGGTACGCTATCAGGATAGAGATTTTTCGATCTCCTATACAATAGAAGGGGAGGGTGAAGCTGCTATTATCCTGCATGGATGGGGCAGTAACAAAGAGATTATGCAAAGTGCCTTTAAAGGGTGCGATGAGTTTAGAAAGATCTATATAGATCTTCCTGGTTTTGGGAAGAGTTCTAATGATTATATTCTTACAACTGCAGATTATGCACAAATAGTAGAAATCTTTTTAGATTCATTAAATATCCCGAAAAATATCGTTATTGGACACTCTTTTGGTGGTAAAGTGGCAACACTTTTAAAGCCAAAAATGCTTGTGCTATTAAGCAGTGCTGGTATTGTAGAGCCAAAACCGCTGTATATACGCGCTAAAATTGCTCTTTTTAAACTTCTTAAACCCTTTGGAATAGGAAAATTGCGCAATCTTTTCGTTGCACAGGATGCAAAAGGAATGAGTCAAAATATGTATGAAACTTTTAAAAATGTTGTCAATGAAGATTTTCGATCCTCTTTTGCTTCTTTTAATGGGAAAGCTCTCATTTTTTGGGGGAAAGATGATAAGGCAACCTCGCTGCAAAGTGGAAAAGAGATTGCAAAATTAATAAAAAACAGCTCTTTTTACCCGCTACAAGGCGACCACTACTTTTTTTTACACCAAGCCCCATTTATCTGCCAAACAATAAAGGAAGAGTATGAAAAATTGTAGATGTATCGTTAAAGGGAGAGTGCAAGGAGTCTGGTTTCGCAGATTTACACAAAATATTGCTAATGAGCTTGGAATTAGTGGATGGGTAAGAAATCTTCCTGATGGAAGCGTAGAGGTAGAAGCAAGCGTGCCAGATGAGGTATATGAAGAGTTTTTGCAAGCACTCCATGAAGGACCCCCTTTGGCACGTGTTGATGAGGTAGTAGTTGAAGAGATAGAGCGCAGTTACAGTGGCGCATTTGAGGTTCGCAGATGAGTTGGATTCATCTCTTTGGCCATATCCTTTTTGTTCTGCTATTGGGTTACTATCTTATTACCAATCTGCAATGGTACAACTACAAACTTTCTCGTATTCTCTTGCATCACCATGCACCTTACCAGCATATCCTCTTTTTTTTGCTACCACTTTTTGGGTATCTTGCTTTACGTGAATGGGTATTGGCTCTCGATCTTGTCTATGGTGCAGTATTCTATTTTTGGCAAAGAAAACTGGATAAAAAACTTGTTTTTACTTCTCGCGTAAAGCGCTTTTTTGTATTGCTTTTTCTTTTTACCCTTGTTTTAGATATGCTTTTTATGATTAAAGGTATAAAGCTCTACAGCACACTTTTGCCTCTAGCTGTGACTCTTTTGGTATCAAATATCATCGAAAAATATCTTTTTATGATTTTTTATAAAGAGGCAAAAAAGAAACTAAAAAAGATCGATCCAATCATTGTGGCTATTACTGCAAGTTACGGAAAAACAAGTATAAAAAATTTCTTGACACAAATTTTACAAGATAATTACCGCGTCTATAAAACACCAAGAAGTGTCAATACACTTGCAGGGATAATGAAAGATATTAATGAGTCGCTACCAGAAGATACACAGATTTATATCGTAGAGGCGGGAGCAAGGGAGCGGGGCGATATCGCTTCTATTGCAAAACTAATAGAGCATCAGTATGCGATAATTGGAAAGATCGGCGAGCAGCACATTGAGTATTTTCAATCTCTTGAAAATATTATACTTACAAAACTAGAAATTTTACTCTCAAAAAGACTTAAAAAGGCTTTTATTTGGGATGGTTTAGAGATAAAAGATGATGAAAAGTTTGTAAAATATGGAAAAAATATCAAAAATATTCAAGCAGATCTTGAAGGCGTGAGCTGGGGTGTAGAACTTGATGGAAAAGAGTACCATTTTTTTGCTCCTGTGTTAGGTGATTTTAATGCACTCAATATCACTGCAGCTATTTTAGCAGCGCGTGAAATCGGGCTAGATATGGAAATTATTCAAAAAAGAGTACGCCATCTCAAACCAGTGGAGCATAGACTGCAAAAGATAGAAGCTGGCGGGAAGCTCATAATTGATGATAGTTTCAATGGGAATTTGGAGGGAATGGTAAGCTCTTATGAGCTTGTAAAAGGTTATCCGGGAAGAAAGGTAATAGTAACTCCCGGTATTGTTGAGAGTACTCCACAAGCCAATGAAAAATTGGCACGAAAAATTAATGAAGTTTTCGATCTTGTAATCATTACAGGAAAACTCAATAGAGAAATTTTAGACAAAGCTATTACAAAGAAGAAAATTTTACTCGATGATAAGCAGATGTTACAAAATGTATTGGCAGAGTCAACAAAGGCAGGAGATTTGATACTCTTTAGTAATGATACACCAGCTTTTATGTAAGGAAATAGATGCAAGAACTTAAAGAGTTTGGACTTGAATTTTTAGCTATTGTGGCACTTGTGTTTATTGTTGTACTTTTACAAAAGATTTTTGAGTATTACTTCAAAAGGAAGATGGGTGAATAAGATCTCCTACTATATCGATAAAATCAATACATTTTTTGGAGGGGTAAGTGCATTTTTCTCCTTTTTATTAGCCTTTTTAGTATTTTACGATGCATCGATGCGCTACCTCTTTCATGAGGGTTCCATTGCACTACAAGAGCTTGAGTGGTACTTTTTTGATCTTACTTTTTTGCTCAGTGCTGGGTATGCACTCAAACATGATAAGCATGTGAGAGTTGATATTTTTTATGAGAAGTTCTCTCCAAAAACTAAAGCTACTATCGCTTTTTTGGATAATTTACTCCTCATTGTACCTTTGGCATTGCTTATTCTTTGGTATGGGTACGGTTTTACATTGCAAAGTTTTATGCAAAACGAGGCTTCTAGTGATCCTGGAGGATTGCAACACCGCTGGATTATTAAAGCGATGATAGTTCTCTTTGCATTTTTGCTGCTTTTACAGGCAATCAGTGAAATGATAAAACATTGGAGTCATATAGATAAAAAGTGGCTTGTAGCAGTGCCCGCAGTAGGTATTGCAATTGCACTTTTACACTATCTTGATTTTTACTATTTTCTCCATCCTGCTATTTTAATGTTTGCGCTATCTCTTATTCTTTTGATGATTGGTTTTCGTGTAGCATTTGTTTTTGCAGGTGCTGCGATTGTTTTTGCACTGATTGATGCAGACTTGAGTCTGAATCTTTTTAATCTCTTTCCAATGCGCATATATGGCATTATGCAAAACTTTACGCTCATGGCAGTACCACTTTTTATTTTGATGGGGCTCATTTTAGAAAAGAGTAACATTGCAAGAAAGCTTCTAGAAAATCTTGGAGCATTGTTTGGAGAGGTGCGAGGAGGACTTGCTGTAGGAGTTGTGATAGTAGGAGCAATTTTGGCAGCTGCTACAGGTATTGTGGGTGCAAGTGTAGTGATGATGAGCGTGATTACGCTTCCAGTAATGCTTAAATATGGGTATGACAAGTCACTTGCTAGCGGAACGATAGCAGCAAGCGGGACATTGGGGCAAATAATTCCTCCCTCTATTGTATTGATTGTGTTGGGAGATGTTTTGAGTGTGAGTGTGGGAGATCTCTTCCGCAGTGCAGTTGTGCCGGGACTTTTATTGGTAGCAGTCTATATTTTTTATATTTTACTCTTTGCACTCTTCAAACCACAATCTGCACCTCCGGTAAAATTAGAGCGAAAGCCTTCACTTAAAGAGATTCTCTTCTCTTTACTTCCTGCTATACTCTTAATTGTTGCAGTACTAGGATCTATTTTTGCAGGTATTGCAACTCCTACAGAGTCTGCCGCAATGGGTGTGGTTGGTGCTTTGGTTTTGGCATTTTTCAGTGGCAGTCTCAGTTTTTCAATGCTGCGCTATGTGAGTTTAGAGACAGTTAAACTAAGTGCTATGATTTTTACCATTTTGATTGGTGCTACTGCTTTTAGTCTTGTTTTTAACGAAATTGGTGGGGAAGAGCTAGTGCATGACTTCTTTAGTTACCAAATAGGATCTCCAGAACTTTTCATTTTTATAGCAATGGCAAGTATCTTTTTGCTTGGATTTTTTATTGATTTTGTGGAGATCTGTTTTGTTGTCATACCGCTTTTTGTACCTGTAATCAAAACCTTTGGTATAGATCCAATATGGTTTGGCATACTTGTGGCTCTCAATTTACAAGCATCTTTTTTAACGCCACCATTCGGGTTTGCACTCTTTTATCTCAAAGGGAGTGCCGGTAAACTTGTAACAACAAAAGAGATCTATAGAGGTGTTTTGCCATTTATTGCTTTGCAGATTCTCATCCTTATAATTATCTATCTCTTTCCAAATCTCATAAAGGTGTTTTAATGCGCAAAATTTTGTATGCTCCTTGGCGTAGTGAGTATGTGACAGGCAAAAAAATAGAAGGGTGTGTCTTTTGTTATATTGTAGAGCATCCTAAGGAAGATGAGGAGTTGGGAGTACTTTATAGAGCCGAAAACTCTTTTGCTGTGATGAATAAGTATCCCTATTCACCAGGCCACTTTATGATAATTCCAAACCGCCATATAGATAATCTCGAAAATCTTGAAGAGGATGTATGGCTTGAAATTGCAAAACTTGCAAAAAGAGGGGTGAAACTTTTAAAAGATGTTTTGGGTGCAGAAGGGGTGAATATGGGTATGAATCTTGGTGCTGCTGCAGGAGCTGGTATTGCTGAACATATCCATCTGCATCTAGTACCGAGGTGGCAAAGAGATACAAATTTTATCACTACAATTGCCGAGACGAGAGTCTATAGCACCGATTTTTTCAAAATTTATCAAAAGCTGCGTGAATATGCAAAGGAGTACTTTGAAGGGTAGTCTGTATGAGCTGCAAAAGATGCTCGATGAGTTTATAGCGCAAAGGGAGTGGCAAAAGTATCATACACCCAAAAATCTCTCCATGAGTGTAGCGATAGAGGCAGCGGAACTCATGGAACACTTTCAATGGTGTGATAAAAGAGCTGATCAGTTTAGTAGCGAAGAAAAAGAGGAGATTGCTGAAGAGATGGCAGATGTACTGCACTATCTTTTACGTTTAGCAACTGTGCTTGAAATTGATCTCTATGAAGCCTCACGAAGGAAAATTGCTAAAAATCAAAAAAGATTTCCGATTGATAAAGCAAAAAATATGAAAAAAAGTGGATGTTAGCTATAATGACAAAAAGGAGCTACGATGTTAGAGCACTCTAATAAAACAGCCATAAATGCTGCATGGTCTTTTTTCAAAGGTAATTATGCTCTCAATTTTGCTGCTATTGCGATTTTGATAGTTCTTAATCTTTTGGGTATGATTCCTGTTATTGGGATGCTTTTTATCTTTGCATACTCAATTGTAAGTTTGGCAGTACAGATCTATTTTGGAAGGGCTGTTGCAAAAGTAAATGATCCGCAAGATCTTGCAGATATAGCCGCCCAGACAAAAATCGGTGATCTTCTCACAACCTATTTACAAACTGCAGCAGGAGCATTCTTAGGTTTTTTTCTTATCTTTTTGCTATTCTCTTTTCTCTTTGGTATAGCTATTTCAATGTCTATTGATGTAGAGCAGTTGCAAAATGGTATGATGAGTCAAGCGCAGATGATAACTATGATGAGTAGTGGAGGAGCAGTTGGATTGCTTCTTTTGGTTATTGCTGCTTTTTTCTTCTATTTTGCTCCTGGAGTATTGGGTGAGATTATTAAAACAGATGATTTTACAGAAGCTTTTAAGAAGAGCTTTTGGATATTTTCGCCTAGCTTTTGGAAACGCTGTTTTAACAAAGAGTATTTTGTTTTGATATTTATATGGTCACTTATTTTGATTGGTGTTGGTATTGTAATGGTATTGATGGCAAGTTCTATTATTTTACTTCCTGTTGTACTTGTCATAGCTTACATTGTCAGTCTTTATAATGCAGCTATCTATGTATTTGCTGCAGATTTAGCCAAGGAATGATTTGAGGCGTTTAACGCCTTGCTCCATCTGCTCGATAGATTTGGTGTACGCAAATCTTACAAACTTTTGGGTATTGTTATAGCCAAAGTCTATACCGGGTGTGATTGCAACATGTGTTTTTTGTAAGAGATCATGAGCAAAATGGAGTGCATTATCGCTATATTTACTTATATCAGCCCAGATATAGAAGGCTCCTTGCGGCTTTTGTGGGATATAGAAAAGTTTGGAAAGTTCTTGGTATAAATAGTCTCTCCTTTTACGATATGTCAATGTAACGGATGCAAGATACTCCTCATCAAAAGCTTCCAATGCTGCATATTGGCTCAGTGTCGGTGCAGCTATAAAGATATTTTGCGCAATTTCTACTGCTTTTTTGCGCAATTTTGATGGAACAATTATCCAGCCTATTCTCATCCCTGGCATGCAAAAATATTTTGAAAATCCATTTATGACAATAGCTTCTTCATTGAAAGCAAGAGCAGTTGTAGTGTTTGCATCGTATATGAGGCCATGATAGAGCTCGTCACTAATAAGTATAATATTTTTGTGTAAGCAGTATGTGCAAAGATCTTTCAAGAGATCTATTTCATAAACATTGCCACTAGGATTTGCTGGATTGGAGATTTGCAGTGCATGAGGTCTATTTTTGTGTAGATGCTCTGGTGTGATGCAGTAGCTTGTTAAACTATCAACAGGGATAAATCTTGGCTCTATTCCTAGAATGTAGGCAAAATTTTTATAAGAAGGATAGCCTGGATCGCTAAATGCCAAAGAGTTACCAAAATCGAGCGTCAATGCATATGCAAGCATAAATGCTCCGCTGGTTCCAGGAGTGATGAGAATATTTTCAGGATTAATGAAGACGCTGTATCTTTTTTGATAAAAATCTGCAATTTTTTGACGAAGTGCAGGCAACCCTTCAGAAATAGTATAAGAAAATCGATAATTATCCAGTGCACATTTTGCAGCCTCTACTACACCAGGTGGTGGAGGAAGATCTGGTTCGCCTATTTCAAAATGGATGGCATCTTTATATTTTGATGCCTCTTTGGCAATTGCCATGACCATAAAAGGTGTGAGATTTTTTACTCTTTGCATATTTTTTCCTTTATGAAATTATAGAAAAAGGGAGCTTAAATGAGTGTATTAATGGAGATTGCAATGTTTCCAACAGATGTAGGAGAGAGCAAAAGCAAGTATGTAGCTGAGGTATTAAAGGTGATTGAGGAGAGTGGACTTCCTTATCAACTTACTCCTATGGCTACTATTGTAGAGGGTAAGAGTGTTGAGGAAGTAATAAATCTTATTCCACAGATGTATGCAGCATTAGAGAAAATGGGTGTTGGAAGAGTCTATAGTGTTGTGAAGTTTGATATTCGACCTGACAAAGAGAATCGTTTACAACAAAAGATTGAGTCTGTACAAAAACATCTTTCTCAAGGATAGTTAATATGTAAGGAATAGTAATGAAAAAATTGCTTGTATCTCTAGTTATTGTATTGATGTTTAGTGGTTGTGGCATTGGCTCAATTGTGGCAGCACCTTTTAAAGTAACAGGTGCTGTGGTAAATATAGTTGCGCCACAAGCTGTAGGAAATACCATTGCAGGAGTGGGTGATGTAGCTGAAGATGCTATTCCTTTTTGAGATGTGAAATCGCATACTGGCAGGCGTTAAGGTAGCTGGTGTTGTTGGCGAGATTTCTATAGGCTATATCAAATGCGGTACCGTGGTCTACTGATGTACGTAAAATTGGTAAATTGAGGCTTACATTGATGCTCTCATCAAAATAGAGCGCTTTGAGTGGTGCGAGTCCTTGATCATGATACATCGCTACAATATGTGTGAGATTTTTGCGAAAATTTGGTGTGAAGGCAATATCTGGAACAACTGGACCAAAGAAGATCTTTGTACTCAAAGCTTTATTTGCATCTTTTATCGCTTGCGTGATAATTTTTTCTTCATCTCCTAAAACGCCATTATCACCGGCATGAGGATTGAGCCCAAGGACTGCAATAGGTAATGCAGGCTGAGTCTCTTTGTAAAGTGTTACAAGAAATTTTTTTAGTTTCTTTGTTTTAATTTCTTTTGGTACTTTTTTGAGTGGAATATGCTCAGTAAAGAGGGCTACAAAGAGTTTTTCGCACCCAAGCATCATAATAGCATCTTTTTTGAAGCGTTTGCGGAGGTAGTCAGTATGCCCTTTATATGCTATGCTAGCTTTTTTCCAGGCTTCCTTATTAATAGGAAGTGTGACAAGGGCATCACAAATACCGCTATATGTAAATTCTACAGCTTTTTGGAAAGAGCGGAAACTATACTGACCACTTTTTTTGCTAACTTTTCCAGGTTTTATTGTAAAATTACCATCAATATATTCTACTTCCATATCTTTTGGCAAAGAGAGTCCAAGTAAATCCGCAGCTTGTTCGAGCATATCTTTGTTAGTAAAATAGAGAGGCTGGCACCACTTTTTTATCTCATCATGAGATTTTATCGCAATTTCAGCCCCAATGCCATTGAGATCTCCTATACTAATTGCAATTACGGGTTTCACGTAAAAGCTCCTTCATTTGTGAAACTGCTTGCTCAAAACCAACCCAGATACTTCTTGCGATAATGCTTTGGCCTATGTTAAGTTCTACGATTTGTGGAATTTGAGCTATACGGATGACATTTTGGTAATTAAGTCCATGCCCTGCAGCAACGAGAAGGCCTGCCTTTGAGGCATAAATAGCTGAGTTTTCTAGATCTCCTATCGCTTTTGCAAGTCTTTCTTGAAGTTCAGAGCGAGGGAGTTCAAGATTTTTAATGGAATGGGGGGTAGAGCGAAGATTACTGTAAAGCATTGCATATATATTTGCATATTCTCCCGTGTGAAGTTCTACCATATCTGCACCTGTATCGGCACATGCAGCAATTATCTCAAAATCGGGATCGATAAAGAGTGATACATCTATTTCATGATTTTTCAACTTTTCTACTACTTGGAGGATTTTATCAAAATTACTTATGACATCAAGCCCCCCTTCAGTTGTAACCTCTTCGCGTTTTTCAGGAACAAGTGTTGCACGGTGAGGTTTTAAGGCGCAGACAATCTCGATAATCTCTTCGTCGATACTGCATTCCATATTGAGAGGCAAAGGAGAAAGCTGTGCAATTTTTTTTGCGTCATTGTCATTAATATGGCGTCTATCTTCACGCAGATGAATTGTTATTTGATCTGCGCCTGCTCTTTTCGCAACTCCCAAAGCCTCTATGGGGTCGGGATCATTGATGCGTCTTGCTTCTCGTAGCACTGCGATATGATCGATATTGACTCCTAGTTTCATTGGCTTCTCCTTGCATAAAAATCTTTTTTAAATGTAGCATAATCTCCTTGAATTATGGCTTCTCTTGCATCTTTGGTAAGTTGCAAATAGTAGTGAAGATTGTGAATGGAAGCAAGACGGTAATATGTTAACTCTTTAGCGCGAAAGAGGTGATTGAGATAGCCTCTAGAGTAGTTTTGGCAAGTATAGCATGAGCAGTTTTCATCAATTGGGCGATGATCTTTTTTAAAGCGTGCTGCTTTGATATTGAGTCTGCCAAAAGTAGTAAAGATCGTACCATTGCGTGCATTTCTCGTTGGCATAACACAATCAAACATATCTATACCTCGATCAATAGCTTCAACTATATCTTCTGGTGTTCCTACGCCCATGAGATAGCGAGGTTTATTGGCTGGCATAAACTGTGTTGTCCAGGCCACTGTATCGTACATTGCTTGGCTCTCTTCTCCTACACTAAGACCCCCAATGGCAAATCCATCAAAATCGAGTGCTGTAAGCTCTTGTGCACTTTGGCGGCGAAAAGCAGGATCTACACCTCCCTGTATGATTGCAAAGATATTTTGCGTTCTTCCAATACCTCGCTCTTGCATCTTTTTGTGGTAGGTAATGGATGCTTTTGCCCATTTTGTTGTTCGTACTACAGAGAGTTTGAGACGCTCTTTTGTAGCTGGCAAAGCTATAAGATCATCGAGGATCATCATAATATCACTACCAAGGTTATATTGAATATCGAGAACCTTTTGGGGGGTAAAGAAGTGGCGTGAGCCATCAATATGGCTTTGAAACTCTATTCCTTCATCATTTGCTTTGCTTATATCACTCAAACTAAATGCTTGGAACCCTCCGCTATCAGTGAGGAAGCTGCGATTATACTTCGTAAAACCGTGGAGTCCTCCAAACTCTTTGACTATTTCATCTCCCGGACGTAAATAGAGATGGTAAGTATTTGCAAGAATTATGTGTGTATCAAGTAGATCTATGAGATCTCTTGTATCGAGGGCTTTTACGCTTGCAGCGGTTCCCACAGGCATAAATACAGGGGTTTTTATGGTAGAATGATATGTTTTAATTGTAGTGGCACGTGCGTTTCCACACGTTGCATCGAGCGTAAATTCCACAAATATCCTTTAAAGGCAATATGTGCAAGTTGATGTTTTGATTTTGGCTGACGGTATTGTAGCAAAACACCTCTTACAAAGAATTGTCAAAAACTATGTAACAACCAATAGATATCATGTTGTCTATATGGATGATAGTATAAAACCAGATATAGATAATGAAAATTTTCTCTTTTATAAATTGGATCCAACCTCTTTTGTAAAACTTTCACAACTTTTTAAAAGAAGATTCACAGAAGTTGTTATAGTCCTTGCAAATAAGATTGATACTCTTGCATCATTTGAGAATGTACGTAAACTCGATCCCAATGTTACAACAGTCATATTAGATAGATGGGATTTGCAGATTGAAGGGAAGAATTTTATCAGGCTTGATGCCAATGAGATTCTTGCAAATAGAGTTGTAGATCACTTGCCAAATGTTCCAGTCATTGCCCAAAATGTAGGTTTGGGTGAAGGTGAAATAATGGAGGTGTTGGTTCCATTTGGCAGTGCTTATGTCTATCGCCATGTGGGATCTATAGAGCAAAAAAATTGGAAAATTGCAGCAATTTATCGCAATAACAAACTCATACTCCCAACACCTGATCTTATGATCTATCCAAACGATCTTTTGCTGCTTATTGGCGAGCCATCAGTTTTGAAAGAGGTCTTCAAATCGATAAAGAGAGAAGTGGGGCAGTTTCCTATGCCGTTTGGTCTCAACTCCTATCTCTTTATCGATATGGAGGCACTGAGTACAAAAAGTCTGCGTCACATGGTGCTTGGAGCAATTTATGTCCATAAACGTTTTAAAGATAAAAAACTTATTATTCGTATCATTAACCCAAATGATTTGGAGTTTTTGGATTTTATACGCAAGTATGATAGTGAAGATGTAGAAGTAATCATAGATTATTATGGTAAAGAGATTTTTACACTTATGAAAAAAGATATAAAATCGTTTAGAGTTGGGCTCTTTATCACGCATGCTTTTTTATTTGAAAAGAGTAATTTTAGAAAGTTTCTCTACACACTCTCTATTCCTGTTTTGGCTCTATCTGATAAGTCGATGGATAATCTTAAAGAGGTGGGACTCATTCTTAGCAAAAACTCAAATGTAGAAAAAATTTCATCAATCGTTTTTGATATTGCGATACAGCTCAAACTCTCTTTGAAACTCTTTCAATACAGCGAAGAAGAGAAAAATGAAAAAGTGATAGAGCATTTTGAAAATCTCGCTACTATTTTTTCTAAGCCAATAATTATTAAAAAGAGTAAAACAAATCCTATACGAGAAATTATCCAAAACGAAAATAATATTTTAATGGTCTATCCATTTAGTAAAAAAGTAGCTGATGCTAAAATATGGAATATATTTTGTACCGATCCCGAAGCTCTTTTTTATAGACTCAATCAGTATCCTCAAATTTTTATTCCAACCTCATAAAACTCTTAACAACTTTTCTCTATAATTAAAGAAAAAGTTGAGGTATTGCATGCAAGTAGATATTTCATTGAAAAAGATAGAAGATAGAAGTTATACCATTTTTATTGAGCCTATTGAAAAGATTAGAAATCTCTCAAAAGCAGTAATAGTAACCAATCCAAAAGTTGCGGGACTCCATTTGGGCTATCTGCTTCCAAAAATTGAAGCAAGCGAGCTCTATATTGTAACGCTGCCAGATGGCGAAGATTACAAAAATGAGCAGGCGTTAAACTATCTACTTGAGAGACTTTTTGATCATAAAATTGATAGAAAATCGACGCTTATCGCTTTTGGTGGGGGTGTTATAGGAGATATGACAGGATTTGCTGCTGCGATATATCAAAGGGGAATCGATTTTATACAGATCCCTACCACATTACTTAGCCAAGTAGATGCAAGTGTTGGTGGGAAAACAGGTATTAATAACCGTTTTGGTAAAAATCTAATAGGAGCGTTTCATCAACCAAAAGCAGTCTATATAGATACACATTTTCTTACTACCCTTCCTCAAAGAGAGTTTGCAGCAGGTGTTGCAGAAATTGTAAAGATGGCGGTGGTTTTTGATAAAGAGTTTTTTGCTTGGTTAGAAGAGCACGATTTGTATGAGGAAGAGCATCTCAAATATGCAATTAAGCGATCTGTAGAGCTCAAAGCTGCAATTGTTGCTAAAGATGAGCGAGAAGGGGGTATGCGAGCAAGCCTCAATTATGGTCATACATTTGCACACGTTATTGAGAATGAGACAAATTATAAACGATTTTTACATGGTGAAGCGGTTGCAATTGGGATGGTGATGGCTAATGAGCTTGCAAAACTAATGGATCTCATGAGTCAAGAAGATGCTCAAAGAGTTAAAACTCTTCTTGAAAAATATAACCTTCCTACATGCTATGAAATCAAAGATGTTGATAGTTTTTATGAGCACTTTTTTCTTGATAAAAAGACGCAAGCAGACAAAATCAAGTTTGTTTTGCCAAGAGGAGTTGGAGACTTTGTGATAACAGACAGCGTACCAAAAGAGAGAGTTTTTGAGGCACTTAAAAGGTTTACTCGATGCTAAAGTATCTTTTACTATTTCTTTTGCAAGTGCACCTTCTCTTTGCTGGGCAGAGTGTTAAACATGAGACAAATACTACGCTACAAAATGAGCAAGTAAATCAACAAGAAATAGCAGATTATGAGCAGAAACTAAAAAATCTCAAAAGTGAATTTAAAGAAAATATATGGATTAAAAAATATGAGAACTATAAAACGTACTTCAAAATAAAAAAACAACTAGATGTAGTAGAAAAACAGCTCAAAAGAGCAAAAAGATATAGAAAGAAAGAACTTATAAAAGAGCTACAGAGTAAAAAAGAGACGTTGCAAAATCAGTTAGAGCTTCTGAAGGAGTATCAAGAATCCCCTTTTTTGGAACTTCTCAAACCCCAAGAGATCCCAAAAGCTCCTGTCATAAAAAATCCCTTCAATTTGATAACAGCATTTTCATATATCAAGCAGCTTAATAGTTCAAAGGAGTATTACAAGCAAAAGCTCAAAGACATGGAGGCTGCGTTAGAGCTTTTAATAAAAAAATATGAGATTATTGCAAAACTTGCCGAGCTTACTAAAAATCAAAAATATATAAATGAAAAAAAGGAGCTACAAAAAGAGATTGCTGATTTTCAAGATTCTTTGCATATAGCAAAAGAGACACTTTCGGTTTATACAAGAAAAATTGAGGAAAATATTCTTAAAATTACTGAGGAGATTAAACTCCAAACAGAAAAAGCAGCATATATAGCTGCAATCATTATTGGTCTTTTACTTCTAAGTCTCATACTCAAATGGATAATTGCACGCTATATTCAAGATAATCAGCGTGCATATATGGCAAATAAGATTATCAATTTTAATCTAGCGATTCTTATAATCTTAATTTTACTCTTTGCTTACATAGAAAATGTGAACTATCTTGTAACCATTTTAGGTTTTGCTTCAGCTGGTATCGCGATTGCAATGAAAGATATGTTTATGAGTCTTCTTGGATGGATGGTTATAGTTTTAGGAGGCTCTATTCATGTAGGAGATCGCATTAAAGTGACAAAAGAGGGAAGAGATTTTGTTGGTGATGTAATTGATATTTCTTTACTTCGAATTACAATATTAGAAGATGTGACACTTACAAGTTATCTTCATAATATTCGTTCAGGTAGAATTATTTTTATTCCTAACAACTATGTATTTACAGATTTAATTGCTAACTATACACATATGGGACTTAAAACTGTATGGGATAATATTAATTTTAATATCACTTTTGATTCAAATCATAAGAAAGCAGCCCATATCGCCAAAGAAGTTGCAAGAAAATATGCTAAAGGATATACAGATATAGCAAGAAAACAGCTTAATAAACTTCGCAGTACCTATCATCTCAAAAATACAAATGTTGATGTGAGAGTCTATACCTTTGCGGAGGAGTATGGGATACGCGTGAGTCTATGGTATATGACAAACTCTTATGCTACATTGACTCTGCGTAGTACCATCTCAGCTGAGATTATTGATACCTATCTTAAAGAGCCTGACATTATCCTTACATATCCTGCACAAAAAGTTCTCTTGACAAAAGAGGATTTTAGTGCTAAAACCCTTCCAAAAAATATAAAAGAGGAAGAGGTGTGAAAGTCTACTTTAAGACATTTGGATGTAGGACGAATCTCTTTGATACGCAAGTAATGATGAGCTCACTAAGAGATTTTACACTCACGCAAAATGAAGAGGATGCTGATATTGTTGTTGTGAACTCTTGCACTGTGACAAATGGAGCTGATGGGAGTGTGAGAAACTATATCAATCGGCTCAATCGTAGTGGCAAAAAGATCTATCTTACAGGATGTGGAGCTTTTACAAAAGGCGAAGATCTTTTTAAAACAAAAAAAGTAATTGGTGTCTTTGGACATTCAGAAAAGACAAAGATAAATGAGCTACTCAAAAAAGAGCACTTCTTTGTGCTCGGTGATTTAGAAAGCGTTGATAAAGCAATTGTCAGTGAATTTGTAGGAAAGAGCAGGGCATTTATCAAAATTCAAGAGGGGTGTGATTTTCGCTGTAGCTACTGTATTATTCCTTATGTAAGAGGAAATGCAAGAAGCATGGATGAAGAGCTTATCCTAGAGCAGATAAGACTCTTGGCAGCCAACGGATTTGGTGAATTTATCTTTACAGGTACCAATGTTGGGAGTTATGGTAAAGATAGTGGCAGTTCTTTAGCAAAACTTTTAAAGAGAGTCTCTCTCATTCGAGGTGTACGTAGAGTAAGAGTTGGTTCTATTGAGCCAGTACAGATTGATGAGGAGTTTAAAGAGATTTTAGATGAGCCATGGATGGCCAAACATCTCCATATCGCTTTGCAGCATACGAGTGATAGGATGTTAGAGTTCATGAATCGACGCAATCGCGTAGCAGAGGATTTGCCACTCTTTGAAGAGATAGCATCACACGGGTATGCAATTGGAACAGATTTTATTGTAGGGCATCCTGGGGAGAGTGAAGAGATTTTCAAAGAAGCTGTGGAAAATATAAAAAAGTTTCCTCTTACTCATATACACCTCTTTACCTACTCTAAGCGCGATGGTACTCCTGCAGCTACTATGAAAGAGCCGGTGAGAGGAGATGTTGCTAAGGGACGGTATAAAGTTATTAAAGAGATTATTGAGGAGAAAAATAGAGATTTTCGTATGAAAAAATTGCCACTGCAAGTGCTCATAGAGAGTAAAAAGGGTGATTACTATTTTGGACATGATCAATTTTTTAATCCAGTTTTTGTCCAAAGTGAGCTTGATTTAGAGGGAAACTGGATAGAGTTGTATGATTATGAAGTCAAAAAAGAGGGGAATTTTGCAAAATTTTAGAAAAAAATTGTTCATAACACTCTTTTCTTTTTTTATTCTACTCCTTTTACTCGCTCTATTTGTTTATAAGTATGAAAGAGCATCTACTATCGATTATGCAACATACAAGACCCTTTTACAAAATAAGATGATCGATGAAGCAAAGGTAGGTGATCGCTATGTCTATATTAAAAGCGGGGGGAGTGAATTTAAACTACCAAAAGAGGCAGTAGATCTTAAAGAGCTTTATAAGATTGCTCCTGTACGAAGTGAGGATGTTGATTCACAAACGCTCATTGATATTTTTATGCTCGTAATTCTTGGGTTTTTTATTGGATTTATAATCTTTTACTTGCGACGTCAACAGCGTGAGCCAATTCCTCTCAAGCATGAGATTCAAATTGCGCCAATGGAGCAGCCCGAAGAGTTTAAATCAAAAATAGTACCACAAGTGAGCGATGTAACTTTTAACGATGTTGCGGGTATTGATGAGGTCAAAGAGGAGCTTGAAGAGATTATCGATTTTTTGAAAAATCCACAAAAGTATCTCGATTTTGGTGTGCGGATGCCAAAAGGTGTCTTGCTTGTAGGCCCTCCTGGAGTGGGGAAGACGCTCATAGCAAAAGCTGTTGCAGGTGAAGCTAGTGTGCCATTTTTTTATCAAAGTGGAAGTGCTTTTGTACAGATTTATGTAGGAATGGGAGCAAAGAGGGTACGAGAGCTTTTTAAAAAAGCAAAAGAGATGGCACCTAGTATCATCTTTATCGATGAGATTGATGCAGTGGGAAAAGCACGAGGAGGACTGCGCAACGATGAGCGTGAAGCAACGCTTAATCAACTCCTTACTGAGATGGATGGATTTGAGGGTGCAGAAGGGGTTATAGTTATTGGGGCTACAAATAAGATTGAAGTGCTCGATGAAGCCCTCTTGCGCCCTGGACGATTTGATAGGCGTATTTTTGTATCGTTGCCGAATAAGGAGGAGAGAAAAAAGATTTTAGATATCTATTTACAAAAGATTCCTCACAGTGTCGATGTAGAGATTTTAGCACATATGAGTGTGGGATTTAGCGGTGCTGCCCTTGCAAGTTTTGTCAATGAAGCTGCTTTGCATGCGCTACGAAAAGGAAAAAAGATTGTTGAGCTTGAAGATTTTGAAGCAGTAAAAGAGAAAGTACTTTTTGGTAAAAAGAAGGTGCTAGCTTATAGTGAGAAAGAAAAAGAGATCCAAAGCATCTATCAAGCAGCAAAAGCGCTAGCAGCCTACTGGTATGGGATAGAGTTTGACAAGCTCTCTTTAATAGGCGGATATATCAAAGAGATAGACAAAGAGATCTTATCTAAAAGTGAATATCTTGCAAAAATTAAAGTCTATTTAGCTGGGTATGCTGCACTGCAAGTTATATATGATGAGGAGTTTTCTAATAGTGCAGGAGATCTCAAAAGTGCAAAATCTTTAGCTGAAGAGATGGTTACTGTGTATGGTATGGGCGAGCATCTCTATGCAGATATAAATGAAGCAGTTAAAATTATTGAGAGTGCATTGGGTGAACTCAAAGAGTATATACAAAATCACAAAAAACTGCTTTTAACACTTGCGCAATATCTACGAAGCAATGAAGCGATAAGCAAAGAGGATATTCAAAGACTAAGCAATGAAATACTTTAGTGGCTTTGGATTTAAAAACGAAAAAGTGCTCTTCTTGTCATATTTACAAAGAGGAGATTTTGTTGTAGCTGGTTTTAGCAAAGGTGCACAAAAAGCTGTGCAAGAAGCTCTAACAATGATAGAGCAGGGTAAGAGAGTTGATACTTTGCAACTGCTCTCTCCGGCATTTTTTAATTATCTTCCAAAAGAGCAAAAGCATAAAGAGATACTAACTTTTGTGAAAAATAAAGATGCATATCTGCACTTTTTTTACAAAAAAGCTCTCTATCCAGCAAAAGTAGACATCGAAAAGTTTACAACTGAACCAAGTTTGGGTGAGCTTAAAGAACTTCTTTTCTATGAATGGAAAGAAGAGGATTTGCAATTATTGCAAGAAAATGGAGTAACAATTGAAGTCTATCTTGGTGCTAAAGATAAGATTGTAAATGCTGACAAAGCTAAAGAGTTTTTCACTCCATTTGCACAAGTATATCTCATCAATAATGCAGGGCATCTTCTTCGATGAAAATTTTTAAAATACTCTTTTTTTGCTGTTTGCTTCTCTTTTTACTTCTATCTATTACTCCTCATGCGCAAAGCAGCTATGCAATTCATACGCAGCATTTGCAAAAAGAGGTGCTTTTCGTTGAGCATTTTGCATATATGGGAGAGAATATATTAGGTGCCTACAGTGACAAATATCGCCATATTCTAGCTTTTTTGCTTCTTGGTATACTTTTTGATTTGAGCTACTTTTTCACTGTGTATAAAAAAATAGCATTTCTTATTTCTTATGGGATCTTTATAGAATTCGTACAAGTTTTTGTACCATATAGAGAAGGGGATCTCTTTGATATAATTATCAACACATCAGCTATACTTTTTTACTTTTTTATAACAAGAGTACTCTTGAAAAACTATTTTCATAAATGGTACATGGAGTATCAAAGGAGCATAAGTGGATAAGATAAAAATTGGTGTTGTAACAGCAAGTGATAGAGCAAGTGCAGGTATTTATGAAGATATTAGTGGCAAAGCAATTATGGATACGATGCAAGAGTATCTTAAAAACGATTTTGAAATTGTTTATCGTTGTATTCCTGATGAATTGGAGGAGATTAAAAAGGCTTTGAGAGAGCTGTGCGATGAAGAGGAGTGTGCTTTAGTAGTAACTACCGGAGGAACAGGTCCCGCACCAAGAGATGTAACTCCAGAAGCTACGGAAGCTGTATGTGAAAAGATATTGCCTGGCTTTGGTGAACAGATGCGAGCTGTGAGTTTGCAGTATGTACCTACAGCGATTCTTTCACGCCAGACTGCAGGTATTAGGGGAAAGAGTCTTATCATAAATCTTCCTGGAAAACCAAAAAGTATTCGAGAGTGTCTTGATGCAGTCTTTCCAGCTGTTCCATACTGTATCGATCTTATTGGTGGTCCATATATTGAGACAAATGAGGATGTAATAAAAGCTTTTAGACCAAAGAGTAAATGATGAAAATCGTTCCAAAGTATAAAGAGTGTATGGAAAAGCTTTTACAAGAGCTTGAGAATGAGTTCATGCGCATTATAGCAAATCCAAAGCTAGATAAGAAACAAAAAAATATTCTCACAAAACCGCTTGTGACAAAAAAGCAGATTCTGCTCAATACTTTAGAGTCATTAACAATGGTAGAGAGGAGAGAGGATGAAGAGTAAACATTGGCGCCTTATTCCTATGTATCTGCTTGCAGCCTTTTTAGTGGGCTCTATTCTTTTTATTTTTGTGGCACCTATCTATATGGTCAATAAAGTACAAAGTGATGCCAAAAAACCAAAAGAGCAAAGAGAGCTTATTTATAAGCCTCATTGATCCTTTTTTTGACACTCCTCACAAATACCATACATGTTCATTTGATGTGTGATAAGTTTGAAATTCTCTTTTTTTGCTATCTCTTCTTGAAGCCTCTCTAACTCTTCATTGAAAAACTCAATAATTTTTCCACATTTGATACAAATCATGTGATCATGATGCTCTCCGCGATTGAGCTCATACTTTTTTCCTTCACTGCCAAAAGAGATAGAGCTTACAATATCCTCACTTTCTAAAAAAGAGAGGGTGCGATAGACTGTTGCCAGACCTATGGAGGTGTTTTCTTTTTTTACCTCTTGGTAGATCTCTTCTGGAGTGAGGTGGTTTTTGGCATTGAAAAGGACTTTGAGAATCTGCTCCCTTTGGGTTGAATACTTCAGTCCACGCTTTTTAACGATCGTTTTTAACTCATCAAGGTAGAGTTCAAGATCTTTTTGTTTTTCAGCACTCATGGAGAGGATTCGCCTTTAAAATTTCTAATGGAATTTCACTTCCATCGCTACATTTTCCATATTCGCCACGTTCAATTTTTGCAAGAGCTTTTTTGATCTGCTTTTTTTCTTCCATTAATCTTTTAAGAAGTGCTTTGTCACTGTCATTGAGAGTCTCTAGCTCTGCTAAATCTTCTATATCATCAATATTTTCATATGTAGCGATCTCTTCAAGTTCATTGCAAAGCATATTTATATCACTCTCTACCTTTTCGAGTCTATTTTCTAATGCTGTTTTTATTTCAAGCAATTCGTTTTGATTCATTGCCCCTCCTTTTTAGAGTAATTATAACCAAATTCAAGATATAATTTAAACAAAAAAGGATGATCTATGTATCTCTTTGCATGTGAGTCTGTCTCTGCAGGACATCCTGATAAATGCGCTGATATTATTGCAGATAGGATTGTGGATAAACTTCTCTCACTCGATCCCAATGCTCGCGTTGCTACCGAAGTTTTTGTAGTAGATAAAAATGTAATCATTGGTGGCGAAGTAAAAGTTTGTAAAAAGCTTGATAAAGATTTCTATATAGAGTGTGCAAAAGAGGCGTTAGAATATATAGGTTATCCTGAGAGTGGATTTAATCAAGAGGAGACTATCTATCCCGATTTGCTTCATTATGAAGTTTATGTACATGAGCAGTCATCAGAGATTGCTCAAGGTGTAGAGCGAAGAGAGGATTTTGGTGCTGGAGATCAAGGAATGATGGTGGGATATGCTACAGATGAGAGGGCTGATTTTATGCCCCATGCAATTATGATAGCTCGTCAAATGCGTGATATTCTCTACAACAACGCAAAACTACATCCAGATCTCTTTGGAGTTGATATCAAAACAGAGGTTGTACTTGATTATGGGACAAAGGAGAATTTTGATAAGGGGCTGTTCGAGCGCATCGATACCATTGTTGTTGCACAGTCTCATAGTCGCAAAATTGATGAAGAAGAGGTGAGAAAAAGGGTAAAAGAGCTTTTGAATAAGGGAGCTTTTGCATCATTTATTGATAGTAAAACGAAGTTTATTATTAATGGAACGGGAAGTTTTATTACCCATGGGCCTATAGCTGATTCAGGACTTACAGGAAGAAAAATAGCAGTAGATAACTATGGAGCTTACGCACCGATTGGAGGTGGAGCACAAAGCACCAAAGATTATACAAAAGTTGATAGAAGTGCCCACTATGCTGCAAGATGGCTTGCGAAACATATAGTTGCAGCTAAACTTGCAAAAAAAGCAATGGTAGAAATTGCCTATGTCATTGGACAAGCACGCCCTTTGAGCCTTATGGTAAATACATTTGGTACAGGGAAAATGAGTGATGAGAAGCTCTCGCAACTGCTATTTGAACACTTCCCCCTCACTCCTCGCTGGATTATGGAGAGATTTTCTTTGCATAAGCCTCAAGGATTTAGCTATATGGAAACAGCCGCAAAAGGACAAGTTGGCTATGAACACTATCCATGGGAGCAGCTTGATTATCTAGATTGGTTTGCTTCACTTAGCTAAATCATTATAATCTATAAGGATACCTCCATTTGCGAGGAGCTCCTCTTTTGCTTCCTCCTCTTGCATAACACCTTTGATGGCATCATTAAGTATAAAAGCTATATAGCTAAGATGGAGAGCTCCAAGAGCTGTATGTTTGACACAAAAGTCGGTTGCTACGCCACAGATAAAGACTCTTTGTATCCCTCTTTCTTGCAATAAATTATGTAAAATAGTACCTTGAAATCCTGAATATGCATCAAAATCTTCTACAGTGCCTTTAGAGATTATAAATTTATTGTCTTGAAGAATTAAAAGATCCTTTGCAAATGCAGCGCCTGCTGTATTGGCTACGCAGTGTACTGGCCATCTGCCGCCATGTGTTGTAAAGGAGAGATGATTGCTTGGATGCCAATCTCTGGTAAAAAATATTGGGAGAGATTTGTTTGAAAAGAGTTGAATATATCTGTTAATTGTTGGGATAATTTTGTCACCATCTTTAACAGGCAATGCTCCTCCTGGCATAAAATCTCTTTGCATATCCACTACAATCAATGCATCTTTGGGAGTTAGTTTAATTTTCATAGCAAACTCCTTGGGTATAATGTATAAGCTATTTTATCACAAGGAGTATTGATGCCATTTGGTTTTGTGTGCAAGAAAGATTTTCCCTTGCTTTGCGATCTCTATGAACTGACAATGGCCCAAATCTACTTTAAAAAGGGGATGAATCAAAGGGCTGTATTTGATTTTTTTATTCGTCCAAATAAAAAAAGAGTCTACTATGTAATGGCTGGTTTGGAGCAGCTTCTTTACTATTTGGAGCATTTACGTTTTGGCAAAGAAGAGATTGCATACCTGCGCTCTTTGGGGATTTTTGAAGAGGAGTTTTTAGAGTATCTTAGCCATTTTCGCTTTAGTGGAGAGATGTGGGCAGTAGAGGAAGGAGAGATTGTCTTTGCTAATGAGCCTCTTGTAAGTGTAAAAGCTCCTTTAATTGAAGCGCAGATTATCGAGACATTTCTTATCAATACACTGCAGCACCCTATCCTTGTTGCTACAAAAGCTGCGCGCTGCTATAGTGTGGCACAAGGTACAGTACTGGTTGATTTTGGTCTTCGCCGTGCACATGGAACAGATGCAGGAATGAAGGCAGCAAGAAGTGCATACATTGCGGGTTTTGCTGGTACATCCAATATGCTTGCAGGCAAAAAGTTTGGCATTCCGGTCATTGGAACAATGGCACACTCCTTTATCTTAGCGCATAAAAATGAAATAGAAGCCTTTAAAGATTTTTTAGCGCAGTATCCCGAGAATGCAGTTTTACTTGTTGATACTTTTGATACACTGCAAGGTGTAAAAAACGCTATTAAAGCAGTGAAGAGCATGGGTATGAAGCATTTTAAAGGCATAAGACTCGATAGCGGAGATATAGCAACTCTTGCAGTGCAAGCAAGGAAGATGCTAGATAATGCAGGGTTTAAGGATACAAAAATCATCGTAAGCGGTGGACTCAATGAGTATAAGATAAAAGAGTTACTAGAGCAAAAGATCCCTATTGATGGCTGGGGTGTGGGAACTGAGCTTGTAGTGAGCGCTGATGTGCCTTATCTTGATTGTGCATATAAACTAGTAGAGTATGCAGACAAGCCAAAAATGAAACTGAGTCCTCATAAAGTTACTCTTCCAGCACAAAAGCAAATTTTTCGTTTTGAAAGCGGTGGAGAGTTTCAAAAAGATATTATAGATCTTTTTGATAATTCACATGAAGGATCAAAAAAACTGCTGCAAAAAGTGATGGATAATGGAGAAATCTGCTATGAGCTTCCATCTTTACAGCAGATACAGGAGTGTTTTAAGCACAATATAACAATGTTGCCCAAAAAGTTTTTAGACATTACATCTGATGAACCATACGTTCCACAGATTGGAAAAGCCTTACAAGATCTGTGCGAAAAACTTAAGACTCCATAATTTTTTTCAGTTCTTCTCCATCAATCATCTCTTTTTGAATAAGTGCTTGAGCTACTTTTTCTATTTTGTCCCAATGTTTATCTACCAACTGCTTTGTCTCTTTTGTGGCTTTTTCGATCCAATAAGCAATGCGCTCTTCTACCTTTTTTTTAAAGAGCTCTTTGCTCACATTTTGGTTGAGCGTATCGATATGTATATAGCCTATCTCCTCATCCATGCCAAAAGTTGCCACTAAATTGTATGCTTCCCATGTAGCTTGCTCCAGATCTTGCATGGCACCTGTATCTTCGCCTTCTTCTGGGAATTTTTTCATTTTGGCTATGCGACCAGCAAGTGCTACGCAGATATCATAGAAGAGCTCTTGTTTTGAAACGTTGGAGATAAACTCATCGCTATAAGAGACAAAGCCTAGAGTCTCAGCACGGGGCGTTACTGTTACTTGCTCTATCTTTATATCTGGTAAAAGCAGATAACTCAAAACTGCATGACCAGCTTCATGGTAGGCAGTTTTTTTGAGATCTTTTTCGAGATTTCTTATACGCTTTTTATCAATTTTTTGCCCATATTTGACATTATTGATCTGCTCTATGAGGATCTCTTCTGTGATGACTTTGAGATTTTTTCTAATTACATACAAAGCTGCCTCTTTGGCAATGCGTTGCATCTCATAGCCACTAAGCCCAGACATATAGCGAGCAACTTTATTAGGATCAATTTTGCCATCATTTGGCATCTGTAAAATCTTTTGTATAAAAAACTTCCTCGCTTCCATATCGAGTTCTGGAACTTCAATGAGAATATCGATCCTCTCAGATGCAAGGAGATTTTTGTCAATACTATCTTTATTAGTTGCAGTAACTATAGTAAAGACATACTCATCATTTTGCACTGCATCTATTTCATGTATAAGTGTCTCATATGTAGGTAAGAGATCAGACTGTATATCGATTTCATCAAGAAAGACAATTGCTGGAGAGAACTCTTTTGCCTTCTCATAAGCAATATGAATGAGATTTTGATCAAATATATCCAAGCCTTGCAAAAGGACATAAGGCATATTTGCCTCTTTTGCAAATGCGTAAGCTAAGAGAGTTTTGCCAACGCCTTTTGGCCCATAAAGCAGCATCCCCTTTGGTAGATTGATGCCAAACTCTTTGACAAGATCAGGATTTTTTACAATTTTTATGATCTCTTTGAGACTATCTTTAACACTTTTTTGTCCTGCTATATCTTTAAAAGATATGGTAGAGTATCCAATTTTAGGCTTTTCTGTAGGAGAGATATAGTGTGGAAGTTTTTTGATATGCACTTTTTTAAGAGTAGCAATGGCAGTAGAGTTTTTTAAAGAAAAATCCCACTCTAAAGATATAGTTTCATTCTTTTTAATAAGTGTTTGCAAGAAGTTTTTATCTACTTTTTGTAAAAACTCTTTTGCTTCCGGTGCTACATCGAATGCTAATTTTTGTATATCAGGGAATTTTTCAAATATTTTATAAATGATATCAATGAGAAGATCAGGAATTTTTTTGCTTACACGTCGTGCATTAATATAGGGAGCAAAAGAGAGAGTCAAAAATGCTGGAAGTTTTTTATCATGAATTTCAATAGAAATAGCTAGTTGTTCTTGAAGTTGTCGTATACTTTTTTGCAAGGTTCGTGAAGCTATTTTTATAATTGCTTCAAAACTAAGATGAGAAAAGAGGATAATATAGTTTTGTGCCATTGCTGAGAGAAGCTCAGGTGCAATAGCACTCTCTACAATATCGTAAATAAGTTTTGTCTCTTTCGCTATATATTCTATGATTTTTGCCTGAGCTTGAAGAGGATCTTTTTTGTAAAAGCGTAAAAAATCCTCTTTTTTGAGAAGATTTGATCCCGCAGTTGTAGTAAAAATAAAAATCGTCTCTTGAAGTTGTGGAGCAGTTTTAATGAAGTTTAAAATGGCAAGCTGAATAATATTATCCGCTTTGTCTATATCTTTGAATACAACAATTGCTTTTGGAAATTTTTTGACAAATCCTTCAAGGGAGCCGTGAGGGCCAAAGAGTTTTTTTTGATCATTGGGATCTGTATATTCAGCCATATCGAATATTTTGAGATTATCATAGCCTGGAAGATTTTTTGCTAGAAGTTTTGCAAGATAGACTTTACCGCTGTTGTGAGGGCCGATAAATGTAAAGAAGGCTTTGAAATTTTGAGAGGTACCACTAAGCTCAATATGAAGCAGGGCGTTAATAATATCTTCAATGGCTTGATCTTGTCCAAAAAGATTTTGTTTAAGAGATTTTTTTAGTGTTTCATATTTTTTAAATATAGTTTCTTTTTTCATTAAACTCCCATTATCACGATTGTATAATGAATTATAGTAAAATATGCTTCAATGAGACTAAGGAATGCGAATGAAAAAAGCTGCTTTGCTCTTTTTACCATGGATCCTTTTTGCCAAAGTCCATATGGTAAAAGTAGAGCCTTTTATGATCTATCACTACAAAGCTGCAGCAAGTGGCGAAGTGGTTTTAGCAAAAGATAGCAAAGAAGCCAGAGTTGTAGAAGATGAAGTACTTGTCAAAATAGATGATAAAATCGATAGGAAAACCCTTGTTACGCTGCAAAAAAAGTTGCAAGTTTTGGAAAAAATCATTGCAATAACCCGAAAAAATCTACAAAATACACAAGAGATTATGCAGATAAAAGAGGGCAATTATGTTCGTATAAAAGATCTCAAAACTAAATCTTCATTTGAAAAGAATATGCGAAAAGCAGAATATCTTGCAGCAAAAAGTAGTTATTTAAATCTGCAAGAGAAGTTGCAAAACCTGTTGATACAAAAGGCTGATATAAAGCTACAAATCGCAAAAACCAAAGATATAATTGCAAAAAAGAGTTTGCGAGTGAGCGGTTATGTCTATAAAATTTATCCCAAAAGAGGTGATTTTGTCAATTTTGCTGCACCACTTTTTGATATTGCAGATATATCAAGAGCAAAAGTAGTACTCTATCTTACACCAGAAGAGATGCAAGATATACAAAATAAGAAGATTTTTATTAATGGCAAAAGAAGTAACGCGAGGTTTTATAAGATCCAAAGAATTACAGATCAAAACTATATAACGCAATATCGAGCCGAGGTTATAATACCGGCACCAAAAATTTTTGGAAAATTTATAGAAGTGGAGATACGATGAAAACAGCTTGTCCATTAGATTGTTATGATGCATGTAGTGTGGTATTTGAGAATGGAAAACTTTTAGGAGACAAAACACACCCTTTTACAAGGGGGCATTTGTGTTATAAACTCAATCACTATTTCGATTACCCACAGTTGCAAAGTGCCTACTTTGAAGGTGAGCAAATCAGTTTGGAAAAAGCTCTTGATATTTTGGAAGAAAAGATTAAAAGTAGTCAAGAGATCCTCCATTTTCGAGGAAGCGGTAATGTTGGAAAGATGCAATCTATTACCGATCTCTTCTTTGCAAGTATTGGAGCAACTTTGACTGAGGGGAGTCTATGTGATGCAGCGGGACAGTTTGGAATTGAGCAAGGACGAGGGAAAAACCTCATTTTACCACTCGAGCAGATAGAAAAAAGTGAGCTTGTAATTGTCTGGGGACGCAATATCGGCTATACAAATCACCATATTTTGCCATATTTGCAAGGTAAAACCCTGGTTGTTATTGATCCAGTCAAAACAAATCTAGCCAAAAACGCAGCGATGCATTTGCAGATTACTCCAAGAACCGATTTGGAGCTTGCTTGTATGCTTGCACGCTTTGTTTATATGCAAAATAAAGAGGATGAAGCGTTTATTGAGGAGCATACTGAAGATTTTAATTTTTATGCCGATTTTATTAAAAGCTATCGCATGGTACCAACAACAGAAAAAATTGGGGTAGATTTACTAGATATTGCAACATTGGCTGAGCTGATGATGGAGATGAAAACTGTCATTTTGGTAGGCAATGGTGTGCAAAAGTATGCCCATGGCACGGAGGTTGTGCGTGCGATCGATTCACTTGCAGCAATGTTAGGACTCTTTGGAAAAGAGGGGTGTGGTGTAAGCTTTTTGGGTGATACTTCTCTTGGGCTTGAAGATCCTTTTAGAGTTAAAGCTAGAAGAGTCCCTAAAGCTGAGGTCGATTTTGGAGCGTATGATATTTGCTTTATTCAAGGATCCAATCCTGCTGTAACGATGCCTAGTAGTAAACGAGTGCAAGAGGGGCTTAAAAAGAGTTTTACTGTTGTTTTTGGACTTTATAGTGATGAGACAGCACAGCTAGCAGACCTTGTCATTCCAGCTAAAAACTTTTTGCAAAAGAGTGATATTCGCTTTAGCTATGGACATGAATTTGTGGAGCTTATGCCAAAGTTGCAAGAAAATGAAAATGCTTTAAGTGAGTATGAGTTCACAAAAGAGATGATGGGAAGGTTTGGTTTAGGTGAGTTGAAAGCTGAAGAGGAGTATATAGAGATTTTTACTCAGCAGCTGAAGAAAAAAGGCGACTACTTTGTTTTGCCAAGTTATGAGGAACTACCATATAAAGAGGGCTTTGATGAGTCTTTCTGTTTTATCGATGAAGTAGAGGATGAGTTTGATATGTTGCAAGAGGGATACTATCTCATAACCCCAAAAGCAAAAAATGCTATTAACTCTCAGTTTAAACGAGATCCTTACTTGTATGTGCCTCTTCGTAGTGGATTGCATGATGGTGATAGAGCAGTGGTGAGCAGCGAATGGGGTGAGGTAGAGATGGAAGTGAGGCTTTTAGCAGAGCTTAGAGATGATTGCGTTTTAGCATATGCAGGGAGTGCTATAAATTTTGTAACACCACCCCAGACAGATCAACATGGTAATAATGCGATTTTTCAAGAGGTGAAGGTAAAAATTCAGAAAGTAAAGGAATAAGATGCATTTGAAAGAGATTGATCAAACCTTTGTGCTTCATACCTATGCAAGAAACTATGTGAACTTTGTTAAAGGCAAAAATGCAAAATTATATGATGAAAGGGGCAAAGAATTTATCGATTTTACCAGTGGTATTGGGGTAGTGAGTGTAGGACATGGTAATAAAAGATTAGCAGATGCTATTTGTGATCAAGCGCAAAAGATCATTCATATCTCAAATCTCTATCTCATTGAGCCACAAGCATTGCTTGCAAAGCGTATAGTGGAGCTGAGTAGCTATGATATGCGGCTTTTCTTTGCAAATAGTGGAGCAGAAGCAAATGAGGGGGCTATTAAGATTGCAAGAAAGTATGGAGAAGTTGATGGGAAAGTGAAGCGCTATAAAATCATCACCCTTAAACACTCTTTTCACGGTAGAACCATTACTGCCCTCAAAGCCACCGGGCAAGAGGCGATGCATACCTATTTTGGTCCCTTTCCTGACGGTTTTGTCTATGCTGATTCAATCGATCAAATTCCAGATTTAATAGATGATCATACTGTTGCAGTTATGATAGAGCTTATTCAAGGAGAAGGTGGTGTTGAGCCACAAGATAAAGAGGCAGTGCAAAATCTGGCAAAACTTTTAAAGCAAAAAGATGTTTTACTAATTATTGATGAAGTGCAAACAGGAATTTATCGCACAGGAGAGTTTTTAGCTAGTAATCTCTATGAGATAGAGCCTGATATCATTACACTTGCCAAAGGTCTTGGCGGTGGAGTGCCAATAGGAGCAGTTATGACACGCCTCAAAGATATTTTTAAACCAGGTGATCATGGAAGCACATTTGGTGGAAATTACCTTAGTACAAGAGCTGCTTTGGAAGTAATCGCAATTTTAGAAGAGTTGAAAGCAAGTGGAAAGCTTGATGAGCATTTTATCTATTTCGAAGAGAGATTAAAAGAGATAGCGAAAAAGTATGCAGCACTCTTTGAGAAAGAGGTGGGATTTGGAATGATGCGAGGTTTAAGAGCAAAAAGTGCCGAAATTCAAGGAAAAATTATAGAGGAAGCTTTCAATGAAGGATTATTGGTGCTGAAAGCTGGAAGGAATACTGTTCGCTTTTTACCACCTTTGACCATTACCAAAGAGGAGATGGATGAGGGATTTAAAAGATTTGAAAAGGCTTTAGAAAGGGTAGCAGTTGCTTAAAAAAGTAGCTTTTCTTTCTTTGCCTCTATTGTTACTAGCGCAAAATGGACTTATCTCCAAACTCAAAGAGCAAGAGATTGAATTGGATAAGAAAAAGAGTATTGTAGAAGCCAAAATACTGCACGATAGCTGGATCAATCCTATCAATATGCGTTATACCTATCAAAAAGGGGATCAATACCCAAATCAGCTTTTTAAATCCTTTTCTATACAAGTAGACCAGCCAATCTTTAAAAGTGGTGGTATCTACAAAGCGATTCTCTATGCCAACGCGAAAAAAAGAAGTGCTCTTTTTGGTGTACAGAGTAAAGAAAAATCTTACGTTTTTCGCTATATCCGGCTTGCACTTCAATATAAGCAGTTACAGCTTTCTATTAAAAAGCAAAAACTGCTCATTGAGAATGCAAAACTTGATATCTTGATCAAAAAAGATCAATATCTTCATGGAGAGATTGATAGCACCTTTTTAGATAACGCTATTTTAAATAAAAACCGCCTGGCTATTGCTTTGATAGATTTGGAAGATAAATTGCAGCAGACTAAAAAAGAGATAAAAAATATAAGCGATCTTGATCCAGATAGCGCACAGATTCCGAGATTTACCCTCATTCAAAGAGCTGAGTTTTTACAAAAAAACCTGTCTTTAAAACAAAGTCAAGCCGATATAGAAGCTAATAAGAATTATGCTTATATGAGTATTGCAAGATATCTACCCAGTTTGTCTCTCTTTGCAAATTATAACTCTCAAAAAATGCAAGGAAGCTTATATGTTCCTGGATATAAATATAGTGATAGCTACAAAACATACGGTTTTCGTATAAGTATGCCTCTCTTTGATATCAACGCCTTGCGCAATATAGAATCAGCAAAGATTGATTATCTCAAATCCAAAAACCATCTTTTACAACTGATGCGTGAAAAAAGAAATTTTTATAAAACAAGTTTGCATTCATTGAAGCTTCTTGATAAAAAGATTGCTTTAACCAAAGAGGACTTGGGGCTCTATGAAGGGCTTTTGAAGGACACAAAAGATCGCTTTGAAGCTGGAGAGAAGACAAAATATGATGTACAGATTATGCAAAACTCTTTAAAAACGAAAGAGCTTGATCTCAAAATCTTCGATATGCAAAAGCAGATCATTTTGAGTCAACTCTATCAAGAGATGAGTGATGAAAAAATTTAGTGAATTTATGCATGAGTGGCTCTATGCCAAAGATGGCTACTATGCAAATCAGATGCAAATAGGCAAAAGTGGAGATTTTTTTACATCTGTCAGCGTTACGCCCCTTTTTGGAGGAGCGATTGCTAAATATATTTATTCTCATATTCAAGAAGGTAAACTCTCGCCAACTGCAACTATCATGGAGATAGGTGCTCACCAAGGATACTTGTTAGCTGATATTATCCAGTTTCTTTATACCTTTGAACCAAATCTTATAAATACGCTTCAATTTGCGATTGTTGAACCAATAGAAAAGTTAAGGAATCTGCAAAGCAAATATATGCAAGAGAGTTTTGGTTATGCGATCAAGTTCCGTCACTACACTTCTTTGGATGAAGTAAAGCAAAAAGAGGCTTTTGTGGTGGCCAATGAGATTTTTGATGCATTCGGCTGTGAGCTTCTTTTTAAAGGAAAACAAGCTTATGTAAATTCTGAGTTTCAAATAGAGTGGAAAGAAGCCGATCCAAATATTTTAGCATTAGCTAAAGAGTTTGGGCAAATAAAAGGAGAGATTGCAATAGGATATGAGGAGTTTGCTCAAAAAATGTTTAATGCATTTGAAAAAATTGATTTTATTACCTGTGACTATGGAGATTTAGAGGTAAGAAACGATTTTAGTATCCGTGTCTATACCAAACACCAGGTCTATCCATTTTTTGATGAAAAGCTAGATATCAAAAAAGTTTATAAAAGAAGTGATATTACCTATGATGTCAATTTTTCTCATCTCAAAAAGGCCTTTAGTGAGGCTGGATTTGAAATAGTTTCGTATAAAACACAGTTAGCTGCTCTTGTGGAGTTTGGTATAATGGATCTTTTAGAAGAGATTCTTGAGAGAAAAGGTTATGAACTTTATAAACAAGAGCTAGAAAAGGTAAAAATCCTCATAAGCCCTTCCCAAATGGGAGAGCGGTTTAAGATGATCCATTTTGCTAAAAGATAAAAAGAGCCAAGCGATAGGCTAAAAAAGAGACAAAGTAGGCAAGAATAGGCAGGAATGTTATCTCAAAAAGCATCAATCTCCAGCCAAACTCCTCTTTTATTGCAGCCATGGTAGATACGCAAGGAATATACAGCAGTACAAAGACCATATAAGAGAAAGCTTTTGCAGCTGTAGTAAACTGCTCACGAATTTTTTGTTTCAATACACTTGGTTCTGTTTCAGTGGAGAGTGTTTGTATTTGCATTGTAGCGATATTTGATAAAGACATTTTAATTGCACGCCAAAAAGAGAGTATCTGCTCTTTAAAATCTTCCAACCATGAATTTTTTGCTACCTTTTTTTGCACATTTTCCACCCCATAAATAGTGCCAAGACTTCCTATAACCACCTCCTTGGCCAAAGTGCCAGGTATTAATGCGGCAACTGGTTCCCAGTGATCTCCAAATCCTATCGGTTTAAAAAGTGGTGCGACGGTTTTAGCCGATCTAGCTAAGTAGGATGTTTGAGGAGTCGATGAGGGAGGCAGAGTAATAATAGCCCACAAAATGATAGATGCTAAGACAATAACAGTTCCAGCTCTTATGACGAAATCCGTAAGCCTTGGTTTCATCGAGCGCCATATCGCTTTGAGGGTAGGCATATGGTATGTTGGAAGCTCTAAAAAGAATGGTTTTGACTCCTCTTGTGGCAATATCTTGTTTGCAATAGATGCTATCAAAAATGCGATGGCAATACCTAAAATATATAATGAAGTAATAATAAGTGCTTGATGGTGAACAAAAAAGAGTGATGTAAAGAGTGCATAGATAGGAAGTCTTGCACTACAACTCATCAGAGGTATCATCAAAGCTGTAATAATTCTCTCTTTTTTAGATGTTAGAGTTCTTGTAGCATAAATAGCTGGGACATTACAGCCAAAACCTACAATTAAAGCGATAAAAGCACTCCCTTTTACTCCTAACTTTTGTGCGAGACGATCTAGTAAAAAACTGACCCGTGCCATATAACCGCTCTCTTCTAGCAGAGCCATAAAAAAGTACAAAAAAGCCAAAAGTGGCAAGAAAGAGAGTACAAGACCTACGCCACTTATTACTCCATCTATAATCAAAGAGCTAACCCATAAAGGCAAAGAGTGCATTGTAGATCGCAGATGAGGTGCTAGAAAATCTTCAAAGAATCCACTCATCCAGTCAACGAGTGGGGCAGAGCCATCGAAAGTGATCTTAAACATTAAAAACATAAGTAGGACAAATAATGGTAATCCCCATATTTTATGCAGCACTAAATTATCAATTTTGTCACTAAGAAGGACTCTGTCAATGAGAGGTTTATGAAGTGTTTGATCTAAAATCTTATCTATTTTTTGGTATCTGTCTTGAATGATAAACTCTTTGACACTCATGCCCAAATGCTCTTGCAGTCGTTTACGCGCTTGATTTGCAGATGCTACAATAGATGGATCTATGGTTGAAACCTTTTGTACAGCAAAGCTATCTCCTTCTAAAAGTTTGATAGCTAAAAAGCGTTTAATATCGCAAGAGTAGTTTTCTAGCTTTTTTATTAAAAAGGATATCTCTTTTTCTATATGTTCTTGATAAGGAATAATCTTGGGCTTTTTATCTTCTTTTACTGCTTGATAGATCTCCTTTAAAAGTTTTTTTGTCCCAATACCTTGAGAACCAATTGTTGGAATACACGTAATTCCTATAATGGTTTCTAGTTTTTTAATATCGAGCTCATATCCTCTTTTACTA
The DNA here is from genome assembly GCF_027946175.1 of Nitratiruptor tergarcus DSM 16512. Lineage (NCBI taxonomy): Bacteria > Pseudomonadati > Campylobacterota > Epsilonproteobacteria > Nautiliales > Nitratiruptoraceae > Nitratiruptor > Nitratiruptor tergarcus. The sequence continues at coordinate 448,991 of NZ_AP026671.1, forward strand.
AATTCATCAAACATATTTAAAGCTACGACCATAGGCTTTTGCAGATCGATGAGCTCTAATGTTAGATACATATTGCGTCTTATATCTGTAACATCTATCACATCGATAATGCCATCAATATTTTCGCTGCAAAGTGCATTACGTGTGATTTTCTCTTCTAAAGAATAGGGAGTAAGTGTATAGGTGCCGGGAAGATCTACAAGATAGATCTCTTCTCCTTCATATTCAAATCTCACCTCTTTTTTCTCTACTGTTACACCAGGCCAGTTGCCTACTTGAAGATTGCTCCCTGCAATGCTATTTATAAGTGCTGTTTTTCCGACATTAGGATTTCCGACAAAGGCGATACTAATCATCTTTTTCCTTAAAAAGCTCCACTTCTATCTTGCTCGCCTCACTTTTTCGTAGAGCAATATGGGTATTTCCTATTTTAATCTCAATTGGATCACCAAACGGGGCAATGCGAACCACTTCAATGGGTGTATTTGTGAGTGCGCCAAGCTCTAGAAGTCTATCTTTAAGCTCACCAATAGCTCCAATCTTTTTGATTATACCTTTCTCTTTTGGTAACATTTGTGAGAGGAGCTTTCTACTCATTTTTTGGCTTTTTCGATAATTTTCTTAAGAAGATGTTTCATACTGGCAAGCCTTTTTCGTAAATTTTAAATTTCATATAAAATTATAAGCAATGAGATTGAAATTAGATTGAAAAAGATAGAATGCAAAGAGAAAAAATTAAGAGAAAATTATGATAAGATGAAAAAGCTAATGAATAATTTTTATTATTAACAATTTTTTGTTATAGTTTCGTAAAGGAGAAACCATGAAAAAAGTATTCATAACAATTTTTTTATTCATATCTTTGTATGCTGATAGTATCAATGGTTGGACAAAACTTCATGAAGCAATCTATAAAGAGGATATGCAACGTATAAAAAGTCTTATCAAAAATGGTGCTGATGTGGAAGCTGCTAGTAAGGCTGGCATTACACCTCTGCTAATGGCAGTAAAGATGCGAAATTTGGATATTGTAAAATATCTGGTAGAACATGGCGCAGATGTTGATACTGAAGATAACAATGGTATGACTGCGCTGCACTATGCAGTAGGGGAGAGAAGAGTCAATATTATCTCTTATCTTTTGAGACATGATGCTGATATCAATGCTCAAAATAAGTATGGTATCACACCACTTCATCAAGCAGCTTATATGGGTGATGTGAAAATGATTGATCTGCTTATTAAACTTGGAGCAGATCCAAACATTAAAAATGCTTTAGGAATGAATCCTTGTCAGCTCGCTTACGCAAAGCATAGATTTTTGGTGGCAAAATATATGCAAAGTTTTACAAAAGGAGAGTGTATTGTTGGTAACGATAAACGGGGAGAGAAAAGAGATTCCAAATAATAGCACTATTGAGGATATTTTAAAGCAGTTAAAAATAGAAGAAAAAGTTATGGCGGTAGCTGTCAATATGGAGATTGTCAAAAAAGAGGAGTGGGGGAGTTTCAAGCCCAAAGAGGGTGATAAAATAGAGTTTTTAGGATTTACTGGAGGCGGTTAAGATAAAAGCAGCAGCAATTGCAAATCCGCCGTCATGGCTAATGGAGAGAGAAGAGTCTATGATTTCAAATTTTTCTTCTTTTCCATGGAGAAGACGAAAAGCTGGCGCTCCAGTAAGCTCTTTGTAAATTTCGATATCTTTGAATGAGAGCTCGGAGCCGATACCGCATCTAAGAGCTTTAGCGATAGCCTCTTTTGCAGCCCAAAAACCTGCTACTGTTTGAGGCTTTTTTGCGATGGAGATTTCAGATGGGAGTAGAAATCTCTCTAGCCCTTTGTTTCCATGCTTTTCTATGAAATTTTCTATTCTTTTGATTGCTACGATATCGATACCTATCATCTAAGACCTTTTTTGCTAAAATACTAACAAATTATAGCAAGGTTTTTTATGGAGAAATTTTTTTACTATTTGGGATTGCCTGTAGTTAATTTTTATAAAATCTTAGAAAAATTTGGAGCATTTATTCTCTTTGAAATAAAACTACTTCCTCTCTTTTTCAAACCTCCTTATCGCATAAAAGAGATTTTACAGCAAATAGAAATTATTGGAGTTGGATCATTTTTTGTGATTGCATTGACAGCAATTTTTACAGGACTTGTAGAAGCGATACAACTCTATCACGGTTTTCACAAATTTAGTGCCGAGAGTTTTATGGGCTACACGATTTTTGTTTCTATCTCTAAAGAGTTGGGTCCTGTGTTTGGTGCATTGATGTTGGTATCTCGTGCTATAAGTGCAATGACTGCAGAGCTAGGAACAATGCGCGTGACAGAGCAGATCGATGCGATTGATACATTAGCTGTAGATAGTAAAAAATACCTCATTATTCCCCGAGTTATAGCAACAACTATCTCTACTCCTATTTTAGTTATCATTTTTGTCTTTTTGGGAAATATTGCTGCATATCTCATTTCAACCTATGCACTTGGTGTCAATCCTACAGAGTATAAAAACACAATTACCACATATCTTGAATTTAGCGATATTGGCACAGGTATTATTAAAGCAGTGGTATTTGGCTATCTCATAAGCATCATAGGCACATATATTGGCTACTTTACACGTGGTGGTGCAAGAGGCGTGGGGCTATCGACTACCAAAGCGGTAGTCTATGCTGCTATGACTGTATTTGCTGCTAACTATTTTCTTTCAAGTCTCTTTTTATATCTCGATTGGTGATTAATCACACTTTTCGATATGGAGTGTCTTTAAGAGATCTTCGAAAAAAGGCCCAGCCTTTTTGTCATAATCGTCATGAAACTCTATAACATACTCACCAGTTTCAATAGTTTTCGGTTCAACTGTAATTTGTGGTGAGATTTTATGTTTTACGATGAGATCATTAACGACATTGCAGATATTTTTTTTCTCTTCTACGCTCTCATAATCGATCTCTAATCTTGCATATCTCTCTTCCATGCTTACGTGTGCTTTACACTTTTTTCCCATTTTTTCTCCTTACATCCAGTCTACAATTTTTTCTACACTCTCTACAATGTAGGTTTTGATATTATGTTTTTCAAGAGGTCTGCTAGGGACAATAGCTTTCGTAAAACCTTGTGAAGCAGCCTCTTTGAGACGATTATCGAGCATGACGATATCTCGAATTTCCCCAGTAAGTCCTACCTCTCCTAAAAAAATGGTCTCTTCGCTGATGGGGCGATTGCGAAAACTACTCAAAATTGCCGCTATTATAGCAAGATCTGCAGCAGTTTCATTGATTTTGATACCACCTGCGATATTGACAAACACATCATATTGATTAAAAGGAAGCTCTAGCTTCTTTTCTAAAAGAGCCAAAAGCATAGTAAGTCTATTGGTATCAAAACCTGTAGAGCTGCGTTTGGGAGAGGGATAACCAGTCTCTGCAACGAGTGCTTGTACTTCAAGAATAATTGGTCTGCTTCCTTCCATAATTACAGTTGCAGCCGAGCCTACGAGTGCATTTTTACGATTAAAAAAGCGTTTGGCAATATTTTTGGCGCTCACTAGCCCCTTTTTTGTCATTTCAAAGATTCCTACTTCACTAATGCTGCCAAAACGGTTTTTAAATCCTCGCAGTAGCCTGATCTCTTGAGAGCTATCCCCTTCAAAGTAGAGCACAGTATCAACCATATGCTCTAAAATTCTAGGACCTGCAATGGAGCCCTCCTTAGTGATATGGCCAATGATGAAGATAGGAATTTTTTTACTTTTGGCAAGGCGCATAAGCTCAAACGTAACGGCTTTAACTTGGCTCACACTCCCAGGAGCTGAGGAGATCTCTTGTGAATAGATTGTCTGGATTGAATCAATGACGAGCAGATCAAAATGATCTTTTTCAAGTTGAGCAATGATGCTTTCCAAGACAAGTTCATTGAGTAAGTAGAGATTTTTTTCGTTTGCTTCGATGCGATCTGCTCGCATCTTAATCTGCCCAGCAGACTCTTCAGCACTGACGTAGAGTACTCTTTTGTTAGTTTTTGCTAGATTTGCACAGGTTTTGAGTAAAAGTGTTGATTTTCCAACCCCGGGACTACCTCCTACCAGTACCAATGAACCAGGAACCAGCCCACCACCTAAAACGAGATCGAGCTCATCCATCCCGGTAGGGATGCGTTGGATCTTGTCTTGCTCAACCTCTGTAATGGGAATAACATTTGTGCTTGATAAAGTAGTTTTATCAATTTTTTGGAGTATCTCTATCTCTTTTGCACTCAGCTCTACAAAACTGTCCCATGCGCCACAATTGGTGCATTTTCCCATCCATTTGCTGCTTTTGTATCCACAGGCTTGGCACTCAAAAAGCGTTTTTTTCTTTGCCATAACTCTTCTATTTACTCAAAGATATTATTCAAAAATAGCATCCAATATCGCATCCACATACTCATTTGGATCAAATGGAGCGAGATCTTCCATCTTTTCTCCTGTGCCAACAAAGAGTATAGGGAGTTGCAGCTCGTGTGAAATACTTAAAAGTGCTCCACCTTTAGCAGTACCATCAAGTTTCGTAACTATCACCCCATCAACACCTACCATTTCATGAAAAGTTTTTGCCTGGTTGATTGCAGAAGTTCCCTGTGTACCATCGAGAATGAGGAGTTTTCTATGTGGAGCACCCTCCATCGCTTTACCACAAACGCGCACAATCTTTTTGAGCTCTTCAGCAAGATTTGTTTGTGTATGAAGTCTTCCGGCAGTATCTATTAAGACATTATCAATATTTTTAGCTTTTGCTTTTGCAATAGTGTCATACGCTACAGCTGAAGGATCGTGCCCCTGCTTTGTAGCAACAATAGGAACGTCTAATTTTTGTGCCCAACGAGTAAGCTGCTCAATAGCAGCTGCTCTAAATGTATCAGCAGCCCCTAAAATTACACTTTTGCCTTCTTGTTTATAGCGGTATGCAAGCTTTGCTATTGTAGTAGTTTTTCCTGCACCATTTACACCAATAATGAGTTCTACAAAAGGTTTTATATCGGCTTGTGGTGCATTTGCAGGCTTGAAGAGAAAAAGCAACTCATTTTTTAGTGCTACACGATTGACTTTTGCAGGGAGTGAAGCTACAATCTTTTCTACGAGATCATACTCTACATCTGCTTCAATTAAGAGCTCTTCGATCTCTTCTGGTGAGGCATATTTTTTCTTTTTTGGTACATTTTCTTCAATATTATCTACAGTCTTTTTTAATGCTTTTTTAATAAACCCAAACATCTATTTTTCCTTTGCTCTTTTAATATCAGAAGCGATGATTTCATAGGGTACAGCACCAAAATAGTGCACAAAATATTTTCCATCTTTCAAAAGCACCATCATAGGCACAGGTATATTTCCAGGGGCTTTGACATATTTGTATATATGAGATGCCACTTCATTGTTTGTTTTATAGCTTGTAGAGACAAAAAAGTCAATACTAAATTTGCGCACAAACTCTTTTGCATCTGGAGGTTGATTAAGAAGGATCCCTATAATTGCAAGTCCTGGGAATTTCTTTTGTATCTCTTTGAGTTCAATAAGTTGCGCTTTACATGAAGGACACCATGATGTAAAAAAGAAAAGTAGCGTGAGTTTTTTGGAAGGCTGAAAGAGAAATTTCTCTTGTGATTGCTCGATTGTAAAAGTTGTACCATTGAGATCTCGTAGAATAAATCTTTTTGCCTTTTTTTGAGGAAGGTGCTGCGCTGTTTGTGCTTTGTGTGAAACTTCAGTTTTATCTTCTGTATGCTCTTTTTTTTGGCAACCTGCAAAGAGAGTTATGATTAAAAAGAGTATGAGCAGTTTTTTCACAATAGTGCCCTTTTTTGCTAATATACGAATGGCTCAATTATAATCTATAGAGGCTTAAGATGAGGTATGATAAACCACTTTTTCGTCAAATTTGTAAAGAGAAGATTTTTAAAGTAAAAGCTAAACGCAAGAAAGAAGAGAAGGTTCAAAAAATTGTATTAAAACTTATCTCTTTAACCGGCGCAAACAATATCTTAGCTTATGTACCAATGCCACATGAACCGCAAATGAAAAAAATATTTGCTTTGAGGGGTAAAAAAAAGATATTTGTTCCATTTATGCAAGCTAAAAGCTTTAAAATGGTAAAATTGAGACTGCCTTTAAAGAAGAAAAAATTCTCTATTTTCGAGCCTGGTAACTCTCATTTAGAGCAAAAAATCGATATGGCTATAATTCCTGTCATCGGGGTAGACGGGGATTTTAGAAGAGTTGGGTTTGGTAAAGGCATGTATGACAGGTTCTTTGCAAGATTGTCATACAGACCAACTGTTGTGTTTGTACAGATAAAAAAATGTTTTACTGATACTATTCTTACAGACACTTATGATGTTTTAGGAGATATTTTAGTTACCCCGGAAGAAATTCTTATACGAGGGGAAAGTGATGTGGGTAGAGCTATTAGTAGGAAGCTCTGCAGCAATAATAAGTGGCGCTGCAGGGTATTTCGTCGCAAAAAAATTAGAAAAAGAGAAATTTAAGATATATGAAGAGCAAGCACGTGCTAAAGCAAAGGCTATTGAGCATGAAGCGCAGATAATTCTTAAAAATGCGCAAGTTAAGGCAAAAGAGGCTGAACTTGCTGCGAAAAAAGAGTATGAGCAAAAGCTCGATGAGCTCAAAAAAGAGTATGAACAGCGCTTTAATGAGCTTATGGAAAAAGAGATGTCTTTGAAGCAGATGTTCAAAGATGAGCTTAAGCATATTACGCTTGAAAAGCAAGAGATAAAAGAGGAAAAAGAGCAAATTAATAAGCTAAGAGAGGAGTATGAAAATCTCAAAGCTGAATATCAAGAAAAACATAACGAAGTATTAGAGGCGCTGCAAGTGCAAGCGGGGCTTACTGCTGAAGAAGCAAGAGAGCTTATTTTGCAAAAGGTAGAAGAGGAGAGTAGAGCTGAAATTGCAAATATTGTAAGAAAATATGAAGAGGAAGCAAAAAGAGAGGCTAAGCGAAAGGCGAACTACATCATTGCGCAAGCTACTACGAGATATGCCGGAGAGTTTGCAGCAGAGCGTCTTATAAATACTGTAAGTATCCCAAGTGAGGATATAAAAGGGCGCATTATTGGTAAAGAGGGGCGCAATATAAAAACGTTAGAGATGCTTTTAGGTGTAGATATTATCATTGATGATACACCAAATGCGATAGTTTTAAGCTCATTTAATCTCTATCGCCGCGCAATTGCAACAAAAGTTATAGAGCTTTTAGTTGAAGATGGAAGGATCCAGCCAGCTCGTATTGAAGAGATTTATGAAAAAGTAAAAGAGGAGTTTGACCAGCAGCTCCTTGAAGAGGGTGAAGAGATAGTTATGGAGCTTGGTATTGGACAGATTCACCCAGAACTGGTTAAACTCATTGGAAGATTAAAATTTCGTGCAAGCTATGGACAAAACGCTCTTGGTCACTCTTTGGAAGTTGCGCATCTCGCAGGTATTATGGCTGCAGAGATGGGAGGAGATGAGGTACTTGCTAAAAGAGCAGGTCTTTTGCACGATATTGGAAAGGCTTTGACCCACGAATATAGTGGGAGCCATGTGGATCTTGGTGCAGATATCTGTAGACGCTACAAAGAGCCTGATGTGGTTATCAATGCAATCTATGCGCATCATGGACACGAAGAGCCAAAAACTATTGAAGCAGCTGCTGTATGTACAGCTGATACGCTCAGTGCAGCACGTCCAGGAGCAAGACGAGAAGTGCTTGAAGCCTTTTTAAAACGCGTACAAGCTATTGAAGAGATAGCTCTTGCCAAGCCGGGAGTCAAAAAGGCCTATGCAATAAATGCAGGCCGAGAGGTACGTGTCATTGTCAATGCTGAGCTCGTTACTGATAATGAAGCTGTATTGCTTGCAAAAGAGATCGCAAAAGATATTGAAGAGAGCGTACAGTACCCAGGCGAAATCAAAGTGAATGTAATACGAGAAAACAGAGCGATAGAGTTCGCTCGTTAATGATCCTCTCCATGTGGGGAGTCATCATAAGGATCGAGGTGGATCGTAATATGCCAATTTGAGGTGGGATCGAGTTTTTTGATCTCATCTTCGATTTTGTCTGAAACTCTATGCGCATCCATTAATGAGATCTCTGGGGTAAAAACCACATGTACATCTACAAAATTAGTATCTCCACTGCGGCGCGAGCGTAAATAGTGAAAATCTGTTACTTCTGGTTGTGAAGTTATGATTTTTTTGATATTGTCTACAATCTCTTCATCTAAAGCTACATCAAGAAGCATAAGTGTTCCCTCTTTGATAAGTTCGAAAGCCTCTTTGATGATATAGATTGCTATTGCAATACCAAAAACCCCATCGATCCAGTGCCATTGCGTAAAATAGATAATCGCTAATGATGCAAGAACTGCTGAGTTGCTAAAGAGGTCTGTTTTATAATGCAGAGCATCTGATTTGATAACCATGTTGTTAGTTTTTTTGTAGACGTAATTGAGAAAAATAACGAGAGCACCTGTAAGGATGATAGAAGCTATCATGACAAAAATAGAGCTTCCAAGATAGGCAATCTGTTTGTGTTGAATAATATTTATTACACCTTTGTAGAAGATAAATAGCCCTGAAATTGTAATAATGGTACCTTCAATGACGGCTGCAAGTGCTTCTATTTTGCCAAGACCATAATTAAATTTTTCAGTAGGGGCTTTTTCTGCTTTGGAAATTGCAAAGTAGTTAAACATAGAGACTGCAATATCTAAGATTGAATCGATAGCACTAGCCAATACTGCAGCAGAACCACTTAAAATTCCCACAACCAGCTTAATAATGACCAAAATAGCCGCAACGATACTTGCAACAACGGTAGCACTCTTTTGTAGGCTCATACTTTTCCTTGAATATTTTTTTGCAATTGTAGCTCGATTTGACTTAAGATTGTATCTATATGCTTACTTATAAGCTCACTATTTTTTTGTAAACTTTTTGGATTAAATCTATCTGAACCGATTTTTAAAATTTTTACAGGAACGTTATATACTCTAGCACACCGTACAATTGCACTTGCTTCCATATCTACAAGAGTTTTGTGTGGAGTGGTGGCTGGATGACAAAGAGTGGTGCAAGCAGCATTAGGAAGTGTGTTACTTTGGGAAAGGTGATAAATACTTTTACTACAACCATCGATTACTTTTGTAATATTATAGAGTATACCCACAATATCTGCTGCAGCATATCCGATATTAAAGACTGCTTTTTGGTTATTTGTAAGGAGTGAAGTTGTAGCAATTGCTGCATTGAGCATACCTATACCTGTAATGAGTAGTTGTATATGAGATGCTGCATAGATGCGAAAGGGTTTTGTAGCAACTTTTTCTAATTGCAGTGCTTCAATAATGGGCGCAGCTTCAGTATATGTAGCTGTGGTTATGAGCATTGTAAACCTTTGTTACAATTATAATAGCTGATTGTACCATAGAGCAGGAGTGTGAATGGATATTGAGACTATCAAGCAAGAGCGGCAAAAATGGTTGCAGTGGAAAAATATTGCTCCTTTAAGAGAGATGCTTAAAAAATTACCACAGGTTGAGGTAGATGTAAAACTAGGAGATGTGATAACAATAGAGGGGGATGTGGATGAAAAAACAAAAGAATTGATAAAGGAGATTGCTCTTGCTATGCGTCCATGGCGTAAAGGGCCTTTTAAAATATTAGGGACATTTATTGATAGTGAGTGGAGAAGTTTTATAAAATATAATCTTCTAGAGCCATATTTTAATTTACAAGGTAAAGATGTAGCTGATATAGGATGTAATAATGGATATTATATGCTGCGCATGCTTGCGCATAAGCCGCGCTCAATTACTGGGTTTGATCCTTCACCACTTTTTAAAACGCAGTTTGATTTTTTGGAGCATTTCATACAAAGTGGTATTACTTATGAGCTTTTGGGTGTAGAGCATCTTCCCTTATATGGCAAAAAGTTTGATGTAATCTTTTGTCTTGGAGTGTTGTATCATAGAAGCGATCCTGTTGCTATGCTCAAATGGCTAAAACAAGGATTAAAAGCTGGGGGAGAGGTGTTTTTAGATACTTTTTACATTGAAGGTGAAGAGCCAGTTGCTTTGTGTCCTGGTAAAAGCTATGCAAAAATTCCAAATATCCATTTTGTACCTACTATTGCGGCGCTGCAAAACTGGTGTGAAAAGGCTGGATTTGAAAATTTTGAAGTGCTTGCAACAAAACCCACAACTTTTGAAGAGCAAAGAAGAACTGAGTGGATTTTGGGAGAGAGTTTAGAAGATTTTTTGGATGCAAAAGATCTTACAAAGACGGTTGAGGGATATCCAGCCCCTCGTAGAGTATATATACGTATGAGGAAAAAATGATGCTCAAAGGTATTTTACTCGATATTGGTGGTGTGTTATATGATGGAGAAAATGTCATAGATGGTGCGCAAGATGCATTGATGCAGCTTAGAAAAGAGTATTTTTTACGGTTTTTATCCAATACCTCACGCACTACTCCTCAAACACTTTTACAAAAACTTCTCAAGATGGGATTTGATGTAAAAGAGGAAGAGCTTTTTACTGCTGTAAGCGCTGCTAAGAGTTATATAGAGGGCAGAGGAGCTTACGTAGTAGCGACAGATGAGGTGAGAGACTATTTTGGATCCGGTGCAGATATAGAAGTAGTTTTAATATGCGATGCATATACCAATTTTACCTACCAAAATCTCAATACAGCTTTTCGCCACCTTGAGAGAGGATGCGAGTTGCTTGCTACAAATGATAATCGCTATTTTAGAGATAGTGACGGGGAATTAAGCCTTGATGCAGGAGGCTTTGTGCGCTGTTTAGAATATGCAAGCCAAAAGAGAGCAACAATTCTTGGTAAACCAAACTGTGCATTTTTTCATTTGGCACTAAAGAGTATGGGACTTAGCGCGGAAGAAGTAGTAATGGTAGGTGATGATATTGAAACAGACATACTTGGTGCACAAAAGTGCGGATTAAGAGCTGTTATGGTAAAAACAGGAAAATTTAAAAGTGAGGATCTGCAAAAAGGAAAACCAGATTTCATAGTCAATTCTATTGCAGAACTTCCCAAACTTTTAAAGGAGATTGGATGATAAAAGTATATGGTATTAAAACATGTGGCAGTGTGAAAAAGGCTTTGAAGTTTTTAGAGGAGTGTGGCGTAGCATATGAATTTATCGATTTTAAAAAGAGTCCAGTTGGATGTGACAAGATTGAAGAGTGGCTAAAACATGTGCCGATGGATAAGCTTTTTAATACAAGGGGGACAAAATATCGCCAATTGGGGCTGAAAAATCTAAATTTAGATGAAGAGGGCAAAAAAGAGTGGCTTTGCAAAGAGAATCTTTTGATTAAAAGGCCTGTAATAGAGTTAGAAAATGGCGATGTGGTTGTAGGATTTGATGAAGAGCAGTATAAGGAGATTTTCTGTGGATCTTAAAACACATTTAGCAATCGATAGAACTTTGTGTGGGGATGTAGTCGATTTAGAAGAAGGATATGCCAAAGTAGTACTTAAAACCACAAAGCAGATGCAAGCAGATACAAAAGGATTGGTGCATGGTGGTTTTACCTTTGGTGCAGCAGATTTTGCAGCAATGGCTGCAGTGAACAATCCCAATGTGGTATTAGTTGCAGCTGAGGTAAAATTCCTTGCACCTGTAGTTGTTGGAGATGAGGTTGTTTTTGAAGCTCATATTTTACAAAGAGAGGGAAAGAAAGCTAAAGTAAAAGTTAGTGGCTCTGTGGGAGGCAAAGAGGTATTTCAAGGTACAATGCAAACTTATACTCCCACAACACACATATTAGATCGCTCGTAACCAGTAATCTACATATTTTTGCTCTTGGGCAATGGTAGTTGGCTCTCCATGTCCAGGATAGACTGGTTTATCATAGGGAATTGTTTTGAAGCGGCGTAAGCTCTCTTTCATAGCATTGGAATCTGAGTAGGGAAAATCGACTCGGCCAATGCTACCTTTGAAGATAAAATCTCCACTACACCAAAATTCACCAAAATCAATTGCACAACATCCAGGGGTGTGTCCTGGAAAATGAAGAAATGTAACTGTTTCACCTTCAATATTTATTGGCTCTTCATTGGTTACTACAATATCTGGTTTGCTTTTTGGCATTGATATGCCAAACTGCTCTTCTTGAAGCAAAAAAGCATCTTTCTCATGGATGATGATAGGAATATTGAGAATCTTTTGGAGCTCCGCATTGCTCCAGACATGATCAAAATGTCCATGGGTATTGAGAATTGCTGCAGGATTTTTAGCATTTTCTACTACCCATTGTGTTGCTCCTATTCCAGGATCCACTATAAAATCTTTATCGTTAATTGTTACAATATAGCAGTTTGTTTGATATTCGCCCATTGGACGCGATTTGATTTGCACATGAACTCCTTTTAAAGGATTTGTATGGAATTTTTCTCTTGGCTCGAATATATATTGCGTATAAGTGATCCTCATCAAAAGATAGAGCAGTTTAACAAATTTTATGCCAAATATCCAAATTTGCCTAGTGAACACTTCCAAAAATCAAAAGTGTGGGAATCTCCCTCTTTTGCCAAAATTTGCACAATTGTCGATCCAAAAGATGTCCCAAGACGTTCAAAACTGCACACTGAAGAAGGAAGAGCAACCCTTTTGCATGCTATTGCACATATTGAATATAGTGCAATAGATTTGGCTTTAGATGCAGCATATAGATATAAGTATATGCCAAAGAGCTTTTATGATGATTGGCTGGAAGTTGCAGCTGATGAGTGTAGGCACTTTTTGATGATTGAAGAGTTGCTGCATGAACTTGGATTTAGCTATGGAGATCTACCTGTGCATCAGGGACTGTTTGATGCTGCTATGCGTTCATTAGAACTTATTGACAGAATGGCAGTAGTGCCACGCTACTTGGAAGCTAATGGACTGGATGCAAATCCTAAAATCATTGCGAAGCTTGGTATATTTAAAGATCCTTTTGCAAAGAAGATGCAAGAAGCCCTTGAAGTAATTTTACGTGAAGAGATAGATCATGTAAAAAAGGGCGATAAATGGTTTCGCTGGGCATGTGCACAGGAGGGAATTGAAGACATTGTAAAAGAGTATCTCCAAAGGGTAGAGCGTGTCTATCCTGGTACCTTACACTCAAAAGATTTTTTAAATATTGAAGCACGAAAAGATGCCGGCTTTAGCTGTGAGGAGATCCGTCTGTTGGCAAAGAGAGAGGTAGAGTGTGGATAAATTTTATCCATTTTGAAAAATTATCTCTTTTAATGAGAAAAACTAAATATAAAAGGACAAATTAAGCTATTTTTTATTAAAATTAGATAATTCCTTGAAGTGAGGAGAAGATTATGAAAAAGATACCACTCTTTTCTGTGACAGTTGATAAAGAGGAGTCTCAGAAGTTACAGGATGTTTTACAAGATAAAGACACGCCAACAGAATTAGAAGAAAAATTTTGTGAGTATGTGAGTAGCGATTTTTCGATAACTACAAGTAACGAAACAGCGGCACTGCATCTTGCTATGACTGCAATTGATCTTAAAAGAGGTGATAAGATTATTTGTAGTGTGAACGCTTATCCCAATGTACCAGAAGTGGTACGCCACTTTGATGCAGAGCCGATATTTATAGATATTGATCCGGATGATTACAATATCGATCTTGATGAACTTGAAAAAGTACTCTCAAAAAATAAGAGTAAAAAGCTCAAAGGGGCTATTATTTCTCATGTTGCCGGACAACCAACCGATCTTGATAGGCTTTATGAGATAGCAAATAGTTATGGAATTATGATAGTTGAAGATGCTACAAATGCTTTGGGTGCTACCTATAAAGGTAAAAGAGTTGGCTCTTTTGCAAATGTGGATATGTGTGCTTTTAGTTTCAATCCCCATAAGCAGAAAAAATTGGGTAATGGAGGTATACTTACTACATTCAATGAAGAGCTTAATGAGCGTGCTAGACTGCTTCGCAATAACGCTATAGTACAAAGCAGTTGGGATAGTGATGGGGGACTTGGGTATGTATATGATGTAGTAGATATTGGCTTAGAGTATGATATGAGTAAATTTGATGCTGCATTCAATCTCTCATTGCTTGCTAAAAATGATAAAGAGATTGAGCGTAGAAAAGAGATTGCAGCCATTTACAATAAAGAACTTGCAAATACTCCTCACATAGAGTTACCTGTAGTAAAAAGAGATCATATCTTTTCACTCTATATTATCAAAATAGATAAAAACCGTGACTCCTTTGCACGAGAGCTCTACAAAAGAGGGATAGAAGTGGGGTTACATTATATTCCCCTTCATCTATTAAGTTACTATAAACAAAAATATAGCCTCAGAGTTAATGATTTTCCAAAAGCACTACGTAATTTTCAACAGATCCTCTCTATTCCAATTCATGCTGGAATGAGTGATGAGGATGCTTATTACGTAGTTGAGCAGATTAAAGAGGTGGCTAAATCAAGAGTCTAGTACCATTTTTTGAGGAGCTTTTTTACGCTCCTTCCTGGTATCACTGGCTCATTGCCATTTTATTGCTTCCCTTTTCTGCTCTTTATTGTCTCATAGCTACAATCAAAAAAATCTTCTGTTTTCCTACACGTGAGACAGTTCCGCTCATTAGTATTGGAAATCTTACTGTAGGAGGAAGTGGTAAGACACCGCTTTTAATAGCTTTAGCAAAAAATTATAATAGTGTTGCAGTAGTTCTTCGTGGATATAAACGCAAATCTCAAGGTATTGTGCAAGTGAGTAAAAAGGGAAAAATTCTTGTAGATGTGGAGCAAAGTGGGGATGAGGCTATGCTTATTGCTAAATCTCTTCCTCAAGCAACTGTTTGGGTAGCAAGTGATAGAAAAAAAGCAATTGAAGTAGCAAAAAAAGAGGGTGCAAAAGTTATATTTTTAGATGATGCATTTCATACGTGCTTGCAAAAGTTTGACATCCTCATTCAAAGAAGACCAAAAAACCCTTTTTGCCTCCCATCTGGTCCCTTACGTTTGCCAAAATTATTTGAAAAGTTTGCCGATTTTATTGCAGTGGAGGGAAGGGATTTCACACGCAAAGTATATATTGTCAATCCTACAAAAAAGATGGTGCTGCTTACAGCCATTGCCAATCCTCAGCGTCTTGAACCCTACCTTCCTCAAGGTATCAAAAAATACTACTTTCCAGATCACCACTTTTTTGCCAATGAAGAGCTTGAAGCGATTTGGCAAAAAGAGCAACCAGATTCATTTTTAGTCACAAGCAAAGACTTGGTAAAATTAGAACAGTTTTCTTATCCTCTCTCTTTGTTGGAGTTAGATATAGAGGTTGCATCACAACTAAGAGAGGCTATAGATAATTTCATTCAAAAGGTATCAAATGCAAAAGAAGATTCAAACTGTTCAAACACTTCTTGACTCACTCCCTTTTATTAAAAAATTTCGAGAAGAAATTTTTGTTATCAAATATGGTGGAAGTGCACAAACAGATCAAAAACTCAAAGAAAAATTTGCTCAAGATATACTCCTCCTCTATACTGTGGGAATTAAGCCGGTAGTTGTCCATGGAGGAGGAAAAAGAATTACAGAGATTCTTACACGCCTGCAAATAGATACAGAGTTTATTGATGGACAACGTGTTACTACTGAAGAGGTTATGGAGATTGTAGAGATGGTGCTCAGTGGTGATATCAATAAAGAGATAGTGAGTCTTTTAAATAATCACGGTGCTAAGGCACTAGGAATAAGTGGCAAAGATGCACATTTTATCACCGCTCGGCCAAAAGATTTTGAGAAGTTTGGGTATACAGGAGTTATTGATAGAATCGATCCGGCTGTGGTTTATAACCTTTTAGAGGAGCAGTTTATACCTGTTATTGCCCCTATTGCTGCGAGCAACAAAGTAGGGCATCCTGGCTATAATATAAATGCAGATCTTTGTGCGAGCAAAGTAGCTGGATCTTTGAAGGCAAAAAAGATTATCTTTCTCACTGATACTCCAGGAGTTCTTGATAAAGAAGGAAAGCTTATTTCTACTCTAACAGAAGAAAAAATAGGATTACTCAAACAAGATGGCACTATTAGTGGGGGAATGATTCCAAAAGTGGATGCCTGTCTTGAAGCGATTCATAGCGGAGTAGAAAAAGCTCACATTATAGATGGACGAATAGAGCATTCGCTACTTCTTGAAATCTTTACAAGTGAGGGGATTGGTACGCAAGTATTGGGAGGTTAATTATGTATATGATCTATTCTACTGTTTCAGATATGCAAGAGGCAAAAAAAATTGCGCATGCGCTTGTTGAGCAAAGAGTTGCTGCATGTGTAAATATTATTGAGAGAGTAACTTCCGTCTATAAATGGGAAGGAAAAGTAGAAAATGCAGATGAAGTACTCCTCATAATTAAAGCAATAGACTTTGCAGCAGTAGAAAAGAAGATCAAAGAGCTTCACTCCTATGAAGTGCCAGAAATTGTAGCTGTAAAAATAGAAGAAGTAAACGAAGAGTATGCATCATGGATGCGCCAAGTTTTGCTACAATAACCAAAAAAATTTAAGGGTGAATAATGTATTTTATTGAGACTCGGGGCAATGATGGAAAAAAACCAAAAAAAGTAACATTTTCTGAAGCTATTCTCAATCCTAGTGCGAGTTATGGCGGATTGTATGTACCTGAAAAACTTCCAAACATTGATGAAAAGTTTTTACAGCGTCATCTCACTTCTCATTACAAAGAGCTTGCATTTGATCTTTTGCGCCTCTTTTCCATTGATATTGATGAAGAACTCATCAAGGAAGCACTTAATCTTTATGATAAGTTTGATGATCCTGCAAATCCTATCCCTGTTGTAAAAGTTGAAGAGAATCTCTTCATAGCAGAGCTCTATCACGGACCTACACGTGCCTTTAAAGATATGGCACTGCAGCCTTTTGGATATATACTCTCTTCACTTGCCAAAGCAAGGGGTGAAAACTATTTGATTTTGGCTGCAACAAGTGGTGATACTGGACCAGCGACTCTTGAGACCTTTAAAAATAGAGAAAACGTAAAAGTAGCATGTATCTATCCAGCTGGCGGTACGAGTGATGTACAGCGGTTGCAAATGGTTACTGAAGATGGAGAAAATCTTAAAGTCATTGGAATTGAGGGTGATTTTGATGATGCGCAGAGTGCTTTAAAATCACTCCTTGCATCAGAAAAATTTCATGCGATTTTACAAGAAAAAGGGATTAAACTTAGTGCAGCTAACTCAGTCAACTTTGGGCGCATAATTTTTCAAATTATATATCACATTCATAGCTATTTAGAGCTAGTAAGAAGAAAAGAGATTACATTTGGAGATACGATTAATTTGATTGTTCCAAGTGGAAATTTCGGTAATGCTTTGGGTGGATACTATGCGAAAAAAATGGGATTGCCAATTAAAAAAATTCTCATAGCCTCCAATGCTAATAATGTACTTACTGAGCTTATTAATGAAGGTCGCTATGATTTGCGTAATAAGCATCTTATCAAAACATCTTCACCAGCAATGGATATTTTAAAGTCTTCCAATGTTGAGCGGGTACTTTTTGATAAATTTGGCGCACAGCGCACAAAAGAGTTAATGGATAGCTTGAATGATAAAGGCTACTATAAACTAAATGAAGATGAGCTTGCAGCATTGCAAGAGGATTTTGCTGCTGATTTTAGTAATGACGATGAAGTAAAGGCAATTATCAAAGAGTATGCATTAGAAAAGACCTATCTCATGGATCCACATACAGCAACGACAATTAAGCTTTTTAAAAGATATGCAGCAGATAAAAATGTTGCTTACTCGACAGCTGAATGGACAAAGTTTGCTCCTACAGTTTTAGAAGCTCTTGAAGGAGGAGAGAAGAAGAGTGATTTAGAGGCTTTACAAATAATTAGTGAAAAACTTGGTGTGGCAATTCCACAAAGAATAGCAGAGCTCTTTCATAAAAGAATTGTCCATACAACTGTTGTGCCAAAAGAGAAAATTGAAGAAGAGATACTGAAATTTCTTTAATATGCTATAATGAGATTATGAAAATATTACAACGAGCTATTTGGATAACTTTATTATTTGCTGCTTTTTTGCGTGCGGATTATAGTGGGGATTTAAAAAATTACCTTCTAAGCCGCACCTTTACAATAAATGGGGAGTTTTTTCTCTATAAAAATCGGTGGATATTTGGGGCTTTTGATAAAGATGGAAAAGTAACTTCTTATTATACTCTCCTAGGTGAAGAGCCAACATCAAAAAATCCTTTTGGATGGAAATATTTTGCATCTAGTCTCAATAGCAACGAGTTACAAGAAGCTGGCTATTTTGTTAAAATAGATTTTCCTTATGATTTGAAAAACCCCTACTTAGCACCTTATTCATGGCTCTATATAGATCGAAAAAGAGGTGATGCATATAAGCTCGTTGGAGCAGATAACGGTATTTTCAAATATTATGATAGTGATTTTGATGGGGTTCCTGATCCTTTGCACAATCTCTACTTCAATAAAGAGAATAATAAAGCACAATTTTATAGCTGCAAAGATAAGATGAGATACAAAAATTATAGATTTACAAAACTCTCAAAAAATGATGGTGCAATAACTTATGATTGTCACTTTGATAGTAACAAGTTGGATTTCGAGGGACGTAAAACCTTTGAGGATATTACCACTACTATCCATTTTGATGGAACTATTAATGGCAAACGCCTCATTATGCAGATAAATAAAGATTTTAAAAATGGAACAGTTTCATATGAAGGCCTTTATAATGGTAGATATATAGTTTGCAGTCAAAATTATAAAGCTCCTAAACTCAGTGAAATATCTGCAACAGAGCTGGATGCACTATTGAATAATTGGGGTGAGGGTGGCTCAGAGGATCCAGATTTTATTAGTGGCAATTGTGAAGTTCCTCAAAAAAATCTAGAGAATATGGAAAAAGCAAACTTCACTGTTACTACCTCACATACTATTACTGATATAAATATGACTTCTCATATACGCATTTGGGAACATATAGAAAAAAATTAATATTTTTTAAACTTCCCGCTCAATTCTCTCTCGTTTCTCTTCAAGCTCCAAAAACTCCTCTAAAAGTTTTTCATGGAGTAACTCTTTATCAGCCAATTCTTGGGACATTGTAACTATTCCCTCTTTTTCATAGCATTCTGGATTGTTTAAACACTCACTAATTTTAGCAATCTCTTCTTCGAGTTTTTCAATGAGATCGGGCAACTCTTCGAGTCTCTTTTGCTCTTTATATGAGAGCTTCTCTTTTTTTATTTTTACTCTTTTTTGTTTAGGAGTTTTACTGCTCTTTACTATATTTTCAAGCTCTTGGATCTCTTTTTCAATAGCAAGATATTCGCTGTAGCTTTGATAGGATTCTTCAATATGGCCGTTACCTTTAAAAATGAAGAGCTTTTTTGCTATCTTATCTACAAAGTAGCGATCGTGACTTACAAAGATAACTGATCCTTGAAATTTTTGTAAATACTCTTCTAAAATATTTATTGTAGGGATATCTAAATCGTTTGTAGGCTCATCAAGTATAAGGCAATCCACTTTTTTTGTAAAAAGAAGAGCAAGTGCGACGCGATTTTTTTCACCACCACTTAAGGATCCTATCTTTTTATCTAAAAACTCTTTGGGAAAGAGAAAATTTTTCAAATATCCATATACATGCATATTGCGGCCCCAGACTTCTACTCTGTCGCCACCATGCGGGCAGAAAGTTTCAATGAGATTTTTCTCATTATCAAGCATGCTTCTATTTTGATCAAAATAGCCTATGCGAAAGTCCCCCCGTTTAATTATGCCGCTATCTGGTTCAATTTCACCCAAGAGGAGTTTGAGGAGTGTTGATTTTCCGCTCCCATTTTTTCCAACAATTGCAATAGTATCTTTTTGTAAAATCCTTGTTGTAAAATTATCTATGAGAAGTTTTTCACCAACTTTTTTTGTAATATCTTTTAATTCAAAAAGCACCTTTTTCTTACTGATTCCCTCTTCTCGATTGAAATGTTTTTTTTCTCGTTCGAGTTGGATCTGAATTTTTTTGATGAGTGCAGGATTTTTCTTTGCTTGTTCTCTAAGCTCCTTGACTCTTTTGACGCGTCCTTCATTTCTTTTAACGCGAGCTTTTACACCTCTATTGAGCCACTCTTCTTCTTGTTTGAGAAGACGTAGGAGGTTTTCATGCTGCTTTTGCATATTTTGGAGCAGCTCCTCTTTTTGCCGTAAATATTCGCTATACCCTCCTTTAAAACTGCGTAGTTCGCAATCTTCTACCTCTACAACGCGTGTAGCGATGTTATCTATGAAGTAGCGATCGTGACTTACAAAAATAAGTGTATAGCGCTCTTTAAGAATCATCTCTTCTAAAAATTCAACCATCTGTACATCGAGATGGTTTGTAGGCTCATCAAGTAGCAAAATATCTGGTTTTTGTAAAAGAAGTCCTGCTAAAGCAACTCTTCGCTGTTCACCTCCGCTTAAAGTTGTTACTAGTCTCTTTTCATACTCTTTGAGATTGAATTCTACAAGTACCCGCTCTATTTTTTCTTCAATATTCCATGCTCCATGATAATCTAAAAAGTTGGCTAATTTATTGAGTTGCTGCAATAACTCCTCATTTTCTGGTTCATCTGCAATTTGTGCTGCGATATTTTCATACTCTTTTTTTGCCTGGTTTATCTCTTTGAGCTGCTGTAAAATAGCATCCTTGACAGTAAGTGTAGGATCAAAATGTGGAACTTGCTCAAGCATTTTAATAGTAATATTTTGCCGTACTATCCTCTCTCCTTCATCAGGAAGGATTGTACCTGCTATAATTTTCATGAGTGTTGATTTTCCACTTCCATTTTTTCCTACAATTGCTATACGCTCATTTTCATCAATATGGAAATCTGCATTGCAAAGAATTTTTTGTGCTTCAAAACTCTTTTTTACCTCAATTAAATCGATAAGAGCCATTTATAACCTTTTTAAGATATTTTGATAATAAAATTTACTTAAGAAATGGTAAAACATTTTGTGTATAATAGTCAAAATTTTACAAAAGGACAATAATGCTTGGAGTAAGTATTCTCTATGGTCTCTATATTTTAATAAAAATTTATATATCAGTAATGCAGGCTGGGTTTGTCGCTAAAGCTAAAGATGGTAAGCCTGTTTTGATGATGCCGAGCAAATTTTTCAAAGCAGGGCGTTATGCCTTTAAAAAAGAAAAAATTGCCATAATAGAGAGTTTTGTGGAGTATATACTTTTTATTTTTTGGATGGGGTTTGGATTACGATGGCTCGATAATGTAATTGATATCGATGATCCACTTATAAAAAGTGTTGTATTTATTGATCTCTTTTTTGCAATCAACTACATTATTACACTACCATTTGATATTTATCAGAAATTTGTACTTGATGAGGAGTTTGGATTTAATAAATCTACTATTTCTCTTTTTATCAAAGATCAATTAAAAATAGCGCTTCTCTTTTTGATATTTGGATCTTTAATTATCTATATTGTAAGTTGGATAATAGCAAATGTTACAAACTGGTGGATCTGGGGATTTTTATTTATTTTTGGTGTTATTATTCTTGTCAATGCCCTCTATCCAACACTTATAGCACCAATGTTTAATAAATTTAAACCTTTGGAAGATGAAGAACTCAAAAAAGATATTGAAGAACTGATGCAAAAGAGTGGTTTTAAGGCAAATGGAGTATATGTTGTGGACTCAAGTAAACGCGATACGAGACTCAATGCTTATTTTGGGGGACTTGGTAAAACAAAAAGAGTAGTACTCTTTGATACTTTAGTAGAAAAACTTTCTAAAAATGAACTTCTTGCAGTTCTTGGTCATGAACTTGGCCATTTTAAGCATAAAGATATTTACAAAAATATTCTCATGATGGGTGTAATGTTCTTTGCTCTTTTTTATATATTTGCTAATTTACCAACATCCTTGTATCAACAAGCAGGTATTCCAGCAGATGCACCATATAGCATCATTGCTATGTTTTTGTTACTTAGTCCAGTATTTTTCTTTTTCTTTATGCCACTTATTAATTTTGTCAGTCGCAAAAACGAGTTTGCAGCAGATAGATATGGAAGTGAATTAGGAGGGAGAGGGAATTTACGGAATGCTTTGCTTAAACTTGTAGAAGAGAATAGTCACTTTCCTCTCTCACATCCACTCTATATCTTCTTTTACTATTCACATCCACCTATTTTAGAAAGGCTCAAAGCCTTAGGATTTGAAGAAGAGAGTGAAGCAAATGAGGCATTGAAAGAGGAGTGTAATCTTCCACATGAAAATTAGTGAAGCTTTAAAGCAAGCTAGAAATATGCTGCGAACCGTGGCGCAGCGTCCACTATTAGAAGCAGAACTGCTATTGGCACATTACTTGCAAAAGGAGAGGATCTATCTTCATGCGCATCCCGACGAGGAGGTGGATGAGGGATATTTTTCACTAATACAAAGAAGGGCTACTCATGAGCCTCTTGAATATATTATCGGAGAGGTTTCATTCTATTCAAAGAGGTTTTTTATCGAGCCAGGTGTATTGATACCAAGGCCAGAGACAGAACTACTCATAGATGAAGTTGCAAAAAGAATACAAGGTAAAGAGAGAGTTGCAGAGATCGGAGTAGGGAGCGGTATTATTAGTGCAATATTGAAAATGAAGTTTCCAAATTTAAAAATAGTTGCAACTGATATTAATAAAAAGGCTCTTGCGGTTGCACAGAAAAACTTTAAGAGGTACGGTGTTGATGTAAAACTTATTCATACATCTTTGCTCGATGGAGTAAATGAGGAATTTGATATTATTGTTTCCAACCCTCCCTATATCAAAAGAGGATTTCCTTTGGAAAAGGGGCTCTTTTATGAACCAGAGGAGGCTCTCTTTGGAGGAGAGAGAGGTGATGAGTTACTACAGCAAATAATTGATATATTTATAAAAAGTAGTGCTAAAATCATTGCTTGTGAGATGGGATATGATCAAAAAGAGGCAATTAGTTCATATCTTGAACAAAAGGGCTTTCAAGGAAGCTGTGAATTTTATAAAGACTTGGCGAAATTAGACAGAGGATTTGTATTACAAAAGGAAGAAGAATGAGAAGATGGATTGATATTGTTTATATGATAATTTTAGGTATTGGTTTAGGTTTAGTTTTGACTTTGGGAGCTTTGGTTGCACCAGTGATTTTTCATGCGAACGACTATTTAGGAACTCTGCTTCTTTCTCATTATCAAAAGGGACTATTAATGACAGCTATTTTTGTAAAAAGCAATTATGTTTTAAATTTTATTGCTGCTCTCATTATACTTCGTGAAGGGTATGGATATAAAAGTTTCGAAAGAGATAAGATTATTATCCCTGCAGCTGCCACAGCTGTTTTGATGATATTTTTATTTACATTGTACTATACTAAAGAGATTGTGGCTCTGCAGGCACTAGGAGAACAAGTAACGCAGAGTGAAACATTTATAAATATTCACAAAGCGAGTGAACTCGATTTTGGATTACTAGCACTCTCTTTAACACTTCTTCTTGGAAGAAGACTCTATCTTTATTGTAAAGGTTCATAAAAAGTGGATGAGATAATCCGTATTAGAGGACTAAAAAAGAGTTTTGGCACAAAAGAGGTACTCAAAGGGGTTGATCTTGATATTATAAAAGGAAAGACTACTGTCATTCTTGGGCTTTCTGGAAGTGGAAAATCGACTATTATCAAGCATATTGTACGACTACTCAAACCAGATAGTGGAGAGGTTTGGGTAGAGGGTGTTGATATGGCGAGGGCTGATGAAGATGAGGTGTATCGTATGCGTAAAAAAATAGGGTATCTTTTTCAAAGTGGTGCACTTTTTGATAGTATGAATGTGTATGAAAATGTAGCCTTTCCTCTGCATGAACATACAAATATGAGCGAGGAGCAAATTCAAAAGAAAGTACGAGAGCGTCTACGCACAGTTGGCCTCAACCCAGATGATGTTTTAGAACTCTATCCTGATGAGCTCAGTGGTGGGATGCGCAAAAGAGTTGGGCTAGCGCGATCTATTGTTTTAGATCCAGGGATTATATTATATGATGAGCCTACGAGCGGTCTGGACCCAATTACGAGTGATCTTATTACAAGACTCATTCGCAACACGCAGCAAGAACTGAATGTAACTTCTGTACTTATTAGTCATGATATCAAAGAGAGTTTTAAAGCAGGAGACTATTTTGCTTTTCTTTATGATGGAAAAATAATCGAGTATGGAGATAAAGAGCATTTCCAAAACTCTACTAACCCTTATGTAAGACAATTTTTAGATGGTAAGGCCGAAGGGCCTATCAAAATAGTGCGTTAAAAAGATTTTAATCCATCTGATTGCGTAAAAAGGTAGGAATATCGAGAATATCTTCATTCTCTTCGTATCCACCACTTACTTTTCTTTTGATTTGCATGGTATCTTGTAAAGGTCTAACAACTTTTACTGCTTCGTCCTCAGTAGCATTAGCCTCTTCAAATCCAGTAGCAATGAGAGTGATTTTTACTTGATCTGGGGCCATATTTTCATTCGTGGTAGTTCCAAAAATAACATGAGCATCTTCGTCAGCACTCTCATATACTACATCCATGGCTTCACCAATATCGACAAGAGGGTAATCTGGATGGATTGTAAAGTGTACAAGCACTCCCATGGCACCATTTATGGATACATTGTCAAGAAGAGGTGACTCTACAGCACTTTTTATAGCTTCATATGCAGAGTTTTCACCTTGTGCTTCACCAACACCCATAAGTGCTAAGCCTCTGTGACTCATAACAGTCTGTACATCAGCAAAATCAAGGTTTATATTATTTTCACCATAAGAGAGAATTACGCCGCTTATTCCACCTACAGCGCGGGATAAGACATCATCTACAATCTTGAAACTGTCTCTAATACCTAGCTTTTTATCAACAATAGAGAGAAGCTTCTCATTAGGTATAACAACTATGGAGTCACTCTCTTTTTTTAGTTCATGTATTCCCTCTTCAGCAAGTCTTGCTCTTCTTCTTCCTTCAAACTTGAATGGTTTTGTGACAACTGATATTGTGAGGGCGCCTATCTCTTGTGCTGCTTGTGCAATGACAGGAGCTGCTCCAGTCCCAGTACCGCCTCCCATTCCTGCAGATATGAAAACAATGTCAGCACCTTCCAATTTTTCTTTTATAAGGTCATAGCTTTCTAATGCCGCTTCTCGTCCAATTTCTGGTTTCATACCTGCGCCAAGTCCGCGGGTAGTCTTGTCTCCAAGTTGAATTTTAGTATGTGCTTTAGATGTACTGAGGGCTTGTGCGTCAGTATTGGCAACAATAAGTTCAATCCCATCGATACCTTCTTCTACCATATGTCCGATCATATTTCCGCCGCCGCCGCCAACGCCTACAGCTTTAATATTAGCTCCAGTTACTCTCTTTTTCTCTTCAATATTAAATGCGTCCATACCGCGTCCTTCCTCAAGCAATTCTTAAAATAGTTGCGTTAGCCATCTTGTGAACTTGGCCAAACTCTCTTTAATGGAGCTATTTTTCTCTTCAAAACTTTGCATGTTGGTAAGTTCATCGAGAATTTCGCTCTCTTCACCTTTTTGTAATGGCTCGATGCTCTTTTCAGTATCGGCAAAAAGTTGTTCGTTTTTATATCTAAGACGCTTATTTGAATCAATTTCATAGAGAGTATATTCTCCATTGCCATACAAAATGAGACCAATAAGCGTAGAGAAGCTAGGATTATCAAGACTTTCGTGAAGTGCAGGTAGTGTACGGGGTTTTGCAACACGTACAGGAAGGTGGTCAAAAATTGCAGAAGCAAGTTCACGAAGACCTTCGAGTTGAGTCATACCACCTGTAAGAACGACCCCAGCACCTAATTGCTCTTTGAGGCCACTCTTTTCAAGAGAGTTTGCAAGGATCATAAGTGTCTCTTCTACACGTGCATGGATAACATTGTAGACAATTTCGAGTGATACCTGATGCGTATTGTTTTCGTCTCCAATAACAGGAATCTCAATATAGTCATTTTTAGGCTCTTTGAGATTCCCATAATAGATCTTGATCTCTTCAGCTACTGATAAAGGGGTGTGCAGCGCCATTGAGAGGTCGTTTGTTATATGCATAGATCCAACAGCCAAAAAATCATTATATACAAGAGAGTTGCCACTATATATGACAAGATTGCACGTGCTTCCGCCAAGATCAATAACAGCTGCTCCGAGCTCTTTTTCGTCTTCATTGAGTACTGCTATTGCAGATGCATAACCACTTAGTACAATATTTTCTATATCGATGCCAGCTTGTTTTACAGCTTTTTTGAGATTGAAGATACTCGATTTAGGAGCAGTGATAATATGGGCATCTACTTCGAGTCTTGAAGCGTTCATACCTAATGGATCTTCTATAAAGTCTTGGTCATCCACGCGAAATCTATAGGGAAGCACATGTAAAACTTCATACTCATGAGGAATGTTTGCATTATAAAGAGCCGTTTGCATGACTCTATTAATTTCATCGAGTGATATCTCTTTGTTTGGAATATTAACGATTCCATTACTATTAGTGCTTTTTACGTAAGCACCTGAGAGTGCTACGATAGCTTTTGAGGGTGATGTACCAGCAATGCGATCTGCATCTTCATATGCTTTTTTAATGGACTTAGATGCGAGATCGATATTGGTAATAATTCCCTTTTTCAAACCCTGTGCAGGTGCAATTCCAGAGCCCGTAATTACAAGCTCACCATCTTTTTGCTCTGCAATTGCTGCACAGACTTTTGATGATCCGATATCAAGGGCGAGAATGGTTTTTGACACCCTATATTCCTTTATATACTTTTATTTCATAAAGCTTTTGCAGTATATTCAAAATTCTTTGTGACTCTAGAAGCTCTTTGAGCTTAATGGTATTATCGGTAATAAGGGCTCTGTTTTTATCTATTTTTTTTGGCATATGCAGTTTTTGATCTAAAATTCTATATAAGACCACTTTCTCATCACTCAATTGAACAAACCCTTCTCCCTCTTTTTGTGTGAAGAGTTTTTTAAGAAATGTAGCAGCTTCTGTGCTCTCTAAAGCTTTAATTTTATTTACATCGTCTCTGCAAATGAAACTATTTATTTCAATCCCTTTGAAAGTTTTAGCGAGTTTTTGTGCTGTTTCTATAAGTTTTTTGGAGCGTTGTTCTTTTTCAAAATCTTTTTGTACTAACGCTTTTGCCTCTTCAAAGCTCATTGGCTGTGGTAATTTTTTGTTATCTAATTTAATTATGAGATATTTTTCACCTATAATAATTGGCTTGAATACTTTACCACTTTGAGCTAGTTTAAGTTTTTCCATAAAAGTTGGGGGTAGTGTGGTATTTGTATCTGTAACTTCTATACTTTTTTGTGGTTTGATTTTTCCTTTTTTAAGAGTAATATATTTTTTGAGAGCCTCTTTTTTTGCAAGTTTCAATTTATAGTCACGCTCAACAAGCGGTTTTGCATCTTCAAATTTCATAATTTTTCCACTACTATCTTTGTATTGGATGCGATGTGCTTGATAATACTCTTGAAGTTTTGTGTCATCTATTGTGACATCTTGTGGCGTTACTTCAACTACTGCAAGTTTATAGTGTGTAGGTGTTTGGTAGTTGTCTTTATGTTCATTGTAGTAGTTTTTGAGCTCTTTTTGTGTATAACTTATATTGATATCGTTACTTGTAAGAGGTTTGTATGCAATTTTATCTCCCATAAAGAGTGCTGCACTTGCGGTATCAAACTCTAGTGGTAGAAGTTTTGGTTTGAATACAGCTTTAATCTTTTCTAAAAGAAGCTCTTTTTTTATGCTTTGCTCAAAATCTTTAGGGCGCATATGGTTTTGCTTGAGGACATTAATATAGAGCTCTTTTTCAAAGTGACCATCACGCTGAAATACTTGCATCGATGCTATTTTTTTAGCTACCTCTTCATCTGTTACCATAAGACCATGATCCTTAGCGTAATTGATGAGAAGTGCCTCTTTGATAAGTGCATCGAAAGCTGCTTTATCTATGCCCATCTCTTTTGCTTTTTGTTGATCAAGATTACCGCCTAGGAGTTTATTGTAGTAATTATAAAGCTGGGAGTATTTGTTTTGAAACTCTTTGATTGTTATTTTAGTATCACCAACTTCTACCATAGTGTCACCACTAGAGCCATACTTGTATGCCCCCCATCCAACAAATCCCGCTCCAACGAATGCTATTGTACTTATCCAAATCGTTATTACAAGATATTTTTTATGTTTTTGCATCCAGCTAATCATAAGCCAACCTTTGTATAATTTTGAGGAAATATTGTAGTTAAAAAGTGATTAATCCACAATAAAGGCCGTTTATGACCAACCAGGAGCTTATGCAAAGAGATCTCAAGCATATTTGGCATCCATGTACACAGATGAAAGATCATGAAGCAATTCCTATTATCCCCATCAAGCGAGCAAAAGGGGTGTATGTCTATGATTTTGAAGATAATCGCTACATTGATAGCATTAGTAGCTGGTGGGTCAATCTTTTTGGTCATAGTAATGAGTATATTAATACAAAAATCAATGAGCAGCTTCAACAGCTTGAACATGTCATTTTTGCGGGATTTACACATGAACAAATAGTAAAGCTCTCTGAGCGTCTCTGCCACTTTACTGGCTTGGAGAAATGCTTTTATGCTGATAATGGAAGTAGTGCAATTGAAGTAGCTTTAAAGATGAGCTTTCACTATTTTAAAAACAAAGGCGAGACAAGGCCGTATTTTGTCTCACTTACTAATAGCTACCATGGTGAGACACTTGGTGCTTTGTCGGTGGGGGATGTGGAGTTATACAAAGAAACTTACAAAGAGATAATGATCCATACACTGCAAACCCCCGTTCCAAAAGATAGAACCGAAGAAACAGCAATCCAAGCAGCTCAAGAGTTAGAAAAGCTTTTTGAGCAACGGCATAAAGAGATTAGTGCTTTTATTGTAGAGCCTTTGGTGCAGTGTGCAGGGTATATGCATATGTATCATCCACTGTTTTTAAAATTAGCAAAAGAGTTGTGTGAAAAGTATGATATATTTTTCATTGCCGATGAAATTGCAGTGGGGTTTGGAAGAACTGGAACACTCTTTGCTTGTGAGCAAGCCGGTATCAAGCCAGATTTTATGTGTCTGTCAAAAGGCCTTACAGGAGGGTATCTGCCGCTCTCAGTGGTGCTAACTTCAGATAGAGTATATGAGATGTTTTATTGTGATTACAACGAATATAAAGCCTTTTTACATTCACATAGTTATACAGGGAATGCTTTAGCATGTGCAGCAGCGAATGCAACGCTTGATATTTTTGAAAATGATGATGTAATTACTAAAAACCGTATAAAAATTGATTACATTGCACAAAAAATTGCTGCGTTTAGGGAGCTTCCTTGTGTGAAAGATGTACGCCAACGGGGTATGATAGCAGCCATAGAGTTGCAAGGATATAAGCCACAAGAGAGGATAGGGCTGCGCATTAATCAAGAAGCTCTCAAAAGAGGAGTTTTTGTCAGGCCACTTGGCAATGTGATTTACTTTATGCCTCCTTATGTGATAACTTTTGATGAGATTGATATGATGATAGATAGTGTTTATGATATAGTAAAGAGTCTATGATGCAATCTCCACATATTCCGGTGCTTTTAGATGAAGTAGTTGAAGTTTTTAAAGATACCCAGGGCTGGATTGTAGATGCCACGCTTGGCTATGCAGGCCACTCTTATGCCATTTTACAAAGTAATCCTCAAAACAAAATAGTTGGTATTGACAGGGATGAAGAGGCAATTGCATTTTCTACGAAACGTTTGCAGCCTTTTAGCAAGAGAGTAAAATTTGTACGAGGTGCATTTTCACAAAAAATTGAAGAGATTTTGCAAACAATGGAAATTAAAGGAGTTTTGGCCGATATTGGAGTCTCTTCATTGCAATTAGATAAAAAAGAGCGGGGGTTTAGCTTAGAGAGTGAAGTACTTGATATGCGTATGGATAAGAGCGCTGCACTGAGTGCGTATGAAGTTGTCAATACATATAGCCAAGAAGATCTCGCCAGGGTATTACAAGAGTATGGAGAGGTAAAAAATGCATGGAAAATTGCAGGAGAGGTTGTAAAACATAGACCAATAAAAAGCGCAAAAGAGCTCAAAACGCTCATAGAGCGTTTAGTTCCCCGTACAAAAAAGATCCATCCAGCTACGACAATCTTTCAAGCAATTCGCATCGAAGTTAACAAGGAGCTCGAGGAGTTAGAAGGTCTCTTAGATGCATTGGAAAAAGCAAAACCAAGAGGTGCAAAAGTTGCTATTATTACATTTCACTCTCTAGAAGATCGTTTAGTAAAAAATAGATTTAAAAAATGGGCGCAAAAATGTATCTGTCCTCCAGAGGCTTTACGTTGCGAGTGTGGAGGTGATAGAGCACTTGGTACAATATTGACAAAAAAACCGATAACAGCAACAAAAGAGGAGATAATGAAAAATCCTCGTAGTCGCAGTGCAAAGCTGCGTGTATTTAAGTTTAAGGAGTAGTATGGAAAAAGTAGAAAAAAAAGATCTTCTCGACTCCATTGATGAAATAAGTAGTAAAAAAGAGCTTGATGGCACTTTCTTTATTCTTGTTATACTCAGTGTAGTTCTCATCATAGCACTTATTTTTCCAAAAATCTATTTAAGCAATCAGATCTACTACAAAAGCCGCACTATCAATACACTTCTTGATAACTATGAAATTCTTAAAGAGGAAAATAGACTTTTGCGCCAACAACTCGAATATGAACGCTATAAAAATCAGGTTTTAGATACGATGTTTTAAGGAAATTGATGAGAAAATTTTTAGAGTTTGCTATTGAAAAAGCTGCGCTTAATCACATTTTTTTATTATTGATATTTATTCTTTCTATTTTTGCATATCAAAATGTTCCAAAAGAGATTTTTCCACCTATAACTTTGGATAAGATTTTTATTACTGGTGGGTATAGTGGGGCGAGTGCGCAGACACTTGACAAAATGGTCGTAGAAAATCTTGAAGATGAACTCAAAAATGTACAAAATCTCAGTGATATTGATGCGATTGTTAAAAATGGGCGTTTTACTATCATATCAGATATCAAAGAGGGGGCAGATAATCTCATAGTACTCAATGATGTAAAAGATAAGATTGCTAAAATAAAAAAAGATCTTCCTCCAGATATGGATGAGCCTACCGCTACAATTTTAAAAAAGAGTTTTCCTCTTGTGCTCATAGCAATTGCTACAAAAGAGGATACGAGAAAGCTTTTGGGAGTCGCAGATAAACTCAAAAGTGAACTCAGTTCCATCAAGGAATTAAGTGATATTGATATTAGAGGATGGAGAGAGGATGAATTACAAATTAAACTATTAAAGAAAAAAATAGATGCTTTGCATCTTAATACCACTCAAATTGCTGAACTCATTCAGCAAATTGCTACAATCTTTCCTATCGGCTCGATTCAGCAAAGAGGAGATCATTTCTTTCTTACCACAGAAAACGGGAAAAAGAGGGTAGAAGAGCTACGAAATCTCATTTTAAAAATAGGCTCTAAAAAGGTAAGGCTTGCAGATATTGCAAAAGTTGTGTTTACTTTGAGTGATCCGCAAATGCTCTCACACTTTAATGGCAAGCCAAATATTTCTATCAATGTAACTAAAACAAAAAATGGCAATGCAATAGAGCTTGTAAAAAAGATTAAGCAGATACTGCATACGTATGAAAAGGAGTATCCAGGATTTGAATTTAAAGTTTATACTGATACTTCTATCTGGATTCGCAATCGACTCAATACTGTAACATCCAATCTCTTCTTTGGTCTTATCTTAGTTTTTACAGCCTTGCTATTAACTGTGGATTGGCGAATAGCCATTGTTGTGGGAATGGGAATTCCTGTTAGCTTTATGATTGGGCTCATATCTTTAGAGTTTCTTGGTTATAGCCTCAATATGCTCTCACTCTTTGGAGCTCTTATTGCTTTGGGAATGCTTGTAGATGAAGCGATTGTTGTTGCTGAAAATATCTATAGGCATTTAGAAAATGGAGACGATCCAAAAACTGCTGCCATTAATGGGGCTTTGGAGATGTTTCCTGCAGTCCTTACTGCTACTTCGACAACGATCTTTGCATTTTTACCCCTTTTAATTATTAGTGGTGAAATGGGGGCTTTTATAAAAATACTCCCTGTGATTATCTCTATTTTACTTTTAAGTTCTTTATTTGAAGCATTCTATTTTTTGCCACTCCATGCTAAAGATTTTTTACGTGTGACAAAAAAGAGAGAAAGTAGTTCTTTTTGGCATAAGATTTATACATTCTATGCAAAAGTACTTGCATTTTTATTGCAAAAAAAATATCTCAGTCTCATATTTTTAGTAGGTGGTATTGTAATTGCAACAGTTGTAATGCTCAAGCAGACAAAGTTTCAACTCTTTCCTAGTTTTGATACTACGCAGATTTATATTACAGGTCGCGTGAATGTCAATAATGATGTAGAAGATACAGAAAAGATTTTGAAGCCTTTGGAGCAGGCCATTTTGCAAAGCGTGAAAAAAGATGAAGTCAGTTCCGTGACTGCAATTGTAGGGATGAAACTTGATGCGAAAAATAATGCACAAACAGGGGCAAATCTCTTTCATGTTTTTGTGAATCTCCATGAGCTCAAGCCCCAAAATTTTGTTGATAAATTTATAACCCCTATCTTTTCTATTGAGTATGACAGCTCGGATATGCTCCGTACTCGCAGTGCAAAAGAGATAGCTAAAGATCTGCAAAAACTAGTACAAAAGTTCAAGCATCCTCCTATTGAAGAGATTGCTGTAGTTGTTCCACAAGCTGGAATAGTAAAGAGTGACATAGAAATAAGCTTGGAGTATGAGCATCCAAAAGATGTTTTACAAGCTATCAAACTATTAGAAGAAGCTATGCAAAAAATTGATGGGGTTTATAATATAACAGATGATGCAAAAGAGGGTGAAAAAGAGCTCAAGCTCAAACTCAATGACTATGCAGCAAAGCTAGGAATTACAGAAGGGTATCTTGCAAAATATCTCCAAGCCTTATATCTTGATGCAGAAGTTGCAAAGATGTTTAAGTACAATAAGCTCATCTATGTGAAGCTGCAATCAATGAGCAAAGATGATTATTCGGCTTTTAAAGATCTCCTCATAGATGTTCCAAATAGTATGCAAAAAGTGCGTTTACAGGATATAGCGCAGTTTATAACAATCGAACACTTCTATGACATTATTAAAGAAAATGGTAAAAAGATTCGTACTGTATATGGATCTTTAGATAAAAAGAAGCTCACTTCTGCAGAGTTTTATGATCGCATTACCCCTGTTTTAGAGAAAATTCAAAAATTAGGTATTGGAGTAAAAATAAAAGGGGAGCAAAAAGAGAATAAAAAGTTGATGCGAGAGATTATTCGTGCATTTATTATTGCTGTCTTTTTGATTTTTGCTGCACTTGTCTGGATGTTTAATTCAGTTTTGTATTCGCTTATTGTTTTGAGTGTTATTCCTCTTTCTTTATTGGGAGTATTAATTGGAAATAAAATCTTAGGACTTAATCTGACAATGCCGGGACTCCTTGGTCTTGTGGGACTTGCTGGGGTTGTGGTAAATGATGGGCTTATTATGATTGATTTTATTAGAAAATGTACAAACTTAGAGTGTGTTATTAAAAGAGCAACCCTTCGTGTACGTCCGATACTGCTAACTTCCATCACAACTATTTTAGGACTAGCCACACTCATGTTTTTTGCAAGTGGACAAAGCCTCATACTCCAACCTATGGCTGTGACACTTGGATTTGGTATTGGTTGGGCTACAATAATTAATCTTTTGATAGTCCCATTACTCTTTGTTTTAGTAAAACGCATAAGGTAAAAATTTGCTATACTACACATTGCATAAAGGAGGGAGAAATGTATTTTGAAGATGATGATGTTTTAGGCGGGACACCAAAAAGTAGATTTTTAGATATTGTTTTTCATGCTAATCGCAACGTAGTTGAAGGAGAACTTGAAAACATTATGGAGTGGATGGCCGCATTAGAGCTTATTATAGAGCAAAAATGTGGGCTTGATGTAGAAAAAGAGGTACAGCAAGTTCTTTATGATGAGAGCAAAAAAAAGGAACTAGAAAATAAACTAAACTCTCTTTATATTGAATATATGGGGAAAATTTTGAGCCAAAGTGAATAAGGAAGATCGTTGCAGAGGGTGAAAGAGATAATAGAGGGATTTATTGCAGATCTTGATGATGCGTATGTCCAAGAGCTTTTTGCAAAAATTCCTGCAGGTAAGATGTTGCGTAGTAAACTTATTTTGCAGATAGTTCCTAGCAAAGAGGGAGAGTTTTTAGCTGCTGTTATAGAGATGATTCATGCAGCGAGTCTTTTGCACGATGATGTTATTGATGATGCGATGATGCGCAGA
The DNA here is from genome assembly GCF_027946175.1 of Nitratiruptor tergarcus DSM 16512. Taxonomy (NCBI): domain Bacteria; kingdom Pseudomonadati; phylum Campylobacterota; class Epsilonproteobacteria; order Nautiliales; family Nitratiruptoraceae; genus Nitratiruptor; species Nitratiruptor tergarcus. The sequence goes on from NZ_AP026671.1 coordinate 483,551, forward strand.
GGTGTTGCTTCTATTAATGCGATTTTTGGAAATAAGCCAGCTATTATGATGGGAGATATCCTCTATTCAAAAGCCTTTTTTGAATTGACAAAACTGCCTCATCCTATACCCCAGATTGTTTCTAATGCTGTAACACTTCTTAGTCTTGGAGAGCTTTTAGATGTACAGCTTGCTAAGAGTTTTAATACTAATGAAGATGCCTATTTTGATATGATTTATAAAAAAACTGCATCTTTAATTGAAGCGAGCGCTAAAGCAGCTGCGATTTTGGCAGGCAAAGAGAGCGAAAAATATGGGCTCTATGGTAAAAACTTGGGACTTGCTTTTCAGATAGTTGATGATATTCTCGATATTATACAAGATGCATCGACGCTTGGTAAGCCTGCTTTGCATGATCTCAAAGAAGGAAAAAGTACGCTCCCCTATATCTACCTCTACCACGCTTTGTCTGCTGATGAAAAAGAGAAGCTTTTAAAACTATTTAAAAAAGATCTGAGTGAAGAGGAAAAAGATTGGCTCAAAGAAAAGTTTACTGCTACTGGAGCATTAGAAAGAACAAAAGAAAAAGCAAGAATTCTTGGCAAAGAGGCAATGGCGATACTGGATGAAGAGGATGAGAGGCTTCATGAGATTATGAGCTCCTTGATTGAGAGGACATATTAATGCACTATCTTGTTATTAGCTTTTCACATAAAAACTCCGATATTGTCACACGAGAAAAACTTGCACTCAGCCAAGAAGAGAGACGAGAATTTGTAGCAAATGAGATTTTAACAAAAGATAGTATTAATGAAGTAATAATCCTCTCAACCTGTAATAGGGTAGAAATCATAGCAAGCTCGAAAGATCCTTTCAGATCCACAGAATCGGTCTTGGAAATTCTTGCAAAAGTTTCTGGAATAAACATAGAAGAGCTTGAGGGGAGAGCTGATGTCTATGAGGATAATGGTGCAGTACACCATATCTTTAGTGTTGCAAGTGGGCTTGATAGTCTTGTAGTTGGTGAAACGCAAATTGTAGGGCAACTCAAAGATGCTTATAAAGAGGCTTATGAGAAAGGGTGGTGTGCGCAAAAACTAGGACGTGTTATGCACTATGCTTTTAAATGTGCAAAAGAGGTACGTACATCTACTGATATTTCAAAAAATCCCGTTTCTGTCGCAAGCGCTGCAGTGGCATTGGCAAAAGATAGGCTTGGAAATTTGGGAGGGTTTACAGCACTTGTGATAGGAACTGGAGAGATGGGAACCCTTGCAGCAAAGCATCTCTTGACACATGGTTGTAATGTTATTTTAGTTGGACGTAGTGAGGAAAAAACTAAAAAAATAGCATATGAGATTGATAAAAACATACAAGTAGCAACAACACCAGAGCTCCCTCACCTCATAAATAATTATAGACTGCTTTTTACTGCAACATCTTCTTCTGATCCGATTATTACTAAAAATATGGTTGAAAGAAGAGATTTTGCAAGGCTTTGGTTTGATATGGCAATCCCACGCGATATTGAAGAGATGGATATAGAAAATATTGCTATCTATGCAGTGGATGATCTTAAAGAGATTGTAGATAAGAATATGGCTTTTCGCGAAGAGCAGGCACGTAATGCGTATAAGATTGTTGGACACTATGTGAAAGAGTTTTTTAAATGGCTCCAAACACTTGAAATAGAGCCAATTATCAAAGAGATCCGAGCACAAGCCAAAAATGCTGCTCTTGCAGAGTTGCAAAAAGCTATAAAAAAAGGGTTTATTCCAAAAGAGCAGCAAAAAAATATAGAGAAGCTTTTGCATAACGCTTTCAATAGATTTTTACATGACCCTACAAAGAGACTCAAGTCCATAGCAGATGAGCCAAGTGCTGACACAATTGTTGAGGCGATAAAGTTTTTTTTCGAAATCGAAGATGAAGTGGGACTTAATCGCTATAAGTGTGAATACTATATGAACTTAAGGAGTTAGAGTGAGATTAAGCAAGGCTTTTGTTCCAACTACCAAAGAAGCACCAAAAGATGCAGTCCTTCCAAGCCATATCTACTTAGTCCGTGGAGGTTTTATTAATCAAGTAGCAAGCGGTATTTATAACTTTCTCCCCTTTGGCAAAAGAGTTTTAGACAAAATACGATCAATTATCAAAGAAGAGCTTGATAAAGCGGGTTGCCAAGAGGTACAGCTTGGATTTGTAACTCCTTGTGAACTTTGGGAAGAGAGTGGAAGATTTGCAAAATATGGAAAAGAGCTCCTGCGGTTTAAAGATCGTAAGGAGAATTGCTTTGTATTAGGACCTACACATGAAGAGATGATGGTAGCATTGGTGCGAGGAAGAGTGACAAGCTATAAACAGCTACCTCTCAATCTCTATCAGATAAATCTCAAATTTCGTGATGAAGCAAGACCGCGCTTTGGGTTGCTGCGTGGGAGAGAGTTTATCATGAAAGATGGATACTCTTTTCATGAAAGTATTGAAGATATGCAAAGAGAGTATGCTTTAATGGAAGAGACATATAAAAAGATTTTTACAAGGCTTGGACTCACCTTTAGAGCAGTTGAGGCAGATGTTGGAGCAATTGGTGGGAGTGCAAGTAAAGAGTTTATGGTAATTGCTAATAGTGGTGAAGATACGATTGCAGTCTGTAGTGCATGTGAATATGCTGCCAATGTAGAGGCTGCTAAGCGTAAAAAGCCTGTGCCTCCAGTAGAAGCCCCTGAATTTAGCAATTTTGAACCTTTCTATACTCCTGGACTTACATCTATTGAAGAGCTCAGCGATTTTTTCAAAGTTCATCCTTACTATTTTGTAAAAGCGGTTGCAAAAAAGGCTATATATGATGAGAGTGAAGAGATAGTTATCTTCTTTTTACGAGGAAGCGATGAACTCCAAGAGATCAAAGCTGCCAATGCTATTGGTGCAAATGAACTTGTTGATGTGAGTGAGGAGGAGCTACAAGAAGCTGGCATTGTTCCTGGATTTATAGCTCCTTATGAGCAGCAGTGTCGCATAGTGCTTGATGAAGATCTCAAAGGTGCCAAAGGGCTTATTTGTGGTGGTAATCGCAAAGACTATCATCTCATAGGGGCTGATCTTTCCCACTTTGATGAGGCTCTTTTTGCTGATATTGTCCAGGTCAAAGAGGGTGATCTCTGTCCAGAGTGTGGTGCAGTGATGAAGCTTACAAAAGGTATCGAAGTAGGTCATATCTTTCAATTGGGTACTCGCTATAGCGCTGCAATGAATGCAACATTTTTAGATAGAGATGGCAAAGCAAAACCTTTTGTAATGGGTACATACGGTATAGGTGTGAGTCGCCTTGTAGCTGCAGCTATTGAGCAAAACCATGATGAGCGAGGCTGTATCTGGCCCAAAGAGATTGCTCCTTATGAAGTATGCATAATTGTTTCAAATATAAAAGATAGTGAGCAAAGTGAATTAGGTGAAGAACTTTACCAAAAACTTTTGGATAAAGGGGTAGAAGTAGTCCTCGATGATAGAGCAGACAGATTTGGTGCCAAAATCAAAGATTTTGAACTTATTGGCTATCCCTATGCCCTGATTGTTGGGAAAGCTCTTAAAGAGGGTAAAGTTCAGCTAGTAGATAGGAAAACTCTTCAAAAACTCGATGTTCCAAAAGAAGAGGCTATCGAAGAGTTGATGAGATACCTTCATTAATCAAAAAATATTATACTCTCAAAAAAGTATGAGGAAGAAGCGTTGCTCTATTTTTTGCTCTATCTTTTTATAGAAACTTTTGTATCAGTGCAGATTGCTAGTGCAATAGGCCCTTTTTGGACTTTTGTAGAGATTGTTACAAGTGCTGTCTATGGATTTTGGATTATTCGCAATATGCATATTCAAATGATGGCAACAATGCAAGCATTAGCAAATGGTGAGATAACTATGGAAGAGTTTGAGAGTATGAATCTCTCGATGCTTGTAGGGGCTATTCTTTTAATAATTCCGGGCTTTTTTACTGATATAATAGGAATACTTATGCAATTTGGTGTTTTTTCTACATTTATTGCTAAAAAAATCTTAAAGTTGAAATCTAGGAAGAAAAGGGAGGATGATAATGTCATTGATGTGGAGATTATTGAGCATTAGTGTAGCTTTGAGCTTGAGCCTGAGTGCAGCTACAGATAAAGATGTTATTAAATTTGTAAAAAGAGGACTTAGCCAGAACCCAGATCTTAAAGTGTATGATGTAAAAATTATTGAAAAGCAGCCAGTGCGTCGTCTCAAGGGCTGGGATGCATATATCATTGCATTTAATATAGGTATAAAAAGAGGTGATAGTGAGCAAAATCTCTCACAAAGAGATACTATTTTCGTAAAAGATCGATTTGTTGCTCCAGATCTTGTAGATATCAAGACAAATAGAAGCCTCAAAGAGCGTATAGTATTGAGCTTGGATAAGAGCTTTTATGATGAAAAACATCATATTTTTGGGAATAAAGATGCTAAACATAAACTTGTGGTTTTTAGTGATCCTCTCTGTCCTTTCTGTCGTGAAGTTGTACCAGAACTTTTTGAAGTTGCAAAAAAATATCCAGATATTTTTGCACTCTACTACTATCATCTCCCTATACAGTCGCTTCATCCAGCTTCCGTGCCTCTTGCAAAAGCAATTATCTATCTCAAAAAGCAGGGCAAAAAAGATATTATTGAAAAAATCTACAAAACAGAATTTAATTATGAAGAGCATGATGAGAGCAAAGTTTTAGAAGAACTTGATAAAAAGTTGGGAGTAAAACTAACAACGAAGCAGATCAATCAACCATGGGTTTTACAAGAGCTTAATGAAGATAGAAAAAAATCCCAATATCTCATGATTCATGGAACGCCTACGCTTTTTGTAGATGGCAAGTATGATCCTAAAAGAGAGGCGTACAAAAAGTTTATTCCAAAAAATAAAAAAGAAGTAAAGAGTAAAAAATGAGACTTATTATTGCAACGCGTGGGAGTAAACTTGCATTGTGGCAATCAAATCATATAAAATCACTCCTTGAAGATATGGGGCATGAGGTAGAGCTACAAATTTTTAAAACAAAAGGTGATAAGATTCTTGATACCCCATTAGCTCTTATTGGAGGTAAGGGACTTTTTACAAAAGAGTTAGAAGATGCGATGCTTAGAGGTGAGGCGCACTTAGCAGTACATAGCCTCAAAGATGTACCTACACAACTCCCTCAAGGGCTTATGCTTGGAGCTATAACAAAAAGAGAAGTGGTTAATGATGCTTTTTTGAGCGAAAAGTATGAGAGTATTGAAGATCTGCCTCCAAATGCAGTTGTGGGGACTACAAGTCTGCGCCGTCGCATGCAGCTACTCCACTATAGACCCGATCTACAGATTAAAGACTTGCGTGGTAATGTAGATACAAGAATTAAAAAGCTCAAAAATGGAGAGTTTGATGCCATTATATTGGCGTATGCTGGTTTGAAGAGATTAGGATTTTTAGAAAGTGTACGTTTTGTTAAGCCAATTGATGAAAATTTGATGATTCCAGCAATGGGGCAGGCTGCTTTAGGGATTGAGTGTGTTCCAGAGGTTTTGGAGGTTGTAGAGACCTTGAATGATAAAAAATCACAAATTGAGACAGAAATTGAACGAGAATTTGTTGATACATTACAAGGTGGATGCCAGGTGCCTATTGGTGTGAGAGCGCAACTTCTTGATAATGGTGATATTATTACCAAAGCAGTGATAGGTATGCCTGATGGTTCAGAGCTTCTTAAAGATAAAATTATTGGAAATGTTGAAAATTATAGTGATCTTGGCAAAGAATTAGCACAATCCATGATAGAAAATGGTGCACAAGAGATCTTGAAAAGGGCTGAAGAGATAGCCTTTGCGGAGCATAAGAGATGAGAAAAATTGTTTCTCTTCTTTTCATTGTAATATTTTTTGCAGGATGCTTTCATCATGTACGACTCAATCAAAAACTATTCAAATCACGTAGTGGTGTGTATAGCCTAGAGTGTGGCAATAATTATGATCTCTGTTTAGAAAAAGCTGATTATCAATGCGGTCCTAAAGGATATAAAATCCTTAGTAAAAAATATGTAAAAAAAGGATATAGTATACAAGTGGAGTGCAATAAGTAATGCGAAAGAGAAAAGAAGAGAAAAAACAGGCTATAATGGATACGGCTTTGGCTCTTTTTGCAAAAAAAGGATACTACGAAATTACCATATCAGATATTGCTAAAGAGATGGGTATGAGTGTTGGAAATCTCTATAACTACTTCTCTTCCAAAGATGCTCTAGCCAAGGAACTTATGCTCTATATCTCTAAAATTTTAGGCAATCAAATAAGACAGATCAATCTTGAGCCAATAAGCGTGAAAGAAAAGATAGAAAAGATAGTTGCATTCTATTTTGAGATGGTTGAAAAGCGCTCAGAACTCATTGAATATTTTTTGCGTATCTATCTCTCGCACAAAGAGATCTTTAAAGATGGGTGTGAGGGTATGGTCTGTGTCAGTCCTTTTGTAACAGAGATAATGATACTCTTTGAAGAGGGTGTGAGCTCTGGTGAATTAAAAGATCAAGACTTCTTTAGTGCTTTTGGACTTTTTATGGGTTATCTTGGTGGGATGGCTTACTTGAAAGGTGAAGGAATGCTTCCAAATGAGTTGTCATTCTATCAGCAAGATGTTGCTGAGAATATCTATAGGGCTTTAAAAAGTGGCTAGAGCTATATGGCTCCAGGGTATCACTTGTAACGGAAACACTCACTCTTTTTTACACTACGAGCAACTATCCCAGCTTTTAGATGAAATTACTTTTTTATACCATCCTCTTCTTCCTTCCCCCTTACATATTACACAATTGTGTTACTTTGAAGAACCCTTTGATATATTGATTGTAGAGGGTGCATACGGCAAAATAGATAGGGGTGGTTGTGATTTTGTTGAGCTTTTTCATAGACTAAGAAAACAAGCCAAGCATGTTGTAGCAATTGGCAGTTGTGCAGTATATGGTGGAATACTTGGTGAAAGAGGAATTAATTTTGCAAAAGAGAAGCAAATTGATTCAATTGAACTTATAAATATTCCTGGATGCCCTGCACATCCTGAATGGATAGCATTTGCACTTTTAGCGATAAAAAATGGGGAAAATGTAAAAAAAGATACTTTCCAAAGACCAAAAGAGATCTATGGATATACAGTTCATAGTGGCTGTACACGTAATGAGTATTTCGAGTGGAAGGTTGATGCAAAAAGTTTTGGTACACAAGAGGGGTGTCTTTTTTATGAGCAGGGGTGTCAAGCTCCTTTTACACATGGTAGTTGTAATAGAATTTTGTGGAATGGTGTAAGTTCAAAAACACGTATTGGAACTCCGTGTTTTGGGTGTACTGAACCAACATTTCCATCCAATAATCTCTTTAAAACTAAAACTCATATGGGGATACCTGTAAAAATGCCTCTAGGCGTACCAAAACGAGCCTATTTAACACTTACAGGAATTGCAAAAAGCTTTCACATACCAAGACTGCATAAAAGAGTTATTGATGAAGATTGAAATTTTACAAAAAGTCGAAGGAGAAGTATATCTTCACTATAAGTGGAATGAAACAATTATTGAAGATGTTGAAATAGAGTTTTTGCACTATCGCGGTATCGAAAAAATATTATTAGGCAAAGATCCACTTGATGCACTTGTTATAAATCCTAGGATATGTGGTATTTGCGGACATGCCCATCTTCGAGCTACAGTAGAAGCTTTAGAAAACGCGTTTGGAATCATACCGACACAAAAGGCAAAAACAATTAGGGAAATTACAACATTTTGTGAAATTTTGCAAAATCATTTGAAATGGTTTTATCTCGTTATCGCTCCATTTTTATTGGACAATGTGAGATTTTTTGCTATACAGCCTGCAATTGTAAATATCAATAAAATAATTGCACTGTTTGGTGGACAGTATCCCCATAATTCATATATGTTGCCAGGTGGAGTAACATGTGATCCTACAACTATTGAAATTTTTAAAGCAAAAAACTATTTAGCACAAGCAAAAGATACTATTAAGATGCAACTTTTTAAAAATTGTACCGATTTAAAAGATATATTGAAAGAAAAGAGTGACTTTGGAAATATATTGAGAAAACTAATTACTTACTCTACGGTTGGGCAGAGTTATGACAGGTTTGTGGTATTAGGAGAGAATAGCTTAATAAAACCTGCAAAAATATTAAAAACGAGTGTAAAACCTATTTCTGTTAAATTTATTAAAGAAACTGATATTTCAGTTACGTATCGAGGAAGATTTTATGAGACTGGGCCACTTGCACGCATGCTACTTTTACGTTATCCACTTATAATGCAGTTGCATAGACGCTTTAAAGATGCTCTGGTAACAAGAGTTGCTGCACGTGTAGTAGAGATTGATGTAATTATGAAAATATTAGAGCAGCTTCTCGATTCAATTCTCCTAAGCGAGCCTTCTTGTATTGATAACAAACAAAAAGATGGTTATGGAATGGGAGTAGTTGAAGCTGCAAGAGGATCTTTGATACACAGAGTATGGGTTGAAAATGGAACTATTGCCAAATATCAAATTATTACACCTACACAATGGAACCTTTTGCAAGGTACTAAAGAATATCCAGGCGTTGCGAGAAAAGCTATTCAAGGCCTAAAAGATACAAAAACTGCAGAGTTAATCTTTCGCAGCTTTGATATATGTAGCGTCTGTACTACTCATTAATTTAGTCCCAAAAATATAGAAGATTTAGTAAAAAGTGACAATTATTTAAAAATCTTATAAGTTGAAAATTGTACAATAGATGAATGAGTATTCAATCAGAAGGAGAGACTATGAATAGAGAACACCTTCGCTCGCTCTTTACAACCAAGAGTGCCCGGGTCGAGACAAACAGAGGTGAAGCCTACTATGCAAGACTCTATGAGCAGTGCAAAGCGAGGCTTGAAGAGCTTAAAAAAATTGAGCCGCTTCGTAAAATCTCCATTAAAGAGATTTTGGAAGATGAAGGAGTCAGTAGAAGAGACTTTTTAAAGTGGGCGAGTGCAACGACTGCAATGCTTATGCTTCCTAGCTCTTTTACTCCTCTTGTAGCCGAAGCTGCTGAACTGATGACAAGAGTGCCTGTAATTTGGATAGAACTGCAAGATTGTGCCGGAAACTCGGAAGCTTTTATTAGAAGTGATGGACCAAAAGTGGACGATATCATTTTAGAAATTATCTCACTGGAATTTCAAGAGACACTTATGGCTGCAGCAGGTCACCAGGCAGAAGCGCAGCTTGAAGATGCGATAGAGCATTTTAAAGGAAAATATCTCCTTTTTGTTGAAGGTGCTATTCCTGTAGGTCCCGGTAGGGAGTGGTGTACGATCGGCGCTGGTGGTGAAACTTTTGAAGAGCATCTCAAAAGAGTGGCCAATGATGCAGCAGCCATTGTAGCCGTTGGAACATGTGCGACATTTGGTGGCGTTCCAGCAGCTGCTCCAAATCCAACAGGAGCTGTTGGGGTTATGGATGTTGTTAATGATAAGCCAATTATCAATATTCCAGCATGCCCGGCAAATCCTGCAAATATGGTTGGAGTAATTTTGCACTATGTTCTTACTGGTCAAATTCCGGAGCTTGATTCACTGCTTCGACCAAAATTTGCCTTTGGATACAGAATCCACGACAACTGTGAAAGAAGGGCACACTTTGATGCAGGAGAGTTCGTAGAGGAGTGGGGCGATGAAGGTGCAAAAAACAACTTCTGTCTTTATAAAATGGGATGTAAAGGTCCTATGACATTTAACAACTGTTCCATCGTTCGCTACAATGAATCAGTTAACTGGCCTATTGGCTCCGGGCATGGATGTATTGGGTGCAGTGAGCCTGGATTTTGGGATAAGTACGCATATGAAAGACCTATGGCAGATGCAAATATAAAAATGGCTCCCGGCGGTGGAGTAGAAAAGAGTGTGGATGAGTTTGGACTGGGTCTTTTGACTGCTGCTGGTGTGGGAATTGCGATTCATGCTGCAGCAAGTGCGGTTGCAGGTAAGAAAAGCGAAGGAGAAGAGTAATGGGTACAAAACATATTGTCGTTGATCCAATAACAAGAATAGAGGGGCATTTAAGAATCGAAGCCATTATCGATGAAAACAATACAATTGTGGATGCATACAGCTCTTCAACAATGTTTCGAGGTATTGAAGAGATTTTAAAGGGGCGTGATCCAAGAGATTGTGGTCTGCTTGCTATGCGAATATGTGGGGTATGTACCGGAACACACTATCAAAGAAGCATAGAAGCAGTCGAACATGCTTTTGGTGTGACTATTCCAAAAAACGCAAGAATTGTCAGAAACCTCATCCAAGGAGCACTCTATCTGCATGATCATGTTGTGCACTTTTATCATCTTCATGCGCTTGACTGGGTCGATATCACAAAAGCTTTGGAAGCTGACCCAAGCAAAACTGTGGATGAAGCAAAAAAATGGGCAAATGCTGCCGGAACCACTCCATATGTTGCAGACAGTGCAAAGTTTAAAGAGGTGCAAGATCGACTCAAAAAATTTGTCAAACAGGGTCGGCTTGGTCTTTTTGCAAAAGGATACTGGGGAAATCCACACTATAAACTAACCCCAGAACAAAACCTATTGGCGGTTACGCACTATCTTCAGGCTCTCGATTTGCAAAGAGATGCTGCAAAGATGATGGCTATCTTTGGCGGAAAGAACCCACACCCACAGAGTATTGTAGTTGGTGGCGTCACTTGTGTACAGGATATTAAAAACCCTGCACGAATTGCTCTGTATAAAGACTTGCTTAAAGGTTTTACGCGATTTATCAAAGGTGCCTATCTTCCAGATATCTATATGGCAGGTACTATGTATGGTGATGAAGCACTTGACGGTACAGGCGCAGGTCTGAAAAATTACATGGCTTATGGCGGTTTTCGACTTCAAGACAATGGCTTTTACAAATCAGAACTCCTTTTTCCAAGTGGACTTGTAATCGATGGAAAATATCAAGAGTTTGATCAAGAAAAAGTGGCTGAAGATGTAACGCACTCTTGGTATCACGGAAACGAGCCACTTCACCCATTTGATGGACAAACCCTTCCAAACTACACAGGATTTGGCAAAAAAGAAAAAGGAATTGCCTATCTTGATACCAAAGGAAAATACTCCTGGATCAAATCTCCAATCTATGATGATACAAGAGTAGAGGTTGGACCGCTTGCAAGAATGGTTGTGGGATATACCAAAGGTGATAAAAGAATCAGTGAATATGTCAATAGATTTTTGAAAAATGCAAATCTTCCTGCAAAAGTGCTCTTCTCAACTGTTGGTCGAACCGCAGCAAGAGCGATTGAGACTGAAATGATGGCAGATATTATGTTTGATTGGGTTGATGAGTTAGCAGCCAATGTTGCAGCAGGAGATTTATCAACATGGACAGAATTTGATTTTGATTATGTAAGTAAAAATGCACAAGGGTATGGACTCGAAGAGGCTCCACGGGGAGCATTGGGACACTGGGTAAAAATCAAAGATGGCAAAGTGGAAAACTATCAAGCAGTAGTACCATCTACTTGGAACGCTGCGCCAAGAGACTATAAAAACAGAATGGGTGCCTACGAAGCGAGCTTGATCAGTACAAAAGTGGCAAAGCCTGAAGAGCCATTGGAGATTTTGCGAACAATTCACAGCTTTGACCCATGTATTGCGTGTGCGGTGCATATTGTGGATACAAAAGGAAAAAGTTTAGGTGAGTTTAAAGTGAATACCTCTTGCTCAATTTAAGGGGGCTAGCATGAAACAGCAAAAATTTCAAAGAGTAAAACGAATGACGCTCTTTATGCGTCTCAATCACTGGGTAGTGGCTTTATGTATGGTAGCGGCTGTTATAACCGGATTTTATATCGGCCATCCATATTATCAAACAATGATTAGTGAGCCTGCTGTTCAAAAATTTGTTATGGCATGGAATAGATGGATCCATTTTTATGCAGCGATAATTTTTGATGTAAGCTCTATCGTCATTGCATATCTCTATTTTTTCAGCAGATTTGAAAAACCTGTCAAAAAACTCATTCCAAACGGAAAAAACCTCAAAGAGTTTTGGGAAGTTTTTATCAATCTGATCACACTCAATCGCGTCAAAAGATTTGACAGCAGTCATGAAGACAGTTTTCATGTGGTCTATTTCACTATTTTCCATCTACTTTTAGCCTGGATGCTTCTAACGGGTCTTCAACTTTATGTACACGGTCTGGAATCTGGAATGAGTAGTATAGGATCTTGGTGGCCATGGCTATTGCATTTGGTAACTGATTGGACAGTACCGGTCTGTGGCGGGACAAAAATTGATGTGCGGTATGTGCATCATATGACAATGTATTTTATCTTAGTGTGGATTATGTTTCATATCTACTATGTGGTATGGAGAACGATCTTTTGGAGAGAGGGAGATATTGCCATAGTTTTTGGTGGATATAAATTTAAAAAAGGGTGATGTTGAAGACGGCAATTATAGGAATTGGCAATATTTTGTTCATGGATGAGGGTATTGGGGTATATGCCTCAAAATATCTTGAGAAGAATTTTGTCTTTGATGATGATGTAGAAATTATCGATGGAGGGACACTGGGGTTTAAACTTATGCGCTACTATCAAGAGTACGATAAAGTAGTGATATTGGATACAGTCTCCATCGAAGATGCTCCAGGCTCCATATATAATCTCCCTAGTGAGGTTTTACTGGGGCTTGGAGAGTATAGAAAAACAGCACATGAAGTTGAAGTTGTGGAGATGCTTGAGATTTGCAGTATGCTTGAATCCATCGCACAAGTGAATATTATTGGAATCGTGCCAAAAGATATCGAAAGCGTTGGTATTGGTTTAACGGATACCATGCGAGAATCTTTTGACAGCTACATACAAACGCTTTTGCAAGAGCTGGAAAAAAACGGTATTCAATATCAAAGAAGAGCCAATAAAACGCTTGACTCGATTATCTTTGAGTATGCAAACCCCTCAATGAAAGAGTGTAATGACATTACAGTTTGAGTATCATTCCCATACAACATATTTTTTAAAGCGTATTCATGCAGTTGCAGAACTTACAAATACTTCTATAAAATTGGAAATAAAATTTCCCTTTATTTATGTAACATTTGAGGAAAATATTGAAGAGTTTACAAAAGCTCTGGATGAGCATCTTTATAACTCCATCTTTTTTAAAATTGTCCAAGTTTGTGAAGAAAATCCTCCATCAAAAGGCTCACTTACATATATTCCATCCTCTATCGCTCTTTGTCCAAACTGCATCAAAGAGATGTTAGATCCCTCTTCAAGAAGATACTACTATCCATTTACCAGCTGTAACTCTTGTGGCTATCAAAGTGGCTTTCTTATTCACTATCCATTTGAAAGACCAAATACGCTGTTAAATTTTTTCAAACCCTGTAACGAGTGCCAAGAAGAACTAGAGTCAAATCCTTTTCGCGAAAACTATCCGCTCATTACCTGTACAGAGTGCAATATCCCTATCAAACTTACCGACAAAAAAGGCTCAAAAGTTCTGTTTGCCAATGAAGAGGAGGAGTATAAACAGATCTTTGACATTGCCGCCAATGCACTCAAAGATGGGAAGAGGGTTCGCATAAAAACATTTAGAGGATATAAGCGATTCTATTTGGAAAAAGACAACCAAAGCTATGTGCTTATCAACCGTCTAAATGAAGAGTTTTTGGTTTTGCCAATGGAAAAAAGAGCTCTTTTTAGTATTGAAAGACCCCAACTCTATCTCACATCAAGTAGTGGCGAAATTGTAGAAGCGTGCGGTGTATGGGATGGTTTTACAACCCTTCTTATGGCTTCACTCAATGAGGATTTTTGCTATTTTGATGAGAAAGAGGATGCGGATCTTTTCATCGATTTTGATCTTCCTATAACATTTTACGAAGCGCCAAAATATTTTATCAATAAACACTTCTCCTTTTTTCGCCCCAATAGTGAATCTTTGTTTCCAAAATATTGCAACAGTTCCAAAACGGCTCTTATAGGATCTTTTTTGCTCCATAACGGTATCATCGATAAAGTAGAACATTTTAAAGAGGTAGAGACAGACTCTATCACAGTATTTCAAGAAGAGCCCATAGAACACTCCTCCATAAGGGTACAAGACTTGGCAAGAGCCGTTTTTGAAAGCGTCCTCAAAGAGCATGGGATAACTGAACCAACTGTTGGGGTCTATTTTTTCAACAGAGTCAAGTTCTTCTATAAAAAACAGGTTACAAAAGAGGTCTTCGATTTTGGCGAGATAAAGTTTGAACCAAAACGAAAGGTGGTCGAGCAGTTTCAAAAGAGATTTCCCAAGCGTTATGAAGCTTTTGAAAAGCAGAAAAATTTTATCTTGAAAGCAGCTAGACTAATAGGTTTTGATGGTAATCTCGACTCATTCAATAAACTAAGCTTCTCATTTGGAGGAAAAGGCGGAGTAAGTATTGACTGCAGGGTAGAGGAGAATAGTTTTGATTACTCAAGTTTTTATGCATCTATCATGAGTTTCGTTTTGGCTGATGCTGATACTAAGCTCATAGCCTACTCCATTTTTGAATCATTAGGTGATTTTCTAAGCAATCAAGCTGTCTCAATCTATAGAGAAACAAAGGCAAATCATATTGTTCTATGTGGAGCCTTTATCGCGAACAGTGCATTTTTTAGCAGGTTTACAAGAAATGCCCCTATGACAAAGGTAAATATCGAGTATCCGATTGATAACGAAAGCGCTCTTGTGGGAGTGCAATGAGAATATTTGTCAAAGGGATCGTCCAAGGAGTGGGCTTTCGTCCCTTTGTCTACAAACTGGCCAATAAACTTGGACTCACAGGGTTCATCCGTAACTGTAGCGATGGTGTAGAGATTGTTATAGAGGGTGAGAATGAGGAGCTTTTTCTAGAGCATCTTCAATCAAACCTTCCGCCTCTTGCCAAAATCTTCTCTTTGCAAATCCAAAGTACTCCAAAACAAAATTTCCAAAGTTTTACAATTTTCAAAAGCCAAGAGGGGCAAAAAGAGACTTTTTTATCCCCAGATATCTCTATTTGTGATGCGTGCTTACAAGATCTTTTTGATCCTCAAAGCAGACGTTACCGTTATCCTCTCATCAACTGTACCAATTGCGGTCCAAGATTTACTATCATAAAAGATCTTCCCTATGACCGAAAGAACACATCCATGGCTAAGTTTCCTATGTGCCAAGAGTGTCAAAGAGAATATCATGATCCAAATAGTCGCTTTTTTCATGCACAGCCGATTGGATGTAACAGTTGTGGTCCTAAACTCTTTTATGAATCATTGAGCGGATATGAAGCAATCGAAGCAGTTGTAAAGGATATTCTAACTGGTGAGATTGTTGCTATCAAAGGAGTAGGGGGATACCATCTTGTCTGTTTGCCAAAATCTGCTTGCAAACTCCGACAAATCAAAAGAAGACCTAAAAAACCCTTTGCTCTTATGTTTAAATCGATTGGGAAAATAAAAGAGGTCTGTCATATTAATGAATATGAAGAAAATCTTATTACATCCAAAGAGCGCCCTATAGTCATCGTCAAAGCAAAAAAAATTTTTGCGGATGTAGCACCTGATATCGATAGGCTTGGAGTATTTTTACCCTATTCGCCTATTTACTATCTCCTCTTTTCTTTGATTGATTCGCCTCTTGTGGTCACAAGTGCAAATATCTCGGATGAGCCAATTGTTAAAGATGAAGAGAATATTAAAAGATTTACGCAAAAAGTTTTATATTACAATCGAGAGATTGTTCGAAGTTGCGATGACAGTGTGGTAGTTGGTATAGATAATAGGCCACTATTTTATAGACTCAGCAGGGGATATGGTCCAAAAAGTTTTTATCTCTCTAAACAGCTTCCTGCAATCTTAGCGGTAGGTGCTAGACAAAAAAATACAATTTCTCTTGGTTTTTCAAACAATATCATCCTCTCCCCTTATATTGGAGATATTAAAAATATTCAAAGCTATAACTATTTTATACAAGTGATTGAAGATTTCAAAAAGATCTACGATTTTTCACCGGAAGTTGTCGTATGCGACAAACACCCGGGATATGAGACTACGCAGTATGCAAAATCTTTGGATATTACAACTGTCGAGATGCAACACCATTTGGCTCATATCTATGCTGCGAAGGCAGAGATGGAGCTTACACACCATCCTCTGTCACAAAATCTCTTTTTGGGATTTAGTTGGGATGGAACTGGATATGGTGATGATGGGAAAGTATGGGGTGGGGAGGTGTTTGTAGGTGATGAAAGAAAATACCATTTTGACTATCTAAAAATTGCTGGTGGCGAAAAGGCTATTAAAGATATCAGGCTTATTGCTTGGAGCCTATTAAAAAAATATGGTTTTGAAATAGAAGACAAGCTCTTTAATCTTGCTTATGAAAAAAATATCAACTGCTTTGAAACGAGCTCCGTTGGAAGACTCTTTGATGCGGTTGCTTTTCTGGCAGGGCTTTGTACATACCAAGAGTATGAAGGCTATACCGGACTCTTGGTAGAAAAAGCATATCAAGCCAGAGAGGATCGATATGAGTTTTATATTCACGATGGGATCATTACAATAGATTTTCTATCCCTTATCAAGGATAAAAAAGCAGATATTCCTACGAAATTTTTAAATACTCTTACTGCTATTATTGTCGAAATCGCAAAAAGAGAGAAACTCCCGGTTATTTTGAGCGGAGGCGTCTTTCAAAACAAAACTTTACTGGAAAATACTATCAAAAAACTGCAACAAAACAGCATCCCTTACTTCTTTCCAACACAAATCCCTATAAATGATGGGGGAATCAGCCTGGGACAACTCTGGTATGCTCTCGAAAACTATAAATGAACGATCAATGCTCCTCTATCTCCATCACCCATATCTCTTCACTTTTTTTGCTGATAATCTCTTTGAGCCGCAATCCTTCAAAAGAGAAATCTCTTAATTTTTTAAAGCTATCGATTTGATTTTCGGCAATTTGACGAAGAATTTTCCCCCTGTATGCCTTTGCCCAGTGGCTCACCACTTTGCCATTTTTGATAAATTTCATCTTCAAAGAAAAGTTTGGTTTGTAAAATTTTTCATAATATCCAGCCCTCAAATCTAAAATCTCCTCATCTTGTAGCAAGTTTTTACAAAAGGGGGCGTACAATTTCTCTGGTTTTATATCCCCAACTGCTTCGCCTTGTTTCAGTTTGTAAAAGGGAATCAAATCCTTTGCACATAGTGGCCCAAAAAGATTTGAAAAAATAATGAGATGCTCATCAATGAATTCTTGATAGAGCGGATGAAGAGAGTCGTAATCGAAATATTCATAAGCAACTCCGGTATATCGCCGTACTGCTTTAAGAGTAGGGGAATGAAAAATATCTATATCCAATAACTCTTTTGTACCGAAAAGTTTCAATATTGCCTCTTTGCTTCCATGTTTTACAATGTCATCATATTTTTGCAAAATCGCTTCTCTATCGACATTAAAACAGAACTGCATCTTTTGATGATCACCACCTGATCGCTTCGCTTCACTTGGGGCAAAAAGAATCTTCATTTTTCTCCTTTACACGCCGTTAATTTTTCAAACCCTTGCTTGGCTTTCAATTTAAGAGGCCATTTATACCATTTTTCTATCGCTTTTTTGCCAATCCAACCCAGAATCCCACTGATTTGAAAACCAAAAGGAGTTACGATTATCGCATATTTTCCACCTAGAGCAATGGCAAGTCCCCGCAGTCTGATATTGGCTCTTTGCAAAGGTTGATTGGAAATGGCCTGAAGGATATTTTTAGCGGCAATTACTCCACTTTGCTCAGCACTTTGTGCTGTGGGAGGAATGAGGTTTCCTTCTTTATCTTTTAAAACTGCCACATCACCTACAGCAAAGATATTTTTTTCTACTCGCAAATACTCATCAACGACCAAAAATCCTCTCGCATCTTTTTCATTTTCAAGATTTTGAATAAAAGGTGAGGGCTCAATTCCTCCGGCAAATATTGCAAAATCAAAATCTATCGTTTCTCCACTACTAAGTATCGCCTTTTGTTCTGTAATTTCATTGACATATTGAGGAACTAAAGAAACACTTAATTGTCGCAATCTTTTTACAGCCTTATCACGTGTTTTCTCACTAAGTCCTTTTAGAATATGTTTTGAAAGAAGTTGGATTTCGATATTTCCACAACTCAGGGCATTTTCTTTTACATACTGGTTAAAATAGCATCGCATTTCGGCTGCTATCTCTACCCCACTCAACCCCCCTCCAATGACAATGACTCGAAAACTTCTTTGCGCTCTTTTGGGTTCAAGCCTTGCAAAGAGTTCCTCTTCAAAATACTGTTTTATATGAAGAGCCGCACGCAGACTTTTGACACCCAAAGAGTGTTTTCCTTTTTTCTCAAATCCTTGCAAAAACTTTGTCACGCTTCCAGTTGCAATAATGCAATAATCAAAAGGATAGGTCCCTCCTTTGCATACAACTTGATCTTCTTTGATAACAACCGCTTCATCGTGGATAAAATGAAAATTTTCGCCAAAACTAGCAACTAGTGTTGGCAAATAGATAAAACTCTCTTGAATTGGAATTTTCGAAGCAACGAGATCGTAACTCTCCGTTTGAAGATAGTGATAGGTGTGTTGATCAATAAGTGTTACTTCAATATTTTGATCATTTCTTGCAAACTCTTCCAAAGCCTTTATTCCTCCGTACCCACCGCCTATGACAACCACTTTTCTCATACTATTTCCTTTAGTTTTTCACAATCAAAATTGAACTTAAACTCAGCCTCTTTGAGATAATAGAAAAAGTTTTCCCTTTTTATCCCTCTATATTTTGGCAATAAATCTTCCAAATAGCTCCAAAAATCGTAAATAAGCCTGTTTTGACTATTTTTTTGTAACTTTGAGATCCGTAAAAAATTTTTAAATTCTTTGTAGTAAACTTCATTGAGTCCATCTTCACTGAAATAGGGTTTAAATCTTGACAGATCGGGCATCAAAAGGTTGTAGATTCTTCCTCCATAATCGAATGTCAAAAAATTGTATCCATCAAAAATATCTTTTTTTGGATCTTTTGAATTTTCCAAGTAGATATACTCTTCATATGCTCTTGTCTCTTGACGGTTCAAGTACTCCTCTTCCATAAAAGCCGCAATTTTCTTTCGAAATGCATCATAATAACTTTTAATAGTAACATAATTGTAACCGCTTCGTCTCATACATTCATTGACAGAGAGATCTTTGCAAAAACACTCAATTATTTTCTCTTTTCTTGCTATTTTTGCTGGACTAAATTTTCTTTTACATATTTTGCATTTTCTATTGCCATTACCAAGAAGATAAGTGGGTGCATTACAATAGATACATCGCATGTGGTCCCATTTTTATAGAAGATAATATCATTTTTATTTTTATTTTACCAAACTATCATATAATGATGAATAACTATTCACTTATAAAGGATAGAACAATGGATTCTTTGCCGCTTCTATTAATCTTTTGGTATGGAATATTACACGCTTTTGGTCCAGATCACCTTACAGCCATTACCGATTTTAGTATTGGTAAAAGCAAAAAGAAAACAATGCTAATCACACTCGCTTTTGCTATAGGACATGGGGTATCTCTTTTTATCTTTGCAAAAATTTTACAGCATATCGATATTAGCAAAACAATTCTTGCATGGGGTGATTACGCCAGCTCAAGCGTAATTATTGCAATTGGTCTTTTCTTGCTTTTTATGGCATTGACTGGTCGTATCAATGTAGGATGGCACGAACATGACGGCAAAAAGCATATTCATATATGGTATGGCAAAAAGCATGGGCATGGTGAAAAAAAACAAGTAACATCTGCTTT
This sequence comes from Nitratiruptor tergarcus DSM 16512, assembly GCF_027946175.1. Taxonomy (NCBI): domain Bacteria; kingdom Pseudomonadati; phylum Campylobacterota; class Epsilonproteobacteria; order Nautiliales; family Nitratiruptoraceae; genus Nitratiruptor; species Nitratiruptor tergarcus. The sequence continues at coordinate 503,445 of NZ_AP026671.1, forward strand.
GACAGTTGGTACGCTTATGGGAATTGGTGGTGTGCGAGGTATGCTGGTTACGCTGAGTGCTATCGCTCATCATGAAGTGAACTTGATGATGGTCGCTAGTTTTACGATTGGTGTAATGCTGGTCTTTTTAATGTTTGGGTATTTTATATCTTTAATCAATGAGAATCTACTTAAAACACAAAAAAATATACGGGTAGCGTTTGCTACAGCGGGAGCAATCTCGTTGATAGTTGGAACAAATATGTTTATCTAAGGAGTCAAAATGTGCAAAGATTGCGGATGTAGTATAACTGAACACCATCACCATCATGATCACAAACATGAGCTTCATACAAATCCCCAGCTAAATGATACAAAAACGATTGAAGTGATTACAAAAATCTTGGATAAAAATGATCATGAAGCAGCCCACAACAGGGCTCATTTTGATAAAGCCGGTGTTTTGGCAATCAATCTCATGAGCAGTCCTGGAAGTGGTAAGACTTCGCTTTTAGAGAAGTTAGCTGAAATAGATAGATTCAAATTTGCAGTGATTGAAGGAGATTTGGAAACAAACAGGGATGCAGATCGTATCAGAGCAAAAGGGATTCAAGCTTACCAGATCACTACAGGAAGCGCATGTCATCTGGATGCTTTTATGGTACATGATGGATTACATCATATAGATTTAAGTGATATTGATGTCTGCTTTATCGAAAATGTTGGCAATTTGGTTTGTCCTGCAAGTTATGATGTAGGAGCACATCTCAATATCGTTTTAGTCAGTGTTCCCGAAGGAGATGACAAGATAGAAAAGTATCCGGTGATGTTTCGACAAGCAGATCTTGTACTCATTACAAAAACAGATCTTTTGCCATACTTTGATTTTGACGTGCAAAAAGCCAAAAAGAGAGCAAGAAGACTCAAACCAAATGTTGATATTTTGGAAGTCTCTACAAAAGATGAAGAGTCTATAAAAAGAGTGGCTCAGTGGATTATATTTAAAAAGGAGATGCGCTGATGTGTCTATCCATTCCAAGCAAAGTTGTAAGCATCGATCATGATAAATGTACGGCGCTTGTTGATACATTGGGTGTGCAAAGAGAAGTTGGAATAGATTTTATCGCAGATGAAGTCAAAGTAGGGGATTTTGTGCTTATCCATATAGGCTATGCTATGAATATCATCGATGAGGAGTATGCAAAAGAGTCCATAGCTTTGTATCAAGAGATTATTGAGAAGATGGAAGAGGCTGAAAAGAAGCAACTTATCAATGAGAGTGACAACTGTCCAGGAGATGGTAGTGGAACTTAAAGATTTTTATGAAAAATTCCGTGATCCCAAAGCCATCAAAGCTCTTGCGAAAGCAATCAATCAAGAAGCGCAAAAACTTGATCATCCTATCAATATCATGGAAGTATGTGGAGGACATACACACACGATTATGAAGTATGGTCTCTTGCAGCTTTTACCCAAAAATATTCGCTTCATCCATGGTCCAGGATGTCCAGTCTGCATCATGCCAAAGGAGCGGATCGATCATGCCTATATTTTGGCTATGCAAGAGGATGTAATTTTATGTACTCTTGGAGATATGATAAAGGTACCTGGAAGCCAAGGAAGCTTGCAAGATGCAAGAAGCAAGGGAGCAGATGTACGATTTGTATATAGCCCATTGGACGTAATGAAAATAGTTAAAGAGAATCCTACGAAAAAAGTGATCTTTTTTGCTATCGGTTTTGAGACTACCACACCGATGACGGCAGCACTCATCGAGAATGCCATGAAGCAAAAGATAAGTAATATTCTCTATCACATCAATCACGTTACGGTACCAGAAGTGATGAGAGAACTGATTGATAGCCGTGATGAGCATATCGACAGCTACAACAACCAAATCGACGCGTTTTTGGGACCAAGTCATGTAAGCGTCATTACGGGGAGCAAGATCTATGAAGAGTTTCCAACGAAATACAAACGTCCTGTGGTTGTAGCCGGGTTTGAACCGGTGGATGTGATGGAGGCTGTTTTGATGTTAGTCCGTCAGTTCCTAGAAAGCAGATGCGAAGTGGAGATTCAGTATAAAAGAAGTGTCAATCGCTATGGAAATCTCAATGCCCAGAAATTGATTGAAAAGTATTTTGAAAAAAGAGAACTTTTCAAATGGCGGGGGCTTGGAAATATCCCCAAAAGTGCCTGGAGATTAAAAGATGAGTATGGACATTTGGATGCTGAAAAGCTTTATAACCTTCCAAAAGAGGAGATTGAGGATCACAAACTCTGTATCTGTGGCGATATTTTGCGTGGCATGGCAAAACCGACCGAGTGTCAGGTCTTTGGAACTGCCTGTACACCACAAAAGCCATTGGGTAGCTGCATGGTGAGTAGCGAAGGAGCTTGCGCGGCATACTATAAGTACGGCAATCTTTTGCAGGAGGTACAATGAAAAAGGTTGTTACCCTTGCCATGGGCAATGGCGGGATAGAAAATATGGAGCTTATTCAAAAAACGATTCAGCGCCATTTGCAAAATGAATATCTTACAAAAGCAGAAGATGCCACACCTTTACCACCACTCGAAAATCCTGCTTTTACGACAGATTCATTTACTATTTCTCCAATCTTTTTCCCTGGTGGAGATATTGGAAAATTAGCCATTGCCGGAGCTTGTAACGACTTGGCTATGATGGGAGCCAAACCAAAGTATCTAAGTCTTTCCTTTATCATAGAAGAGGGGTTTTCACTGAGAGATCTTGAAAAGATCGTACGAAGTATGAAAAAAGAGCTTTCCATCAACGGTGCATGGATTGTGACAGGTGATACAAAGGTGGTTCCAAAAGGAAGTTGCGATGGAGTCTATATAAATGTCTCTGCCATTGGAGAGAGAGTTATCAGCTCTTCACAAGAAAATATTGCAGTAGGAGACAGACTTTTAGTAAGCGGTGACATTGCAAGACATGGAGCTGCCATTTTTGCAGGTCGTGAAGGAATTGAGCTTGCGAACAGTATTGAAAGTGACTGTAACTCGTTGTGGCCAATTGTAGAAGAACTTATTGAAGCAGACATTGAGATTAAAGCTATGCGTGATGCAACACGAGGAGGAGTTGCCGCAGTTTTAAACGAGTGGGCCATGGCAACCAATACAACGATGGAGATAGAAGAGGGCAGACTTAGTATTGATGAAGGGGTACAAGGAATATGCGAGATACTCGGATTTGAACCATTTGTCTTGGCAAATGAGGGGACTTTTATGATAGTGGTTGATCAAAATGATGCAATGAGGGCTCAAGAGATTTTACAAAAACACAATCCTCATGCTGCAATTGTCGGAGAGGTGAGTGATTCCTATCCGGGTCGTGTAACTCTACAAAGCGAGTGGGGTACGAAACGTTTTTTGGATATGCCAACAGGGGAGATTCTTCCTAGAATATGCTAAAAGTGCTTCTATTATGCAACACATTTAACAGCTTGACACAGAAAATATTTTGTCACCTTAAAGAGCATGGGATTGACGTAAGTGTCGAGTATGCTATCAATGAAGAGAAGATGATTGAAGGTGCAGATCTTTTTGCGCCAGATCTCATTTTAGCCACCTATCTTACAAAAAAGATCCCAAAAGAAATTTTTACCATATACCCGACCTTTATTATCCATCCTGGTCCCTTCGGAGATAGAGGCGCCTATGCACTCGATAATGCCATATTAAATAATATGAAAGAGTGGGGTGTTTCTATTTTGGAAGCCGATGATGAGTTTGATGCAGGAGCCGTATGGGGACACAGAAACTTCTCTTTGCCCGAACATGCAACGAAAGGATATCTCTATCGAACAGTAGTGAGCGATTTGGCGATCGAGCTAGTTGATGAACTGATTGAGAAACTAAAATGTGGAAAAAAACCTTTAACAAATCCGAAAAAACCTTTGCATCCAAAAGTGACACAAAGTGTAAGAGCAATTGATTGGAACAAAGATTGTAGTGAAACAGTTATACGAAAAATAAATGCTTCTGATAACTATCCAGGTGTAAGGGATCGTTTTTTTGATATGGATGTTTATTTTTTTGGAGCACTCAAAGAACAAACGGGACTTGAGAAAAAAGAGGCAAAACCAAAAGAGATTCTGGCAAAAAGGGATGGTGCAGTTTTGATCAAAACGATCGATGGTGCCGTTTGGATCCAGCAGATGACTGAGATTACAAATGGTATTCGACAAATCAAACTCCCCTCAACCTATGTCCTAAAAGATCGTCTTAAAGGAATCAAAGAAAAGCGCATTTCTTTGTATGTGGATCCAGATTTGCCGACATTTAAAGAGATTACATTTTATAAAAAACAAAATGTGGGCTTTTTGGCATTTGATTTCTATAATGGAGCTATGAGTAGCCAGCAGTGTATCCGTCTGAAATATGCGATAAAAACATTAAGGGATGAAGTGGATGTTCTTGTTTTAATGGGTGGCGAGCAATTTTTTAGCAACGGAATTCACTTAACAATTTTGGAAGATAGCAAAAAACAAGGTGAAGATGGTTGGAGCAATATCAACGCTATGAATAATCTCATTAAGACGATCCTTTTTAGCGATGATATTTTAACAATCACTGCATTTAGGGCAAATGCAGGAGCAGGGGGCGTATTTTTAGGGATTGCAGGAGACATTGTCTTTGCTAAAAGTGGTGTCGTACTCAATCCTCACTATAAAACGATAGGCCTAAGCGGCAGTGAATATCATACTTATACACTACCCCGAAGAGTTGGAAATGAAATAGCACAGAAACTTTTGGATGAAGCCTTGCCTATCAATGCACAAGAAGCCAAAAGTATTGGTCTTATTGATGAAGTTTTCAAAGATTTTCAAGAGGTTGAATCATATGCATTGCAACTAGCACAAGATGAAGAGAGATTTTATGAACTACTTGATCAAAAGAGAGATCGGCTAGAGCAGGATGAAGAGTATATTCAAGAGTGCGTAGAAAATGAACTTGAGAAAATGTATCCTCAGTTTTGGGATCCAAAAAGTGATTTTCACAAACTGCGCCACAATTTTGTCTATAAAATATGCCCAACCAAAACGCCTCTAAGAATTGCAAAACATAGGAGAGTAAATGCATGAGTATTCCATAGTGCAAAGCATGCTGGATCTAATTGAAGAGAATGCGAAAAAACATAACGCCACGAAAGTAGAAAAAGTCGTTGTAAAAATTGGTGTCATAAGTGGCGTGGAACCACACCTACTTAAAATTGCTTTTGATACATTTAAAGAGGGGACAATTTGCGAGAGTGCAGAACTTACTATGCACATACAGCCTATCGTTGCACGTTGTAAAAAGTGTGAGAGAGTAATTGAATTTCCAAAAGAGACACTCTTTTTTGAATGCTCCTCTTGTGGTTCTGTTGAACTCTCTATTGTAGATGGGGAGGAAATGTATCTGATGAGTTTGGAGATGGAGTAGCCCGAGGGCTACATCATACCCAGAACAAGTTTTGCTTCATCACTGATTCTGCTTCTATCCCAAGGTGGATCGAAGACAAGATTTACTTCTACTTCAGCAAGTCCATCAATTTTATTGGCGATATTTTTTACAAGCTCTACGATACTCTCTCCAACAGGACAGACAACGCTTGTAAGCGTCATAGTGATGATAGCTTTCCATCCATCTTCTCTACGGATGAGCTTAAGATCGTAAATAAGTCCAAGGTCATAAATATTGACGGGGATCTCTGGGTCATAAATAGTTTTGAGATATTTAATAATCTCTTTTTTTATCGTTTCGGGATCTCCATACTTTTTATTGTGTTCTTCAATATCTTTGATTCCATCATCATCTACTTCAATCTCTCGCTCTTCGAGGGGAATAGCGTAGAGCTCTTTTTTTTCTTCACTCATTGCCCCTCCTCATAAAGTTTTATAAACTCCTGTTTTATTTCATCATCTTGCATTTTTTCAAAGATTTCATTGAGGAAACTCAAAACTATCATCTCTTTTGCAAGAGGCTCAGCAATACCGCGCTGTCTGAGATAAAAGAGCGCCTCTTCATCTATATGCCCGGTTGTTGAGCCGTGCGTTGCTTCGAGAATATATTCGGTATATATCTCCATTTGCGGCTTGCTTACCATGTAAGCGCCATCATTGAGAAGAATAGTTTTTGAGTCTTGATATATAGAGCTATATTTTGCAGGGTTTTTGACTATTAAAAGTCCATCAAAAATACCCCTCGCTTTATCTTTGAGGATATTGCGTGATAGCTGCGATGTTTTTGACTCTTTTCCTCTATTTTCGATATGAAAAGTATTGCCCAGTTTTGCCTCTTTGCTTGCAAATATTACATGGTTTGCATCCACTTCGGCATACTCATCAAGTGTTATATGGTAATTATGCAACGTTTTAGCTGTGCCAAAATCTATCGTAAAGAGATCTAATCTACTCGACTTTGCACATCGTATGCTGTGTGGAGCGATGAGTGCAAATTCATCAAAATTACTATTGCGATCTTGAATGAAAGTAAGATGTGCATCTTGTGGCACATCTATATCATATCCATAGAAATAGAGTGATTCATTCGCTAATACCAAATGCTCTTCAACCAATTTAACTTTTATATTTGGCGCTAGAGAAAGTTTGATACGATAGGGTGAGAATGCATTTGAGAGAGTGAATTTTTGTACGATTTTGACTTCACACTCCTCTTCAAACTCTATATGAATTACATTATCGCTTAAAAGGTGGTTGATGTAGTATACCTGGTCGTAGTGACTGTCATCAATTTTTGGATTTTTTTGCATCTCGATATAGATATTTTTTGGAGCTTTTGTGACAGTCCCATCTACAATTTCAATATAGTCTGCAATTTCTGGTTTTGCAACTTTTGGTTTGATAAACTCATAATCTCTATCAAAGATCGGTTTAATACCAAAATAGCGATAATGTTCCGTCTTTGGGGTTGGCAGCCCCATCGATTTTAGTTTTTGTATGAGAGCTTTTTTAGTTTCAAACTGCTCGAGATTGATATCTAATACTTTCATCACTCTTCCCCAAATATTTTATATCCCTCTTTTTCAAGAGCATCAACGATTTCAATACCGCCAGTTTTAAGGACTTTACCATTTTTAAGAACATGAACGTAATCTGGCTTGATATAATCGAGAATTTTACGATAGTGGGTAATTATCATAAAAGTTCTCTCAGGTGAGCGCATTTGATTGATAGCTTCGCTTACCTTTTTAAGTGCATCGATATCTAGCCCTGAATCAATTTCATCAAGAATAATAAAATCAGGCTCTAATATCTCCATCTGTAAAATTTCATTGAGTTTCTTTTCACCACCACTAAAGCCCTCATTGAGACTTCTATGAATCATCTCCTCTTTCATACCAAGTTCTTTTATTTTCTCTTTGAGAAGACGTAAAAATTCTGCTGCATTGAGAGGTTTAAGCCCTTGATGTTTTCTTTTTGCATTGAGAGCAGTTCTAAGAAAATAGGCATTATTGACACCAGGGATCTCTACAGGGTGCTGAAAGCTCATAAAGATCCCTTCTAATGCTCTCTCTTCTGGCTCCATATCAACGATATTTTTGCCTTTGTAAATTATCTCACCTTCAGTTACCTCTACATCTGGATGACCGACTATTGTTTTAGAAAGAGTCGATTTTCCAGCACCGTTTGGTCCCATTACAGCATGTACTTTACCTTTAAAAAGCTCTAAATCTATTCCTTTGAGGATCTCTTTTTCCCCGATTTTTGCATGGAGATTTTTTATTTCCATCATTGTACTCATCCTACACTTCCTTCCAATGTTAAATCTAATAATGCTTTTGCTTCTACTGCAAACTCCATTGGGAGTTTATTTAATACATCTTTACAGAATCCATGAACTATCATGCTCACTGCATCCTCTTCGCTTATTCCTCTTTGGCGAAGATAGAAAAGCTGCTCTTCACTGATTTTACTTGTTGTTGCCTCATGCTCTATTTGTGCATGTGCACATTTGCTCTCAAGATATGGAAATGTGTGCGCACCACAGCGATCACCTATGAGGAGTGAATCACACTCACTAAAATTCTTTGCACCTTGTGCATTTTCATGTATTTTTACCAATCCTCTATAGCTATTTTGTCCCTTTTGTGCACTAATACCTTTGGAGATAATAACACTCTTTGTATTTTTTCCTATATGGATCATTTTTGTACCAGTATCTGCTTGCTGAGCAAGACGTGTAATGGCAACAGAGTAAAACTCTCCAACAGAGTTGTCTCCTTTGAGAATACAGCTTGGATATTTCCAAGTAATCACTGAACCCGTCTCAACTTGTGTCCAAGTAATTTTGGAATTTTCTCCCTCACAAAGGCCTCTTTTTGTAACAAAGTTATAAATACCCCCATTGCCTTCTGCATCACCTGGATACCAATTTTGTATGGTAGAGTAGTTGATGTGGGCATCTTTGTGAGCAATGAGTTCAACGACTGCTGCGTGGAGTTGGTTTTCATCGCGACTTGGAGCCGAGCACCCTTCGTTGTAGCTTACATAGCTTCCCTCATCAGCTATGATGAGAGTTCTTTCAAACTGCCCTGTGTTTTGTGCATTTATTCTAAAATAGGTTGAAAGCTCCATAGGGCATCTCACACCTTTTGGGATATAAACAAATGTACCATCACTAAAGACAGCTGAGTTGAGTGCTGCAAAGTAGTTGTCTGTCATAGGAACAACGCTAAACATATATTTTTTTACAAGCTCTGGATAATCGCGGATTGCTTCAGATATTGAGCAAAATATGATTCCTAGTTTTGCAAGTTCTTCAACAAATGTTGTTTTAACTGATACTGAGTCAAATACGGCATCTACTGCAACACCAGCTAACTGCTTTTGCTCTTCAAGTGGAATCCCTAGTTTTTCATATGCACGCAAAATCTCTGGATCTACTTCATCAAGGCTCTCTAGTGCCTTTTTTGGTGCAGCCCAGTAGCTAATTGCTTGATAATCTATTGGTGGGTAGGTGACTTTTGCCCAATGAGGCTCTTCCATCTTTTGCCAAGCATGGAATGCCTTGAGACGAAGTTCAAGCATCCATTCTGGCTCATTTTTTTTCTTTGAAATAAAGTGTATTGTCTCCTCTGTAAGCCCAGGAGGAGCTTTTTCCTCTTCTACATCAACTTCAAAACCAAGTTCATAGTCAGAGTTGATGATTTTATCAACTTTTTCCATTCCCATTGTTTACCCCTTTGGTTTGTCTATGAGTAATGTAACACAAATAAGATAAAATTTCTCTTATTTGCTAGCATTAAAATAAGAGTAATTTTGTCCTATTTAACTTTTGTTATAATTTTTACTAAAAAAGGCGTTTTTATGGATGTTATAAGCTTCTTACAAAAAGAGGGCAATCTCAAAATCATTGATGAAGAGCTTGATGTCAATCTTGAGATTCCCCATATTGCCTATATAGAAGTCAAAAAAGCTGATTCTAAACCTCTTCTTTTTACCAACCCGGTAGACAGAAAATTGGATAAAAAGTATGAGTATCCAGTTTTGATGAATATTTTTGCAAATTTTGAGCTTACTACAAAGATTCTTGGCAAGCATCCAGATATGATCGCAGAAGAGATTGAAGAGCTTTTGCATCTCAAGCCTCCATCAACATGGAAAGAAAAGTTTGATCTTTTATCAACCCTTTTTAAACTCAAAAATGTTTTTCCAAAAAGGCTGTCTCAAAAAGGAGAGTGTCAAGAGATAGAAATCGATTCACTCCATGAGCTGCCGATTCTAAAAACGTGGAGCCACGATGGTGGCAAATTTATAACAACCGGGCAGGTCTATACAAAGGATTTGCACTCAAATGTGCAAAATGTAGGGATGTATCGACTCCAAGTCTATGATGACATGCATCTTGGAATGCATTGGCAGATCCACAAAGATGGAGCGCACTTTTTTCATGAGTACAAAAAAGCTGGCAAAAAAATGCCAGTGACTGTTGCAATTGGTGGGGATCCGCTCTATATTTGGTGTGGACAGGCCCCAATGCCTCCAAAGGTATTTGAACTTCTGTTATATGGATTTATACGCAATGAAAACCCAGAGCTTGTAAAATCGCTCACCAACGATATATGGATTCCAAGAGATGTAGATTTTGTGATAGAAGGGTATGTGGATCCAAATAGTTTTGAAATAGAAGGGCCTTTTGGCGATCATACGGGATACTATACATTACCAGAGGCTTTTCCTGTCATGGAAGTAACAAAAATAACTGCTAAAAAAGATCCTATCTTTACAGCAACTGTTGTTGGAAAGCCACCTTTAGAGGATAAATATATGGGATGGGGGACAGAGCGGATCTTTTTGCCGCTTCTAAAGACAACTGCAAGCGACTTAATAGATTATCATATGCCAGAAAATGGAGTCTTTCACAATTTGATCTTGGCTAAAATGGATGTACGCTATCCTGCCCATGCAAAGCAGTTTATGCACGCCTTTTGGGGAGTGGGGCAGATGAGTTTTGTCAAGCATGCAATATTTGCGGATAAAGATGCTCCAGATTTGACAGACTATGAAGCAATTACAAAATATATATGCAACCGCATTACACCTGAGAGGCTTTTAATAAGTGAAGGAGTAGTGGATCATCTTGATCACTCTAGTCCAAAGCAATTTGAGGGCGGCAAACTTGGAATTGATGCAACAGGTGAAGAGGTAAAAGAGGGAGTGAAGGAGCTTGTAAGCGATGAAGAACTTCTTGAAAAACTGCAAAGCATTGATAGCAATTTTTTGAATGTAAAACAGTATATGACAGATACCAAAAATCCTATTGTAGTGACTTCTTATAAAAAAGAAAAAAGTGTAAAAGAGCTTTTCACAAAGCTTGGAGAGCTGCAAAAACATTGCAAGATTTTAGTGATTGTAAACGATTTTGATGATCTCAATAATCCTTACATGCTCATTTGGCGGGTAGTGAATAATATCGATGCAAAAAGAGATGTTGTCTTGGAGCCGTTTATCATGGTTGATGGGACAAATAAAGATCCTAAAATCGATGATTTTGATAGAGAATGGCCACCTGATGTGGTGTGCGACAAAAAGGTTGTTAAGAGTTTAAGAGAAAGAGGAATTTTGGATATTGATGATGCATTTATCAAAAGATATGGAATTATATAGCGGTTATTGTGTTTCACCAATAGGAATTATTGAAATCATCGCAAATGATCAAAATCTTCTACAGATTCATTTTGTGCAGGAGCAAAATGAAGAAAGAATAAATGAACTTGTTTTAGAAACGAAAGAGTGGTTTAGGAACTATTTTTCGAAAAAAATCGTGCCTTTTACCTTACCGTTGGCAAAAGCAAAAGGATATTTTTCACAAAGAGTAAGAGAAATTGCACAAAAAATTCCATTTGGTTCTTGTTTGACGTATCAAGAAGTAGCCATGCGTAGCGGAAATGCAAAAGCAGCCCAAGCTGTAGGTCAGATTATGAAATATAATCCCTATGCCATTGTCGTTCCTTGTCATAGAGTTATTTCAAAACAAGGTATTGGTGGTTATAATGGTGGCATTAAAATAAAAAAAGCGTTATTGGAGTTTGAGGGGTGCGAATCGATAAGTTTATGAATGCCGTCAATATTGTGAAGCGTAGAAGCGTTGCGCAGGATATGATCAAAAATGAGGTTGTTTTACTCAATGGCGTAATTGCAAAAGCGAGCAAAGAGGTAAAAGTAGGTGATATTATTACTATAAAGTATCTCAAAGGGGATAAAAGCTATAAAGTTTTGGCAATTCCTACAACAAAAAATGTTCCTAAAGCAAGAATGCATGAATATGTAAAAGAGATGTAGATGCATCCACACGACTTTTTCTTAATAATCCTTATAATTCTATTTAGTGCTCGACTTTTTGGTGAAATTTTTAGAAAACTATCTATGCCCCCTGTTTTGGGCGAACTTTTTGCTGGTATTCTTCTTGGTCCTTCAGTGTTTGGGATTGTTGAACTGAATGAAGTTATCAAACTTTTAGCTGAAATTGGAATTATTTTGCTGCTTTTTGAAGTTGGACTAGAAACAGATCTCAAGCGATTAATAAAAACAGGATGGATGTCTGCATTTGTGGCAGTTGCAGGTTTTGTTTTGCCTTTTATATTTGGAACAGCACTCTCATACTATCTTTTTGGTTTTGATATTGTGGTATCTATGTTTATAGGCGGTACAATTACAGCAACAAGTATCGGCATAACGGTACGAGTTTTACAAGATTTGAAAAAAAGAGATTCAGTTGAGGGTGAAATAGTTGTAGGTGCAGCAGTTCTTGACGATTTACTGGGTGTAATTTTACTTGCTATTTTATATGAGTTTTCAAGTACTGGGAATGTAAGTCTTATAAATGTTTCAAAAGTCTTTTTATTTATAGTTGGATTTTTTATAATTGCTCCGATAGCAGCAAAAATTATTGCATTTTTGATAAAAAAATATCACGATACCAATGAGATACCAGGACTTTTACCAACTTCTGTTTTTATGCTTGTGCTGTTTTTTGCTTGGTTTGCCAAAAAGATTGGAAGTCCAGAGATAATAGGGGGATTTGCAGCAGGTCTTGCACTCTCTCGTAGATTTTTTCTCCCTTTTGGTGTCGCTTTGTCTTATGATGTGAAGTTTTCGCAAAAACTCGAAGCCGAAATTATGCCACTGGTCTATCTTTTTACCCCTTTTTTCTTTGTTGCAGTGGGACTATCTATGAATCTCAAAGAGATTGCTTGGGATGAGCCGCAGATTTGGTATCTATTTGGAACTATATTTTTAATAGCAGTTATTGGTAAAATTTTAGGAGCTCTTTTTTTACCGCTCACACTCAAAAAGAGATTTATTGTTGGTGTTTCTATGATACCAAGAGGTGAGGTAGGACTCATTTTTGCTGAAATGGGAAGAGTTTCAAATATATTAGATAATATGACGTATGCTGCTTTAGTTTTGGTGATAGTGGTTACCACTGTCATACCGCCATTTATTATAAAATATCTATACAGAGGTGAGATATGAGTTATGAAAAATTTACAAAACTTTTTGAGAATGCAATGGGTGAGGATGAGGCTAAGAAATTTTTAATAGAGCTTTATGAAAAGGGCGAGAGTGCTGAAGAGATTGCAGCAGCAGCAAAAATTATGCGCAAACACTCTATAAAACTTCCAATCCCTCCAACACTTCAAGAAAAACTTATCGATGTAGTTGGAACAGGTGGAGATAAGAGTGGTAGCTTCAATGTCTCAAGCACAGTTGCACTGCTTTTGCCAGCTCTTGGCTGTTATGTTGCTAAACATGGCAATAGAAGCGTTACAAGTAAAAGTGGTAGTGCAGATATGCTTGAAGCTCTTGGCATTGAGCTTGACTTAATGCCCCAGCAGCAGGTGCAGATGCTAGAACAGTGTGGGTTTTGCTTTATATTTGCCAAAAATCACCACCCATTGATGAAGCATATTATGCCAATTAGAAAAAGTATTACTCATAGAACTATTTTTAATATTTTAGGACCTCTCACCAATCCAGCTGGAGCAAAAAAGTATCTTTTAGGTGTCTTTGACAAAGAGTTTGTTCCAAAGTTGGCTGAGGCTCTTAAAGAGCTTGGTGCAAAAAGAGCGTTGGTGGTTTCGAGTGAAGAGGGAATGGATGAGATAAGTATCAGTGGTAAAACCTATGTTGCTGAGCTTATTGATGATGAAATTACATATTATGAAATAACCCCAGAAGATTTTGGTATAAAGCGAGCTAGTTTTGAAGCGATCAAAGGGGGCGATGCAAAAGAGAATGCCAAGATAACAAGAGATATTTTAGAAGGCAAACTCCAAGGAGCAAAAAGAGATATGGTACTGCTCAATGCAGGAGCAGCGCTCTATGCGGATGGAAAAGTAAGAACGATTGAAGAGGGTATTGCATTAGCAAAAGATGCAATCGAGAGTGGAAAAGCGGGCGAAAAGCTTAAAAAGATTATACAAGTGAGTCAAGAGGTAAAATGAAAATAGAAGCAGATCTTCATAATCTTGATGAAGTTATTGCATGTATAAAAAGAAGTGGGAAAAAAATAGTTCTTTTGCAAGGGACACTTGGAAGCGGGAAGACAACATTAGTGAAGGCTTTTGCAAAAAAAGAGCCAGTGACATCTCCTACTTTTTCTATACAGCAGATATATGGAGGAGATATTTATCATTATGATCTCTATAATGCAGGATTTGAGAAGTTTTTAGAATTAGGACTTTTTGAAGAGTTAGAAAAGCCTGGATACCATTTTATAGAGTGGGCTGATGAAAATATGGAAGAGTTTTTACGACAAAGTGGATTTTCCTATTTGAAAATCCTCATTACGCCACAAAAAGAGAAAAGAGTTTACGAATGCATACTCTCATAGCAAAAAATCTCAAAAAACGTATCAAAGATAAAGAGATAGTAAAAGGTGTAGATCTACAATTGCAAAGTGGTGAAGTCGTAGGGCTTCTTGGGCCAAATGGAGCTGGGAAAACAACGACTTTTTATATGATTTGTGGGCTCGTGGAGCCTAGTGAAGGAACAGTTTTGATGGATGAGAAAGATATAACAAAAGAGCCTTTACATAAAAAGGCAAAAATTGGCATAGGATACCTTCCACAAGAATCGAGTATTTTTAAAGATCTTACAGTTGAAGATAATCTCTATATAGCAGCAGAAGCTACTATCGCAAATGAAGAGGAACGTGAAAAGGTTGTAGATGAGCTTTTGGAGCTTTTCAATATCGAGCCTATTCGCCATAGACTAGGAAAAGCTTTGAGTGGAGGAGAGAGAAGGCGCTGTGAAATAGCAAGAGCCCTTGTGATTCGTCCAAAATTTTTGCTCCTCGATGAGCCTTTTGCTGGTGTTGATCCTATTGCTGTGACAGATATTCAAAAAATTATAGAAGAGCTCAAAAATGCAGGTATTGGTATTCTTATAACAGATCATAACGTGAGAGAGACTCTGAGCGTATGTGATAGAGCATATGTGCTCAAAGATGGTCAGATTTTGGCTAGTGGTAAAAGTGATGAGGTAGCAAAAAACCCAGCTGTACGGAAACACTATCTTGGAGAGCATTTTAGTTTTTGACGATCTAAAAGCCTCTTTAGAGTTGGCACGAAAAGAGTTTTTGCATCGTTCCAAACATCCACAAGATCATCCCGATCCACTTTTTGTAGCGCGCAAATACAAAGATGAAAAGATTGCATTAGTGTGTGCACTTTTTGCGTATGGTAATGCTAAACAGATTGTAAAGTTTTTAAAAAGTCTCGATTTTTCTCTTTTAGCATGCAGTGAAAAAGAGATCAAAAAAATCACTTCCTACTACCGTTTTCAAAACTCTCAAGACGTAGCTAATCTATTTATTACACTTCGAAGAATTGATTCTTTACAAGAGCACTTTTTACAAGGGTACAAAAAAGATGGCTCTGTAATGGGAGGGCTAAGGAGTCTTATTGCTGCTTTGAGAAAAATCAATAGGTTTAGTAGTCCTGGTTACGATTTTTTACTTGGTAAGCTTCCACATTTAAAATATAAAGGAGTAAGTGCATATAAGCGCTGGCATATGTTTTTGCGCTGGATGGTTCGCAAAGACGATTTGGATATGGGACTGTGGAGTGGTGTTGAAAAAAGTGATCTCATCATACCTCTTGATACACATACTTTCAATGTTTCAAGAAAACTGGGGCTTTTACATAGAAAACAGTATGATCTTGCGGCTGCAATGGAGCTGACAAATAATTTAAAAAAGTTTGATCCTCATGATCCAGTAAAATACGATTTTGCTCTCTATCGTTTAGGACAAACGGGTGTAATTTAAATTTATTTAATTAACTTTTAGGTAAAATTAGCAAAATTTTGAAAGAGGAGCGTTTATGGAGGGCATTTTTACCTTTTTTGGTGCTATATCGGAAAATCACACCTTTTTGTTTGTATCGCACATGCTATTAGCAGCACTGCTTACACTTGTTATGGCAAAACTTGCAACAAGAAGCCTTAAGGTAGTTCCTACGGGGTGTCAAAATGTGATGGAAGCCTATCTGGATGGCGTTATTGCTATGGGTCGAGATGTTATAGGTGAGAGTTATGCAAAAAAGTATCTACCTTTGATAGCAACTTTAGGACTTTTTATATTTTTGGCAAATATTATAGGAATTATTCCAGGATTTGAATCGCCATCAGGGAATATCAACTTTACATTAGCACTTGCACTCATTGTGTTTATCTATTATAACTTTGAAGGTATTAGAAAAAATGGAGTCGTTCACTATTTTGCTCACTTTGCTGGTCCTGTAAAGATCTTGGCTCCTTTGATGTTTCCTATTGAAATTGTTTCTCATATTTCAAGAATCATTTCACTCTCTTTCCGTCTCTTTGGTAACATCAAAGGTGACGATCTCTTTTTATGGGTACTCCTTATGTTGGCTCCTTGGATTGTGCCACTTCCAGGTTTTGCTTTGTTGCTTTTTTCTGCTTTTTTACAAACATTCATTTTCATGATTCTTACTTATGTTTATCTTGCAGGTGCAGTTTTACTGCATGAAGAGTCTTTATAGGATATGAGAACCCCTCTGCTGGAAAATGTTATTAGCTTTCTCCTTGGCGTCCTTTGGACGCTTATGGGAATATCTGTATTTTTTGTTTTTATAACTACGTATCACTCAAGTATCATTTTTGCAATTGCACTTTCTCTTCTTATAGCAGCTTTTTGGCTTTTTATAATAGTTTTATTGGAAATGGCAAATCTTCAGATCGAAAAACTCAAAGAGATGAAAAAGCAAACCAGGCTTTTGCAGGAGATACAGCATCGATTGGAAAAGTAGAGAAAGCTTTATTTCCTATCTCATTTCAGAACCCAAATATTTTGGAAACAAGAGCTGGCGAATAAAAAAAACTCTACTACATATTAAACATAAACACTCCCCTCATTTTGCCTGCTTTCGGGATAAGATGAGTGCAAATCTTTACAGAGGTGCTAAAGCTTTTTTGTATGCAGCAAGATTGGCAAAAATTGAAAAAGTATTTCTCAATGGAGACTACAGACTTGCCAAAAGATTAGGTTTTAATGGTGTTCACCTTCCTTCAAAAAAACTCCAAATGATTAAAAGAGCCAAAAGAGCGGGTCTTATAGTAATAGCAAGTACTCATAATATACAAGAGATTTTCCAAGCACAAAGATATGGCGCTGACTTTGTTACTTTTAGCCCTATCTTTTATTCTCCTGGTAAGGGTGAGCCAAAAGGGCTTGGGAATTTACGCAAGATAGTTAAAAGTGCACAAGTACCTGTAATTGCTTTAGGTGGAATTATTTCACAGAGACAAATACATAAAGTGCGCATGAAAGGCGCAAGAGGCTTTGCCTCTATACGCTATTTTGTACAGTAAAGCTTAAGGAAGTGTAATCTCTTTTGGCTCTGTGATCATCTCTTTTTGTAAATTTAGATCAATCTGCCCATATTTATTGCTACCCCAGCAATAGATGCGATTATCTACTGTCACAGCACATGTGTGTCCACCATCATAAATATTACCTTCTAAAGGTGAAGTTCCACCACCTCCTGCAGCCGCAAGTTTTACTAAACTTGGAAGATTTATCTTTACTGGATAAGGAATGTAAGAATAAGTTTGTGGATCTCGTGCTAATTGAGCATATCTATTATCTCCCCAGCAATAGAGTTCATGGGTATCTGTAAGTGCACAAGTATGATAACCGCGTTCGCAAAAAATATCAGCTATATGATCAAAAATCTCACCACTTTGAGTGCGAACATACACAGCATGATCTGAAGGCTCAGTGCTATTATTTCCTAACTGTCCAAAATTGTTGTGTCCCCAGCATTTTACTGTTCCACTGTTGAGTAGTGCACATGTGTGATCCCCACCAGCAACAATTTTTTTTACATTGGTAAGTGGTGTATTATCAATATTTGTTACATTATAAAATGGATTTGGTGCATAGTCCAAATCACTTTTAAATCCCAGTTCATCTCCTCCATGCCACCCCCAACATTTGACATTACCACTTTGAAGGAGTGCACAGGTATGATCACTACTTCCAGCAGCTACCATTTTTACATTATTAAAAAGGCGTGTAGGCATTTTCATCATAGGATTAAGAGGCTGTTCTATAACCTCAAGTGCGTATGGCCAAAAGATATATTTAAAAACATCTTTGTTGTGATTGTAGACAACATCTTGGATAATCTGTGCATAGTTCTTCTCATCAGGACGAAGTCCAATGCCTAATGCTCCATACATATTTTCTCCCCAACACATTACTTGGGTATTTTCTAGCAAAGCACATCCATGCCAACTGCCAGCTTCTATACTTTTAACATTTTGTAAAGGCTTTTGAGGCTGTGTTAAAACACGAGTAGGAACAGATGTGTAGAGCTGTTGCTCAAATGGAATATATGAAGCCAATCCTGTGAAGGTAAATTCAGTTTTATCAACTTTTCCATTACCAAGTTTTCCATATTGGTTTCTTCCCCAGCACCACGCACTACCATCTGCAAGAGTTGCACAAGTATACTCTTTACTTGCTGATATCGTAGTAATGTTGTGGAGATTTTTTACTTTTTGTGGTGGTTGTGCATCAGCAGTAGTACCATTTCCTAGCTCCCCATACTTATTACTGCCCCAGCAGTATGCTTCATGTTCTTCTCCTACAATAGCACATGTATGATACCATCCTGCACTTATTGTATGTATCTGTTTTTTATTTTTTGCAAATGTAACGGTGCTAGACTGTGCATCGATAAAAACATCTTCTATTGGTAATGGATCTGGATGACCATCGCCATCAATATCGAGATAGTCAAAATCGTGATTTGGCTTTGCACCCATGAGTTTATAGACTCTGTTTTGTGTAATATATATCCATGAAAAAGCACTAGCATGTTTTTGCCCATAGAGCTCATAATCTTTTGGAAAATCTATTTTGACAAAGTATCCGCTAGGTTTGTTTAGATGCAGATCTTGGGGGATACGAGGAAGCAAAAGCCATCCAAAAGCATCTTTATCAGTTGGAGGTTTACCCATGAGGCGATATGGTTTTCTCTCTTTATCGTTTGTGATATAGAGCCAGTCACTTCGTTCTTGTTTTCCATCTTTTTCAAAATCATATTGGTAAAACAGCCCATTGATTTTGAAACTCTTTTGTTGAAGAAAGTTAACAAGATCTACAACATAGCTACCCTCTGCAGCTAATGAGAGTGTAAAAAAGATAAAGATTATGAATACACGCATGATGACCTCCTTTTTTTTAATTATATAGCAATTGCTATTACAAAAAAGTAACGAAAAAAATATGGAGCAAAATGGCGATTAATCCCCTTTTTATCAAGCTTTGAGTAAAATAAAAAGAAAAATCAAAAGGAATTTTATGGAGTTTGAAGTAGTCATTGGACTAGAAGTCCATGTGCAGCTCAATACAAAGACAAAAATGTTTTGTTCATGTCCCACAAGTTTTGCACAAAGACAAAATAAAAATACATGTCCTGTATGTTTGGCTCTTCCTGGAGCTTTGCCAGTTATCAATGAAGAGGCTGTAAAAAAAGCAATGATGTTTGGTTGGGCTATCGATGCAACAATAAATAAAAAATCGATTTTTAACCGTAAAAACTACTTCTATCCTGACCTTCCAAAAGGGTATCAAATTAGTCAGTTTGAGATTCCTATTGTAGAGAGAGGATACCTCTTTATTGACAAAGAGGATGGAAGTAAACGAAAAATTGGTATTACACGTGCCCATTTGGAAGAGGATGCGGGCAAAAATATTCATGAAGGAGAAATAAGTAAAGTAGATCTTAATCGTGCAGGTACACCGTTGCTTGAAATTGTGAGCGATCCAGATATTAGAAGTAGCGAAGAGGCTGTACAGTATCTCAAAAAACTCCATGCAATTGTACGCTATCTTGATATTAGTGATGCCAATATGCAAGAGGGCTCTTTTCGCTGTGATGCAAATGTCTCTATACGACCAAAAGGAGACGAGAAACTCTACACAAGAGTAGAGATTAAAAACCTCAATTCATTCCGTTTCATTCAAAGAGCGATCGATTATGAAGTGCAGCGCCATATAGAAGCATGGGAAGATGGAGTGTATGATGAGGAAGTTGTTCAAGAGACACGCCTTTTTGATACGAATAAAGGTGTAACACGCAGTATGCGTGGAAAAGAGGAGAGTGCGGATTACCGCTACTTTCCAGATCCAGATCTCTTGCCTCTTGTGATTCCAGAAGAGTTTTTTGAAAAGACAAAAAATATTCCAGAACTACCTGATCAAAAAAGAGATCGTTTTATCCAAGAGTATGGTATCAAGCCGTATGATGCAGCTTTGTTAGCAGAATCAAAAGAGCGGGCACACTTTTTTGAAGAGATGGTAGCAACAGGGATCGAGCCAAAAAATGCCGTAACATGGCTTACAGTTGAGCTTGCAGCACGTCTCAATGAAAAGGGTCTTGATATCACTTCATCTCCAGTAGATAGTCAAAAGCTTGCAAAACTTGTGCAAAGAATTGAAGATAAAACTATCAGTGGAAAAGCAGCGAAAGATGTACTTGATTATCTCATGGAAGAAAGTGTTGATGTAGATGAGGCAATTGAGAAGCTTGGACTCAAACAGATTACTGACACAGGTGCAATTGAAACAATGATTGACGAGATACTGGCGAAAAATGAAGAGAAAGTAGCTGAGTACAAAGCTGGTAAAGAGAAGCTGTTTGGTTTCTTTGTAGGGCAAGTAATGAAAGCGAGTAAAGGTAAAGCAGATCCAAAGCTCGTCAATGAGCTTTTGAGGAAGAAGCTCTCTTGAAAATAGCACAACTCATTATAGATTTAGCTTTTCTTCTGGATAACTCTATTACATACAATAAAATCAAGAGATTTTTCAAAAATCTCTTGGAAAATGATGACTATAAATATAAAAAATATTTTGACTATTTTATGATTTTTTTGATTCTCAGTAGTGTAATAATCATTATTGAGGAGGTTAAAACACCTATTAATAAATGGCTTTACTACTATGATGTCTATTTTGTAACAGGTGTATTTATTATAGAATATCTTCTTCGCATGTGGATTTACAATGATAGTCGCAAGATTATTATAGAAGAGTTTGAAGAATCTGTTTTTTTGTCAAGACCTTTTGATCTCAAAAAGGTATGCAAAGAGATAATTAAAAAGAAACTTGAATATATATTTTCTCCTTTGGCAATTATAGATCTTCTAGCCATCATACCAAGCTATAGAGAAGTGAGAATCCTACGCATTTTCGTACTTTTTAGGGTTTTTAAACTTTTACGCTATTCTCAAAATATTACCCACTTTTTCCAAGTTCTTTCTTCAAAGAAAATCGAACTTTATACCCTTTTGCTTTTGGTAGCATTTGTAGTCTTGGTATCGGGAATAAGTCTCTATGTATTTGAAGAGCAGAAAAATCCTGCTATCTCCACACTCTTTGATGCTTTTTATTGGTCATTGGTGACAATTTCTACTGTTGGATATGGTGATATTACGCCACAAACGGCTGAGGGACGCAGTATTACTCTTGTTATTATTCTTGTGGGCGTAGGACTTATCTCTTTTGCTACGTCGATTATTGTTTCAGCTTTTAGTGAAAAGCTCACAGAAATTAAAGAAAACAGAATTATTAACTCTATTAAAAGACTCGATGAGTTTTATATTATTTGTGGCTATACACACATGGCAAAACTTTTTGCAAAGCGACTCAAAAAAGAGGGAAGAGGACTCCTTATAGTTGATCTAGATAAAAAAGTTGTGGATGAAGCGCTTGCAGAGGGATTTTTGGCGATATGTGAGGATGCAACGAAAAAAGATACTTTTAGAAGAATAAATTTTGAAAAAGTTAAAGCTGTTATGGCTCTTACTGATAGCGATATGCATAATATCTATATCTGTCTCAATATTCGTAGTTTTAGTAAAGATACATTTTTGGTTTCTCGCACAATCGATGTCTCCTCTCATAAAAAATTGCGATTGGCAGGAGCAGATTATCTTATATCTCCTTATATAACAGCAGGTTTTTTTGCTACGAAAATTATTGAGCAGCCTATTGCAGTAGAAGCGATCAACAACATTTTTACAGCTAAAAAAAATGCGCTCTGCGATCAAGTAGAGGTAGTGAAGGATTCCTTCTTAGATGGGGTAAAAGTGGGAGATATCGATTTTGAAAAATATAGGCTCATATTGTTGGGAATTGTAAAAATCGATCCAAATGCAAAACTTGAAGAGTTTCGCTACAAATTTCATTTTAATCCGCCTGAAGATTTTCAGCTTACAAGTGGTGATGTATTGGTTATTATGGGATATAGTGTAAGTGTAGCACATTTTAAATCTAAAGTGATAGAAAGCAGTTTGCAGCATGTCAGAAAGAAAAAATAAGATTTTATTGCTCGGTTTTGGAAGATATGGTGAACAGATAGCTAAAAATCTTGCCTTGGAAGGATATGAAATCTTCATTGCTGAAGAGAGTAAAGACGCGCTAAAAATTGCTTCAAACGATGGGTTTGAAAATCTTTTTGTCATTGATATCCAAAGCGATCAGCAGCTTACAGAATTAGTATTGGAGTATGGGTTTGAGCGTGTCTTTTGTGCCTTTGATGAGGAAGAGAAAAATATCTATCTTACAATTACAATGAAGGCACTCTTTAGAAATATTGAAGTTATAGCTCTGTGTGAATCAAAAGAGAGTGAGCGAAAACTTTTGCTAGCTGGTGCCAATAAGGTTATTGATACAATGGTAGCTGCAGCTAATAGACTCTACTTTGTTTTGGAAAAACCTGCTGTTGCAGAAGCAATAGATAATATTTTGTATAAAGATAAATCTCTTATTTTTAAAGAGGTTGAAGTACCTGTAGGCTCTTTTCTTGATGGTAAAAATATAAAAGAGATCAACTTTTCACGTGATTTTCGTATTATTGTAATAGGTATTGTAGATATAGAGCTAGGAAGAAAATTTACTTTTCTTACAAAGGGAATCAATCATAAAATTGATGCAGGCGATATTTTGGTAGTTATAGGTAAAAAGTGGGATATTGAAAAATTTGAGGAAGAGCTCAAAAAGGTGAATCAATGAAAATAGGAATAATTGGAGCAGGAAAATGGGGAACAGCCCTGCATTTTGCACTCTTGCAAAAAAATGAGGTCTATATTACATCAAGGCATAAGCATAATCTTACAAATTTTGTCTCATTGGAAGAGATTTTAACTCTAGAGTATCTTATCCTCGTGCTTCCTGCACAAGTTATCAGAGAGTGGCTTCAAGCCCATCCTCTCTCACCTCATCATAAAGTAATGTTGGCAAGTAAAGGAATAGATATAAAAACAAAAAAATTTCTCAATCAAATACTTGAAGAGTACTTGCCCCTAAATCATTTAGCATTTCTTTCTGGCCCCTCTTTTGCTGCTGAAGTGAGCAAAGGGCTGCCTACGGCTGTGGTAGTAAATTCAACAAACGAAAATCTTGCAAAAAAATATGCTGCAGCTTTTCCAGATTTTATGAAAGCATACATCAGTGATGATATTGTTGGTGCAGAGATTGCAGGAGCGTATAAGAATGTTATTGCTATTGCGGGAGGTATTTGCGACGGGCTTCAACTCGGTAATAATGCAAGAGCTGCACTTTTGGCACGGGGACTAGTAGAGATGGATAGATTTGCCGAGCGCTTTGGAGCAAAGAAAGAGACTTTTTTGGGACTAAGTGGTGCGGGGGATCTCTTTTTGACTGCTAGTAGTAAGCTTTCGCGCAACTATAGAGTAGGGCTAGGCCTTGCTCAGGGCAAAAAAGTTGAAGAGATTTTAAAAGAGTTAGGAGAAGTTGCAGAAGGTGTATATACAGCACGTGCGATATATGAGATAGCTAAAGAATATGCAATTTATACCCCTATTGCCAATGAGGTATATCGTATTCTCCAAGGGAAAGATCCAAAACAGAGCATTATTGATTTACTTGAAAGGAATGAAAATGATAGCAGCAATTGTTGATGCGGTAGAAAATCTTCCTCCCGTACCGAATGTGATAAATGAGTTACAAAACTTATACTATATGGATGCTTACAATGCTCACGATATTGAAAACATAATAAAAAAAGATCCTGCTCTTGTAGCTAATATCCTCAAAATCGCTAATTCCCCTATCTATGAATTTGCAAGAGAAATTGTAGATATACGTCAAGCAATTGTGCTTTTTGGTTTAGATAAGATTATAGAGTTTGCTCTTGCATCTTATGTGAATGAGCTTTTGACATTTGATCTCGAACTCTATCATATATCTACAGAGGATTTTTTGCGCTTATCTCAACGAAAAAGTGTAATAGCAGGACAACTGATAGAGAATAAAAAAGATAAATTTCTCGTGAGCAATACTGCATTTTTAGCAGATATCGCTAAAATAATTATTGCTAATTATGCAAAAAAAGAGAACATTGAGCTTCAATTTGATGAAAATATCTCTCTCAATGAACTTGATGAAATTGAAAAGAGCCAGTTTGGTTTTGATACAATAGAGATTACTACATATATATTTGATAAATGGAATTTTGAAAAAAATATGGTTGATTTGATGAAAAATTTTAAAAAGCAGGAAAATCTTCATCAAAGAGCTATTTTTATAGCAAGAGATATTATAAATATTAAAGCCGAACTCATAGAAGAAAACAGAGAAAAATATGAAGAGACATCAAAGATTCATCTCTGATTCTCTTTGATATGTTTGGCAATCGCATAGCCATGATTGAGAGCTATAGCAATACTTCCGCCAGTCTCAGTGACGATGTCTCCTGCTGCGTAAAGGCCTGGTGTTTTTGTTTGATAGCTTTCATCTACTGCAACTTTCTTTCCTTCAAGCTCTATGCCACATTTTCTTAAAAACTCCGTAGGTGTAGTACCACCTATTGCATATATAATACGATCGTACACTTCATTTGAGCCATCTGTAAAAACCACTTTTGGTTTTCCATGCTCACTCTCTAAATGATCAATATCTACACCCATTTTTAGTTTGAGTTTGCCTTTTTGTACATATTCATTGATAATTTTTTCATTTTCAGGATTGAGGCGTGTAAATTTTTCTCTTCTATAGTTGAGAGTAACGTCATTACTATCAGCTAAAAAGTATGCATACTCTGCTGCTGAATTGCCTCCTCCAACGACAAGTATTTTTTCTCCTTTACCACATTTATCAAGATTGAAATTGATAAACTGTTTGATTGAAGGGGGGATTTTATATGAAGGTTTATTTGGTTTGCCCATCTTGCCAATTGCTATCACTACATTTTTAGCAAGAAATTTTTCATTATTTGTTGTAAAAATTTCAAAGAGATCTTGCTTCTTTTCAACTTTTTCCACTTCGGTATTAAACATTGTCTCTATTTTATGCTTATCAAGAAGCCTATCGAAAAGATCGAGTGTTGTCTCTTTCGTTCCATCCATAAATACTATGTTTCCTTCACACTCAACTTTCTGTCCCATCCAATCTTTATCTACACGTTTATTATCTTTATAAAACGTGCGAATCGTTGCACTATGGTTTTGGGCTTTTTCTATGAGAAGTATATCTTTAATACCAAACGCAAAACTCTCGATTGCTGTTCCAATACCTGCAGGACCGGCTCCTATGATGGCTATATCGTAAACTTTTTGCATTAGAATTCCTTATAATTTTCTACTATTATGGAGCCTTATTTCTTAAAAGAAGATAAATAGAGCTTTTAATAGCTTAAAAAGGGCGAAATTGCTACAATATTAAAAACTTTAGAGGAGGTTTGATGGAAGAGTTTTTGCAAAAAGCAAAGCAAAGCACTAGCGAGTTACTCAAGCTCAAAAGTGGAGAGAAAAAAGAGATTCTTCTGCAAATGGCAGATGCAATTAAAGAAAAGAGTCAAGAGATTTTAGAAGCAAATGCAAAAGATATGGAAAATGCCGAAAGATCAAATCTCTCTTCGGCTCTTAAAGATAGACTCTATCTTGATGAGAAACGTGTAAGTGCAATGGCACAATCTATTCGTGAAATAGCAATGCTTAAAGAACCTGTTGGAAGAGTACTTGAGGGTTGGGAGATAGATAATGGCCTCAGAATTGAGAAGGTGTCAATACCCATAGGAGTTATAGGAATTATCTATGAATCTCGTCCAAATGTTACGAGCGATGCAGCAGCACTATGTTTTAAATCAAGTAACGTTGTAATCCTCAAAGGGGGCAAAGAGGCGCAAAACTCCAATGAAGCGATTGCAAAGATTTTACAAGATGTTTTAGTCAAAAACAGTCTTCCAAAAGAGATTATAGCACTTTTGCCAGATTATAGTCGAGAAGGTGTAGATAAACTTATTAAAATGGACAAATATGTAGATCTCATTATTCCTCGAGGGGGAGAGGGACTTATTCGCTATGTAAGTGAGCATGCTACTGTTCCTGTTGTTAAACACGATAAAGGGCTTTGTCATACCTATATCGATAAGGACGCAGATTTTGATAAAGCCATTAAAATTGCTGTCAATGCAAAAGTGCAGCGACCCGGCGTATGCAATGCGATGGAGACACTGCTAGTTGATTATGCTATTAAAGATGAGATGCTTTTAAAACTCTATGAAGCCTTTAAGCCATATAAGACACTTCTTAAAGGATGCGCTGTTGCTAGGGAGGTAATAGATATACAAGAGGCTACTGAGGAGGATTTTCATACAGAATATCTAGAAAATATTCTCTCAATCAAAGTAGTTGATGGTGTAGATGAAGCGATAGAACATATTCGAAAATATGGCAGCGGACACAGTGAAGCGATTGTAACAGAAAACTATACAACAGCAGAAAAATTTCTCAATGCTATTGATGCGGCGTGCGTTTATGTGAATGCCTCAACCCGTTTTACTGATGGAGGTGTTTTTGGTTTTGGTGCAGAAGTGGGGATCTCTACAAACAAACTTCATGCAAGAGGACCTATGGGTATAAATGATCTTACTACATATAAATATAAGATTTATGGCGAAGGACAGATTCGCGAATGAGATTACTCTTTTTTCTCTTTTTTGCTTTTACGCTTTTTGCAGCAGATATCAATCAAACGTTGATTCAGGGAGATAGCAAACTCTATAGGCAGTTGCTTCATCAAATTTCAAAGCAAAAGCAGACAAATGAAGATACGAGTTTGCAAAAAGCACTTTTGAAAAAGCTTATAGACCTCGAAAAGAGCTCTACAAAAATAGAGCCACCAAAACTCTCACCTCCAAAAAAAGAGGACGATCTTTTAGAACTTATTGATACTTATATAGATGTAGCAAAGCAAAAGCAGGTACTTATACAAACTATTGATACATTAGATGATAAACTTGACGTTTTACGCTCACAAATTGCAGGTTTAGAAAATAATGCTACTAATCTTAATGATTTAGAGCTGCAGTATGCTTTTTATGTAAAAGAGAAAGCACTTGCACAAAAAAAAGTCGATATGCTCGCTAAAGTGCAAGAGAATATAAAGAATTTACTCATTAGTGGTATTAAGTCTATTCCTGTGCAAAAGAGTGATAGTGCAAAGGCTTTGGCAGCGATAGAAGATGATCTTCAAAAAATTCGAAAAAAGATACAGGCATATAATATAGAATTAGAAAGACGAGTTTTACTAGGGAAAGATACAAGTTATTTACAAAAACAGATAGATTTTTTACAAAAAAAAGAGAGGCAAAGTATTGAAAAAAAATTAGGGATACTTTTTCAAGAGTTTCTTTTTGCTTTGCAGACTAATAGAAGTAAGGATGTTTTTAGCATCAAAAAAGAGATAGTAAATCTTACTAAAAAGTACTACTCATCTGATTTAACAGATGCTATTAATGAGCTTCTTTCAACATTAGCTACTTCTATTTTAGGAAAAGCACAGACTCTTAAAGGTGCTACTTTTGAAGAGATAAAGACTCTACTCAAAACAATTTGGAAAAAAGCAAACGAGCCTCTTTTTACTATCAATGGTATTCCAATTAGCTCTTTTAAGCTCTTTTTGGCTCTTTTAATATTTATTTTGGGAATTTTTATTGGTACTTTATATAAAAGCTATGTAAAAAATATCTCATATCGCAGTAAAAATTTTACACAGTCTACTGCTACGCTTTTAGCAAATCTTGGCTATTATCTCCTTGTCATTATTGCATTTTTCTTGGCTCTCAATACTTTAGGTATTGACCTCTCATCTTTAGCCATTGTTGCTGGTGCTCTTTCAGTTGGTATCGGTTTTGGTCTACAAAATATTGTTTCCAATTTTGTCTCAGGTATTATTTTGATGTTTGAACGCAGTATCAAAATAGGAGACTATTTAGAGATTGATGGTGAATTACGAGGGCATGTGAGCGATATACGGATGCGTTCTACTACAATTACCACAAATGATAATATAGATGTCATTGTTCCAAATCAAGATCTCATTCAAAATAAAGTGATTAACTGGACAATGAACGATCGCATACGTCGTTTTCGTATTCCTTTTGGAGTAGCCTATGGAACAGATGTGCATAAAGTGATTAAAGTGGTGAGAGAAGCTGTTGAGAAGAGTGGTTTTACAGATATTTATAATACACCAAAACGGCATACCCGTGTTATTATGACAGGAATGGGCGATAGCAGTGTTGATTTTGAGCTTTTAGTTTGGGTGAAAGGAGAGGAGATTCTCTATCCCAAAAGAACTACTTCACGATTTTTAATATTAATCTATGATGCATTATATGAGCATGGTATCGAAATACCATTCCCTCAGCGAGATATTCATATTCGTAAAGGGGATGCTCCTATTGAAGTTGTCCTTAAAAAAGAGGAAAACTCTTAACCAAATTTTCCTGTGATGTAATCTTCGGAGAGTTTCTCTCTTGGATTGATGAAGAACTCTTCTGTCGCTCCAAGCTCTATGAGCTCTCCAAGATACATAAATGCAGTATAGTCACTGATACGAGCGGCTTGCTGCATATTGTGCGTAACTATGAGGATGGTCATCTGCTCTTTAAGTTCAATTACCAGCTCTTCAATGGCCTGAGTTGATATTGGATCGAGTGCACTAGTTGGCTCATCAAAGAGCAAAACTTTTGGTTTGACTGCTACTGCTCGAGCGATACAAAGACGCTGTTGCTGCCCGCCGCTTAAAGCCATAGCATCCTCTTTAAGTCTATCTTTTACTTCATTCCAGAGTGCTGCGCCCTTTAGTGCTTCTTCTACACGTCCGGCAAGCTCATTTTTGTTTTTAATACCCTGTAGTTTTAGCCCATAAGTAACGTTATCAAAAATACTCATCGGAAAAGGGGTTGGCTTTTGAAAAATCATTCCTATTTGGGTGCGTAAGTGAATAAGATCTATCTTTTTATCTAAAATATTGCGCCCCTCAAAGAGGATCTCTCCCTCATAGCGGTTACCGGGATAAAGATCATGGATACGGTTGAATGAGCGAAGGAGTGTTGATTTACCGCAACCACTAGGACCTATGAGAGCAGTGACTCTTTTTTTTGCAATAGGCATATTGATATTTTTCAAAGCTAGCTTATCGCTGCCAGCATAATAAAAAGAAAAATTTTTAACTTCTAACTCTTTTGGTTCAATTACCTCACAAACAGTTGCCATTATTTTTTCCTTTTTCTAATTATAAAGCGTCCAATAAGATTAATAGCAAAAACAAACATACCGAGTAAAAATGCAGCTGCCCAGCCAAGATTTATCCAAGTATTATACGGGCTTGTTGCAAAGTTAAACATCGTAACTGTCAAAGTTGGCATCGCTTCGTTGAGATTGGTTGTATAGAAGTTGTTGTTAAAAGATGTAAAGAGAAGTGGCGCTGTCTCACCTGCGATACGGGCAATTGAGAGTAAAATCCCCGTTACTATTCCTACCTTTGCTCCACGATAGACTATCTGCAAAATTACTTTGTATTTTGGAGCTCCTAAGGCGTATGCTGCCTCACGTAGAGACTCAGGAACAAGGCCCAGCATATCATCAGTAGTGCGCAGTACTATTGGTATCATCATTATAGCCAAAGCAGCAGCTCCCGCCCATCCGCTAAAATGTCCCATAGGAGCTACTATAATTGCATATACAAACGCTCCAATAACAATAGAAGGCGCACTCATCATAATATCACTGATATCGCGGATAAACTCTGTGTAGCGGCTTTTTTTGCCAAATTCGCTGAGGTAAGTGCCTGCTAGAAGTCCCAAGGGTATTCCAATGGCACTTGCAACACCTACCAAAATAAGTTGACCTACTATTGCATTACGAAGTCCACCAGGGCTCATTGGTGGAGGTGTATCTTGGGTGAAGATATCAAGACTCATAGTTGAAATTCCTTTGGAAAAAAGCGTCCAAAGAATCCAAAAGAGAAAAAAAATTCCAAGAAGAGCACTTAGGGTTGAGAGAGTCATAACGATAAAGTTTATAATTTTTCGCCTTTTCATCTGCTACCTCTTTTAAGAAAGTAAAATTTTGCAACCGCAATGACAATAAAACTGATAACAAAGAGGATAAGTGCTAAGTAAAAAAGACTTGCATAGTAGAGATCTCCATCAGCTTCTGTAAATTCATTGGCCAAAGTTACGGGAATGGATGTTGCAGGTTCAATTAGGCTTTTTGGAATTTTATGAACGTTTCCCATTACAAAAGTTACCGCCATTGTCTCACCGATTGCTCGCCCTAGTGCTAAAATGATTGATCCAATAACTCCGGCTTTCGCATAGGGCAACACTACATCTTTGATTACATCCCACTTAGTGGCTCCTAAAGCGTATGCAGACTCTTTAAGCACATCTGGTGTTGTATTCATACTGTCTCGCGTAATTGCCGCCATAAAGGGTAAAATCATGATTGCTAACACTATTCCGGCCGTTAGCAGTCCAAGTCCGCTTCCACCAAAGGCATCACGGATAATAGGAGCAAAAAAGAAAAGACCCCACATTCCGTAAATTATAGATGGAATGGCTGCGAGCAATTCTATAGCTATGCTTGTAGGAGCTTTGAGGAATTTTGGTGCTATTTCAGTGAGAAATATTGCCACACCAATAGCAACAGGTGTTGCTAAAGCCATAGCGATAATAGTAGAGACTACTGAGCCATAAATCGCAGGGGCTCCACCAAAAATCTCAAGATTTGGAGCCCATTTAGTGTTGAGTAAAAATTTGAGGCCAAAAGCTTCAATAGCAGGTTTGGCTTCTTGAAAGAGGATCCAAAAAATAGCTACTAAGACTACAAGAACAAAAAATGCCGCAATTTTTGTTAAATTTTCAAATGTTAAATCAATGGCTTTTTGCACAGATGCCTCCGCTGAAAATTTGGATGTATTATAAGAAAGCTAAATTACAAAACAGTTACATTCAAAGTAGGTAAAGAAAAGCAAGAATAAATAGTATGGTAAGAGGAGGAAGCCTCTTACCAATGTACCTCAGCGGTGAGGAGGTAATCGATTTTGTTACTATTGTTAGGTTGATCATCTGTATATTTATCAATATTTGCAATAAATTTCACATTTTTGTTATACGTGTATGCTACGCCCGCAATGATATTTTTCTTTGTGTAATCAATGTTGCTTGCAGGAGTTACTTTCCAGTGGTCATAGCGGGCTAAAATGCTCCAATCTTTGATTGGTCTAAACTCTCCATTTACGCTCCAACCTTTTCCATCATGAGGTCCGCCATTATTGTCATTTTTCATCAAATAACCACCTATGAGAAACATCGGAGTATTATATACAGCGTGGAGTCCTGTAATGGTATCTTTGTTTTGTCCGTTATCTGTCCCAGTAAGATAGCGTCCAAAAAAAGAAATATTGAGCCACTCATCACTTGTTGCATGCACGTGTTTTTTTCCAGTTCCAAGAGCTTCATATGTTAAGCGCCACTCAAAGCTTTGTCCAGTTCCGCTTTTAACGCTATGATATCCGCCGTTATTGAATAGTCCAATTTCGCTTGTAAAGTAGTCTGTTTTAGTTTTAAAGTTTATACCAGGAGAAGCTGAATTAATTACATGCGCTGCATTGCGAGTCTCGACAAATGTTTCGGAAATACTTCTATAAAGCCATCCGTGATGCTCAGCATAATCTATCCAAGGTCTATGAACCTGACCAAATTCAACGCCTGTAAAGGGGAGAATGTTGCTTAAATAAAGGTATGCATATTTAAGTCTTGCTACCCAGTCGCCGTTATTTTGCTGATGGGTATCGAGTGTAATTCTTGCATAATCGTGCTTATTCCAGTAGGCTTTTACTTGCAAGTAGTTTCTTCTTGTCTCAACAGTGCTCTTATCAGCTCTGTTTTTATCATCATAGTCTGTATAATGATATCCAAGGTAGTGGACTCCGTTTATTTTTAGCTTTGGAACTTTGCTAAAAACTTTTGTTCCCTTTATCTCTTTTGTCATCTCGTTGCGGATTTTTTGGTTTTGCTTAGCTATATCTTGAACACTTATAAAATCCCCAAGCTTTACTCTGTTTGGTCCAGGTTTTGTATAGATTGCACCGCTGTCTTTATCCTGATAGAGAGTAATTGTTCCAGCCATTAAAGACGTTGCTACAAATGCCGATAAACTCAAAGCTATTTTTTTCATATTTTTTCCTTTCATTCAAGTTTATATTTTATTTGCTCTTGGGAGCAATTTTGTGCATTTCCCAATATTTTCTGATGATATCTTTCGTGGATGCCGGAAGCGGAATATATCCCAATCTTTTTGCCTCTTCATCTCCGTTTCTAAAAGCCCAGTCAAAGAAAGCCGTTACTTTTTTGTTTGTTTTGGTTTTTTCCCGTGGAAGCAAAATGAAAGTCCCAGCTACTATTGGATAGCTGTTATCACCTGGTTGCAGTGCCAAGACTTGGTAAAAGTGGTTTTTTGGACTCCATTTTGCATGAGAAGCTGCTGCTTGGAAATTTTTTTCAGTCGGTGCTACCCATTTGCCGCTTACCGTTTGCAAAGTGGCAGCTTTGAAGTTGTTCTGTTTTTTGTAGGCATACTCTACATAGCCGATACTGTAAGGGGTTTGTTTTAAAAGGTTTGATACTCCCTCATTTCCTTTGCCGCCTAGCCCTACAGGCCAGTCTACTGCTTTTCCTGTTCCTACATTGCTTGCCCAATCTTTGCTAATATGTGTAAGAAAATAGGTAAAATTAAAAGTCGTTCCGCTGCCATCGCTTCTATGAATAACAACGATTTTTTTATGAGGAAGTTTCACACCTGGATTATCTTCGGCAATTGCTTTATCATCCCAGTATTTTATTTTGCCAAGAAAAATATCGGCTACATCTTTGTTTTCAAGTTTAAGATTGTCTGGAATATTTGGAACATTATAAGCTACTACGATACTTCCAATGACAGCCGGAAATTGGTAGAGTCTTTTTTTATCAAGCTGTTTTGGTTTGAGAGGCTTATCGCTTGCTCCAAAATCAACAATTCTAGCACTAATTTGTTTAATACCGCCCCCACTTCCAATAGATTGATAGTTTATTTGATTTCCTGTTACCTTATAGTAATTATATGCCCATGCATAGTAAAGTGGAGCTGGAAACGTGGCACCTGCTCCGTTAATACGCTCAGCAAAGCTGCTTGTAGCGATTGCCGCTACTGCAAGAGCTGTTATTGCAATGCTTCTCATTCATTCTCCCTTTTGATTTTGACATTGAAAGTATAAAAAGTAAAAATGACAAATTGGTTACAAGGTGTAACTGTTTTGTTACAATTGTGCATTATAATGCCTAAAAAACTAGAATGAGGGTAAAACGGATGCTTACAACCTATCAGCAAAGAGTAAAAAAACTCAATAGTATGGTTCAAGATGCTACAAAAAAGATTGTAGCAGCCCACAAAGTAGCACTCAGCGCTTTTAAAAACAAAGATTTGGATGAGTTTGAAGCGGTTATTGAGTTAGTGAAAACAATGGATGAGGAGGCAAGAGATATAGATAATGATGTAGTAAAAATCATTGCTCTTTTTGGTCCGGAGGCGAGTGAATTAAGAGAGCTAATTGCTTATATCAAACTCACTAATGAAATTGTACGAATTGGTGATTATGCCAAAACTTATGCCAAAACTATGAAGCGCCATATTGCAAATGAGATCGATTTTTCAAAACTTGATGAGTATGTTGTTCAACTGCATGAGACTGCTATTAAGGCAATAGAGTTTGCATTAGATATTATTGAAAGCGAAGATGGAGAGGAGCTTTATCGCAAAACGATGGTAGAAGAGAGTAAAACGGATGAGATATTTAAGCTTTTTGAAAAAGAGCTTCTCTCAGATCTTTGTGAAGATAGCGAGAAAATTGCAGATTATCTCAATGTGCTCTCTACCGCAAGAAAAATTGAGCGCACGGCAGACAGAGCCGTTGAAATTGCAAAATTGCTGCTATTTGCCAAAAAAGGCGGAAAATTGGAGAGCTTTTAATGGCAAAACCTTTAATTGTCGTTATTGAAGACAAAGAAGATTTGCTAGAGCTTTTAGAGTTTCGTCTTTCTAAAGAATATGAAGTAGAGGGTTTTTTATCTACAAAAAATGTAGAGCACTTTTTAGAAGAGGAAGATGTAGCCTTGATGCTAGTTGATAGAAATTTACCGGGAGTTGAGGGGAGCGAGTTTGTAAAAAATCTTCGCAATAGAGGATATGACATTCCCGTTATTTTTCTTACGGCAAAAGATAGTGAGAGTGATATAGAAATGGGATTTATGCGTGGGGGAGATGATTATATTACAAAACCTTTTAATTTTAATGAGCTTTTGCTAAGAATCCAAGCAGTCCTTCGCAGAAGCCGTCCGGATCTCTTTGCTTCTAATTTAAAATATAGAGATATTGAGCTTCATCCCTCTTCGCACAAATGTTTTATTGAAGGCAAAGAGGTGCAGCTAACAAAACTTGAATTTGAGCTTTTGAGTGAGTTTTTAAAAAATAGAGGTCAAGTACTCAGCAGAGATTATCTCTTGGAGCATGTTTGGAGGGATATTAAACAAGAGCGCAGTGTCAATGTAGCAATCAAGCGTCTTAAAGAAAAGATTGATCCAAAAAAAGAGAAAAACTACATCGAAGCGGTGCGGGGAGTTGGATATAAGCTATGCTAAGACTTCATCAGATCTTTTTTTCCCATCTTTTGGCGCTTTTGGGCGTTTTATTTGTTTTGGTAAGTCTTTTTAGTTACTATGGAATCCGCCAGATAGAGATTGATAACTTTACAAATGAGCTTAAAACTATTCTAAAAATTTTAGATGAAAAGATAGATGTTAAAAAGATTGATAAAAAAGTGCATGCAAGGGTTACTCTCATTGATAGCAGTGGCAAAGTGCTTGCAGAGAGCCGTTTTGATCCACAGGGTATGGAAAATCACCTTAACCGCCCTGAAATCAAAGAGGCAATGAAAAAAGGGTGGGGAAGGAGCGTAAGGTATTCAGCTACTTTGCACCAAGACTTTTTGTATGTAGCCAAGAGGCTTGGTGATGGAAAATTTTTGCGTCTTGCCAAACCGCTAAAAGAGATAAATGAGCATTTTTTAGCTCTTTGGATCCGTTTTATGGCTATATTTGCCCTTTTTATCTTTATAGCTTTGTTGGTTTCATTCTTTTTAAGCAAAAAAATTAAAGCTGAAGTGCAAAAGATTTTAGACTATGTAGATGCTCTGTGGCACAAAGAGTATGAGAAGAGTTTAAAAGTCTCTTTTGCCAAAGAGTTTGAGCTTTTATCAAAGCATTTGCAAAAGCTTGCAAAGAGGCTTCAAAAAAGGGAAGCAAAAAAGGAGCGCTATACGCAAAAAATCAAGCAGATCTCAAAACAGCGTACAGAGCTTATTAGTGCAATTAGCCATGAATTTAAAAATCCTGTTGCCGTTATAGATGGATATGCTCAGACTCTTTTGGAAGAGGAGGTTCCGCAGAAACTGCAAAAGAGATTTATTGAAAAGATTTACAATGCAAGCCAGAAAATTAGCTATATGATTGATAGATTGGCACTGGCTATGAAGTTTGAAAGCGGCTCCTTGCAGCCTCATAAAGAGCATTTTGATATGTGTGAAGCTTTGCAAAAGGCGGTTGAATTTATTCATCAGCGCTATAAAAATAGAGAAATTCAGGTAGAGTGCAAGCCTTTTATAGTTTATGCAGATAAATATATGATAGAAACCGTGCTTTTTAATCTTTTGGATAATGCTTTGAAATATTCTGAGCTTGCAGTCGTGGTGCGTATTAAAGATGATTATTTGGAGGTCATAGATAGAGGAATTGGAATAAAGGAAAAGGAGATAAAGAAACTTACTAAAAAGTTTTACAGAGTGCGTCAAAGTTGGGATAACTCCATGGGACTTGGGCTTTATATTACGGAGTATATTTTACAGCTTCATCAGACTAAGCTGGAGATAGAGAGCGAATATGGCAAAGGATCAGTTTTTCGATTTTCTTTAAAACCTTTGCAATAAAAAACTTTGTTTTTAAAGTATAATTACACCAAAAAAGGAGAATTATGAGTTTACCAAAATGTCCAAAATGTGGTAGTGAATATGTCTATGAAGATGGAGAACTGCTTATATGCCCAGAGTGTGGATATGAGTTTACAAAAGAGGATGCCCAGAAGAAAGAAGAAGGACTAACTGTCAAAGATGCTCACGGAAATATATTACAAGATGGCGATGATGTAATTGTGATTAAAGATCTCAAAGTCAAAGGTGCAAGTGGATCTATCAAAGGGGGAACGAAAGTCAAAAATATTCGTCTTTGTGAAGGAGATCATAATATTGATTGTAAAGTTCCCGGATTTGGAGCAATGAAGCTTAAAAGCGAATTTGTAAAAAAAGCATGAGTGTTTTAAAAATAGAGCATCTTACTTTTGGTTATTCCCAAGAAAATCTTCTCTTTCAAGATTTCTCTTTGGAAGTACACAAAGGTGAGATTGTCTCTATAGTAGGACCAAGTGGGGTTGGCAAGAGTACTCTTTTTGAATTGATTGCAGGTTTTTTAAAACCAATACGAGGCAATATTATTACAGAGCCTTTCAGTATGATTTTTCAAGATCCTTACACCTCTTTTCATCCTACGTATAAAATAGTAGATCAAATTTCTGATGTTTGTGATATAGATGGTATTGAGCAATTAGCTTTGCAGA
Source organism: Nitratiruptor tergarcus DSM 16512 (assembly GCF_027946175.1). Taxonomy (NCBI): domain Bacteria; kingdom Pseudomonadati; phylum Campylobacterota; class Epsilonproteobacteria; order Nautiliales; family Nitratiruptoraceae; genus Nitratiruptor; species Nitratiruptor tergarcus. The sequence continues at coordinate 540,500 of NZ_AP026671.1, forward strand.
TGGATATCGATTCAAAGCTTTTATATAAACTTCCCCATGAGCTCTCTGGCGGGCAGCTGCAGCGCTGCTCAATACTCCGTGCAATTATGATGAAGCCAAAACTCATCTTAGCAGATGAGCCTACAAGTGCTTTGGATAATATCACAAGTCTTAAAGTAATGAAGCTGCTACTGCGCTATCTTGATAGAGTAGGGATTTTGCTCATTACACATGATTTGGCGCTTGCCAAATGGTGTAGCGATCGCATTATTGAGTTGGGCACAGAGTAGTACGCTCTTTATCTACAATCTCTTGCATTTTGCTGCGCAGATCTCTTAGCCAATCAGTTTGAGGATCCGGTGTGAAGCTGGGTAAATATTTTACTTTGATGATGCCAGGATTGAGCTCAAGCTTCTTGCTATCAAATCTTGCCCTTGCGCAAACGATGACCACAGGTTGCACTTTGAGATGAAGTTTTTCGGCAATAATTTTTGCTCCCGGTTTGAATGGCAATAGCCTGTCTCCTCTAGCACGTGTGCCTTCAGGAAAGATAGCAATTATTTTATTTTGACTTTTATTTTTTGATTCTTTGAGAAGATGAACAAGAGATTTGCGATCTTCTCTATCAAGGCGAATATTTTCAGGAAGTTTGAGTAAAAGGCCAAAAAATGGAGTATCAAAAAGCTCTTTTTTAGCGATCCATACCATATCATAAGGAAATGTTGCTTCGATTACTGGAATATCAATGAGGCTCGAGTGGTTCATAATGATCATTTTTACTGTAGGATCTGGTTTCCCTTCTGTTACTACTTTGATACCAAGGAGTTGTAAGATTGCACGGGTGAAGAATGTTTTGAGTTTTTTATAATGTTTTTTGGGAAAAAGTAAAAATGCCAAGATGTTAAGAGTTACCATAATTAATATTACAAGTGCTGCATAAATACCTCTAATTTTGGCAAAGATCTTCATGTTTTACCCATCCTACTTTATTGTTTTCTAACTCTATTTTTACATAGCCGGATACTTCGTTGAGTTTGACATATTTTTGTCGATGGTGATTGATGCGAAAGATTGTGCTATTTTTTGTAGGGAGTATATAGATTTTGCTATTTTCTTTTAAGCAGACCCTTTGCATTGGCATAGAGAGATACCCAGCATAGAAAAATGCAAGTAGTGCTAAGAGAGCATTGAAAATCGAACGTAGCCAAAAAGCTAGCAAAAGTAATACTGCTCCCAGTGTAACAAAAATAGTTATTTTAAGTGTTTTGTTTTTATCTTCAGCAGGATTAATGTCTGATTGTGTACTGACAATTTCATCTTTTACTTTGATAGGAAAAGAGAGCTTTTGAAACTCTCTTTTGTCTGTATTGAAATAGCTCATTTTCAGCTCATTGATAGCTGCAGGTATAAATGCATAATATATGATCTGTGCAACAGGAAAGCTTTCATTGATCTCTTTAATTTCACCTTTTTGTGCATAAGGGATAGCAAAATCTTCCAAATTACTCAGATTGCCTTCAAGTTTCATGACAACAAGATTAACATGTTGGTTAAATTGCACACTTTTGTGTTGAATTATATAAAGATTTTTAGCCAGCACATTGCAAAAATCGCGAGGATAGTTAAGATTATTTACTTGTAAAGGCAGACCTTGCAATGTGGTAGTATAGTTTTGTGTAGTAAGGATAATATCGGGAAGTTTAGCGTGCATACCAAGAATTTTAAAATAGAGTGTTTTGTAGTGATAAAGTTCATCTTGAATCAAAGACTCTTGCATGGCGCGCAAAGAGACATTTTGCTCATTTATAAAAGTAAATGAAACATTATTTTCTGCATCGGAATTAAGATAGCGAATAGTTACCGGGACTATTTGGTGCAAAAAAACTGTCTGAGGGATTTTATGCCATTCGGCCAGAATAGCCGAAGCATATAACATGATTGTTGTAGAAGAGATTACAAGAAAATAGACAAGTACTCTAATACATAAATCCTTTAATCATCTTTATTCCATCTTCACTACCAAGAATCTTCTCACAGGCTCTCTCTGGATGGGGCATAAGTCCAAAAACATTTTTGTCTTTATTGCATATACCAGCTATTGCATCAACACTTCCGTTTGGATTATCATACTCCCCATTTTTGTCACAATATTGCAAAATCACTTGATCGTTATCATACATACTTTTAAGTATCTCTTCTTGAACATAATAGTTTCCTTCGGCATGTGCGATAGGAATATTGAGAATCTCTCCATTTTCCAGTAATGAGAGAAATTTATTGTTATTAGAAAGTACTTTAATATATTGAAACTTGGAGATAAAGTGAAGATTTTCATTACGCTTCATGGCTCCAGGAAGCAGATGGGATTCTAAGAGAATTTGGAAGCCATTACATATACCCAATACATAGCCACCTTTTTTGGCAAACTCTTGTACAGCTTGCATGATTGGACTAAACCTTGCTATTGCGCCACTTCTGAGATAGTCTCCATAGCTAAATCCACCAGGAAGAACTACAAGATCTATATCTTTAGGAAGTGCTTGATCTTTATGCCAGACTATTGTTGTTTTTGCTCCAATAATATTAAATGCATACTCTGTATCAAATTCGCAGTTTGTTCCCGGAAATCTGATAATCGCTACTTTCATTGTACTATCTCTATCGTATAATCTTCTATAACAGTATTGGCAAGAAGTTTTTCACACATCTCTTCTACCTCTTTTTTTGCCTCGTCTGCAGAAAGATCATCTTTGAGAGTAAGAATTATCTGCTTACCAACTCTTACATCTTCTACATTTTGAAATCCTAGAGATCCCAATGCATGTTTGACCGCTTTTCCCTGAGGATCGAGAACACCCTCTTTGAGATGAATATTGACTATAGCCTTCATGACATTACCTTTTGAATTCTGTTGAGTACTTCTTCGTATGCTACTTTTACATCACCTAAATCGTGGCGGAAAAGATCTTTATCAAGTTTTTCTCCACTTGTTTTATCCCAAAATCTACAGCTATCAGGGCTAATTTCGTCTGCGAGAATAATATTGCCTTCACTATCTTTGCCAAATTCTACTTTGAAGTCTACTAAATTGAGGTTGGCTTTGTCAAAAAAGCTTTTGAGTACTACATTGATTTCTCGTCCAAGACGCTTGAGCTCTTCAAGTTCGCTTTCATGATCTACGAGCTCCAAAATCAAAGCGTGTTCATCGTTAATTAAAGGATCGTGGAGTTCATCATTTTTATAATAAAATTCTACCAGTGCAAAAGGCAGCACTGTACCGTCAGGTATGCCTAACCGTTTTGTCAAAGAGCCAGTTGCAATGTTTCTTACAACAATTTCAATCATAATCATATCTGCTTTTTTAATAACCATTTCATGATCGCTGATACATTCAACAAAATGCGTTTTAATACCATGATTTTCCAGGAGCTTAAAAAGATGTGCGCTTATTTGACAGTTAAGTGCACCTTTTCCTTGCGCTTGGCTTCTTTTTTGGGCATCAAAGGCAGTAAGATCGTCTTTGAACTCTGCAATGAAGATGTTTTCATCATCGGTTTTATAAATTTTTTTGGCTTTACCTTCATAAAGTAGTTCACGTTTTTTCACTTAGACTCCTTTGCAATTATTAATGCTTTGAGAATATCGAAAGCCTCTTTGAGCTGTGCGTCATTATAGAGTTTTTCTTCATCTATGATATTTTTATCTTTTTTATTCTCTTTTTTACTCTCAGGCTTTTTCCCTTCAATTTTTTCAAGTTCACTTTTGAGATGTGCTTTGAGTTCAGCCTCTTTGATAGCAAACTCATCCTCTTTCTTTTGTACTTTTCCTGGATAAGCAATAATGTCAGGCGTAATGCCCTTTGCCTGGATAGTGCGTCCACTTGGCAAGTAGTAACGAGCAATTGTAAGTTTAATAGCTTCATCTTTATCTATTGGTAAAATGACTTGTACACTCCCTTTCCCAAATGTTTTCTCACCAACTATTACGGCTCTGTGATGATCTTGTAATGCACCACTTACAATCTCACTTGCACTTGCACTTCCCCCATTGACAAGAATTACTAAAGGTATGTTTTTGATAGTACCTGTGCTATGAGCAGTGTAAACTCTGTTTTCACTTTTTACTCTTCCTTTTTGGGAGACGATTATTCCCTTATCGATAAAAAGATCGCATAATCCTACAGCCTGATCGAGAAGCCCTCCTGGATTATTGCGCAAATCTATAACAATACCTTTACTATTTTTGTTTTGCTTGAGTATCTTTTGTACATCTTTTACAACCTTTTTATCAAAGTTAGTTATACGGATGTAGAGATATTCAGGTTTGAGGATACGTTTTGCATAGACAGACTTAACTTTGATGATGTCACGGGTGATTTCAACAACAAAAGGCTTTGCTTCACCTTTACGAAAAATAGTGAGTTTGATTTTAGTACCAGGCTTTCCTCGCATGAGGTTGACTGCTTCATCAAGAGTCATATCAAGAGTTGACTTATCATTTATCTTGAGAATTATATCACCTGCTTTGAGTCCTGCTTTATCTGCAGGTGTTCCTTCTAATGGAGCTATAACTGTTAGAGCACCATCACGCATTCCGACTGTTATACCAAGTCCACCAAACTCTCCAGATGTCTGGATTTGCAACTCTTTAAAATGTTTTTTATCAAGATAAGCTGAATGTGCATCAAGATTACTTAAAAGGCCAGCAATCGATTTTTCAATAATCTTTTCAATTGTAAGAGGATCTACATAATACTTTTCAACAGTATTGACTACTTTAGTAAATTTTGCAATTGCTTGAAGTTTTGCTGTTATATTTGCATCGTAGTCGCTGCGAGCAAAGATAAGAGAACTCGATATCATAAGCGCAGCGGCTGCACCTATAATGAAGGGTTGGGATTTTTTCATGTTTTATTGCTCCCGCATTCTTATAATTTATTTAGAGCAAATATTATATGGAATAAATACTAAAAATTGGCTAAATATAGTATCCTTTTATGGTGCTACTCTTTTGTAGTGCTACTAAAGTATCAAAGAATTTTATACTATTATGATAAGATTCTTTTTAGAAATATTTTGGTTACTAAATCAATAAATTTGACAACCAATGACTAAGATATTATAATATAAATAAACTAAAAAGGAGAAAATATGAGCAATATTTTTGAGAAGCTAACGCACAAAATGACAGAGACGTTAGATAGTGCAGTCAGCCTAGCGCTACATAATAAAAATCCTGAAGTAGATGTAGCTCATATGTTATGGGCACTTTTAACAGATACAAGCTCAATTCTTAATCAAGCCCTTAATAAAATGGGAGTTGACAAAGCTGCTATTGAGCTTGAAGCAAAAAGTGCTGCTGATAGACTGCCAAAAGTATCATCCATTACAAAAGAGAATATAAAAATCTCACGAAATCTCGCTGAGAGTTTGCAAAAAGCAGAAGGTTTGATGGTACGCAATGGCGATCAGTACCTTGCAGTCGATACATGGATCGAAGCAAATATGGACAATCCAGTATTTAAAGAGGTACTTGGAAAATATGTAGATCTCTTTGAACTAAAAAAGACTCTTGAGGCTATGCGAGGTGGTAAAAAAATAGAATCACAAACTGCTGAAGAGACACTTGAAGCACTTGAAAAATATGGAATAGATTTAACAAAAAAAGCAGCAGAGGGTGAACTTGATCCAGTTATTGGTCGGGATGAAGAGATCCATAGAGTTATGCAGATTTTGATTAGAAAAACAAAGAATAACCCAATCTTACTAGGTGAACCTGGTGTTGGTAAGACAGCTATCGTTGAAGGATTAGCACAAAGAATTGTAAATAAAGAGGTGCCTTTGAGTCTACAAAATAGACGTGTAATTGCTCTTGATATGACTGCACTTGTAGCAGGTGCAAAATATCGAGGTGAGTTTGAAGATAGACTCAAAGCTGTTGTAGATGAGGTAAAAAATGCTGGAAATATTATCCTTTTTATCGATGAGATCCATACAATTGTTGGAGCCGGTGCTAGTGAAGGAAGTATGGATGCAGCAAATATCCTTAAACCTGCCCTTGCACGAGGAGAGCTTCATACAATCGGTGCAACTACACTGAAAGAATACAGAAAATATTTTGAAAAAGATGCAGCACTTCAAAGACGTTTCCAACCAGTAAAAGTTGAGGAGCCTAACATCAATGAAGCGTTGCAGATTTTACGTGGTATTAGAGAACGCCTTGAAGCGCACCACAATGTACAGATTCTTGATAGTGCACTTGTGGCAGCAGTAAAACTTTCTAGTAGATATATTACTGATAGATATTTGCCAGATAAGGCTATCGACCTTATTGATGAAGCTGCAGCAGAATTGAAAATGCAAATAGAGTCTGAGCCGTTTGAGCTTAGCAAAGTTAAACGCCAAATCCAGCAGCTCTTGGTTGAAAAAGAGGCTCTCATGATGGAAGAGAGCAAGAAGAATGAAGAGCGTCTTGCTGAAATTGAAAAAGAGCTAGCAGATTTGGAAGAGAAAAAGCGACAGCTTGAAGCGCAGTTTGAGACCGAGAAGAAGATTTTCAAAGAGATTGCTGAAATCAAAGAGAAAATTGAGCGCTTAAAAGCAGATGCAGAAAAAGCTAAACGTGAAGGTGACTTTGAAAAAGCAGCAAAAATTGAGTATGGTGAAATTCCAGAGTTGCAGAAAAAGCTTGAAGAGCTCAATGAGCAGTGGAATAGAATGCAAGAGGCTGGAACACTTCTCAAAAACGCTGTTGATGAAGAGATGATCGCCAAGATTGTGAGCAAATGGACAGGTATTCCTGTGACTAAAATGCTCCAAAGTGAAAAAGAGAAAATCTTGCATGTGGAAGATGAACTCAAAAAATATGTTGTTGGACAAGATGCAGCTATCAAAGCTGTTGCAAGAGCGATTAAGCGAAATAAAGCAGGATTGTCTGATACCAATAGACCAATTGGTAGCTTTATGTTCTTGGGACCAACAGGTGTTGGTAAGACTGAGACAGCTAAAACATTAGCAAGATTTTTATTCGATACCGAAAAATCGCTCATTCGCATTGACATGAGTGAATATATGGAAAAACATGCAGTGAGCCGCCTTGTTGGTGCACCTCCAGGATATGTTGGATATGAAGAGGGTGGACAGCTTACTGAAGCAGTACGTAGAAAACCGTATAGCGTTGTGCTTTTTGATGAGATAGAAAAAGCGCATCCAGATGTATTCAATATCTTGTTACAAGTGCTTGATGATGGACGCCTTACTGATAACAAAGGTGTGACAGTTGATTTTAGAAATACTATCATCATCATGACAAGCAATATTGCAAGTGATAAGATTATGGAGTTTAAAGATCCAGAAGACAGAGAAAAGGCGGTAAAAGACGAACTCAAACGCTATTTCAAACCAGAATTTTTGAACCGACTAGATGACATTGTTATATTCAATCCTCTTGGCGAGCAAGAGATTGTCAAAATTGTAGATATTATGTTTGCTAGAATTCAAGAAAAACTCAAAGAGCGAGATATCAAGATCGAGCTTACTGAAAGTGCGAAAAAGCTTGTAGCAAAAGCCGGATTTGATCCAGTTTATGGTGCTAGACCGCTTAAACGTGCTTTGTATGAAATCGTAGAAGATACGTTGGCTGAGCTTATCTTAGAAGATAAAGTGCAAGAGGGCGATAGCGTCAAGTTTGATGCCGAAGGCGACCAAGTGGTTGTCTATGTAAATGGTCAAAGAGTCTAATACAACAGCCTACCTTTTTTTGGTAGGTTGTTAATTTGTAACAATCTTAGTAATTTACCTCTTCTATAGTTTGAATACTCCACTTTAAAGCTCTCTTTCTATGTAAAATCTAAATAATATTATTTTTATAAACTGAGGAATTTGTATGGAGATTCTTCGTATATTTTTTCGAGATTTAAAAAACTCTTTTCAAGATCTCTTGCCAATTGTTGTAGTTGTTGCAATTTTTCAATTTTTTATTATTGGACAGGTTCCTCAAAACTCCCTCTCAATCGTTATAGGTCTTATCATAGTTGCTTTTGGACTAGCTGTATTTATACGAGGCTTGGAGCTTGGAATATTTCCTATCGGCGAAAATCTTGCAATTGAGTTTGCTAAAAAAGGTAGTCTCTTTTGGCTTTTGCTTTTTGCATTTTTGATTGGATTTTCAACAACGATTGCTGAACCAGCCCTTATTGCTATAGCGCAAAAATCTGAAGTTATTAGTCAAGGGAAAATTGATGCATTTATTTTGAGGCTTACAGTAGCGCTTTCTGTTGGTTTTGCTATAGCTTTAGGAGTTTTTAGAATTGTTGTTGGTCATCCTATTCAATATTATATTATTGTAGGGTATATATTGGTTGTAGTTCTTACCTTCCTTGCGCCTAAAGAGATTGTTGGGCTTGCATACGATAGTGGAGGTGTAACAACTTCTACGGTTACCGTTCCTCTGGTTGCAGCTCTTGGAATTGGGCTTGCTACTAGTATTAAAGGGAGAAATCCAGTAATTGATGGATTTGGACTTATCGCTTTTGCTTCTTTAACGCCTATGATATTTGTCCAAATTTATGGAATAATCGCTTCGCACTTTGGCTCCCAAAATACTGAGATAATCACAATTGCAAAAGCTATAACCCAAGAAGTTGTTGAAGAGAGTCATTTTGATATAAAAAAGATATTTTTTGATTTAATCGCTGTTGTGAAAGACATTTTGCCAATTTTGGGTGTAATTTTCTTTTTTCAATACATAATTATTAAAAGACCACTACCACATTTGCATAAAATATCTTTTGGGATACTTTTAGTTATCATTGGACTCTATGCCTTTATCTTAGGACTTGAGATTGGACTTTTTCCAATAGGTGAGACACTTGCATTTCAACTCACCTCTACAGGAAAGATATTTTTGATATATCTCTTTGCTTTTTTAATCGGCTTTTCTACAACTATGGCTGAGCCTGCACTCTTAGCCATAGCTATCAAAGCGCAAGAGGTGAGTGAAAATAGAATCAACTCCTTACTTCTAAGAGTCTTTGTAGCTTTAGGAGTTGCAATTGGAATAGCTTTGGGAGCATATAGAATTGTAACAGGCGGAGAGATCCACTACTACATTATTGTAGGATATATTGTTGTTATAGTTCTAACATATTTTGCACCAAAATATATTATTCCAATAGCGTATGATAGCGGAGGTGTTACAACATCTACTGTTACAGTGCCATTGGTAGCTGCTCTTGGTTTAGGTCTTGCACAAAATATTCCAGGAAGAGATCCTATGATTGATGGATTTGGGCTTATAGCGTTTGCTTCGCTTTTTCCAATGATTACTGTTATGGGATATGGAATATATGCTGAATTTAAAAGAAAGGAAAACTGATGAAATTTGTAGCACTTGTTGCAATTATTCCAAATGAGATGGAAGAGAAGGGAGTAGAGATTGCTAAAAATGCCGGTGCTGGAGCTGTGACAATAATAAGTGGCAAAAATATTGGGCTTAAAGAGAAAAAGATTTTTTTTGGAGTCACTTTGGAAGAAGCTATGTCAATTTTACTCTTTATTTTGCCAAGAAAACTCTCTTTGAAAGTTTTGCGAGCATTGAAAAATGAATTGAATGTTGAAGATACCGAAAATAGTTCTATTATTTTTACTCTTCCTTTAGAGCATGTTGTAGGAATCAATAAGGAAGAATTGCATAAGTTTGAGAGTGAAATTAAGACGATTCTTTAGATTTTAAAAAGGAGATCCAATGTTAGTCGAAGAGATTATGACACCAAAAGAAAAGCTTATAATTGTAGATCAATTAGATTCGGTGAGAAAAGCTCTTGAGCTAATGAAGAAGCATAATATTAAATCTGTAATTGTCGATAAAAATTCACCTAATGGTGCTTATGGACTTTTGACATTCAAAAATATCCTCCAAGCAATTGTTGCTCAGGAAGGGGATATCGATCTTTTAAATGTTTATGATATAGCAACAATTCCGGCTATTAGTGTGACAAGAAAACTAGAAATGAGGTATGTTGCAAAAATGATGGTAAGCCATAGTATCAAAAGAGTTTTAGTTGTAGATGATAATGAATTATATGGAATAATCACAATGAGCGATATTATTGGTGTTTTATTGGAAGACATTTAAAAGAATTTAAGCTCTTTTTTAGTAAACTTAACCACCAAAATTTTATCTTAAAGGATTCGAATGAAAAGAACATATCAACCGCATAATACGAGAAGAAAAAGAACGCACGGTTTTAGAGTAAGAATGAGAAGTAAAAATGGTAGAAAAGTTATAAATGCAAGACGTGCAAAAGGTAGAAAAAGATTGGCAGTATAAAAGGAGTACAAACTCTCAAAACAAAAAGAGAGTTTGACTTTGTATATAAAAAAGGAGTGGCTTTTCACACTCCATTTTTTGTTCTTTTTTATTTGCACAATAAAAATAGAAAAGTCGGATTTGTTGCAAGCAAAAAAGTAGGAAAAGCTGTAAAAAGAAATAGAGCAAAAAGAGTTCTCAAAGCTCTTTTTATAAAGAATTTTGAGCAGTTTCCGACTGGCGAATATGTTTTTGTTGCTAAGCAGAAGATACTTGAAACAGATTTTAAAAGACTAGATCAGGAGATGCAAAATATCCTGAATCGTATAAAGAGACGTAAATGGTGAAAAAGAGTCTTCTTTTCTTATTAAAAGTGTACCAAAAGGTATTTACACTCTTTTCGTATGGGAGCTGCAGATACTATCCAACATGCTCCGAATATGCAGTATGGAAAATAGAGCAAGATAATATTTTTAAAGCTCTTTTTGATACTACTTTGCGTATACTTCGATGTAATCAACTCTTTTCTGGTGGAATAGATTATCCCACGGTAAGAAAGAGTATAAACAAAACTTCTTATAAAAAAATCAATGTTAAATATTGGCTTGTTCCAAAAAATGGTTCTAAATATTTCCTCATAAAAAATTTTAAAAGGTAGTATATGTTAGAGAATATGAGTACAAATCAACGGGTGTTACTTGCAACAGTTATCTCTTTAGTAGTGTTTATCGTATACGATTATTTCTTTATGCCGCAAAACCTCAAGCAAAATCTTGATAACAATAAAACTTCAACAAAAATTGAAGCTCCTGCAAAATCTCAAACTGCTGCACCTGTGCAAGCAGATAGCAACAAAATGGAAGCTCCTTCTCAAGGTCATACCGCAAAGAATGAGCAGTTACTTAAAATTACTTCACCAAAATTTGATCTCTTTATTGACTCTTTAGGCCGTGTTTCTCAAGTTATACTAGAAGAGAAAAAATATAAAAACGAATCTGGAGCGCAGATTAGACTTTTCGATGAAAATAAGCTGCCAAAACCTTTAGAGATACGTTTTAGTGATGCATCACTCAATGAAAAGTCATTTAAAACACCATATAGCTATGAAGGGCCAAAAGAGATCTCTTTAAAAGAGCCAACAACGATTGTACTCAAGCAAGATCTTGGTACAGTGGGAGTTATAAAAAAGATTACTATCTATCCTGACGGACACTACAGCGCAAATATATCTTTAACTAAAAATGAGGACTACTATATTTCACCTGGATACAGACCAAATGTGAGAGTAGATGGGTATACACTCCATGGAGCTTTAATAAAAGAAGCAGACAATACAATAACTATCATTGAAGATGGCGATGCTAAAGGTACTGAAGTCTTTAAAAAAGCAAAAATTGCAGCAGCATTTGATAGATACTATACAACATTTTTTTATGACTTGAAAAAGGGACTCAATGTTGTTGTAACAAAAGATAGCGAAGAGAATCCTATTCTTTTTGTTCAAGGTTCAAGTAATTTTCAAGTAAATGGTTATTTTGGTCCAAAAGAGTATGAAACACTCAAGGCAATTAATCCAGAGCTTACTGATGTAATTGAATATGGCTTTTTTACATTTATTGCAAAACCAATGTTTAAAGCACTTCTTGCACTCTATCATTTTGTTGGTAATTGGGGTTGGGCGATTGTTGTTTTGACTATCATTATTCGTATTATTCTCTTTCCTTTGACACTCAAAGGAATGCTCTCAATGCAAAAGCTTAAAGATCTCGCACCAAAAATTAAAGAGATTCAACAAAAATATAAAGGCGATCCTCAAAAAATGAACGCCCATATGATGCAACTTTACAAAAAGCATGGGGCGAATCCTATGGGCGGATGTTTGCCAATGTTATTGCAAATTCCAGTTTTCTTTGCTATTTATAGAGTACTGCTTAATGCAATTGAGCTCAAAGGTGCTCCGTGGATTTTATGGATTACAGATTTGAGTGAAAAAGATCCCTATTTTGTATTACCAATTTTGATGGGTATTACAATGTTTATTCATCAAAAACTTACACCTACCACGATTACTGATCCTATGCAGAAAAAACTTTTTACCTATTTACCAATTGTTTTCACATTCTTTTTCTTGACATTCCCAGCAGGACTTACGCTCTACTGGTTTACAAACAATATTCTCTCGATTATCCAGCAGCTCATTGTAAATAAGATTTTTGAAGCTAAAAAGCTTAGTAAAGTAAGTAAAGAAGGATAAGTTATGTCAGATCCTATTAAAATTGAGGCACCTACACTAGAAGAAGCATATAAAAAAGCAGCAGAGCAACTCTCTTGCTCTATCAACGATCTTGATATCAAAGTGCTGCAGCATCCCTCAAAAGGGATTCTTGGTATTGGAAAGAAAAATGCTATTATCCTCGTTCGTTGTGAATCAGAGTCTGAGCAACCAAAAGTAGAAGAGGTATTGCCAAAAATCGAAAAGCCAAAAGAGGAGATTTTTGATAATTTCTATAAAGAAAAAAAAGATCTTGAACAAATAGCCCAGGAGGTTCAATCTGAGCTCAATGAACTCTTTAAAAATATCTGTTTTGGTCTAGAACCAATAGAGGTCAAGCCATATAGTCAAGATACACTTCTCATCGAGTTTAGTGGCGAAGATGCAGCTTTACTTATAGGAAAAGAGGGATATCGCTACAAAGCCCTTTCTTATATGCTTTTTAATTGGATAAATCCAAAATATAATTTGCAGATACGGTTAGAAATAGCTGAATTTTTAAAGACGCAAGAAGAGATGATACGCAACTATCTTGTACCTGTGATTGAAAGAATCAAAAAAGAGGGAAAAGGACAAACAAAACCACTCGATGGTGTGCTTATACAGATAGCTTTGCGTCAGCTTCGTGAAGCTTTTCCTGAAAAATATGTAGCTATTCGTGAAAGAAATGGTGAAAAATATATTATAGTCAATGAATTTAGAAAAAACTGATACTATTGCTGCTATTGCAACAGCTCATGGAGTTGGATCCATTGCAATAGTGCGTCTCAGTGGTCCTGAGGCGCTCGCAATTGCACAAAAAATAACAAAAAAAGCACTCAAACCACGTTTTGCACATCTGCGTACTCTTTATAATCATCAAAATGAAATAATTGATCAAGCCATTGTTATATATTTTAAAGCTCCTCATAGCTTCACAGGCGAAGATGTTGTAGAGTTTCAGTGTCATGGTGGCATCATAGTAGCCGATATGGTTCTTAGAACCCTTTTGTATCATGGTGCAAGACTTGCAGAGCCTGGAGAATTTAGTAAAAGAGCTTTTTTAAATGGCAAAATAGATTTAAGCGAAGCTGAAGCCATTGCAAAAATTATTGAAGCTAAAAGTGAAGATGCTGCAAAAATATTAGCACGCCAACTTAAAGGTGAGCTAGCTAGCTTTGTAGAAGAGGTGAGAGAGCAGCTCATACGCATTCTTGCCTATGTGGAAGTCAATATCGATTATGCTGAAGAGGATCTACCAGTAGATCTGCAAGAGCAGATGCAAAACCAACTTGAAACTATTAGCAAAAATCTTGCAAAAACACTTGAATCAAGTAAACGTCGAGAAGGGCTTATCGAAGGATTTAAAGTTGCCATTATTGGCAAACCAAATACTGGCAAGAGCTCTTTGCTCAATGCTCTTTTGAATTATGAGCGTGCTATTGTGAGTGATATTGCTGGTACTACAAGAGATACGATTGAAGAGAGTGTCAGAATTGGCTCACATCTTGTGCGTTTTGTAGATACTGCTGGGATTCGTGAGGCACAAGATACGATTGAGCGAATAGGTGTAGAGCGCAGTATCAAAGCTATAGAAGAGAGTGATATTGTCATAGCAATGTTTGATGCAAGCAGGCCACTTGAGAGTGAAGATCAAAAAATTATTGATCTTATTCAACGGTACAAAAATGAAAAAGATATTATAGTTGTATTGAATAAAATCGATCTTGGTAAGGAAATAACTATCGAAGATATTGAACCAATAGAGCTAAGTGTCAAGCAAGATATTTCACCACTTATTAAAAAGCTCCAAACAATTCTCGATAGTTATGCAAATACCGAAGAGATTTTGCTGGTCTCAAGGCGACAGATAGATGCTGTAACTAAGGCACTTGAAGCAATTGATGCAGCAAAGATACCTTTGGAGATGGGAGAGCTGGAGATTTTTGCTTTTCATATCAATGAAGCAATTGCCGCTATTGGCTCAATAACAAGGCCGATGGAGAGCTCTGAACTACTTGATAAGATGTTTGGAGAGTTTTGTCTTGGCAAATAGGGTTGCAGCTATTGATGTGGGTTTGAAGCGAATAGGTACTGCTATCTGTCTTGATGGCAAAATAGTATTGCCTCAAAATCCAATTTTGCGAAAAAGTAGAAATCAAGCTGCTCGTGATGTGAGTAGTTTTTTACGAGAGTGGAATATCGATACGCTGGTTGTCGGTATACCAGATGGTAGCTCAAAAGAGGAGATGCAAAGACGAATACGTCATTTTGTATCTTTGTTGGATTTTAACGGCAATATCGAGTATATCGATGAAGGGTTCACTTCATATGAAGCGAAGGAGGCAACAAAAGGAGTCATAAAACACAAAAAAGACGGTAAGATTGATTCCATTGCAGCACAAAAAATTTTAGAGAGGTGGCTGCTTGGTCGCTAAAGGTTTTGGAAAAAACTATTTTCGGCTTACTGCCATTACAGCCACCGTGAATACCGTAACGCTGCAAAAAGAGGCTGTTCGTTGCAAATATTTTTTTCTCGTGCGCCAATTTGATCAAAAATGTGATCCTCCCCCAGATGAGATAGTAGAAGAACACCTTATAGAAAACGAATCTATAGAAGAGGGTTCGAAACCTTGCTATTGTAATCTTTTTTTTGCATGTTTAGCTCATAAAGTTTTGCGTCTCTCTCGTATAAAAAAACCTCCGCTTTGCAAATGTCGCTACACCAAAACCGGTATCGCTCCTCCTTCTTTTTAGTTCTACCAACTCAAAATCACTACAAACTATAAACAGAAGAAGGAGAAGATATGCCATATGTAACAGGATTTCCAAGAATTGGCGAAAAAAGAGAGCTCAAATTTGCTTTGGAAAAGTATTGGAATAAAGAGATCACGTTAAATGAACTGCAAGAAGTTGCAAAAACTCTTCGAAAGCGGCACTGGAAATACCAAAAAGAGGCGGGAATTGAATTTATCGGCTCAAACGATTTTAGTTTTTATGATCAGATGATTGATACGATCGTTATGGTTGGTGCAGAACCTGAAGAGTACAATGATTTAGATGGGTTGGATCGCTATTTCGCGATGGCTCGAGGTGATAAAACGCATAAAGCACTTGCAATGACAAAATGGTTCAATACAAACTACCACTATTTTGTACCGATACTCCATAAAGATCAAAATTTTTCTTTGAATCTGGACAAAGTCATAAGCGAATATCAAGAGGCTAAAGCATTGGGAATAGAGACAGAGGTTAACCTCATTGGGCCGGTGACATTCTTGGCACTTTCTAGAACCAGTGATGGTTCCAATCCACTTGATCTTCTAGATAGACTTCTTCCAATCTATCAAGAAGCCTTAAATAGACTTGAAAAGATTGGTGCTAAAAACGTCCAACTTGATGAACCGGCATTAGTAAGAGATCCTGATGAAAAACTTCTCAATGCATTACAAAAATCGTATGAAACCTTAAAGGCAGATGATCTCGAACTTTTTGTCGTGACCTATTTTGAGCATGCAAATGAAGCTGTTGAGATTTTGGTTGATACGTCAGTAGATGGTATCGGGCTTGATTTTGTTCATGGTCCAAAAAATATCGAATCTGTTGAAAAAATCGCAAAAAGTGGAAAAAAACTCATTGCCGGTGTGGTTGATGGCAGGAACATCTGGGTGAGTGATATAGAGAAAAAAGTGGAATTTTTAAATGCACTCCCGATAGACAAGGACCGGCTCGTCGTCTCAACAAGCTGCTCACTTTTGCATGTTCCCTATACTTTGGAATATGAAGAAAAGCTGGACAGCAATATAAAAACATGGCTTGCTTTTGCAAAAGAGAAACTCAATGAGCTTAGAATCATTGATAAACTTTATCGAAGCAAAGAGCTTGGAGAGGATGAAGCGCTTTTGGAAGCCAATAAAAAAGCAAATGCAACAAGAAAAAGCTCTACTCAGATTCACAACAAAAGTGTCCAAGATAGACTTGCAAATTTGACAAAAGAGGAATGTGAACGATCATTGCCTGCGACAAGGAGACTTGAGCTTCAGCATGAAATTTTGAAATATCCGATCTTGCCGACTACAACAATAGGAAGTTTTCCACAAACAAAAGAGGTTAGAGCCATTAGAAAAGCTTACAAAGATGGTGTGATGAGTGAAGAGGAGTACAAAGAAAAGATCAAAGAGCAGATTCGCTATTGCGTCAAAGTGCAAGAAGATATCGGTCTTGATGTTTTGGTGCATGGTGAGTTTGAGAGAAACGATATGGTGGAGTATTTCGGCGAGTTTCTTGAAGGGGTGACATTCAGCCAAAACGGATGGGTGCAAAGCTATGGAAGCAGATGCGTCAAACCTCCTATAATTTTTGGGGATGTGAGCAGACCAGAACCGATGACGGTAGAGTGGATTACCTATGCACAAAGTCTTACGGACAAACCAATGAAAGGGATGCTTACCGGTCCTGTGACGATGCTCAACTGGAGCTTCGTGCGAGATGATCTTAAAAGGGAGTCGGTCTATAAGCAGATGGCGTTGGCAATTGCCGATGAAGTGAAAGATTTGCAAGAAGCGGGTATCCAAATCATCCAGGTGGATGAAGCGGCTTTCAAAGAGGGGTATCCTTTGCGCGATGAAAACAAAAACGAGTATGAAAGAGTTGCTGTTGAGAGTTTTAAAATCGCAACTGCCGTGGC
Organism: Nitratiruptor tergarcus DSM 16512; assembly: GCF_027946175.1. NCBI lineage: Bacteria > Pseudomonadati > Campylobacterota > Epsilonproteobacteria > Nautiliales > Nitratiruptoraceae > Nitratiruptor > Nitratiruptor tergarcus. The sequence goes on from NZ_AP026671.1 coordinate 557,725, forward strand.
TAAACCCGAAACACAAATCCACACCCATATGTGTTACAGCGACTTTAACGATATTATGCCGACAATTGATGCTATGGATGCTGATGTGATTTCCATCGAGACAGCACGAAATGGCAATAGACTTTTAGAAGCTTTTAAAAACTACAACTACCAAAAAGAGGTTGGTGCAGGCGTTTACGATATCCACTCTCCAAGAGTACCGAGCAAAGAGGAACTTATCAAGGAGATTGAAAAAAAGATTCAGGTTTTCCCAGCTAGCAAACTTTGGATTAATCCCGATTGTGGGCTTAAAACTAGAAAATGGGATGAGGTAATACCGGCTCTAACAAACATGGTGGAAGCAACAAAAGAGATTAGAAAACGTATTGTTAAGCTATAATTTCAAAAGGGCAAATCGCCCTTTTGAAAGGACGATAAATGAAAGTTACAATTGCAGGCGGCGTGCATGGAAATGAACTTATAGGCATTTATATTGTAAAAAAACTGATGCGAGAAAATTTTTGGCTCAAAGATATTGCAATAGATTACTTACTAGCAAATCCAAAAGCTATAAAAGAGTGCAGACGCTATATAGACTACGATCTCAATCGCTCTTTTTCTCAAGAAGCACTCAGCAAAGACTCTCATATTTATGAATATGAACGAGCTAAAGTGCTCAAAAAAAGATTAGAAGATACAGATTTTCTCATAGATTTGCATACTACTACTGCAAATATGGGTATCACAATAGTACTTAGCAAAGATGATCCTCTGAGCGCAAATATAGCCAAAATATTGGCAAGAGAGTATGAAAATGTCAAGATCCTTCGCTGGTTTGGCACTGAGGAGGGCAACTTTATCAATAGCTGTGTGAAAAGTTCCATTACAATTGAAGTTGGTCCTGTCTGTCAAGGGGTATTGGATGCATCAATCTTTTTTAATACACTGAAAGTACTCAAAAGAGCCTTAGATATTTTGCGAAAAGATGAAAAGATGGATGAGAAGGTGGTCTGTTACGATATTTATGATTATAGGGATTTTCCAAGAGAGGACGAAGAGCTTGCAGGCATGATTCATCCTGAATTTCTTGGGAGAGATTATCAACTGCTTCATCATGGTGATCCAATATTTTTACGATTTGATGAAGAAGAGATTTTTTATGAAGGAGAGCCATCCTATCCTGTTTTTATCAATGAAGCAGCCTATTACGAAAAGAAAATAGCTTTTTGTTTAGCAAAGAAAAATATGCTTTAGCAAGTAAACTGTAATTTTTTTTCGTTAAAATAGAGCAAAAAAAAGAGGAGGGGTAATGGGAATAATACTCTTTATACTTATGAACTTAGCCGTAATGGCTTCGATATATTTGACTATATTTATCATTGAAGCATTTTTTGGTGTAAGGCTCGATCAAGGCACAATTAGCGGACTTTTGATTCTCTCTTTTATTGTTGGTTTTAGCGGTGCACTTATTTCTCTCTTTTTGTCTAAATGGATGGCAAAAATGCATATGGGAGTGCAAGTAATAGAGCATCCAAGCAATGCAACTGAAGAGTGGCTTGTGAAAACTGTTTACAAGCTTGCAGATGAAGCTGGTATAGGCAGACCAGAAGTTGGGATTTTCAATGGTCCTCCTAACGCTTTTGCTACAGGATGGAACCGTAATGATGCTCTTGTAGCAGTCTCTACATCTTTACTTGAACTTATGAGTCCAGAAGAGGTTGAGGGGGTTTTAGCTCATGAGATAAGCCACATCAAACATGGCGATATGATTACTATGACACTCTTGCAAGGTGTTCTCAATACCTTTGTTTTCTTCTTCTCTCGTCTTATTGCAAATATCATTGCACCAAAAGATGAGGAAGGCAATCCTAGTCCAATGGCCTATATGGCTATAAGTTTTGCGCTAGAGATTGCTTTAACAATTTTTGCAACAATGCTTGCTATGTGGTTTAGTAGATACCGTGAATTTAAAGCAGACGAGGGTGCGGTACGTCTCGATGGGCCAAGAGGTATCTATTATGCTTTAGCCAAACTTGGTCAGATTCCAAAAGAGCAAGTGGCTTTGCCTAGTGATATGAAAGCTTTTGGTATCGTGGGATTTATGGATCTCTTTGCTTCACATCCACCAATTGAAAAACGCTTAGCACATATAAAAGAGGTGGCACAAGAGATGGGGTATCATTTATGATACCCTTGAAGGATTATAATGTTTGAAGAGATTGCAAGGAATTTTAAATTTTCAAAAGATAATGAAACACTTCTAATCTCTCTTGGTATTCTTGTAGTACTTATCATTCTTTTTGTCGCAATTATGCTTTACAATAATTATCTTCAAAAAAAAGCGGAGTTCAAACATTTTACTTTTTTGATCGGTGAACGTAATATTGCAAAAGATGATATGAAGAGACTTTTTAATTATTTGACCAAACATAAAATAGATCCTAAATTGATTTTAGAGAGTGAAGAAGTTATGGAGCGAGCAGTCAAGGGAGCAGGACTAGATTTGGCTGAAATGAGAGAAAAATTGGGATTTGATAAGGGCTCTCTTATAAAACGCTATTTGGAGCGCCAAGAGGAGTTACGGAAAAAGTGGAATAGTTAGTAGTAATATGTATTAAAAGGTATTTTATGAAAAGATTGATACTCTTTATTTTAGCTATTACTTCGCTTTTTGCAAGTAGCATTGAGTATGGGCATGGAAATTTTCAAATGAAATATTCTCTTTTCAATCAAAATTTTTCAGTAGATACAGATATCTCAACATACTCATTTGTTGAAGAACATAAAAATATTTTTAGTTCTGATTACTACTATCGCTTCAATATTACATGGATGGCAGCTGATCAAGTTACAGCTATGTATAAATATATGGATACAATGGTATCTCCTTTGCATATAGCTACATTTGCATTTGAGCCTAAGGGTTTAGATATTAGTATTGGTTTGGGTAAAAACGTATATCACAAAAGTGAACATGACTATTTAGGTATAGGACTAGATACAGGTGTCTCTATGCCGTATGCTGACTGTATGATTGAAGCTGTTAATTATATCGATATTGGTGATTTGATGAGAACAAAAAAACTCTTTAAAGTTGATGTAACTACATACAAAATTGGACCTCATGTTACATTTTCTCATGCATTTACCAGTATGCTGAGTCTTTATGGTGCAGCAAATTACTCTTTTCAAAGCTTTAGATTTAAATCTGGCATTATTGATTCTAAAGTAAAAGTTGATGGACATACATACGGATTTGATATAGGATTGAGAGCGGATCTTCTTCATAAAAATTATCGAGCAAAGTTTATAACTGTCAAGCCAAGATTATATGGCGTATTGGGATATCACTATCAAAAATGGGATGTAGATAGCTTTTATGTAAGAGCGTTCTCTTTCTCTCTTCCTTTAGAGTTTGGCGATATAGAGTTTAGAAGTAGTTATATGTATCTAGGAATTGGATACTCATTTTAAAGAGGCTCAAGCCTCTTTTTTGCTTTCTTGCATAAATCCTTTTAATAGTGACGTAGTAAGTTCAATTCTTTGTATAAAGCTTTTTTTACTCGCTCTTTCATGTATAGTATGATCTCCATCTCCATAAGGACCGAATCCATCTAATGTAACAGTACCTGCAGATGCAGCAATATTTGCATCGCTTCCACCACCACGATGCTCGACTGGAAGCTTGATTCCTGTCCATTGTTTTATACGCTCCAAAAATGCGAGTTGCTCTGGACGCTCCTCCATTACATCGCGCTGCAGTCTTCCACCTAGTGTAGCAGTTGTTCCAGGAATAAAAGAGGTATTGGTAATTTCAGTCATACTTGCAAGAACTCTGTCTCTTTCACTTGCACTTGTAAAACGAGTTTCAAAAAGAAGCGTAGCCATTGGACTAATCGTATTTGCGCCAATTCCTCCTTCAATCTTGCCTACATTTACCGTTGTTCCATTATCTGGATCGCTTAAGTGTGAAAGAGCCAGAATTTTATGAGCAGCTTCTTGGTTCGCATCAATTCCATCTTTAAAGCAGTTTCCTGCATGAGCAGCTTTTCCTTTTATCTCTATCTCAAATGTACCTATCCCTTTTCTTTGGGTAACAACCTCACCATTTTTGCCGGCTGCTTCAAATACAAGGCAGTAGTCATACTCTTTGGCTATATTGAATGTAAGTTCTGAAGAGTCATCGCTGCCGGTCTCTTCGTCGCTTACTAAAAAAATATCTACATTAAAAAGCTCTTTTTGGCGGCGCAAAGCCTCTATCATGACCATAATCCCGCCTTTCATATCACAAACCCCAGGACCATAGATCCACTCTTCATCTTCCCTGAAATATTCAAATGTTCCAGGTGGAAATACTGTATCGAGGTGTCCTAGAAGCAGAATTTTTTCTCCCTCTTTTTTGGGTGACTTGAACCATAAGTGATTACCTATATGTTCTCTTTCAAAAACTGTAGTTACGTATCCTAAAGATTCTAGTTTTATACGTACTATTTCACCGTTTTTATCCACTCCAGCTTTATTTTTAGTATAAGAATTAATATTGATAAGCTCTTCTAATTCACTAAAACTATACTCCATTTTAAAACCTTTTAATCAACTTTTATGTATTATAAAAAAAATTTTCTTAAGGGATTCTCATGGCTCATATCGGGATATGGATGTACCAAAATGGAGGTGGTGATGTCATTGAGCAAAAGATGGTGCGAAAACTGCAAGAAAGAGGCCATAAAGTAACTACAGGTCTCAACCTTCGCCATGCTATTGCAGAAAATGGGAAAATGTTGCTTGATGGTATGAATTTGTATGAGCTTGACTGTTTTTTTAGCTACAACGCAGGAGAGCAGACAAAATATCAGGTCTACCTTTATGAGGCGCTAGACAGGCATGTTCCTTGTATTAATAATTTTCAAGCTTTTGCCATCAGTGAAGACAAGTTTAAAACAAATGATACATTAAGATTGCATGGTATCCGCACGGCTGACTATTTTTTATGCCACAGAGAAGATGTCGAGACGATTCGCAACAAAGTCTTGGAATGGGGCAAAGCGGTCTTTAAGACAGTTGATGGCTGGGGCGGTATGGGAATGGCGTTAGTAGATAGTAAAGATAAGCTAGATATGATTTTACCATTTTTAAACCAAACAGATCTACGTTTTTTCTATATAGAAAAATTCATCGATTATGACGGAAGTGACTATCGCATCGATATAGTTAATGGGGAGTTTATTGCCTGTTATGGTAGAAAGGCAAAAGAGGGGGATTGGAGAACAAATGTGACGAGTGGTGGCAGTGTAATTATGAGAGATTGTGATGATAAAGTGATTGAATTGGCAAAAAGAGCTGCAAATGCTCTTAACATCGAGATAGCCGGTGTGGATATCATCTACGATAGGGCAAATGAAGAGTATGTGGTGCTTGAGGTGAACGGGATTCCGGCATTTGCAACACCTGAGCAAGAGCAAATGGGACTTGATTTTAATGACAAAAAGATAGAAAAAATTGTAGAACTAATAGATAAAAGGATAAACAATGGCTAAAAAACTTCCAAAAATAGGACTTTTGTATCTCGATTATGTACTGAGATTTTTTGATAAGAGCAACTTTAGAGGTTGGCCGGATAAAATAGAGACAGTGGTCTATCACTGGAAAGGGGATGAAGAGCGGTTTATTAAAGAGGTAAAGAAAAAAAAGATTGATGTACTCATTGGAAATATTCCGGCAACGGCGTATGAGACCTTTAGAAAAATTGCAAGAGAGCTTCCAAATGTGAGATTCATTCCAAGTTTAGATGCCCAATTTGCCAATAAAAGCAAAGAAAATGTGACAAGATTTTGCTGGAAATATGACATCCCTATTCCAAAAACGTACATTTTTTATGATAAAGAAGAGGGAATGGAGTTTTTAAAAAACACTATCTATCCAAAAATTATTAAACGCAGTTATGGTCCAAGCAATTATGGTGGATATTATGTTCATAAAGTTGACAGTTTCGAAGAAGCAAAAAAGCTGCTTGAAACTAAAAAATATTGTCCAATTTATGTGCAAGATTTCGTACCAATGAGTGCAGATATCAGGGTCATGCTTATTGGCCATAAACCTGTATGTGCTTTTTGGAGAAGACCACCTGAGGGACACTGGCTAACAAACACAAGTCAGGGTGGAAGCATGGATTATATGGATGTGCCAAAAGGAGTACTTGATTTGGCTGTCAAAGTGAGTAAAGCGGCAAATGCGGAGTATTGGGCGTGTGATATTGCTGTTGGAAAAGAGGATGGCAAATATAGAATACTTGAGTGTGCTACCGCCTTTGCCGCGTTTCCATACATCAGAGATTGGATAGGGCAATATCTCATGTGGAAACTCAGTAATGGTAGATTTCCTAAGCCAAATATACCTGTATACAACTGGGAGGAGCTTGGCAAAATCGACAGCTCTCTTCTTAGAACCATGCGCTATATTACATTTGGCCGCTATACACCAAGTTTTGATGGAGCATATTTTCTTAATCGCCAAAAGATGGCAGAGGATGGTAGTGTAAAAGCGCTTTGGGAGCTTGATGAGCAGTATCCAATGCTAAATACTGAGGATAGAGACTATGAGGAGTGGCCAAGTGAAAAGTGGGATTTTACAGGTAAATGTAAAGGTTTTTGGAAAGGTAAAAGCCCTAAAGAGAAACAAGAATCGAACGAAGAGTATGTCTTTGAAGAGCCACAAGATGCAGAACCGGTGACTCTAACAGAAGAGCAGATTATTAACTTTTTAGAAGAAACGCTGGGCAAAAAGAGAGCAAAAAAAGTTTTGGATCGGATGGATGCATTTAATATCGCTTATGCACTGGATAATAATCCAGAGAGTTTATTGGAGCTTAAAGGAATAAAAGATAAAACTCTGCAAAAACTTCTCATAGCCTGGGAAGCATTTAAAAAGGAATCGGTTGAAGCATAATTATCTCTCTTATCAAGATACAATAAAATTTTTAGAGGATATGGTCAAAAAATATCCTCACCTTATACAGATGCAAACGATTGGCTCAACATGGGAAAATCGACCAATTGTTTTAGCAACAATTACTCAAAATGTAGAGTTTGCCCATCTCAAACCAGCTCTACTTTATACAGGGACTATCCATGCAAGAGAGTGGATAGGTAACGAGCTTGCTGTTGCATTTATTCGCTATTTATTGACGCACTCTACAACGGATCCAAGAGTGATGGAAGCGTTATCCAAAAGTACGCTCTATATCGTTCCGGTACTCAATCCTGATGGATTTGAGTACTCTCGAACACACTACTCTTTTTGGCGAAAAAATAGGCGCAAAAATCCTGATGGCAGTTATGGTGTCGATCTTAATAGAAACTTTAGTGTGGGCTGGGTAAAAAGTACAAATTATTCATCCAATGTCTATGGTGGACCAGCTCCATTCAGTGAGCCAGAGACAAAAGCTATCAAAGAGTTTGTAGACAGTCATCCAAATATTACCATTGCTCTTGATTATCACTCCCAAGGCAATGTCTTCTTTCCAGCCCATAAATTCAACCATGAAGCTGAAATTGACGGGACAGATCTCAATGTGCTTTGTGCCAATATGAACTATGAGATATTTAAAGTAACGGGTAGAAAGTATGGTATCCACAGAGGAAAACCACCTACAAAGCTTATCAGCGGAAGCGGAAGGGAGTATTACTACTCAAAAGGGATTTTGGCATCTGTTGTTGAGGTTGGAACAAGAAATATTCCGGACTATTTGCAAAATATGAGCGAATCGATCCATGAAAATATTCCAGCCCTTTTGTATGCTATGAGGGAAGCTTCAAATTATGCTCCATTACACCCACCAAGAGTAGAGTTTTTTACAATCAAGGAGAGTAGCAGCAACGCTGTTACATTAGAGTGGGAGTATGACCTTCAAGCCAATAGTGGAGTCTACTTTGAAATATATCGAAATGATCAACACAAGGAAGCGTGTAGGGAGCCATCACTCATAGGCACTACAACAAGACTGGAGTTTACCGATACAGACAGAGAGAGTGGAAAACTCTATTTTTACTATATTCGACCTGTCAATCTGCTTTCACGCCAAAAAGGCCCTTTTGCACCACAAGTCAAGGTAATGACGACACTTGAGAGGGATGAGTTTTTTAGAAACCTCTTTCCGGCACCAAAAGATATAGGATATGTAGCGCACAAATCGAACAAAAACCGGGAGCATTTTGGCAAAAACTCTCTGTTTGTAGGGGTCAACGAGACGCTGGGTATAAGTTATGGTGTCATTCGTTTCAAACTCGATTCCGTTGCAAAAAATGCCCTTATTAAAGAGGCAAAAATCAGTCTTTATCCCCTTAACAGAGTTAATGTAAAGATTGAAAAATATGGTGAGTGGTCTATTTCTATTATAGAGAGTGTTGATGATATTACCGATTTTGACCAAATTCACAATGCAAAAGTAATTCAGACATTGGGGCAGACTATTCCATCGCAGCAGCTAACGCAAGGGATTTGGAAAACATGGAACTTCAATAGCTATGAAAGAGAGCTTTTGCAAGAGGCTATTAAAAAGGGAGAGGTGCTCTTTCGTATACAAGGACCTACAAAACTTCCTTTGGGAAGTGATTCACAGATGATGATGTTTGATTTGGGCTATGGTCCTTTTGGTGGGGGAATTCACTATCGCCCGCATCTTGATATCAAATATACTTTGCCTTCCACTAAACTTGAGATTGAGCCAAGCCGATTGGCTACAGTTACAAAAGATGGTGTTACACTAGATACCTTGAGCTGTGGATTTGATAGTGATGGAGATGTGGTGTATGGCTTTATGGAGTTTGATCTCTCAAGCTTGCCAGAAGCTGATACGACAGTGATTACAAATGCTTTCATAAGAATCCATAACAAACCGATCAAACCAAGTGGAGAAGATATTCGCTATCTTATTGAGCTTGTCGATTTGGATGAGTTAGATTATGAGAAGCTCGAACATCGAGAATCTCTTGGGTTTATAGATTATGAGGTGAGTGAGACTGAGCTTGCAAAAAAAGATGAGCATCTATTTTTGTTTGATACTTCTAGCAAAATTGAACTAGAAAACGCCCATGCACAAGATAAAAAAGTGGGCTTTATAATTCGACCTACTAAAGCATCACAGACAAAAAATCACATCATAGACTGGTATGACAAAAGAAGCCAAAATGAAGTCAAACTCGATCTTAAATATATAAAAAGAAGAAAATATCCCGTTGCTCCTGTAAAAGATCTCTCGGCAAAAATAGAAAAAGGGATGGTAAAACTTACATGGGAAAATCCTACAGACCCAGATTTTGTCGGTGCCTATGTGGTACGCAACCGATTCCATCCTCCACGTAATCCCCAAGATGGAGTGAAGCTCTATGCCGGAAAAGACAACTATACGTATGACAATTTTGGCAATACCAAAATCGCCAAATACTATGCCGTGTTTACCTACGACGATGTGCCCAATTACAGTGAGCCCGTGATTTTATATTATGAGCCTTGAAAATGAAAGCACTTGTGGCAAGGGAGTGGCTCTTTTTTCTTTCTTTGATGCTTTTTGTATCGACTTCTCTTTTTATTGGCTCCCTGCCACACTATTCGCAAGATGAATACCAAATCCTTTTCATACTTTTTACTCTTTTTGTCGTCATAGAAGGATTGAAGCGGACCCGCTTCTTGCATGCTTTGGCTATCAATATGGAGCGCTTGGGCCTTGGAGCTTATGCTTTAATCGTTGGAACATTTTTAATATCCTTTTTCGTTACTAACGATGTAGCACTCATTATTATGGTACCTCTGACACTTTCTATGCAAATTACCAATCGTTCGTGGGCCGTCATCCTCGAAGCCATAGCTGCCAACGCTGCTGCTTTACTGCCATACTCCACACCACAAAATCTCTACATCTACTGGCACTATCACATTCCGGCACTTCAATTCATGCTCACAATCGCACCCTTTGTCTTTTTCTTCTTTCTTTTAACCCTTCTTGGGGTTTGGTGGTTTGATATCCGGATACAAAAGAGCGAAATCATTCCTCCGGCTATCCACAAAAAAGCCTATCCTTATCTCTTTTTCTTTCTTCTGATTTTGGGAGTTATTTTCAATCTCCTCCCTTTGTGGCTGGGAGGGTTGGTGATTTTTTATGCACTTCTTTTGGATACCAGATCGCTTCGTATAGACTATTTTCTTCTTGCCACATTCTATCTATTTTTTGGTATAGCTGATAATTTCACGCATATATTCGCTTCGCAACTACACCATCCCCATCATATCTTTCTTCTTTCCATTTTTCTTTCGCAACTGATGAGTAATGTCCCGGCCACACTTCTTCTGGCCAATTTCACTCATGAGTGGCAATCCCTTCTTTGGGGTGTGAGCGTGGGAGGATATGGAGTGTTGTGGGGCTCTTTGGCAAATCTTATCGCCTATCGCTTCTACGCCAAAGAGTTTGGCAACCAGGAGCGTTTTTTGCAGCGTTTTTTACTCTTGAATATTTTGGCGCTTCTTCTGGGAATCGCTCTTTTTTTTAGCTGTTATAAATTTATAATTTTGTAAAATAGTAAAAATTTGTGCAAGGACACTCTATGCAAAACCTCGAAGAGATTTTAAAAGCTCACAAACTAACCTGGGAAGATTACGAACATATCAAAAAGATTTTGGGACGAGAGCCAAACCTTGTGGAGATTGGGATATTCAGTGCAATGTGGAGCGAGCACTGCTCCTATAAATCTTCAAAAAAATATCTCAAAGGCTTCCCTACCGAAGCGCCATGGGTGATCCAAGGTCCTGGAGAGAATGCCGGCGTTATCGATATCGGTGGGGATATGGCCGCGGTATTCAAGATGGAGAGCCACAACCATCCAAGCTTCATTGAGCCCTATCAAGGAGCCGCGACGGGCGTAGGGGGGATATTGCGAGATGTCTTTACCATGGGAGCCCGTCCGGTAGCAAATCTCAATGCGTTGCGTTTTGGAGAGGTCCAAAGAGACGACGAGATAGGTGCCCATCAACGCTATTTGGTCCGAGGTGTGGTAGCAGGGATCGGCGGATATGGCAACTGCGTAGGCGTACCTACCATCGGTGGGGAGATGAGTTTTGAGAGCTGTTATAACGGCAATATCTTGGTCAACGCCTTTAGTCTTGGAGTTTGTAAAAAAGATGAGATCTTTTACGGAAGAGCCGAGGGTGTTGGCAATCCGGTCATCTACGTAGGAAGCAAGACCGGACGCGACGGGCTTGGGGGTGCGGTGATGAGTAGTGACAGCTTTACCGAAGAGACCAAGAAACTGCGACCCACCGTCCAGGTAGGTGACCCTTTTACCGAAAAACTTCTGCTCGAAGCGTGTATGGAGCTCTTCAAAACCGATTATGTGATAGGTATTCAGGATATGGGTGCGGCAGGACTCACTTCAAGCAGTTTCGAGATGGCTGGTCGAAGCGGTAGCGGAATGCGTCTGTGGCTCGACAGGGTGCCTATGAGAGAAGAGGGGATGACTCCTTATGAGCTGATGCTCAGCGAATCCCAGGAGCGTATGCTCATCTGCGCCAAAAAAGGAACGGAAGAGAAAGTCTTGGAGATTTTTCACAAATGGGATCTTGATGCCGAGATCATCGGAGAGGTGACCGATACGGGGGTGATGGAGCTCTATTGGCATGGTGAAAAGGTAGCAGAAGTTCCTGTTGCACCTGTGAGTGAAGAAGCCCCTGAGCTAGATCGTCCAACAAAAAGACCAGAGTATCTTGACTATATCAAAGAGACAAGTATCGATACAGTTCCTCATGTGGATGATCAAGAGGCATTTGAGAAGCTTTGGAGTAGCCTTGAAGTGGTTAATAAAGCTTGGGTATATGAGCAGTATGATTCGATGGTACAAACCAATACCGTTAAGCACCCAGGAACTCTCGATGCAAGTGTAATTCGAGTAAAAGAGAATGGCAAAGCCATAGCTATGAGCAGCAAGTGTAATCCAAGATACTGCTATATCGATCCAAAGGGTGGAGCTGCAGCTGCGGTGATGGCAGCAGGACGCAATGTAGCGATGAGTGGGGCTAGACCTTTAGCTATAACAGATTGTCTCAACTACGGAAACCCGGAAAATCCAGAAATGATGTGGCAATTTGCACAGGGGACTGAAGGGATCAAAGAAGCATGTAAAGCGCTTAATACTCCAGTTGTAAGCGGAAATGTATCTCTCTATAACGAAACAAATGGTGTAAGTGTTTATCCAACACCGACTATTGCCATGGTAGGTCTCAATGATGATGCAAACAAAGTTTTGCCATCTTACTTCCAAGAAGAGAATGATGTAGTTTATATCATAGGAGATACAGAAAAAGAGTTTGGAGGAAGCTTGTACCTCAAAGAGCTTTTTGGAAAAGTAGCAGGGGAGCTGCCAAAAATCGATTATGAAAAAGAGCTCAAACTTTGGAATTTTGTGATAGAGGCAAACAGACGAGGACTCCTCAAAGCCGCCAAAGATGTTGGGGTAGGGGGTATTGCAATTGCGCTGGCTAAAATGGCAGCGATGGGAGACAAAGGATTTTTGGGTAATTTTTGCTTTGAAGATAGCAGAGAGATTTTCAGTGAAACGTTTAGTAGGGCTCTTGTAGAAATTGATCCAAAAAATATGCATGTACTTGAAGAGCTTGCAAATGAAATTGGCATCCATGCAATACCACTTGGAACAATTGGAGGCAATAGATTCCAGCTATGTGAGATTGATATGGATATGGAAAAGCTAAAAAGTATCTACTTTGACACATTCAAAAAAGAGATTGAAAAGGATCTATAAAATAAAATATTTGCCGGCTTGGCCGGCAAGACTTCACAAAACTTGTTTGAATGAAATGATGAGTTTTTCATGGGGAAATTTTTTCTTGATTCGATGTAAAATCGTTTCTTTAGCTTTAATATTCAATTCTTTATTGCTCAAAACCGATATAAAAAGAGTTGCTCCTCCTTTATGATATTGGATATTATCAAGTTGCAGTGTTACATCTTTGAATTTTAAATATTTTATCTGCTCATAAATTCGCTCTTCTTTAAGAACTGTCTGCGTGGCGACATAGAGTGGGAAAAAGATTGATATCAAAAGCATGAGTTTGATAGCAAGTGCAGCTGAGGCGTATCTTTTGGATGCGTAGCCAAGAAGATAAAACATTATCCCTGCTGCAAAAACAATTCCTATAATGTTTGCGAGATAGAGCAAAAATGCTTTATAAAATACATCTATATTCTCCCATCCAAGACCAATACCCGCAACACAAAGAGGTGGTACAAGTGCCACTGCAATTGCAACGCCAGCTAAACTCTCTCCAACCTTTGAGTTTGCATATCCATATGCGGCGGCAAGTCCTGCGAGGATTGCTACACCAAGATCAAGAAGTGTAGGATTGGTGCGTATAGCCATCTGCTGTGTCATGTGCTCTATTGGGAATAGATTTGTAAACCCGAGGGCTAGCAAAAGAGCTAGAAGTGTAGAAATAAATACCGTTTTGAAACTATTTTTGACAAGAGTTTCATCAAAGCGAATAATTCCCATAGCAAGCGATATCACAGGCGCCATAAGCGGAGCTAAAATCATCGCACCGATAATTGTGGGAGAGGAGTTTTGAAAAAGGCCAAAGGTTGCCATCAAAACACTAATTAGAAGTAAAACTGTATATTCTATGCTTATTTTAGCATTATCTTTGATTTTTTTAAAAAGATCTGCGAAGGCCTCTTCTGGAGCTATGGGTAAAAATGGCAAAGTTCTTTTGGTATAAAAATTGATAAACTCCTCATCTCTTGGAAGGCGATCAACTCTTATTGTCTCTTTTTCCTCTTTGGGACATGGCTTTGTTCCTGATACTATTTGGAGATTTGTCGGGACAATTTTGAGTATTACATTTTTTGAGGTTATTGGTGCTTCATTATCACAAATAAGTGTAAGTTCTTTTTCTGCATTGAGTTTGATGCTATCTGTTACTAAAGTCCCTATACCCTTAGGAAGAAATTTTTGATCTTTTTTTACAAGAAAATAGCGCAGTTTAAGAGCTTCTATTATACTTGTTGGTGCATAGAGAACAGCAGCTACTTTTTTGCATCCAGTTTGGGTATCTGTTAAAAAGGCTTCTCTTTTTTCTTTGATATATCTTGCATCTCCGGCTTCTATTAATAGTGAAGCAGTGATAAATTTTTGAGATTTAAGCTCTATATTTGTTTTAAAAAGGCGAATATTATAGAAGTTTTTTAAAAATGAGAGAAAAATATTTTGATTTGTTATCCACTTTTTATCACCTATCACTGCTGATGAAAAGAGGAGTTTTTCGTTGCAGTATGTAAAATAATGCTGTTTCGTGGTAAGTGAGAAAAGCTCTTCAAGAGATGGGGGGAGATTAAAATATTTCTGTGTTAAAGGATTGGAAGCATAGGGAATGATATAGATAGTAAAATTTTTCGCTTTTGCATAATGTAGCCATGCTTTGATTTCATTATCTCCAGCAAGCAAGAAGATAATTGATGATGGAGGGAAATCAACTATTTTGTCGTGAAACTCTTTTTTTATAGGATGCTTATGGAGATGCTCATATATGAGAAGCGAGTACTTTTTTATAATCTCATGTTTAATATTTTTATCGTACAATAAATAGCAATGCATATAACTACTTTTTAGTAAATTATATTAAAAAAGGCTTTTAAATGAAAATAGCAATTATGGGAAGTGGTGGTGATGCACCGGGAATGAATCCCGCAATCAAACGATTTGTAGAAGTTGCTTATGAAATGGGACATGAGCCATACTTTATATTCGATGGTCTTGAAGGGCTTATTGATGGAAAGATTGCTAAAGCAATATATAAAGATGTTGCTGGGATCATCCACAGAGGCGGAGCAATTATTGGCTCATCCCGATCAAAGAGATGGTATGAGAACGAGTATAGAAAAAAGGCATTCGAAAATCTTAAAGAGCATAATATAGATGCAATAGTTGTTATGGGAGGAGATGGGAGTTTTAGAGCATTAGATCTTTTTAATAAAGAGTTTTCTATTAATTTTGTAGGTATCCCAACGACCATAGATAATGATATATATGGAACGGATTTGTGTCTTGGCGTAGATACGGCTTTAAATGTTATTCGAGATGCAGTTGATAAGATTCGCGATACCGCTTCTACTTTTGCTAGGGCTTTCGTTATTGAGACGATGGGGAGAGAATGTGGTTATCTCGCTGCAGTAAGTGCTATTACAAGTGGAGCAGAGGTGTGTGTTATTCCAGAAGTGGATTTCAACAAGCCTCTTGCTACAAAAATTTTACAAAAAGAGATAAAAGAGGGGAGGAGATATATTTTAGCCATAGTTGCTGAAGGAACAAAAAGAACAGCAGAGATTGCAAAGTGGCTTGAAGATGATATCGGAATGGAGACAAGAGTGACAGTGCTGGGGCATATCCAGCGTGGAGGCAATCCTACAGTAAAAGATAGGATGTTAGGTTTTGGTTTTGCACTTAAAGCTCTTGAGGCTTTGAATGCTAAAGAAGAGGGTAAAATAGTTGTATATAAAAATGGAGAGTTTGGAGTTGAAAGTTTGAAAGATGCCCTCAAGCCATATACAATTGATCCACAAATTCTTTCAATGCTTCACTTTTTAGATTGATTGAAAGCGACAGTAAACGTCGTCTTTTCTTCATTTGATTCGACACTGATCAAGAAATTGTATTTTTTGCAGATACGCTGTACTATATGCAAACCTATCCCATAGCCACCTTGGTCACTCTCAGCTCTTTGATATCGCTCAAAAATTGTTTTGAGCTTTTTGCGGGGTATCGGCTTTGATCTATTGGTGATGCTTAGTTGACACCTTTGAAGAGTTATATTGATTTTGGAATTTTTAAATGCATACTTTATAGCATTATCTATAAGATTTTTTATGAGTAGTCTTATCTCATCAGGATCTGCTTCTATGGTGCAAGAGTGTAGCTCTTTTGAGATAGTGAGACCCTTTTGATCAATCAAAACATCAAAAAATCGAAGAATATCTTCAATTATGGATACTATATCGACCTGTTGTAGATGATTTTTCCTCTTTTTTGCAAGTGTTGCATAGGTAAGATCTTGATGAATACTGCTTAAGAGTCTTGCACTCATGATGATAATATCAAGGTATTTTGGATTATTCGTTTTTTTATATTTTTGGGTAGCTAGTAGCAGTGTTGTAACGGGAGTATTGAGCTCATGGGTGCTATCTTTGATGAATCTATCAAGGTTCTCAAGGCTTTCTCGCATAGGCTGAAGAAAGAGTTTGCCAAGATACCATCCGATACCAAGGAGAAAGAGGAAATAGAGCAAACTCAATAGTACAATATTTTTCAGTATTTTTCGGTATTTTGCATTTATACCACACTCTTTGATGATAATATACTCTATACCAAGATGTCCTTTCGCACTTTTATCTACATAATAGATGCAATCATTTTTAAAAGATAAAGATTTATCAAGTGATATCTTTTCATGAAAATTTCCTTTTATAAACTTTTGGTTTTTATCTAACAGTAAAAAATTAATTCCTTGAGGAATGACAAATTTCTTTCCTTCCATTTGTGCATCGATAGCACTAGAAGCTATGTCAAAAGCTTCTCTTTGGAGTTTTGCGACTATTTTATCTTTTAAGGACTCTTTTTTTATACTATATTGGAAATAAGCAAAAGAGACAACAACTATACCTACAGCAATAATATAGGTGAAAAAAAATCGAAAAAGAGCTCTTTTTTCAGAGCGGCTCAAACTCATAGCCGCTTCCTCGAATCGTTTTTATGTTTGGAAAAATTTTGCGCAAGGTTTTAATATAGCTTCGAATTGTCGCTTCACTTGGAACTTCATCATAGTTCCAGATATTTGCGATGAGATCCTCTTTTGTGACTACTTTATGGGTATAGAGATAGTGTAGGATTTCACTTGCTTTTGGGGTGAGCTGAATCGTTTCGCCATCTTTGTCGTTGACTAGAAGATGTCTTACAGGATCGAAGAGAAAATCACCGATCTTTATCTTTTCTTCCAATCCATAAATACGTTTTACATGTTCGATTCTAGCATCGAGTTCTTCAAATTCGAAAGGCTTTTTGATGTAATCATCACAACCAAGATCAAAACCTTTTTTGACATCCGATGAGCTGTCGTTTGATGTTATAAAAATAACGGGAGTTGTATTACGCTCCTTACGTAAAATTTTGAGCAGCTCATCGCCTTTGAGTCCAGGGACATTGATATCAAGGAGTGCGAGGTCTACTCTGTTTTCATATAGATACTCCAAAGTATCCTCACCATTGTCAAAAATGACAGTTTCATAATTATCACTCAGGTGTTCGACCATTAATTCTCTAAGCAGTGCATCATCTTCCAAAAGCAGTATTTTCATTGAATCGAAACCTTTTTAAAAATTGTGCATTAATAGCGACTATAACAGTGCTCAAAGACATCATCAATGCTCCTATCTCAGGTGTTATAGCAACACCTACGCCTCTTGCAACACCGGCTGCTAAAGGGATTGCTATAATATTGTAGCCGCTTGCCCACCATAGATTTTGAACAATCTTAGAATATGTTGCATGAGAGAGTACAATAGCCTTTGCTATGTCAAATATCGAGTTCTTTGTTAGAATAATATCTGCACTTTGAGCGGCGATATCGGTTACAGTACCTATGGCAATCCCGACGTTTGCGCTCAATAAAGAAGGAGCATCATTGATCCCATCGCCGACCATGGCAACTCTCTTTCCACTCTTTTTCAATTGTTCTATTATAGCTACTTTTTGATCTGGTAGCAGATGAGCAAAATATCGTTTCATCTGGAGTTCATCTGCAACAGTTTTTGCCGTTATTTCGTTATCTCCTGTGAGCATGACTGTTTCTATGTGCATTGAATGTAAAAGTGCAATCGCTTTTTTCGTTTCCGTACGAATCGTATCCATTAAAAGGATATATCCTAGAATCTCTTTTCCCACACCCACCCATACTTTAGTCCCGACCTCATCGCTGTTTTGTTTTGGAAGCTCAAATCCTTGTTCAATCAAAGCTGTATCGTTTCCGATGACAACTTTTACTCCTTTAATAAGACCCAGTGCTCCTTTTCCAGGAATTATTTTAAATCTATCTACCGATAAAAGTGGCAGTTTGGCTTTTTTGGCCTCTTCTGCAATTGCTTTTGCGATAGAATGCTCAGAGAGTTTTTCCAAAGAGGCGGCAAAACCAAGAAGTTTTTTGGGATCATTTGCAACGATATTTTTGACTTTTAATTTTCCCTCTGTTAATGTCCCTGTTTTATCGAAACATATCGTGTCTATTTTTCTTAAATTTTCGAAGGCTTCCCGGTTGCGTATCAAAATGCCATAATGAGCAGCTTTTGTTGTTGATATCGCTACTACAAGAGGCACTGCCAGACCCAGTGCATGGGGGCAGGCAATGATAAGAACGGTAACACTCATTAACAGTGTTTCATTGGCACCAAGTATTGGCATCCAATATATAAAAGTCGATCCTCCTGCAAAAAGAGCAATAAAAAAGAGCCATTTTGCTGCTTTGTTTGCAGTATCTTGCAGTTTGGATCGACTCATTTGCGCTTCTTTTACTAGATTGATAACTTGGTATAAGTAGCTCTCGCTACCCGGTTTTTGGACAATGATTTTGAGACTGCTATCTAGATTTGTACTGCCCATATAGACACTACTGTTTTTTCGTTTTGAGACAGGCTTGGATTCTCCGCTTAAAAAGGATTCATCCACGAGTGCCTCGCCTTCTAAAACAGATCCATCAATAGGAATCTTTTCGCCCGGTTTTACAAGAATGATATCTCCTGGTTTTAGCTGCTCGATACTGATATCTTTTATTTTGTCATCCTGTACCAGATGTGCATTTTTGGGAATCAACTGCACAAGACTTTGCAGTGCTTGTGAAGCACCTGCAACGCTTTTTGATTCAATATAGTGTCCAATGAGCATGATATCGATAAGTGTTGCCAACTCCCAGAAAAACTCTTTTGCGTTTTCAAGAAAAAGAGCATATGTAGAGTAGATATACGCTACGCTTATAGCCATCGCTATAAGGGTCATCATTCCGGGATTTTTTTGTTTTATTTCATGAAGTGATCCCAAAAGAAACGGTTTGCCTCCATAAAAATAGATGATAGAGCTAAGGATAAAAATAATCTCTTTTCTAAACGCAATATCCAATCTAAAGCCAAACCAGTCCCAAATCATCGGAGAGAGAAGAAGTACTGGAATGGTGAGAATAAGCGATACGATAAAGCGTTTTTTAAAATCTTTGAGATGATGGGCGTGATTACTATGTTGCATCAATGATCCTTTAGAGTTTTCAGTGCCTCTTCATACTCCTCTTTGCTCATTTCTCCTTTTGCAAAACGCTCATCAAGAATCGATTTTGGGTCTTTCTTGTCAGAGTTTCTCGTGACAAAATACAAAACAATAGCAAAGAGTATTAATATATAAATCCATCCAAATCCCATAAAATGACCTTGCATCCAATGCATATTGACTCCTTTTTTTCTTATTGTAGGCAAAAGGGTGTGGAAAAAGCGTGTAAAGGTCCTTAGCGGATTTTTTTGGAAATTTGGATGTAGATCATATACAAAAGAGGAATAATTATCAGACTCAAAACGGCAGATGTAGCAACTCCACCAATCATTGGTGCAGCAATTCTTTGCATCACTTCACTTCCTGTTTTATCGGTGTACATAATGGGAAGCAGACCAGCCAAAATTGCAAAAACTGTCATCAGTTTAGGACGAACTCTTTGCACAGCTCCTTCATATATCGCTTCAACGAGTAGTTTTTTATCCAGTTTCTCATATTTTTCCACGCTTTCTTTAAGATAGATGATCATAACGATTGCAGTCTCAGCTGCAATTCCAAGCAGTGCCAAAAATCCAACAACCACTGCAACACTCATATTAAAACCCAAATAATCGATATAAATTAGACCTCCCAAAAAAGCAAAAGGTAAAGATAAGAAAACAAAGAGCGTTGGTACAATTTCACCAAGAGCAAAATAGATGAGTATCAAAATAATGAGAAGCACCGATGGAACGATCCATTTGAACGTATTCATGGCACTTTGTAGATACTCACTGCTACCGGCCCACTCATAGAAGTATCCTTTTGGTAGGGTCAGACTTTGCAAGGCGTTTTGTGCAACTTTTTTATACTCTGATGCACTCACTCCTTGAGCTGGAGTGATATAGATGTAGGTGACCGGTTTTGCTTTTTCACTTTTGAGCACCGAAGCGCTTTGTTCGTAATGGATATTGGCTATCTCTTTTAGAGGAATATAGCCATATTTTGTTTTGATACGAAGCTCTTTGATCGCTTCAAGGCTATTTCTTTGCTCCTCTTCCAATCGAATCGAAATAGGATAGCGCTCAATGTTTTTAAGTTTGACTGTAACTCTTTTTCCGCCTATTGCGAAGCTTACAAAATCCAACACATCCGATCGTTTTAATCCGTATAAAGCAAGTTTTTTGGGATCTGTATCGATATCGATATAGTATCCCGTATCGCTTCTATCGGCAAAAACCGATTCAGTTTGGGCTAAAGTAGCAAGTTTCGTTTCAATTTTTTTGGCTAATGATTGCAGTGTTTTTATATCATCGCCATAGAGTTTGATACCTAGCGGAGTTCTGATGCCGCTTAAAAGCATATCGATTCGACCACGAATTGGGTATGTCCAAGAGTTGACTAGTCCTGGAACTTGCACCGCTTCATCGAGTTCTTGCAACAGCTTTTTCATATCAATTTTTTCATTCTTGAGCGTTATGATTGTCTCTATCATGGAAAGTGGAGCCGGATCGGTTGCAGTATCAGCTCGACCTGCTTTTCCAAAGACACTCTTGACTTCATCAAAACTGGCTATCACTTTGTCTGTCATTTGTGTCAGCATCTTTGCTTGATCGATGCTTATGCCATAGGGAGTAACAGGCATATACATCAAAACACCCTCATTGAGTGGTGGCATAAACTCCCATTTGAGCTTTTTATAGAGTGGATAAGAAAAAAGCAGTAAAGCTACAGAAAGGGGGATAAGAATGTAGCGAAGTTTCAATCCAATGACGATAAAGGGATGATAAAGCCAGATAAAGAATCTATTGACTGGATTTTTCTTTTCATCTGGAACATCTTTAATAAACCAGATCATGAGAGCCGGTACTATCGTAATAGCCAAGATGGCTCCCACACTCATCGCAAAGGTTTTTGTAAAGGCAAGTGGCGTAAAAAGCTTTCCCTCTTGCCCTTGCATAGCAAAGATTGGCAAGAAGGAGACGACGACAAGGGCTAGGGCGAAAAAGATTGGACGACCCACCTGCTGAGATGATTCAATGATGAGCGAAACTCTCTTGCTTGGCGTCAATGCTTTTTTATTTTTGATGCTGTCCAGTTTTTTATGGGCATTCTCTATCATGACAATACTCGCATCTACCATAGCCCCAATAGCGATAGCGATACCCCCAAGGCTCATGATATTGGAGCCTATACCAAAAATTTTCATAAGCAAAAATGTTAGACCGATAGTCAGTGGCAGAACAACTAATACGATCAATGTGCTTCTAAAATGAAAAAGAAAAAAACCAATTACTACTAGAACGATGATGCTCTCTTCAATGAGTGTATCTTTAAGTGTGCTTACAGCATCTTCAATAAGTCTGCTTCGATCGTATGTAGGGATAATTTTGATATCTTTGGTTTGAAGCTGTGAGAGTTTTTCTTTTACTTTTTTGATTGTTGCATAGACATCTGCACCATATTTTGCAATAACGATTCCTCCAACCACTTCTCCTTGACCGTTCAGATCTGCTAGACCTCGTCTTGGCAGGGCAGTCCATTCGACTCTTGCTATATCTTTGATTTTTAGTGGAATCTTTCGTTTCGTTTTAATGGATAGCTCTTCAATTTCCTGTAAGGAGTTGATGTATCCACGTGCTTGAATCATCCATTCATACCCGTTTTGTATCGTTATACCGCCGCCAACATCGTTGTTGTTGAGTTCTAGCGTTTTCACTATATCTTTGACTGAAAGACCATCTTCTATGAGTTTGTGATTATCGATTGTCACTTGGTAGTTTGGAATAAATCCGCCAACGCTGGCAACTTCACTTACACCATCAATACCTAAGAGTGCATATTTAAGCGTGTAGTCTTGATATGTACGAAGCTGGGCCAAATCTTTCGTGTTGCTGACCAGTGCATATTCATACACCCATCCAACACCACTCGCATCTGGTCCCAAACTCACTTTGGCATTTTTGGGAAGGGTTGGTGCAACTTTGCTCAGTTCCTCTAACACCCTCGTTCTTGCATCATAAAGATTGGTTCCATCTTTAAAAATGATGTAAATTAACGCATTTTCGTACGTTGAGAAGCCTCTGACCGTATCGATATCAGAAATTGATAAAAATGAGCTTGTAAGAGGATAGGTGACTTGATCTTCTATGATTTTTGGACTTTGTCCAGGAAATTTGACCTCAATTATGACTTGTGGTGGTGTGAGATCAGGTATCGCATCAAGAGGAGTTTTCTTTATAGCCCAATAGGATGCTCCTGCAAAAATGAGGGCAAATAAAAAAATCAAGAATCTATTTTTTGCGCTCAACTCTATAATTTTTTCAATCATTGTAGAGTCCATTGATTTGGGCATCGCTATCGAGCAGGAACATTGCGCTATCGGCAATCGTTTCACCTTCTTTAAGCCCAGAGATGAGTTGATAGTATCTGTTATCTAAAGGTTTAATTTGAACTGCAACCGGTTCATATTCCCCCTCATATTCTCCAACCTTAAAGGCGTACCATTTCCCATTTTTGCGAATAACGGCCGTTTTTGGTACAACGAGAATCGATTTTTTATGCTCTCTTATGGTAACTTTGGCATATTCTCCTGCAAGAACATCTTTGGACTTTACAAAAAGACGTACTATTGCAAGGGCACTGTCTGCATCTATGATGGGCAGAAGTTTATGGCTAGTTATTTTGACCTTTTCATTTCGCACATATGCAGATATAGAATCACACTTTTTATAAAAGTCGATATCTTTGCCAGGAATTTGCGCTTCTATCCAAAAATGAGTATTTGATGCAAGGCGAAAAATTGTTTTTCCTTTTTGAAAGAAGCTACCTTGATAGATATCTTTTTTAAGTAGAAATCCATCTATTGGTGAAACTACTTTTGTTGTTGTTAAAGTTTTTGTGGGACTTTTTAGTTCATCTTTTGGAAGTTTTAAAAGTTTTAATTTTAAATACGATGCAATTGTCATTCTTTTATCAAGACCAAATTTTAAAGAGTTTTTATACTCCTCTTTTGCATTATAAACTTCAGGGCTATAGACAAGTGCTAACATATCTCCCTTTTTGATAGTTTGCAATGGTTCTTTTGCATACAGCTTTTCTACATATCCAGAAAATCGTGGAGCGATATCAACTATTTTGCTCTCATCGAGTCGCACAATGGCAGGATAAGTTTTTTTTACATAAAGATCTTTTTTTTCAATTTTTGTCGTTTTTACGTTGAAAAGTTGCTCTATGCTCAGCCTTTCTGCACACAATAAAAAAGGTACAAGGAATATAAGTAATATTCTCATTTATACGCTCCATTTAAATAATTGATCTTTGCTTTTGTTAGAAGTTTTTGGATTTTAAAATTGATAAGTTTTAGTTCAATTGCAAATTTGCTTTTGAGTGTGTCAAGATATTTGTAAAGCATATCTCCAGAGCTTATGCGAGATCGAACGAGATCCAAAGAGTGGTCTACCTCTTTGAGAGATCTATGTTGCAAGAGTGCAATTTGCGTTTGAATTGTTCTTAGCCTTTCAAAAAGTGACTTTTCCTCTTCCTGAACATAGTTTTGTACATCCCGTTTTTTGGATTCAATCGACATTGCCTCTATTTTAGCTTCTTGGGATCGCAGTTTTTCCGTTCCGTATAGCGGCAAAGAGATAGAGATACCTATTGATATGTAGTCATCAAAGTTTGCTCTTTGAAAGTAACCTACATTGAGGTTTATATCACTTTTTTCATCTAATAGATACCTTTTTGAAAGCAGTTGTTGATAGCGTTTTTTTTCCTGGAGTTTTTCAATCTGTGGAAAAGTTTTTTTATGTATTGCGATATCTCGAATTGGATCGATATGTGTAATTTTTTGTGAAGCAAGATATGAGAGTTTGTGTAAAGCTTCTTTTTGTGAAAAAACGAGTTCTTCTCGTGTGGTTTTCAGATCTGATAAAAATATTTTACTCTGCATCAAAGCCAAATGATAGCTGCTATCCACAACCAGCATTTTGCTGTATAGATCAATGCTTTGTTTAACGAGATCAATATAACTATCCACTATTTTTTGCTTTTGAACTGCTTTTTGATAAAGAAGTGCATTTTTAAAAATTTCAAATGCAAGTCTATTTCTTGCAACCTCAAGATCTTTAAAAATGACTTGCTTTTTTTGTTTGATGAGTTTTGCATCGAAATTTTTTTTCCCAAATGTCGGAATTTTTTGTGTAATGGCAATCTGTTGGGTTTGCATAGGTTCAAGATCTCGTAAAAAAGGTGCATCCAAACGAAGATCGTTTACTGCAAATTTTAATGTTGGATTCTCCCAGTTTTTCGCTTTTTTGTACTCAACATCCATTTTTCTTAAAAGCATTTGAATGGCATGTAAAGAGTCGTTTTTTTGTAAAGCCCTTTTGACAATCATATCGATATCCTGGGCTTGTAGCAGTGCACTGAGTAGCACTGCTATTATGAAAAGATGTTTCATCAGATATTTACCGAAGTTTTGATGCGATATTTTTTACCACTGTTTGTCGTGATAAAAATATGTACCTGCCAGGTTCCTGCCATAGGTAACTTTACGTTGGCTTGGTAACCTTGATCATTTTTTTCAATTTTAGCCCAGCTTTCCATATATGGCATACCGGGCATCGCTGGCATAAAAAATTTGACTTTGAGGTCTTTTATATTTTTTTTGTTGATATGAAACAAAAAGGAATTTGCTCCTACACTCAAAGGTTTGGTAGAGATTATGTCGATCTTGAAACCTCTGTATTTGACATGTTTTTGAAAGCCGGCTGCAAAAAGAAGTATTGCGCCGAGTACTAATATTGCAAGTTTTTTCATGGTTTATCCTTTAAGAGTTTGAAACGACAGTAAACTGCCCCATCATTCCATCATCTTCATGTTCTAAAATATGACAGTGATACATATATGGATGAACTTCATCCACATAATCTTTCATCTTCACAAGCACTTTTGCGGTTGATCGTGGTGGCATATAGATAGTATCTTTGAATCCTCTTTCACTTGGCAATACATTTCTTGCGCTTCCATTTCTCTCAATTATTTCAAAATGAGTCGCATGGATATGGAAATTGTGTACCATATGCATTGGATTGATTATTTCCCAAATCTCAACATCATTTACTGGTACTCTTTCATCTATTCTATTTTTATTCATAATTTTTGAGTTTATTGCCATATGTCCTCTTCGCATGTTCAAAACAAATCTTCTCACTCTTTTTGCATCATGGATATTTAATCTTTCTAAATTGGTAAGCTGTGTTGGAAGCGAATCAACCAATCCTATACTCTCATCTTTGAAAATGTATAAAAGAGATTTAGACGTATTACGATCTTGTAATACAAGATCTCTATCTACATATACAACTATTTCAGCTCGCTCACCAGGACTTAAGGTTAAAGAGTTTAATTTTATTGGTTGCTCTAAAAAGCTATTGTCTGTGGCAATTTGATAAAAACTTTTAAAGAGACCAAAACTAATTGTAAATACTCTTGCATTTGCTCCATTTAAGACTCTTAGTCTAAGCCAACCAGTTTTAGCATTAAAGTATGGCTCTATCGCTCCATTGACTAAAAAGGTGTTTGCTTTATAGCCTCTTTTAATCTCCATACGAGTTGGTGAGTAGTCAATCTGTCCACTACTATCAAACTTTTTATCCTGTAAAACAACTGGAATATCATCGACTCCATATGTTTGAGGAATATTTAAATTTTTACTCTCTTCATCTTCTACAATTATCATTCCTGCCAGCCCCATATAGACCTGTTCAGCCGTTTTTCCCATCAAATGCGGATGATACCAGCAAGTACTTGCTGGTTGATTAACAGTATACTTTGCACTCCAACATTGATTTGGATTGATAACTTGATGTACTCCTCCATCCATTATCGCAGGTACATGCATGCCGTGACCATGCATTGTAGTAGCTTCTGGTAAGTTGTTTTTATACTCAATTTCTACACTTTCTCCTTGTCTTAGAAGCAGTGTTGGTCCCAAGTATGTGCTCTCTATGCCATAAGTTTTCGTATTGATATTTTCAAAGAAAGTATGATGGGACTCTTGAATGTTTAGATGAAATTTTTTGATCCCATTTTCAATTATTGGATCAAGTAGTTTTGGTATTGGTAAAGGACTCTTTTTTGGTTTTAGACTCAAAATGTTACTATTTGTAGAATGTCTTCTACCCATCCAGCCATGGCCCATCCAGCCATATCCCATAATACCTATAGGAGCAAATCCACTCAGTTTAAGAAAATCTCGTCGTTTCATGTTTCCATCCTTTGTGTTAATATGGGATAATCATAAAGAAAAAATTGTGGAAAAAGTGTGGAATGCTGTAGGAAATCCTACAGCATAAATTAAGAGTGATTTAATTAAGCAGTACAGCAGCTTTTTTTAACAAGTTTTTCTTTTATCAAGAAATAGAGAATAAAACTCCATAAAATGATTGAGGATGCAATAGCAAAGATGGAAGCCTCTTTTTCTATATGAACAATGCTTCTCACATCCACTCCACTAAAAATGAAATCTAGTCCTACACCAAAAAGAATGGAGCCTATGGCAATGGTTGTCAGATAAATAACGACCGACTTCATTCCTAGCATTTTTTTGACTACACCTATTGTAACGGTATTAGTGGCTGGACCTGCGCTCAAAAAAACAAATGCAGCTCCAGCACTAACGCCATTGAGCATCAAAGCCGCAGCAATTGGCAGCGATGCAGTAGCGCATACATACATAGGCACTGCAATAACTACCGCTAAAAGATAAGAAAGCCAAGCATGTTGTGCTAGGATGTTTGCCAAATCTCCTGGTATAGCCACACTAATAGCCGCTCCAATTATAAGACCCCAAAAGAGTGGTTTAGCAATATCTCCAAGTAAGGTTACAAAGCCATAACTTAGAGCACGTTTGAGTGAAAAACGCTTTTTTGTTGATTCACTGCATCCACAATCACTGCAGCCACAACTTTCCTCTTGCTTTATTGCAAAGGTTGTAGGTTTCGTTTGGTTTGGCGTTTGCATGCTAAATTTTGGTCTGTTTTGTGTTTTGTTTTGGGTGTCAAAAAAGTTAACAAATATTCCCGCAGCTATGGCTATCAGAAATGATGTAACAATACGATAGATGGTAAAAATCCACCCAAACATCCCAAAAGTAGCTAAGATCGAGTCGATTCCAGTAATTGGAGTAGAGATTAGAAAACTTAACACACTTCCTTTACTCGCACCACTTTTTTGCAATGTCTGAGCCAAAGGTATGACACCACAGGAACAAACGGGAATTGGAATACCAAACAGTGTTGCTTTTATGACAGAAGCGATATTGTCTTTACCAAGATGTTTTTTGATGAACTCTTCAGGGACCAATTCATGTAATATACCTGCTATCAACAGACCAAAGAGAATATAGATAGCCATAGCATTGGTAAGTTCCCAAAGTGATTGTACAAATGCCATTATTAACCTCCATGCGCTTGGCAAAAGCCTCTCTTTTTACTTGAAGAGTAAAGATACTCAGCAACTGCTTTCCTCTCTTTAGCATTCATACTTTTTCCAATTGGCGGCATCACTCCAAATCGTTTGAATGCCATAGGCATACAAAGACCTTTATCGCGTGATGGGTTTTGGATGTAATCAATAACAAATCGTATGAACTCTTTTTTTCGTGGATAGTGTGCTTTAACTCTATGAGCAACTTCCAAAAAGGGTGGTGCTTTCATTGTTGCCATATCTGCTGATTCCATCGAAAAGTTATGACAGCTTGCACAATATTTTTGATAAACTGCTTTTCCACCTGATGCATTGAGTAATCCAATAAACACCGTAAATGTTGCTATTATCTTTTTCATGACTCCTCCTTGACTTGTATAACAAAAACGTTATATAATGAAAGTGTGATATAAATAAGCTTTAAAGAAGGTTAAATGGATCGTTTAGAAAAGTTAGCAACCGTAGCAAAAGCTTTAAACGATACGAATAGACTAAAAGTCCTTGCTTTTGTAGATCGCTATAAAGAGGTATGTGTATGTGAAGTAAGTGATACACTTGGCTTTTCACAGCCTCTCACTTCTAAATATCTCAAGCAGCTTAGAGAAGCTGGAATTTTAAGAAGTAAAAAGTCAGGAAAATGGAGTATTTTTTCTGTAGCTGATAATTATCTTATTCAGCCTTTTTTGGAAGAGTTACGAAAAGTTGAAATACCAAATATCAAAAAGTGTGCAAGATGTTAAAGAGATTTATACATTTTCTTTTACTCTTTTCTTTAGTATTTAATAGCGCTCATGCATTCTTTTTTAATTGTAATGATAATCATTATGTCCAAGAGTTTGTTTATGAAATGGACCACCCAGTCCAGAAAGGAGATATTTGCGATAATCATTTTGTTTTTCATATGCCTCTATTTATTTCAACAAAGATTACAATAGATTTTCCAAAACAGAATGCAAAAATAGATCTACCTCTTTCTTACTATTTTCAACAACACTCCTTCTCTTTACTCAAACCTCCAAAAAACTCTTAATTATTTAAAAACCATACATTTTTATTTTTATTATTTAAAAACATATTCAACAAGGAGTTCATTATGAAAATAATACTTATTAGTTTTCTATTAGCGATAGTTTCTTTTGGAAAAGTGGAGCATTACGAGATCCATAAATATAACCAAAAGCCATCCATTCGGATAAAACAACAAAAGCTATTGAAACAATATGTAAAAATCGATCCAGAAAAAATAACAAAACAGATAACTGGTGAAAAAATAGAATACAAGCGTCTAAAGCATCAAATCAATACCATCTATTTTGAAGTATGGACGAAGCATTACTACCTTTGGATCGATGCACAAACTGGAAAAGTACTCAAAAAGGAGAAACGATGAGAAGAGCGATTTTGCTCATTAGTGTTACTGTCTGTTTTGTTGTGGGAGCCGATTTTCAGACTTTCAAACAAGAAGCTTTGAAACAATTTCCAAAACTTATACAACAAAAAGGAAATATTGCTATTGCGAAAGAGAACCAGGCAAAACTTTTGCGTCCCTTCAACCCACAATTAGAACTCTTAGGAAGCAGGTATGAAGATGGCAGTGGGTTTGAGACAACATTGCAGATACCTTATAGATTGCCAGATTATATGAGAGATCTCAAAAAAAGAGCAGTAAGTGAAGTAGAAGTGCAAAAAGCGTACGAGTTCGTTTTGAAAGCCAGGTTTTTAAAAAATCTTGAGCTTCTCTATACGCGTTATGTGTATCAAAATAAGCTTTTAAAGCCAATTCATTCTCAAATATCCATCTATAAAAGACTTTTGTCTATAGCTAAAGAGAAATTTGCCAAAGGATATGGCAAAAGAATAGATGTACTTAAACTGCAAACGAAACTGTTGACACTCCAAAAGAGTCTACTGGATATACAAAACAGTGTAATAGAAGCGAAGATAAAATTGCAAAAATATGCCGGATTTTCGGGTAATATTGAGCCAAATGGATTTTTGTATAAGCACTTTGATTTTTCAGGTCGGATCAATCCTGCTGAGATTGATTGGTATGAAAAAAATAAAAAGCGCTTTTTATATCTAGCAAAAGAGCAGGGGCATACTATAAAGAGAATAAATTTCACGGTCAATTATGAAAAAGAGCCAAACTCCGGGATCCTTCGCGCCGGCATATCCATTCCTCTTCCAATCAATAAACCCAAACAAGAGGTTGCAATCGCAAAAATGCAAGCAAACAATGTTGCTCTTGATTTAGAGCTTTTAAAAAAGCGCTTTGAAGTAGAGCTACAGGGACTTCAAAAGCAAGCACGAATGATAAAAAAGAGTTTAAATCTGCTTCAAAAAACCAAAAAACAGCAAAAAAAGCTTTTAGATCTTTATATTGAGAGCTACAAAATCGATCAAAGTACACTCCTTGATATTTTGGATGCTCAAAAAGCCTATATTTCTATCGAAAAAGAGATCGCAAAAAAACTCTTCTTGCTCAATATCAACCAAATCCAGACAAATTACATAAAAGGACGATACAATGATTAAGCTTATTCTATTTCTATTCACGGCAATCTCACTCTTTGCCAATGCAAAAGTGCAGTATATCAAGCTTGGCAAACTCTACAGCACAAGTGCCCAGGTTGTGACTCTCAAGAACCTCACGCAAAACATCGTTACACAAATTCCTGGACACATCGAAGAGTATTTTGTCAAAGAGGGTGACAGTGTCAAAAAAGGGCAAAAAATAGCACGTATCAAATCTTTCGTCTTGAGCGAAATGACATCACGCTATCTATCTCTTCAAAATGAAGTGGCGGTTTTGAAAAAACGATACAAGAATGCAAAGGCTTTGTATAAAAAAGGGATCATGAGCTATAACGATCTAGCGAAACTCAAAACTACTCTCAAAGACAAAGAAAATGATCTCACTTCTCTTAAACTCCAACTTAAAATACTCGGTATCACAAAGGTTACAAAACCGATAGAGTACTATACAATCACTTCTCATGCTGATGGAACAATACAAAAGATTTTGGTTCCGGTGCATACCAATGTCAAAAGTACAACACCATTGGTAGAGATTCTCAGTCAATCCCGATACTATCTTGTAGCATTCTTGAGCGTTGAGGATGCACTGCGTCTAAAAGATATACGGGCGATTTTTCATCTTGGACCTTACAGTTTTAGAGCTAGTTTTATAAAAATCTTGCCAAAAGTTGATGAAGAGACAGCACAAGCAAAACTTCTGTTTGAACTTCCAAAAACGAATAAAGAGCTTCTCATCGGAGCATTTGGCGATATTCAGATTCAATCAGCTCCATATAAAAAAGTACTCGCAGTCAAAAAGAGCGCTCTGACTATGTTAAATGGTGATTGGGTCGTTTTCCTTCCATCCAAAGAGGAGGTTGAACCCCATGTCGTGAAACTTGTCGATTTTGTAGGGGAGTATGCAGTTATCGAAGGATTAAAGCCAAATCAGGAGTATATCGATAGTGATATCTATCTATACAAATCAAGGCTTTTGAAAGAAAGTATTGGCGATGAGGATTAAGGAGAGAGTATGAAATTTTTTGAAACCTTTATCAAATATCGCTTTTTAGTGTTGGCTCTTTTTATCCTTGTAGGAGTTTTAGGATACAAGGCGTACAAAGAGATTCCCGTTGATGCATTTCCGGATATCACCCCCAAACAGGTGATTATCTATACCGAAAGCCCGGGCAACAGCCCTGAAATCATCGAAAGGCTCATCACCTATCCTATCGAATCGGCTATGGCAGGACTTCCCGGAGTAAAACTGATAATGTCTAATTCCATATTTGGTCTAAGCTATGTGAGCATCTTTTTTGAAGACAAATACGATATTTACTTTTTACGTCAGCTCGTGAGCGAAAGACTCGCAACCGTCGATATACCAAAAGGTTTTGGAAAGCCTGTTATGGGACCAAACACCACTGGACTGGGTCAGGTGTTTTGGTATCAGCTCAAAGGAGAAGGTGTATCTCTAACGAAACTTAGGGAATTGCAAGACTTTTTGGTGCGTCCGATGTTTAAAACCGTTGATGGAGTAGAAGAAGTTATCGGCTGGGGCGGATTTGAAAAGCAGATTGAAGTTGTGATTGATCCTAAAAAACTGCAGGCTTTGAAAGTGACATATGAAGATGTGATTGATGCGCTGCAAAGAACAAACAAAAGTGCAGGGGGACAGTATTTAGAATTTAACAAAGAGCAGTATATTATTCGAGGTAGCGGTTTTTATGAAAATCTTGATCAGATACGAAAGAGTGTCATCAAATCTTCGGGTATCAAAGCTATCAAGATTGAAGACGTGGCAGTTGTGAAAGAGGGCAAAAGAATGCGGTTTGGTGCGGTCACCCTCAATGGAAAAGAGACAATGTTTGGAATGGTACTGCAAAGAACCGGTACTAATGCAGCCAAAGTTGTTGACAGACTCAAGGAGAAAGTCAAAGAGATCAATGCTGCGCTTCCAAAAAATGTAAGAGTCCAGACAATTTATGATAGAAGTGAAATTACCAAAAAAGCGGTCCACACAATGACCTCTTCATTGATTATGGGTGCAGTACTTGTGAGTGTTATACTCTTTTTGTTTTTGTTTGAAATCCGAAGCGCTTTCATAGTTGTTTTATCCCTTCCTATCTCTTTGCTCATTGCCTTTTTGATGATGGACTATTTTGGTATGAGCGCAAATCTTATGAGCCTCAGTGGACTTGCCATTGCAATCGGTATGATCGTTGATGGAACGATAGTTGTTGTAGAAAACTCTTTCAGACTTATTCAAGAGCATCCAAATGAATCCAAACTGAAGCTCATAGCAGAGGCTGCAGCGCAAGTAACAAAACCTGTTATTTTTGCTATTTTCATCATAGCTGCAACATTTATTCCGCTTTTGAGTCTTGGAGGGCTTACAGGAAAGCTCTATTCACCTATGGCTATTAATATCGTATTTGTGATGCTTGCTTCCATTGTTGTAGCTCTTGTGTTAGTTCCCGTTTTGAACTACTATCTTTTAAAACCGGTAAAGTTTAGCGAATCGCCACTTGTGGTTTGGATCAAAAAGCTTTATACGCCACTACTTGTAGGTGCTTTGAAATATTCAAAGAGTGTCGTGGCAGTATCATTCATACTCTTTGCAGTATTGGCATATCTGCTTACACAGCAAGGGCGTGAATTTATGCCAAAACTCAATGAAGAGTCTATCATGTATCGTGTCATCGCCATTCCCGGGACAGCTCTGTCTCAAACGGTGGGGCTGAGTAAAGATATAGAAAACTTCATAAAAAAAGAGTATCCTGAGTATGTGGATTTCGTTTTGGCGATGATTGGCAGAAGCGAAAAGGGTGAAACCGCCGGTCCAAACTATATGGAAGTTTTGGTGGGACTTAAGAGAAAAGAGTTTGATATCAAAGCGTTAGAGGCAAAAATGAGCGAAGAGCTTGAAAAACGGTACGATTTTGTACAGTTTGTTCCAACACAGCCAATCGCCATGCGTATAGAAGAGCTACTGGAAGGGGTCAAAGCAGAGCTTGCTGTAAAAATCTTTGGAGAAGATCAAAAAATTCTTGCAGATCTTGCATCAAAAATCAAAGATATTCTTTCGCATATCGATGGGCTTAGATCTATTGAGATCGAATCACAACTTGGACAAGCTCAAATCGTGATCAAACCAAACTACTTGGCGATGGCCAGATACTCACTCACAGCAGAAGATATTATGGATGTGGTGCGTTATCTACTAGGTGAAGATGCGATAACCGATAAATTTGAAGGAATTAAGAGGTTTCCTATCGTTATCAAACCAAAAGGAGGCCGTGATATTGAAAGTTTGCAAAATATTTTGTTAAGAGCCCCAGACGGCAAGGTGGCTCGTCTCAAAGAAGTAGCAGATATCCAAATCATTCAAGGGCCATCTTTCATAAAACGAGAAAATCTTTCTCGTTATATGCTGATCTCCTTTGATGTTGAAGGACGCGATATCGCCTCCTTTGTGAAAGAAGCCAATGAAAAGATTCATAAAAACTTGCATTTCCCAGCGGGATACTATATCCAGTGGGCAGGTGACTTTAAAAACATGCAAGAGGCAACAAAAAAACTGGCTATTATCATTCCAGCAGTACTGCTTTTAATACTCCTTTTACTCTACACAGCCTTTAATAGCTTCAAGAAAGCGACGATTATCTTGCTTGGCGTTCCTCTAGGCATTTTAGGCTCTATTGTAGCGGTGTTAATTGCTGACATCTACCTCTCCATTGCTGCAATTATCGGTTTTATCGTCATTATCGCTATTGCGGTTCTCAATGGTATCGTGCTTGTAAGCTTCATAGAAGAGCTTCAAAAACGTTTTCCTGATGTGAAGATGCAAACTTTAGTCAAAGATGCAACACTTCTTAGACTCAGACCCGTTTTAATGACGGCAATGACAACGCTTTTTGGAATTTTGCCGCTTCTATACGCTAAGGGTGTGGGAAGTGAGATCGAGTATCCGTTGGCTGTGGTTGTTGTTGGAGGAATTGTCACATCTACGCTTGTGACGCTTCTTGTCTTACCAAGTCTATACTATCTCTTTTACAGGAAGTAGGCCTCTGCCTACTTCTCAAACAAAAATTTCTCACTAAATGCAGGTTTCAGTTCATCAACCCACTGAGCATTTTCATCATACTTTGCAAAAAACGGAATATCTACAAGATTAGGATTTTTAGCTTGAAGCATATTCAATACAATCACTTTTTCTCCGTTAATTTCACTTACTCCACTAACAGCAATTTTCCCAGGAGCTGCACTCATAC
This sequence comes from Nitratiruptor tergarcus DSM 16512, assembly GCF_027946175.1. Classification (NCBI taxonomy): domain Bacteria; kingdom Pseudomonadati; phylum Campylobacterota; class Epsilonproteobacteria; order Nautiliales; family Nitratiruptoraceae; genus Nitratiruptor; species Nitratiruptor tergarcus. The sequence goes on from NZ_AP026671.1 coordinate 592,319, forward strand.
TTGGCCCTCGGACTGTTCTAGCTAACCCGCTGACATTTGAAATGGCATTTTTAAAAATCTTCCAAGCCTCTACCAACGGAATACCAAAATAGTGCTGGGCTCCTGTGTCTCTTGCGATAAACATGTAGTATGGAACCATTCCCATGTGCACTTGTTCTTTCCACATCTTTGTCCATACTTCAGAGCTATCATTGATATGGCGTAAAATTGGAGCTTGTGTTCGTATAATGGCTCCCGTTTGCTGGATCCGTTTTACTGCCTCTTTTACTTCATCTGTTTCAAGCTCTCTATAATGATTAAAATGTGCCATAAATGCTAAGTGGTACCCATGTGCTACGATCTCTTCGAATAGTTTAAGTAGATCATCTGCGTCATTGTCTGTTAAAAATCGGTATGGCCAAAATCCAAGAGTTTTCGTTCCAAAACGGATATTTTGTAGATGCGGGATGTTGGCTTTTAAGATAGGCTCAATATAGCTACGAAGAAGTTTTGTACTCATAATAAGTGGATCGCCACCGGTAAATATGAGATCCGTAATAGTGGGATGAGCTTTAATGTATTCTATTAAAAGATCTACTTCTTTCATGGCAAATTTAAGCTCATTCATCCCGGTAAACTGTGGCCACCTGAAGCAAAAACTACAGTATGCATGGCACGTTTGTCCCTGTTTTGGAAAAAAAAGAATAGTCTCTTTATATTTATGCTGTGAGCCTGTAAGCTCTTTGTCATTGATGGTGGGGACATTGCTTTTTTGATCAGCTGGATGAGGATTCATCCGCATACGTATATCATATATAGCTTTGTTTAAAGCCTCTATGTCACCTTTTTTATATAAAGTTTTAAGTCTTTCAAAGTCTTGAGTTAAGAGCATATCTTTGTGAGGAAAAACGAGGCGAAAAATGGGATCATTTTGATAGTTTTTCCAATCGATGAGTTTATCAATGAGATAATTATTAACTTTAAATGGAAAAACAAGCGCTGCAATTTCAATATTTTCAATATCTTCGGAAGACAAAAATTGCTGTATTTGAGGGATTTTTTTAAAACTTTTGGAGTTGTATGCTCTATATTCCAATATAAAAGCTCCTTTTTTAGAGCGTATTATAACAAAAGAGGGGAGAACCCTCTTAGTGGTTGTAGATGGTTTTATTTTTGATTTTGAGCTCTTTTGTTAGATCGTAAACAATTGGAGTGCCAGTAGGGATCTCAATTTTATGAATATCTTCTGGAGCAATATTTTCTAGATACATAATGAGAGCACGTAGAGAGTTACCATGTGCAGCAATCATTACATCACCATAAACTAATAGTGATGGAACAATCTCTTCATAAAAATACTCTATCACTCGTTCTCTTGTGTCTTTCAAAGATTCACTTTTTGGGTGATAGCCGATATTTGCATATTTTAGATCTACAGGATAGCGTTCTTCAAAATCGGGTTCACTCTCTTCAATCGGAGGTGGAGGAGTATCATAACCACGACGGACTGCCATAAAGAGTTCTTCTCCATACTTCTCTTTGACTTCATTTTTATTTTTCCCTTGCCAATCTCCATAGTGGCGCTCATTAAGCTTCCAGCTGCGGAGTACATCAATATGCTCCCATCCAAGCTCACACAGAGCAATTTGAGCAGTATGAATAGCACGTTTGAGATATGATGTGTAGCAGATATTTGGAAAAATTTCTGCTTCTTTAAGAAGTTTTCCAGCCTTTTTTGCTTCCTCTTTTCCCTTTTCACTCAGTTCTACATCAATCCATCCAGTGAAGAGATTCTTTGCATTCCATTCGCTTTGACCATGTCTAATTAAAACTAGTTTCATTTACATCCTTTCTGCAACAAAATCAGCAAGTTCAAGAAGGCGTCCAGAGTATCCATACTCATTGTCATACCATGCAAATACTTTTACCTTGTTGCCATCGACTACTAGTGTGGATAGTCCGTCAATAATAGAGGAGTGAGGATTATTGACAATATCACTTGAAACTACTTCATCATAAGTAATTTCCAAAATTCCTTTGAGGTTACCATTCATCGCCTCTTCAAAAGCTTTATTTACATCTTCAGTGCTTACTTCTTTTTTGAGTGTTGCACTGATGTCAGTGATTGCAACATCAGGTACCGGTACGCGAAGCGCTAATGCATTCATTTTTCCTTGCAGTTCTGGAATCACTTTTGTTGTAGCAATAGCAGCTCCGGTAGTTGTAGGAATAATATTTGCAGCAGCTGCTCTTCCCCGTCTGTGTTTTCCAGGATTTTTTCTATCAACTGTTGCTTGAGAAGAGGTGTACGCATGGACAGTTGTCACAAGTGCACTCTCGATTCCAAAATTGTCATTGAGCACTTTAATTGCAGGGGCTAAAGAGTTAGTTGTACAGCTTGCATTTGAAATTACATCATGTTTAGTTGGGTCGTACCAGTCTTGATTGACTCCCATTACGATTGTAAGCTCTGCATCTTTGCTTGGAGCTGAGATGATTACTTTTTTAGCTCCAGCTTTTAAGTGTTTTGCTGCATCATCTCTTTTGGTGAAATGGCCAGTACACTCTAAAACAATATCCACTCCAAGCTCTTTCCAAGGAAGTTTTTCAGGATCTCTTCCAGTAACAAGTTTGATCTGTTGATTGCCTACTTTGAGATAGTCTTCACCATACTCTACAGGAGCTGGAAATCTGCCGTGTACAGAATCAAATTTGAGCATATATGCTAAATCTTCAGCAGTTCCGCTGCCTCCATTAGCCACACAAATTTCTACATTTTTTGGCTTATTAACAATATAATGCCAAAGTACCAGTTTGCCGATTCTACCAAGACCATTTATTGCTACTTTTTTCATATGTTCTCCTCAACTTTTTATTTATAGTATCTATTTTTAAATTAAAGATGAATAATTTCACCCTGTTTAACTATATGCACCTTTTTGTGAAGTGTCTGTATAAGGTGTTTTTTGAAAATATGCTGTTTATCTTCTTCTCCATGAATGAGAAAAATCTTTTTAAGGCCATCTATCGCGCTTAGCCAATTTGTCAGTTCTTTTTGATCTGCATGTGCTGAAAATCCATTGATTGTATAAATTTGCGCATTGACTTTAATACGTTCGCCATAAATTTCTATGAATTGTGCTCCTTCAATGATCTCTCTTCCAAGTGTTCCTTCAGCTTGATATCCTACAAAAATTACAGTATTACGCTTGTCCCAGATGCGGTGTTTAAAATGGTGCAAAATGCGTCCACCATTGCACATTCCACTTCCAGCTATGATAATCATAGGGCCTTTTTTGCCGTTAATACGTTTTGATGCATTTGTTGTAGTTGCAAAGCGAAGATTCGGAAAAGTAAAAGGCTCATGAAGGTTTTTGCAATAATCTGAGAGAAGATATTTGTATTTTTCATATACTTTTGTTGTTTTGATAGCCATTGGTGAGTCAAGAAAGACTTCAGTGTGATGTGGTAGTTCACCTTTGCGTGACATTTGTCCAAGAATACAGAGTAGCTGCTGAGTCCGCTCAATAGCAAAAGAGGGAATAAGTACTGTACCATTGTGTTTAAGCGTTTTAAGAACAGCCTCTTTAAACTCTGCAACACTTGATGCGTAGTCTTTGTGGAGTCTATCTCCATACGTACTTTCCACAAAAACATTTGGAGAGGCAAAAGGCGTTTGAGGTGGAGGATTGAGTTTGACTTGCTGATTGCCAATATCTCCACTGAAAACTACATGTTTTTGAATGTTACCATCCTTATATATTATCTCGATAAAAGCAGCCCCTATAATATGCCCTGCATCTTTATATCGTACATGAATATTTGATCCAAGTTTGATAGTCTGCCCATAGTTGATATTGCGGCGAGGAAGCCGCAAGGTAGCTTTTACATCTTCTTTGGTGTAGAGGGGTTTTTTCACACTCTCCTCTTCACCACGGCGCTGCGCCTTTTTAAAAGCTGTTGCATAATCTTCACTCATAAGATGGGCAGTATCTAAAAGGACGATCTTCATGAGTTCGAATGTGGCTGGAGTTGCAATGATTTTCCCTCTAAAGCCACCTTTATAGAGTAGTGGAATACGTCCTACATGATCAAGATGTCCATGTGTGACAAGAAGATAATCGATCTCTTTTGGATCAAAACCTAAAGGTTCATAGTTTTTCCACTCATCCAATCCCTGAAACATGCCACAATCGACTAAAACTTTCGTGCCATCATCAAATTTGATAAAATGGCACGATCCTGTTACTACTTCAGCAGCACCGTAGCTAATCTCTATAGTCATTGTTCCATCTCCGCTACATCTTTTATGATTTTAAGGACACTATCAGGATTGAGACTCATAGACTCAATTCCTATTTTGACTAAAAACTCGGCAAATTCTGGATAGTCTGAAGGAGCCTGTCCGCAAAGCCCTGAGTATTTACCATTTCTTTTTGCTCCTTCCACTGCCATTTGCACCATCTTTTTGACGCCTTCATCTCTTTCATCATAATCAAATGAAACGATTTCACTGTCCCTATCGACTCCGAGTGTGAGCTGGGTAAGGTCATTGGTTCCGATGCTTATACCATCGTAAATTTGCAAAAACTCATCAATCTGGATAACGTTGTTAGGAATTTCGCACATCATATAGATTTGAACATTGTCTAATCCATGCTCAACCATCGCCTTTTTGACCCGTTTTGCCTCATCGACTCTTCTGCAAAATGGGATCATCAAAACAATATTGTCAAATCCCATCTCCTGGGTGGCTCGTTTCATCGCTTTGCACTCAAGCTCAAACCCCTCGGCATAGCTTGGATGTGTGTAGCGTGCAGCCCCACGAAAGCCTAACATTGGATTATCTTCTACTGGCTCAAAATGGCGTCCTCCAAGCAGATTCGCATACTCATTCGATTTAAAATCACTCATTCTAACAATACACTTTTTGGGATAAACGCAGCTTGCGATAGTTGCTACACCTTCACTTAAAGTTTTTATAAAAAAATCCTCTGCATCTCCTTCAAAAGGAAATGCAAGTTCATCGATTAAAGCACGTTCTGTATCACTAAGCATCTCTGGATGTCTGATTGCCATAGGATGGGCTTTAATGTAGTTGTTGATGATAAACTCCATTCTTGCAAGACCTATACCATCAACAGGAAGTTTTGCAAGACTAAAGGCAAGCTCTGGATTGCCCAAATTCATCATGATTTTTGTTTTTGGTCGAGGTAGTTTGGAAATATCCACTTTTTCAACCTCATATGGAAGTATCCCCTCATAAATTTTTCCAATTTCACCTTCTGCACAACTGACAGTTACCGGCTGATTGTCATGGAGTACTTTTGTGGCGTTCTTTGCCCCAACCACTGCCGGCTTTCCAAGCTCTCGGCTTACAATCGCTGCATGACAAGTTCTGCCTCCCGTTTCAGTGATGATGGCACTTGCCTTTTTCATCACTGGCTCCCAATCCGGGCTTGTAGTTGGTGCTACAAGAACATCACCTTCTTCAAACTTATCCGCTTCAGCCATAGAGTACATTATTTTTACTTTGCCAGCTCCTATCTTTTCACCTACGGCATTGCCTGTGAGGAGGACTTTACCTTTTTCTTTGAGTCGGTAAATCTCGAACTGGGTAATTTTCTCTTGGGAATGGACCGTCTCAGGTCTGGCTTGCACCATGTAAAGCTCTCCATCGATGCCATCTTTTGCCCACTCCATATCCATCGGTGTATATCGATTGTTCACTTCGCTGTAGTGCTCCTCAATCTTCATTGCCCAGTCTGCCAGCTTTAAAATCTCATCATCCGTTATTGCAAATTTCATTCTTTTTTCAATTGGAGTAGGGATATTTTTGGTAAACTGCTCAGCCAGGTTTGCCCTCTCCAACGTTTCACTAAAGACCATCATCTTCTCTTTGGAGCCTCTTTTTCGTTTCAATACTGCCTTGTAACCTTTTTTGAAAGTCGGCTTATGAACATAAAAAGCATCCGGATCGATAGTTCCTTGTACTACATTTTCTCCAAGTCCCCAGGCAGCATTGATGAAAACCACATCGCGAAATCCAGTCTCTGTATCAATGCTAAACATGACGCCACTGCTTCCAAGATCGCTTCGTACCATCTTCATAATTACAACTGAAAGATAGACCTTCATTGGATCAAAATGGTGCACATACTTATAGTTGATGGATCTATCGGTAAAATTGGAAGCAAGACACATTTTGTATGCCCATAAAAGATTTTTATCTCCTTTGATATTGAGATAGGTCTCATTTTGTCCCGCAAAGGAGGCGGTAGGGGAGTCTTCAGCTGTAGCTGAGCTTCTTACAGCCAAACTGACATCTTCTCCATACTCACGTTTTAGCTCTTCATACCCTTTGAGAATCTCCTCTTTTAGATCTTGAGGGACTTCTGCTTTCATAATCATCTCTCTGGCAGTTTTACCAACTTTTTTGAGCTGATCAATGTCGTCTGGATCGAAGTCTTCAAAGAGTTTTTGGAGAGGCTCCCATAGATTGTTTGCATCAAGATAGTGTCTATAGGCGGTTGCAGTCACTGCAAAACCGTTTGGCACCTTCACTCCAAGTGGAGTTAAATGATTAAACATCTCTCCCAAACTTGCGTTTTTCCCTCCAACTTCGGCGACATCTTTTATACCGATCTCTTTAAACCATTTGATATATTCACTCATGCCAACTCCTTATAGTATATTTGCTACGTTTTCTAAATCATTAAAATAGAGGATTTTTTCATGCTTAAAGTACTCAAAAGCCTCTTGAAAAGAGTCCTCACCAAAAAACACCGGGACAATATTTGCTTTTTTGCCAATAGCCTTCGCAATCGCCAATCCATCTGTCATCAATTGTGGTGTTGCAAGGATAAAAATAAGAATGTCAGGCTTATATAAAATATCAAGTGCTGCTTTGTAACGCTTCGCTGTGGCATCGCCTATGATGTCCACAGGGTTGTTATGGGACCAGGTAGGCGGTAAAACCATGTCCAGCTGCTTTATCTCTTCGTCTGAAAGCTCATACATTTTTTTGCCTTGCTCAACAACGATGTCGGTCAAAATGGTCCCAGGACCTCCCGCATTGGTTATGATGAGCACTTCTTTAAACTGCTCAAATCGTGAAGCAAAGATCAGCTCATCGATATCTTTTTTAATAACAGCACCTGCTGCGAAGCTGAGTCCGACCAACATCTCATAGCTTCCGCTGATGTTACCGGTATGGGAAAATGCCGCTTTTTTTGCTTCTTTCGTTTTGCCAGATTTATAGATAAAAATAGGTTTTTTTGATTTGCGAATAGCTTTTAAATAGCTTTTACCATCTTTGAGACCTTCAGCATAGATATTGATAAAACGGCACTCCTCTTTGCTGTTTAGCTCTTCAATGGCATCTGCAAAATCAAAATCAGCCATATTGCCCAGCGAAATAATATGAGAAAAGCCGATGGAGTGAGAGGTTGCTTTATCGATGAGAGCAGCCAATACTGCTCCAGACTGGGAAACGAGGGCAATGTCTCCAGGCAAAATATCGGTTTTTGCAAAGGTGAGATTAAGCCTTTTGGAAGCGTTATAGATCCCAAGACAGTTTGGACCTATGATATTAATATCAAACTTTTTTGCAAGCTCAGAAAGGCGCTCTTCATCTTGTACATTTCCACTCTCTTTGAATCCAGCCGAGATAACTATGAAGTTTTTCACTCCCCTTTGTGCAAGCTCTTCAATAAGATTTACTACATATTTTGCAGGAATAGCAATAACGGCAGTATCAATAGGTGGAAGCTCATCAATATTTTTGTAGACTTTTTTACCAAAAAGTTCATCAAGATGAGGATTAACAAAATAGATTTGAGCTTTTGATGTGTGAGCATTTTTTGCTATAGCATAGCCAACTTTTTCCTCTTTATCTGTTGCTCCAAAAATAGCTATTGTATTGTTATCAAAAAGTTCATGGCTCCTATGTCGATTTTCTCGTTTCTCTTTTTTTCCCTGTTTAATTCTTGCATCAACTGCAATAAAACCATCTTCAGTATAAATAAGAGGATTGACATCAAACTCTGCTATATTTTCACTCAAGAAAAGATTTTGAAACTTTTGTATTGTATCTATAACATACTCGATTTTATACTCTTTTCCACGAAATTGCGGAAATATTTTAGAGATTTTTGTGGTCTTGAAACTGCGGATAATCTCATCATTATCTGCATAAGTATCGATGTAGCAGATATCTTTCTCTACTTCGAGCAGTGTACCACCTTTTCCAAAGAGTAGAACCTCTTCAAATATTGCATCATAAATTCCACCTATATAAAACTCTTCGCCTCTTACCATCTCTTCAACAATAAATTTATCATGCATATCCAAAAAAATTCCATGATTTTGCAAATTTTGTGTAATTTTATTACGAGCGTTTTCCAGTTCATCTTGAGAATCAACGCCTATAATAACACCTCCAACATCGCTTTTATGAATAATCTTATCTGAAGCAATTTTAATTACTGCTGGAAATGAATCGAAGTAGAGTGGCTTATCAATATCAAAAATCTCATATTTTGGTGTTTTTATTCCATATTTCTCAAGGATTTGATAGACTTCAAACTCTTTCATAACTATCCTTATAATTTATCTGCATAGTAACTGCTTCTTACCAAAGCACCAGATTCCACTGCTAAAAATCCTAAAGCTAGAGCTTGCTGACGCAGTTGTTCAAACTCTTCAGTGCTATAATATTTTTGTACAGGGAGTTGATAGGGGGTTGGCTGAAGATATTGCCCAATTGTAAGTTGCTGTACTCCAACGCTGCGTAAATCTTGTAAGGTTGCATAGATCTCTTGCTCTGTTTCACCTAAACCAACCATAAGAGACGATTTGGTAATAATGCCACTTTTGGCATACGTCTCAAGTACTTTGAGACTTTTTTTATAGCTACATCCTGGCATTATATTTTTACTGAGACGCTCAACTGTTTCGATATTATGAGCAAGTTTGTAAGGTTTTGCAGCAATTATTTGTGCAAGAAGCTCACTTTTGGCCTTAAAATCTGGTGTGAGAAGCTCAATCTTTGCATCAGTTTGCTCTTTTATAGCTTGTGTAACTGCCACAAATCCAGATGCGCCATAATCTGGCAAATCATCTCTATCTACTGAAGTGATAACAACATAGGATAGTTTTAACTCTTTCACTGCTTGTGCGACTCTTTGTGGTTCAGTTGGATCAAGTGGCTGAGGCTTTGCATGTTTGACAGAGCAAAATTTACATGCGCGCGTACAGATATCGCCAAGAATCAAGAAAGTTGCGGTTTTTCTATGAAAACACTCTGTAATATTGGGACAGTGTGATTCAAGGCAGATAGTATTGACACTGTTTTTTTGAAGGATTTTGAGGGTATTGTCAATTAGCTCAGGAGCAGGGGCTTTGACTTTAGGCTTCAAATACATTTTCTACTGCCTTTATTGCTAGCTCTTTTGCTTTATCGATTGAGAGTTCTATACCTTCATTTTGCAAAGATGTTGCCACTATACCTTCTAAGCCACAGGGAGCAATTTTGTTGAAATTTTCAAGATTTGGGGAGATATGGAGGGAGACTCCATGTTTGCTTATACCATTTTTATAGCGAAAACCAAGTGAGGCAATTTTACGATTTTTAATATAAAATCCAGGACGCTTTTTATCGTAATAAATCTGTAAAGGAAAATTTGAAAAGAATCTTTCTACTGCTTGCAATGCTTTTGCGTAGAATTTGGCCGGATTAAAAACTTTGCAAGCAAAGTAGAGCATAAGTGTTCCTTCATCAAAGTAAGTTATCGAACCTCCGCGATCTGTTTGAATGATCGGGAGATTACAATGATACTTTTCACATCCAATTGTATAGACCGGATCATGCGTGCACAAAAGTAAATAATCTTCTCCATTTTTTGCTAAAAGCATATAGTCTTCTAAAATATCATTGATATTAACATATATGACTTTACCAAGATCGACTATTTTCATTGCTGCAAAATTTTTACTGCTTCTTCTACACTTCTATCTTCACATGTAATCGCATAAATTGCATTTGCCATTTTAATCGCTTCTGCAAGGGGTCTTTGATGGATATTGCGCCCCGTACCATTTCCGCGTGTACCACCTATATGAATCTGCTCATAGAGCTCTTGTAAAAAGAGTTTTTCGTCAATTTTTTTGCCACCTTCGCATAACACCCCACAATTTCCAGCAGCTTGTGTAGCTTCACGCAAGAGACTTGCATCTGGCTCTCCATTTTTATAGGGGACTTTAACTTTTACAAAATCTGCTCCAAGACATGCTGCTACGCCTGCCGCGCCAGCTATGAGATGGGGATTGTGCTCATCTTTAATAAATTTTCCTTTTGGATATATCCAAAGCACTGCTAAAAGTCCAGCTTTATGCGCTTTATGCACAATATTAGCTGCTTCACGTAGCATACTGTGCTCATGCTCACTTCCAAGATAAACTGTATAGCCAAAACCTTTGAGATTAATACCACTATAGCGTGCAAATTCTAATACATCTTCTACCTCGATCCATTGCTGTGAATAGGGATCTTTTGCATCGTATGGGATGATATTCGTTTTTGAGTTGAGTTTAACAAGATAGGGAATATCTCTGTAATCTGGCGCATAGCGGCTAATAAGACCAAATTGCGTTGCAAAAACACCTATCTTCGCCTGAGATGCAATCTTAAAAAGATGCTCAGGATCGTTATCGTCTGGAGGAATACCTGGTCCATAAAAATCATTATTGAGATGTTCAATCTTTTGATCTCCTGCAAAGAGCATCAATCTTCCAATACTATTGGTAGTAGTATGAAGAGTTTCTAAAAATTTTCCTCTCATTTGTGGAGGAACATCAGCAGGTATGAGATGAGTAAGCATGGTTAATCCTTTTTATTATGATTAAAAATATCGATGCCGGCTTTTGCATACCAGTGTAAAATATACTCCCATGCTTCCTTGGCATTTTCTTTGAAAGTAAATATATGGAGATCTTCTGCGTCTATAGTTCCTTCTTCAACCAAGAACTTAAAATTAATGAGACGCTGCCAATACTCTTTACCAACTAAAACTACAGGGATAGGCTTATTCTTACCAGTTTGAATGAGAGTAAGAGTCTCAAAGAGCTCATCAAGAGTACCAAAACCTCCTGGAAAAACGACAAGAGCAATAGCTCTATGCAAAAAGTGGAGTTTACGAATCGCAAAGTAATGAAATTGAAAACAGAGTTCGGGATCAATATAAGGGTTTGGAAATTGCTCATGTGGAAGCTGAATATTGAGACCAATACTCTTAGCACCGACATCGTATGCTCCTCTATTGGCTGCTTCCATGATTCCTGGACCACCCCCTGTCATGAGAGTGAGAGTATTGTCTTTTGGACCTTTACCAGCTTTTCCTACAAGTTGTCCAAATTTTCTTGCCTCTTCATAATAAATACTCTTTTCTACCATCTTTTCAGCAGTGCGAAGTTCTCGCAGAAGTGTTTTAGAATCAGGTTTTTTCTTGAGTAGATTTTTTATTTTTTCTAGCTCTTTCATTGCCGATGCGGGCTCTTTGATTCTTGCACTTCCAAAGACCACTATAGTGCGTTTGATGCCATACTTTTGCATAATGAGTTCTGGTTTGAGGTAGTCAAGCTGAAGTCTTACTCCTCGTGTCTGGTCTGAAAGCAAAAACTCTTCATCTTCAATAGCCAATTTATATGAGGGTGATTGAAAAATCCTCTCTATTAATTCTTGTGCTTTTGGATCTTCAAATGGTGGTTTGGGGTGTTGCCATGGAAAAGTTCGCTTTTTTTTCATTTTCTCTCCTAAATTCCCAATATTTTGAGTGCTCCTCTTACCATAGGTACAGTAACTTTTTCTACTGTTTTATTGAGATCAAGAGGACGCAAAAGCATTTTTATAGCCATATTGTAGGGATAATACTTTTTTGCAAATTTGCCAACCAATTTTTTATGTTCTTCATAATGTATATCTTTAAATGGCTCATTTTCTCTCACTTCCCAAATTGCTCTAAAGGCAAGTCTTCCATCCTCTCCATCTACCTCTTTAAGCCTATCATAAATCACTTTGATAATATCATCTCTTCGCAGCTTTTCATTTTGATTGTAGTAACGAAATCCATCTTCAAACTTATCATAATGATATACCTCATCTTTAGAAATATTATGAGCAATTTTCCCTAGAACGGGTGTATTAAGATCTGTGGAGTAGTTTTCTAAAGCCTTATAAAAGGTACTTGTCCCAGTCTCTACAACCATGCGGGCTAGCATCTCTTTTGCTTTTGTAGGCTGGAATTCATCCAATGTACAATGAGGAAGATAGTACTCTTTAAATCTCTCATAAGCCTTTTCCCAATCAAACTCTGGCCAAACTGTATTGACAAACTTTTTCAAAGCTTTTCCATGTTGAATCTCTTCAGGCTCCCATACCTTCTCTAACCATGAGACAATCTTCATATTGTCACTATAAAATTGAATAAGATTTTTTTCGTATACATCGCTGGTAATTTCAATAAAAGAAGCACTTGTAATGAGGTAAAAGAGGAATGTTTTATCTTTTAAAGCTTTTGCATTGATATTTGCGTAATCAATATCTTCATAATGCCATCGCATATTTATCCTTTATAAACAATAAATGGTAATAATATTGTAGCGAGACCAAGCAAAACCAACCATAAAGTTGCTATTTTTGGCTTATTCGCACCAAATAAGAGGGCATAGATTGCCTTGAGAATATTATTGGATCCACTTGCAATAAGGATTGCCGTAGCAATTTGCTCAATACTTATACTAAATTTTCCTGTTAATAAAGAGAGGATAAAGGGATCTATATCTGTAAAACCGATAAGAAAAGAGAGAATCTTGAGACCAAAATCACCGTAATGAGCTGTGACAAATTTTGTTAATGCCATCATTGCAACAAAAAGCAAACCAAATAAAAAAGCTGTACCAAGCTCTAAAGGGTTTCTATCATCAATAGGAGCAATATGATTAGTTTCTTCTTTTTTAAAAAGTGCCAATGCAATGATAATTCCTACCAAAGACAAAGATATTAATGGAAATGCTATTTTGATCGCTACATGAAGATTGAAAATAAAAGTAATTACTAAGAGTCTTATATACATCATTGCTGTAGCGATAATAATGGATGCATCTATTAGACGTATATTTTCAATATAGAGGCTTTTTTTTGCCAATACTACTGTCGTAGCAGTAGAGGAGTAGAGTCCACCCAGTATACCAGTAATCAAGTAACCTCTATTTTTAAATATATATTTTTGTGCAATATAGCTACCATACGATATAGCTGATATTATGACGATAACAAGCCATATTTTAAAAGGAGAAATTGCAAGGTAAGGCAGGGGTGCATCTGGTAAGAGGGGCAGTATGACTGCACTCAAAAGTAAAAATTTCCCAAGTATTTCAAACTCATGTATATTGAGTTGTTCTAAAATGTAGGAGAGACTCCTATTTGCATTGAGAATAAAGACTATAAGTACATAAACAAGAGTTGGCATCCAAATGCTAAACTCCTCCATCATTGCACCAAATGAATATATAAGTGCGATAAGTAAAAATGAGATGATTGCTGTACGATCATGATGGAGTTTATAAAAATAGTAGCTCAGGTATATCGCAACAAGCGCTAAAAAACCTAAAAGAAAGTAGTAGAGATTGATTTTAAAAAAGATATACCCCATAATTCCAATAAAAGTAAATGTCCGCGTAGAACCTAAATGGGGCTTATCACTTGTGTGCATGAGACGGTAGGCTTTAAGCTCTAACCCTACCAAAAATGAGAGCGCTACAACATAGAGAAAATGGAGAAGTTCTAAAGGGATAAAGCGCATCAAATAACCTCTATCCCTTTGATTCTTCTATAATATCTTAAAACTGCCATTTTGACTGCATCATTAAATACAAACCATGTGAGTGCATATGCCCACATGAAAAGTCCCCAATCCCATCCAATTGGCATCATGAGACCAAAGCCATATACAGCAATAATTGTACCAATCACCCTAGTAGAAAAGGTAGCGCCAAACAAAATCCATGATGGCCAAGGTCTTTTAAAAAACCAATCATCTATACGTGTATTGTAGATGGTTCCATGACCTGCTATCACCATTTTTGCAAAGAAGATTGACTGTACAAAAGCAAGCCATTGCTTTTCATCGTGCATATCAACCCACAGCGGTACATGAGGTAAAAACCAAGCACTTTCTGGATGTGTCTTGAGATATACCATAACGATATAAAAAATCAAAAATGAACTTGCAACACCAGCTACACCAAGCCAACTTGAAAGCACTAGCATTTCATGCATATCCCATCGTACCGGTTTTTTTCTCACCTTCGTGTTATCATAAGCAATAGCAAGGATTGGAATATCATTGAGTAGTGCTAAAACAATAATCATAATAGCAGTGAGAGGATAGAATTGAAAAACAACAATTGCAAGTGTCATAAAAATAATAATTCTAATAGTCTCAGCTATCCGAAAAATTGTATAGCTTTTCATACGCTCAAAAGTAATACGAGCCTCTTTTATAGCATCTACAATGACACGAAGTCCAGGAGCTAAAAGAACAATATCTGCTGCAGCACGTGCAGCATCTGTTGCACCACTTACAGCAATACCTGTATCTGCTTTTTTCAATGCCGGAGCATCATTGACACCATCTCCCGTCATTCCCACAATATGATCTGCTTTTTGGAGCTCATCAACGATAAAGTATTTATCCTCAGGAAATACCTGTGCAAAACCATTTGCCTGCTCGATAAGAGCGATAATTTCACTCTCATGTTTTTTTACTGTTCCTGGAAGCAGCGCTTTATTTTCTAACTCTTTGCGTACCTCTTTTACTATCTGTTTTGTAATAAGTTGGAGCTTATCTTCACTCATGTGTGGTTGCGTTACTTTTAAAAGTGCTTTAGAGACAACTTCTGCAAGTATTTCATATTCTCGTGTACTTTGACCGCGCAACTCTTTTATATCGAGAATATTTTCACCAATACCTAATATTTTTGCGATATAACGAGCTACAGCGATATTGTCGCCAGTAACCATCTTAACTTCTACACCTCTAGCTTTAGCCTCAATTATTGCCTCTTTTGAGTCTTCTCTTGGAGGATCGTAAAGAGGAATGAGCCCTACAAAATGAAATTTCTCTTCATTGCAATGCTTATATGCAACACCAAGCGTACGAAAGCCGTTTTCTGCAAAATCTTCTATTTTGAGATAAATTTGCTCTTCGTTAAATTCGCTAGTATCGCAAAGAGAGACGATAACTTGTGGTGCCCCTTTGGTTACTACAAAGCACTCTTGCTTATCATTTAAAACTACTGCTTCGGTACGTTTTTTTACTGGATCAAAAGGGATGAAATTTTTTACTGTAAAATGGTTAGCGAGTTTACTAATACTATGCTCATCTGCATAAGAAAAAATTGGCTTTTCGATAGGATCATTATTTTCTCTTCGGCTTGCAAGAATAGCATATAAAAAGAGATCTGCACTTTTATAGTCATTAATAATATAAGGTTCGGCTATTGTCATCTGGTTTTTTGTAAGCGTACCAGTTTTATCTGAGCACAATACATCCATACCAGCTAACTCTTCAATGGCTGCAAGACGACTTACAATTGCTTGTTTGCGTGCTAAATTGAGAGCACCAACCGCCATTGTAACAGTTAAAACCGTAGGGAGAGCCACAGGGATAGCTGAAATCGTAAGAACGAGAGAAAAGACTAGAAGTTCATAGGGATTTTCGTGCCGCTTTAATCCGTAAAAAATAATAATCGCTATCATTACAATTGTTATAAGAATGAGAAAATCTCCTACACGTATAACCATTTTTTGGAAATGGCTACGCTGCTCTCTTTGCGCTTTTGCTACAAGCCCCACAGTTTTACCAAAATAGGTATTAAGACCAGTATTGACAACAATACCTATCATCTCCCCCTGTTTGACGATGGTATTTGAAAATGCTACATCATTCTCTTTTTTATGTACTGGTAAAGATTCCCCAGTAAGAGCAGATTGATCAACAAGAGCATAGTCGGTTACTTGAGCTATTTTTATATCTGCTGGTATAATATCACCGATTTTTACCTTTACAATATCGCCAGGAACTATCTCCTTTGCTGCAATCTCCTGCCACTCTCCATCTCGCAATACAGTAGCTTTTCGAGCAAGTTTTTGTTTAAGTACTTTAATTGCATTGAGTGCCTTCGATTCTTGGTAAAAATCTAAAAAGGCATTGACAAAAAGCATAATGAGGATGATATAAAACTCCTCCCAGTGTTTAACAAGAGCAGCTAAAACTGCTGCTACTTCTATCATCCAAGGAATTGGTCCCCAAAATCTGCGAAAGATTCTATGCCATAGAGGCTCTTCTCTCTCTGGAATTTCATTTGGGCCATATTTTCGTAACCTCTTTTGAACCTCTTCGCTGCTTAGGCCTTTTTCTATATTTGTGCTAAGTTCTGCAGCTACCTGTACCCAAGGGAGCTTCTCATAGTATTTTGTCTCTTTCATTTAACTCTCCTCAAGACTCTATCAAGACTCTCACTAAATGTCGGATGTGCAAAGACAGCTTTAAGAAGTGCGTCTTTGTCCATTTCATCTGCCAAAGCTGCAGTTATGATACCTATGAGCTCTTCAGCATGGGGTGTGAGGAGTTCAGCTCCTAGAATAAAATTTTCTTCATCAGTATAAAGCACGACCCCTCCATTTGCAGCACCAGTAAGATGAGATAGTGCTAGTGCTGAGAGTGGGAAGTACTCCTCTTTATGTTTAATATCTGATTTGTCAAGAGTAGTTTTTGTAACTCCTACTGCAGCATATTGCAGAGGAAGAGTATAGAAAAATTTTGGAATGTTGTTGAGATTGAGTCTCTTTTTTTTGTCCATAATAGTATCAACTACATTGAGTACCATAGCTCTTGCTGCATGGGCAAGTTGCAGTTTGCCGTTGCAATCACCTATTGCAAAAACACCTTGCATAGTTGTCTCAAAATACTCATCAGTCTCAATTGCTCGTGATACTTTGATTTTGTCAGTTTTGACTACATCTGTGTTTGGCTTTCTCCCCGTTGCAACAAGGAGTTTGTCAAATTCTAAAACACCTTCATTAGTGGTGATTTTTGCTTTTTTATTGTGCTCAGTAGCCTCTAGAATAGTTGTGTTTTTTAAAAATTGTATGCCAAGGTTTTGAAGCTCTTCTTCTAGTGAAGTTAAAAGAGTAGGGTGGATTTTGTTGGAGATATGTTCATGACGAAAAATGAGGGTAGTTTGGACGCCACAAGCCGCAAAGAAGCTCGCCATCTCGAGTCCAATGGCACCACTTCCATATATTGCAATATTTTCTGGGAAATTTGTGAGATTAAGTACTTCATCGCTCGTTATGATACTTGATTTATTATATGCTATACCTTGGGGGATAAAAGGTGATGAGCCAGTTCCAAGGACAACATATTGTGCTTCTAACTTTTTACCATTGACTTCAATTTTTTTATTATCAAAGATATAGCCTTTTCCCTCAATGAGCTCTACACCAGCACTGAGACACTGCGCTTCTATTGAGCGGTGAGCTTTGTGGATTACTTCGTCTTTCTCTTTTACTGCTACTTCTAGTTTAAGTCTATCTTTGTGTCTAGTAAAGGCTGGGTTTTTGAGTTTTACTTCTGTTTCGGCTAGATGGAGGAAATGCTTTGACGGAATACAGCCATTATTGAGACAAGTTCCTCCAATATGCTCCATGTCTTGCTCTATAAGAGCTACTTTGAGCCCTTTTTTTGCTGCAATTACTGCGCCAGCATAGTTGAGACCGCCACCTACGAAGATAATATCATACATCGATACCCTTTGCGAAGTTGTTTTTGAGTTCACTCACAAATTTTGCAGCATCTACTCCATTGAGGATTCTATGATCGAAAGTAAATACTACTTCGACTCTGTTTTTTTCCACTTTTCCAAAAGCAGCTATTCCAGAATCTTTTTTGTTAATCATTGCATCAAATGCTTTTACTCCAAACATCCCTAAATTACTAAGACCAAATGTAGAGCCTTGTAAATCTTCAGGCGTATAATCTCTTGTTTTGATGTTTCTCACCCACTGATCTATCTCTTCAAGGCTTTTTGATTCAATATTTTTACACACAGCCATATAGAGTGCATCTTCTTTTGCTACTGCTACACTGATATTCGATGTTGGGTAAATTTTGTAGCTCTCACCATCAAGTATAGCGCGTGTGAGTGGATGGTTTTGCATCGTGTCGCCTATAATTTTGAGAAGATATGAAGTTATTTTGACATTTTTTGGCGGATATAAAGAAAAAGTCTCGTAAATGTGATAGATAGGTTTTTTAGCTGAAGCTTCTACATTTTTCTTAACTGCAAGGCGATTGGAAGAGAGGGCAAGCACTTGTGGAATATTGTGTGTCTTTATATACTTAAGTACTTCATCTTCATCTATTTTATGATCCAATGAAAAGCTATTTGCATCGATTCCATATTCCTTCAACAAATGCAATGCTTTTGGCGTAAAGTATCGCTTCAAAAGCTCTTCGTTGACATCTTTTAGATGCGCAGGCTCTGGCAAAGCTCCCTCTTTTTGTAGAGTCTCTATATCGATATTTGCTTTTGCTGCTGCTTTTTTTGCCGCTGGTGAAGCGTATCCTTCCACAGGCGGTGTCGAAGTAGGCATCAATTCTTGTAATATTGGCAGAACTTCGCTTTTTTGAGAAGCTTTGGACTCCTCTTTTTGTTTTGATGGCTCTTCTTTTGGCTGCTCTTTTTTTGTAGGAGCTTGTGGCTTTGCTACAGCCTCTTTTGTCTCCGTATCGAGTATCGCTATAGGCTCTTTAACCGGAACCTCGTCTCCTTCTTTGGCAAGCAGTTTTTTTACTACGCCATCTTTGAAGGTTTGCACCTCCATTATCGCCTTATCGCTCTCCACTTCTGCTATTACATCGCCTTTATGAACCCTATCTCCTTCATGAACGTGCCATTTGATGAGTTTTCCTTTATCCATCGTATCTGATAGAACCGGCATCACAATTTTATAGTCCATGGTTTTGTCCCCAAAGTTTGATTTGTGCTGCAATTTTGTCTGGTGTTGGAATAGAGGCAAGTTCAAGAGTTCTATTATAAGGAATTGGCACGTCTTCTCCTGCAATTCTAAGAGGAGGAGCATCTAGTTCATAAAAGAGTTCTTCGGTGATTCTTGCTATCACTTCAGCACCATAGCCTCCGGTTTTATGATCTTCTTCTACTAACACAACTCTTTTTGTTTTTTTGATAGAGTTTGAAATCGTTTTCATATCAAGAGGTCTGAGAGAATTAAGATCGATTACTTCCACTGAAACCCCTAGCTCTTTTTCGATTGTAGGAACTGCTTCGAGCACATCGTATCGCATTTTCAAATATGTAAGGATTGTTAAATCATCTCCTTCTTTGACAACTTCGGCTTTGAATGGATCGAAATTTGCTTTTTCTTCAAACTCCATCTCCATAGGATAGAGCAGTTCATGCTCCAAAAAAATGACCGGGTCATTGAGAAAAATCGCGTACTTTAGGGCATGATAGGCATAGGTTGCGTTGCTTGCTGCCAAGACTATAAGACCAGGAATGGAGGCATAGAGCGTCTCATAGCTTTCGCTGTGCTGCGCTGCGAGCTGGCGTGAAACACCTCCTGGCATTCTAACAGTTAGTGGAATGGTCATTTTTCCACCGCTCATATAGCGAAACTTGGCAGCATGATTGACAATTTGATCCATAGCAAGGAGTGAAAAATTGACTGTCATAATTTCAGCTATTGGTCTAAGACCTCCAATCGCCATTCCTATGGCATTTCCGACGATACTAAGCTCTGCAATAGGCGTATCGATAACCCTTTTGGGTCCATACTTTGCAAAGAGTCCTTCACTCACACGATAACTTCCACCATAGCGTCCAACATCTTCGCCTAAAATGACGACACTCTCATCTGCTGCCATCGCTTCATCAATGGCTTTGTTTAACGCATCACGATACAACATTTGTGCACTCCTTGCAGTATACATCTTCATAGAGTTCATTTAGTTCTGGCTCAGGAGAGTTTGCAGCAAACTCTATTGCCTCATTAATCTCTTGTTCAATCTTTTTATCGGTCTCATCAAAATAACTTTCTTCTACAATTCCTAAAGCAATGGCTTCTCTTTTAAGCTTTTCTATCGGATCGCGAGATTTGAAAATCTCCATCTCCTCTTCGCTGCGATACTTTCCGTTATCACTCATCGAGTGCCCCTCATAGCGATAGGTCTCTGCTTCTATAAAATATGGTCCTAAACCATTTTCAAGATACTCTTTGGCCTCCGTTACAGCTTTATACACTTCACATACATCCATGCCGTCGATTCTTTTAGCAGGCATATAGTTTTTTGCCTTTTCAAAAAGCTCTTCAAAAGGACTCACCCAGCCAATGCGAGTACCAATTGCATAGTAGTTGTTTTCACAAAAAAAGATAATAGGCAGTTTCCAGGCAGCTGCAATATTAATGCTTTCAAAAAAGGCTCCTGCATTGGTGGCACCATCACCAAAGATGGCAAAGACACCAGCTTTTTCTCCCTGGATTTTTCTTGCATAAGCGCATCCTGTAGCAATTGGCAAGTGTCCTGCTACAATCGCATCACCTCCGTAAAAACTTAGTGTTGGATCAAAAAGGTGCATCGAGCCACCTTTGCCTTTGCTCACTCCCGTTGCCTTTCCAAAAAGCTCTGCCATGATTACTTTTGGATCCATTCCTCTAGCAATCGCAAGCACATGCTCTCTATAGTGCGTAAAGACATCGCCTTTGTCAAAGGCTTGCATACTTCCAACACTGCAGGCTTCCTGCCCGATATCAAGATGCAAAAAGCCCGCAATGTTGCCTTTCATGTATTCTTGCTTTGCAGCCAGTTCAAATTCGCGACCAAGTTTCATCAGATAATAAAAGGTTTTGACTCTTGCACTATTCATGGCTAAACTCCTCCAAAGCTTCTTCAACAGGTGTCATATACATCAAAGCCGGACCTCCATGCATCAAAACCGCCTGCATAGCAGCTTCTAATATCTCTTCTTTGCTTGCACCTGCATCGATGGCACCTTTGACATGGAGCGCTATACACCACTCACACTGGGCAGCAACCGCAAGCCCCACATTAATAAGCTCTTTTTGCTTGGTAGAAAGCGCTCCCTCTTTTTCAACGCTTGTCATGAAACCAAGAAAATTTTGAATGCTCTCAGGTTGCTGCTGCTGCAGTTTACCTATGAGTCTTTTGATATCTTCTAGTTTTTGTGTCATTTTGCCCATAGCCACCTCCTTTTTGCGTTTTAACTCTATTATACTCCTATGAAATTAATTGTAAATAAATCACACTCAAAGCAGGAAGAGTGATAGTAAGGGAGTTTTCAAATCCACAGCACTGCATTGGCTTGCTTTGCAAAACTCTAACAGGATAATGATCCCATCCCAGATATTTTGAATGTTGCGAATTAAAGATCTCTTTATATTTTCCGCTCTTTGGTACAGGCAGAATGTAGTTTTCATACTGGGTATCGGCAAAGTTGCACACAACAACGATAGTCTCATCTTTTGCCACTCTTGCAAAACTCAAAACACTTCGCTCCCAATCCTTTTCATTGAGCCAGATAAACCCCTCTCTTTTTTCATCCCATCGATACAGAGCCGGAGTAGTTTTATAAAGGGTGTTGAGATCTTGCAACATCTTTTGCAACGCTTTGTGTTTTGGATCATCCAAAAGCTCCCACTGAAGCTCTCCATCAAAATCCCACTCCTTAAATTGAGCAAACTCTCCTCCCATAAAAAGAAGTTTTTTTCCTGGATGGGCTAGCATATAGCCAAAAAGAGCACGTAAATTTGCTAGTTTTTGATTGATGTCTCCTGGCATTTTGTTGATAAGCGAGCCTTTCATATGGACCACTTCATCATGGCTCAGAGGCAAAATAAAGTTTTCATCATAGGCGTACCACATGGAAAAAGTGATCTGGTTGTGGTGGTACTTGCGAAAGAGGGGATCGGTTTTGAAGTATTTAAGTGTATCATGCATCCAGCCCATATTCCACTTATATCCAAAGCCAAGCCCTCCTGCATAGACTGGCTTTGTTACTCCTGGAAATGCGGTGGATTCTTCTGCAATCATTGTAATGCCTTCAAATGTGCCGTAACAACTCTCGTTAAGTTGCTTCAAAAACGAGATCGCTTCTAAATTTTCATTGCCTCCATAGATGTTTGGCTCCCACTCTCCCTCTTTTCTTCCATAATCAAGATAGAGCATGCTTGCCACTGCATCCACACGGATCCCATCGATATGATACTTTTCAAGCCAAAAGTGAGCAGATGAAATCAAGAAGGCTCTAACTTCATTTTTTCCATAATCAAATACAGCACTTTTCCACTCAGGATGGTATCCCTTTTTTGGATCTTCATACTCATACAGAGCCGTTCCATCAAAAGCGATGAGTCCATGCCCATCTGTAACAAAGTGAGACGGCACCCAATCCAGTATGACACCAATTCCATGAGAGTGCATAATATCCACAAACTCCATAAACTCTTGCGGTGTTCCATATCTAGCCGTTGGAGCGTAGTAACCGCTTACCTGATAGCCCCAGGACCCCTTGAAAGGATATTCGGTAATGGGCAGTAACTCTACATGGGTATATCCCAACTTGACTAGGTACTGGGCTAATTCTTTTGCAGCTTCCGTGTAGCTTAGATAACTTCCATCATCTCTTCTTCTCCACGATCCCAAATGCACCTCATAGATATTCATAGGTGATTCATGGATGTTTGTTTTGGCTCTTCTTTGCATCCACTGGCTATCTTTCCAGCCATATCCTTGTAAAGACCAGATCCTTGAAGCCGATTTTGGAGGTTTTTCTGCATGGAATGCATAGGGATCCGCTTTGAGCAAGGTCGTATCGTATGGGGTGATGATATGGTATTTGTAGGTTTGACCTATTTTTGCATCAGTGCTAAACCCTTCCCATATTCCGCTTCCATCTTCTCTTTTTTTAAGAGGATGCGCAGTTGCGTTGTAACCGTTAAAATCCCCCACAACGCTTACATATTTTGCATGAGGCGCCCATACTGCAAAATAGACCCCAGTTTCTCCTTGATATTGCATAATATGAGCACCAAATTTTTCATACAGTTTCGTATGGGTTCCCTCTTTGAAGAGATATATATCAAAATCGCTAAAACGCGTTACATCATGGCAGATCATCGTTTTGTCTCCAGTGCCAGTTCATAGACTCTTTCATACTCTTTAGCGCTTCTTTGCCAGTCAAACCGCTTGCTCATAGCGGTATGGATCATTGTATTTACTCCCTCTTTGTCATGCATCCACGTATCGACTGCCCAGCGAACAGTTCCAATGAGAGCCTCTTTGGTCGCATCGTAAAATTTAAAACCATCTCCCGTTTTTGTGTGGGGTTCATAGTTTTGGATCGTATCATCAAGTCCACCGACAGCACGGACGATGGGGAGTGTTCCATAACGCAATGAATAGATCTGATTGAGTCCACATGGCTCAAAAAGACTTGGCATCAAAAAGAGATCGCTTCCGGCTTCAATCTTGTGGGCAAATTCATTTGAATAGCCTATAAAACAACCTACATTTTCATATTTGTTTGCAATATCTTGAAAAAATCCTTCCGCCCATTTCTCTCCGCTGCCCAAAAAGACCATCTGCAAAGGCAGATGTACCAACTCATGCATGGCTGCAGCTATCAGCTCTATTCCTTTTTGCTGGGCAAATCGTCCTACAAAACCAATAAGTGGAATATCATCTTTTTGGGCAAGATTAAAGCTTTTTTGAAGATCTATCTTGCATACTTTTTTGCCACTTAGATCATCGATATCGTAGTTTTTGGCAATGTATGGGTCCATTTTTGGATTCCACTCATCGTAATCAACGCCATTTAAAATCCCAAAAAGCTTGTAGGCGTGGGCTTTGATATGCTCTTGCAGACCAAAACCAAACTCAGGTGTTTGGATCTCTAGGGCATATTTTGGACTTACTGTTGTGATTTTGTCTGCATGATAGATTGCGCCCTTCATGAGATTGAGCGCTCCAAGTGCTTCCATTTCATACATATTGAAGTGCTCCCAGCCGATTCCCAGATATTCAAAGGCACTTTTGGCAAAGACGCCTTGATGTTGGAGATTGTGTATCGTAAAAACAGAAGCGGTTTTTTGAAAGAATGGATCATTTCGCAAAACAGTATTGAGAAAGATTGGCTGGGCTGCGGTGTGCCAGTCATTCGCATGGACAATGTCTGGTTTAAAATCCAAAGCTCTTGCAAGCTCCAGTACCGCTTTGGAAAAGAATATAAAGCGTGCATCGTTGTCTGGATAGGAGTAGCCGTTGTCATCTGTGTAGAGATTTTTTCTTCCAAAAAAGATTTCATAATCGATAAAATAGACCTCAACGCCTTCATAGAGAGTCCTGTATGCACTGCACCATAACGTCCCAAGCGGTCCCATATCTACACCTATATTGCCTATGACAAACTCCAAATTGTTTTTATTAATCATATAGTATCGCGGCAGGACAACTTTAACGTTGTGTCCTAACTTTTTAAGGTGTTTTGGCAAAGCTGCAGCCACATCTGCAAGTCCACCAGTTTTTGCAAATGGTGTCATTTCTGAGGCACAAAAGAGTATGTTTCGTTTCATGGCAGCCTTTCAAGTAGAATTTTTATCCCCTCTAGTGAGGCGTCTTCTAGTTGCGTGAGTCTGATTTGAGCCTCTTTTAATGTGAAGGGTGGGGCATATTGAGCAATCTTTTGCTGGATATAATCAATTATACCCGGATTATGTTTGATAACACCTCCACCCAACACTAAAATAGACGGATTGAAAAGCGTAAGAGCTGTAGCAGCGGCATAGAGTAGGGCTTCGGTATAGAGGTTGTAAAGCTTTTCATTTTTTAAGGATGCTTCTATTTTAAGATAGTCTGCCCATTTTTGCAAGCCACTGCCTGATGCAAAAAGCTCGATGCAGTTATCTTTCCCGCAGCCACAACGAAAAGGAGCCTTTTTGTAAGGAATATGTCCAATCTCTCCAGCAAGGTTTTTGTAACCTCGAACAAGTTTGCCCTGGTCAATTGTAGCACTTCCAAGACCTGTACCAGAATAGAGTGCCGTAATAGAGGAGGTATTAAAAAACTTCGCTTCAGCCAAGACAGCACACTTGAGGTCATTTTCAATAATGTAAGGGATTCCAAATTTTTGGGGCTCAATTGTGGCATGAATGTTGGGTGCAGAGAGGATTTTGTTGTTACAAACCTGTCCGGCATAGGAGATACCAACTGCTGTAATTCTTTTTTCATTGATCAGATCTTCGATAAATCTTTGTAAATCAATATTATGCAGCTGCTTTTTGCCTTTTTCTCTATCTATTATTTCCCATCTGATGTATGTACCCCCTATATCAAGAGCCAGTTTCATACCATCTCCTAAGGAGTTGTGCCGCCATCTCCGGAACTACTGGATTGATCATCGATCTAGTTGCCAACTCGAATCCGGCGATTGTGTAAATTCTGGGTGTTATGCGAATATAAAAACGAAAAATATTGTTTACTTCATGAAAAAAGGAGCTGTTTTCAAAGTTTTCATTGAGTGGTGGTAAATAAAAAAGTAAATTAAAAGGAAAATCTCCAAGCTCCTTTGATAAAGCATAAAAAAGTGAGCGAATATGCTCTGCCAACTCTTGCAGCTGGATTTTTGAACACTCCCCAAATCCCATATTTTTTGCGATGATAGCTGTTTCAAAAGCAAAAGAGGAGGCATACGGAGTATAGGTAAAAAAGTGTTCACTCTCAAAGAGGTTTCTTTGTGAATTTGATTCAAAATGTACAATATCTTCATGCAAGGATCTGCCATGATTGTGGAAATAGCGTTGACAATGCTCAAATAAATAGAGTTGCTCTTTTGTCATTAGAGGAAGAGCAATAATTTGCGTATGAGGGTGGGGTTGTGTAGCACCAGCATTGCGTCCATGGTTTTTAAATATCTGCAATGAGATGAGCTTTTTATCATTGCGAAGATCACGATAGCGTTGCTGGAGTGTATAGAGCCACCAAAATATCTCTTCTTGACTCATATTCTGTATTTTTACTGTATGCTTGGGTGTATCAATAACTATCTCATGTGCCCCATATCCGCCCCACATCTCGTTAAGACCATCTCTATTTGAGATGAAGGGAGTTTCTATCTGCAGGGCTTTATAAAGATTTGGAATCACTCTCGTTTGCCATGTGCTGTTGTTTTTGATTGAAAAGATCTCTTGAGGAGTTAACTCTTCGTTGCCAGGACAAAAGGGGCATTTTTGTATAGAAAATGTATCTGCACATTGCTGTGGGATAGGTCTGTGAAGGCGCTCTGGGGCAATGACTATATATTCATTATGCAAAAGATCATATCTTATTTCAGACATAATTTGAGATCCCAAGTAAAAGATTTTGTAAAAGGTAAAGCAAAAGCGATACTTATCCCTTGTTGCGTTAGTTCAAAACCTTCTTCATTTTGTGATACTGTTGATAGAGGAACGACAAAGATTTTTGTCTCTTGATTCGATAAAAAAGAGAGCGTTTTTTTCGTAAATGGATCGATAATCTCAAGCTTTTTTGCAAAAAACTCCATTTTGTCACAGCAATATTTTGCATTAATAAGCAGACTCTCATAGTGGGCAAAATGGAGATTCCACTCATTGACATACAAAAGCTCATTTTCGTATGTGGATTGGAAATCTATAGAAAGCTCGAGAGAATTTTTATCGATGGTATAGTTCTTTTGCATCATTGCTGGATATTTTTGATCAAGATAGAGACCACCTTGGCGCTCAAATGTTAGAGGCTTTTGCAGTTTAAATGGCTGATTTGCAAAATCGCCATACTCCTTGTAGCTGTTTTGGAAAAATGTTTGGGCATTGAAGGAGGCGTCACTGAAGTGATCGATACAGGAGTTTTTTGTATACCAGTCAAAAAAGAGATTTTTTTTGACCTCTTCACTTATCTTTGGAGCCATTTCATGGATTGTAGTGATCCCTTTTTCATCTTTTTGCTCAAGTGGATGGAAAATCTTTTCATGATAGGCTTCAAATCTTCTTGTGAGGGTATTTTGCAAATTGAAGCAAGAGTGCAGATCTAAAATCTCAATAATTTGCCCTCCCTGTTTTTCATAGAGTCTCCAGACAAGATTATCTTTTTTAATTTCAACCTCTTTGTATCCGTCAAAATCTTTATCTGCTATTTCTATTCTATCCTCTATATTTTGCTCACACTGAGATACAAAGCGATAGGCATTGTCTCTTAAGTTTGGCAGATAGAGCCCTCCAAATATGCCATGCCAGTAGACATCATTTGTCTGGAGTTTATAGAGGGCTTCGCTTTTTTGTCTTTTTGCAAGATCAAGCATACGTTTATGGAGCCTATTGGACTCTTCATATTTGACAAAAAAGTTTCTCCAGATGCCTCCACGAATAAACTTGATGCCAATATTTTCAAAATACTCTTTGCCAACTCTGTTTTTGAGTTTTTCAAGTTCGAGAGTATCTTTTGCCCTGAGGCTCCACTCACCCATCTCGTAGTAAGAGACATTTGCGAGATATGCGAGCCCTTTTGGATTTTGCGCTTGTGCAAAATGTTTCGTCGCAATTTCACTCTCTATGATCTTTTTGATGAAAGATTCGAGCCAGCCTTTTTCATAAACCCACTCATAGGTATTTGGCCAAAGACCAAACTTCTCAGCATCATCAAAAATAATTGCATTTTCATAAGAGCTTATGGCTTGCAATGCATCATCTACCAGATAAAATGGAATTGCATAGCGCAGTTTTTTTGCAATAGGAAAGAGGGCAAAGCTATTTCCGCTCTCTTCACTCAAAAAAAATCCATCAAGCTCCTCATAATCAAATCCACTGGCAAGAAAGTGATAATCATCCACCGCCACATACTCAATTCCACACTCTTGGAAATCCAAGGCAACTGAGCTCTCCCATACTCGCTCGGTCAGCCATAGTCCCTTTGGCTTTTTGTCAAAATAGTGCTCAATATAGCTACTGAGTTTTTGGATTTGTGCTATACGATCCTCTCTTGGAATACTTGCAAGTACCGGTTCATAAAAGCCACCACTGAAAAACTCGATACTTCCTTGCTCATTTAGATAGCAAATATCTTCAAAGACATCACTGTATTTTGTGCGTAGCTGCTCAAAGAGCCAACCACTGCAGTGTAGAGCGAAGCGAAATTGGGGATATTTTTTTAATGTTTGAAAAAGAGGTCTATAGCATTGCTTCACTGCATTCTCTACAGCCTCATGGAGATTATCTACTGGCTGGTGCATATGTAGACCAAAATAGAGCTGACTCATGTAAGCACCTTATACAAACCAGTTTTTAGAGTAGTCATTATCAATCCTTATAAATAGTCTTGTCGTTGATGGAATAATCTGTAGCAGTCTCGTATCTTTATAAACTTCTATACGTACTTCAAAATATTTTTTGTTGCAGCTGTTTTTGTCTATCTCAATCTCTGCAATAGAAACTGTTGCCCTTCTTTTTATAGCTACTTCATCCTCATCAAAAAAGATGCGAAAATCTAAACTCTTTATATCTTTGGCATCTATTCTAAAAAAGAGAGATTTCTCATTTTCACCCCAAAAGAGCTTCTGAACCGTAAAGCTACTTTGCATAGTCGAAGAGACCCTCTCATCTAGATATCCACTTCCAAGCCATTCAAAAAATGATGTAACTTTGCCATCAATAATTGGATAGATATATCCTTTTGGTTCATTGAGGAAAGCTTGTATCGTATGTGATCCTACGATAGGTATCGTAATATCAGTTGGAGGTACGATACCAAGATGCTTGTAGATAGCTATGAGATGATTTCTATATATTGCATCAAACTCTAGTGCGAACTCTGTATAGTGGCCATATCCATACCACCAAAACCAGTCAGAAGCTTCTGCAAGCAAAAAGTGCTGCTGGATAAATGGATCTTGCGAGTGATGGAGAGTGTCTCTTTTTGTTTGAAAAAGAAGCTCCCAAGCTCTGTTTTTCTCTTCATCTCCGATCCAAGTATCAAAATTGCCATAGATCCATGAGCCAGGTGAGAGTCTATCGAGCGTTTTAGATGTTAAGGAGGTAGCTTCATCGAAAGTGATTGTGCTTTTGTTCTCAAGCATTTCATAAAAGGCATTGAGAAACTCCCAGCCGTTTTTGGGATAGTGTTCCCAGGCATTTTCCCCATCTAAAATAACAAAGATTGTTCCTTTTTCAGGTAGCCTTTGTGCAAAATCTTTGACTGCCCCTTGGGCTGGGAAGTTTTTGTAAACAAATCCTATGAGATCGCTGAGTTCATGGTCACGAAAGAAAATTTTGATTCCATTAAAAGAGTAGGGGGAGTATTTGTCACTGCCGCCGCTTTTTTGCAAAATCATTTCATCGGTTGCTATCCACTCAATCCCTTCTTGTTTATAGAGTGCTACGCTTTTTTCATCTACTGCACCTTCAGCCGGCCAAAAACCTCGAGGCTCTTTACCAAAAATATCTTTATAGATCTCTTTTGCTTTTTGGATATGAAGGAGGGCATCCTCTTTTAGGCTTAGTGGCTTTTGTGGCAGTGTAATAGATGGATTTGCCTCTTTTGCTACATTGATATCAAGAAGCAGTGGTAAGATTGGATGGGAGTAGGGGGTAGTTGCAACAGAGATTTTTCCTGCATCTTGCAACGATTTATAAAGAGGCAGTATAGAAGGTAAAAAAGCAAAGAGAGTCTGCAAGAGACGTTCTTTTTCAATTTGTGTAAATGAATCTTTTTGTAGAAGTGACTGGATAAAAGGATCACTGTTTCTTAAATAGTTGCCACACCAGCTTAAAAGAAAAAAGACCTCTAGATCATTGAGCTCTTCGTTATTCAGCCTCTTTTTTTCAAATAATGAAAAGAAGCGATTATGTAAACCGTAAGCCATCGTTTTTGGATGGAGTGTGTAGCACAATTTTTGGATAGCTTCTCTCTCCTCTTGACTCACTTGCTCTGTTTTTTTGCGGAGAAGTTGTAGCATTCTATCGCAGCTAGGCCCTCTGTTTATGTACTCTTGTAATTGCTCAATGAGAATTGGAGTGAGATTAAAACTTACCTTCACATTATATTGTGAAGCAATATATGGCATATCGTAGTAATCTTTTATTGCATGCAAAAAGACCCAAGGGAGAATAAATTCTCCTTTTTCGTTCCTATAATCTGGTTGGTGCATATGCCATAGAAGTGCTATATTCACTCGTTCAACCACTCTTGTATGAGATTTGCATAACTGTCATGCAGTTTTTTACCTTGCTCTTCGTTGTTTGCTTGAATGAAGAGATTGAGATCTTCAGTGTATTGATCAGGAATCATCAAAATCCAGTCTGTATCGTTCTCCCAAATTTTAACCCCATCAAGCGTTGAATGGGGTTTGTCGTGTGCATATTCAATAAACTTTCTCATCATTTTGCCCTTTTTATGTTGAGGGCAAGGGATTTTACACCGTTTATAGAAAAAGTGTTTGACCTCTTTTTCTATTTGTGAGAGTAAAATGTTATGACGGCTAAGAAGTTCCATGATTTTAAGGGTTGCATAGATTCCATCTCTATGGTATGCAAACTCTGTAAAAGCAAAGTTTCCATCTACAGTGGCTATCAAGTCATACTGCTTAAAATCTTCTCGTTTGAAATTGAGATATTTTCCTCTATCAATTTCTAGATGTTTAAAATCACTGTCCATCATATCTGGCGCCCATGATGGTAAGAATACTCTATATTTCTTTCCATTTGTTGCTGCATCGATATCCATGAGTCTCAGAACTGCTATGAGTGCATCAACTCGGTCTAAAATCTCTCCATCATCACTAATAAGTGTCAATCTTTGCCCATGAGGATAGATGAGCACACCTAGTTGAAATTCAAGAGCAGTTACTATCTTGGCAACTTCATGTTGCGACTCTTTTATGTAATGAGTAATATTTTCTAGCTTTAATCTATCATAATAGGCGTTGAGTAAAATATTTTCAATTTGCAGCTCTGAAAGAATTCGAGGAAATATCTCCTTTGTAATACCGTACATGAGATCTATTACTACTTGAAAATTACTGCCTCGAATTATTTTGTGATCGATAAGCTCTTTGATCTTTTCCAAATAGTTTGCACATGCATTTTTGTGCAAAGATGCTTCATCATTGAGGCTTCCCATCTCTTTATAATCAACTTTGCGAAAATCTTGCTTGAAGTAGTTTTTCTCAACTTTTTTGGCTGTTTCGGTATTGAGTCTATGCCCTTCGCTGGTATACAGAAGTATCTCTACACTTGTAGGATCTTGAATACTCTTGCGAAAATATGCACCAGCATTAATATTATCATTTTTTTGTATGTAGTGTCTAAGAACTGAAGCTGGAATTACTTGCAGATCTTCAATGTTTACACCTGTTGCAAGAACACCTCCATCAAAGGAGCGCTTTAGCATTCTTGAAGAGTCTTCAAAATCTCGACCTATAGCAATTGTGCTTCCTTCTGGCAGCAAAGATGCAAATGCCTCAGCAATTCTGCACGACATCTCACAATCGATCTCAATATTTGCTTTACCTCGAATAACACCTTCTTGGAAAATAGCGTTTTTATACTTCGTACCCCAGACAACATTGTTCGTAACGATGGCTGCCGGCTCAATCTCTTTATTTGGCCACACAGTCACATCTTGATCAAAGGTAACAAACTTGCCAACATGGCACCCTTCAGCAAGAATTACGCCTGCTTTTGCCGTAACCATATCTTCAATGATGTTATCGTTACAAATGACTGCATTATCAAAGACGCACTTTTTTCCTATAGTAATGTCGTGCCAAAGGATGGAGTTTCTGAGTTTACACTCTTCACCAATTGTGACATTATCTCCAATTGTTACATTGTGGAGTCTACTGTTTTTGCCAATTTTTACATTATTACCTATGACAACGGTATCGATGATCTCAACGCTTTTATCAATTTCACTGTTGCCTTGAAGATAGAGAGTTCCTTCGGGATACTCAATTACTTTACCTGGAATATCAAAATGCACTTTTTCTAAAAAGAGATCTCGATGTACTTCTCTGTAGCTTTCTGGATTGCCAACATCTCTCCAATATCCATGAGCAGTATAGCCTAAAAGGTCAATTCCTTCTTGCATGAGAAGTGGAAAGAGATCTTTTGCAAAGTCAAAAGGCTCCCCTTTTGGGATATATTTTAAAATCTCAGGCTCAATAACATAAATTCCCGTATTTATCGTATCGCTAAAGACCTCTCCCCAGCTTGGTTTTTCCAAAAACTTCTCAATTTTCCCCTCTTCATTGACGATGACCACCCCAAATTGTAAGGGATTATCGACTGAAGTTAATGTAATAGTGAGCTTTGATTCTCTTTTCTCATGGTAGTGCAAGATCTTTTGAAAATCAAAATCGGTAACCAAATCACCACTTACTATCATAAATGTGGTATCAAGATACTCTCTGGCCATTCCTACTGCACCTGCAGTTCCATAGTCAGCATCTGGCAGAACATAGTGGATTTTGACACCCCAATCACTTCCATCTTTGAAGTGGTTTTTTATAATTTCTGGTTTGTAATAGAGGAGTATTACAACCTCATCGATTCCAACTTTTACAAGTTGTTTGAGGACATTTTCCATCATAGGAACATTGACTACTGGGAGCATCGGTTTTGGGATAGAGTGGGTGAGTGGCTGGATTCTTGTGCCAAATCCTCCAGCCATTATGACCGCTTTGACCTTTTTCATGGCTCAACCTTCAAAACTGAATTTAAACTTCCATAAGGAGATGGTGTTGTAGGAAGAGTCTCATCGGCGAGCCACCGACCATCAACTTCATATCCGAATTCATAGGTCCCGGGTTTAAGGCGTTTTGTCTTTGTAAACACTCCATCTTTTCGCATCATAGGCTCAGCTTTCCAATCGTTCCAACTCCCTTTGATTTTAACTTCATTAGCCTCTGTTTGTAAAATAAAAGTGATGCTTTTTGGATGTATTTTGATCATTGCAGCTCCTTAGTAGGTATACATTTTCTTATAATACTCATCTGCCATTCTAGTACTATCGAATTTGTGTAAAATGTCTCTCATGCCGTTTTGGGCAATTTCTATCCACTTTTTTTGATTGTTATAATACATTGGTAAAATAGTAGATTCGAGTTTATCCATCAAGGTTTCGTAGTCTTGGCTATCTATCTGCTCTATTGGTAGATTTGGTTCTGCATGAGGAATGACAAAAGCGTTTTGTCCATCTTGTGCAAATTCTGCAATCCATCCATCATCGATAGAGAAATTGATGCTTGCATTGACTCCGGCACTCATACCACTTGTGCCACTTGCCTCTCTTCCCCATCTTGGAGTGTTGAGCCAGAGATCACTTCCTTGTTTTAAAAGTTTGGAGAGTCGTAGTTCATAGCCTATGAGAACAGCTACATTTTTAAACTCTTTGCTTAAAAGTACAAGTTCATTGAAAGCTTCAATAGCATTGGTATCGAATGGATAAGGTTTGCCTGCCCATATAATCTGAATAGGGTACTCACTATTTTGTACAAGCTTTCGAAATCGTTCAATATCGTGAACAAGTAATTTTGGACGTTTGTACTCAGCAAATCGCCTAGCCCATACAAGTGTACAAACATCTGGATCAAAGAGTTTACCTGTTTGGTCTGCTACCTCTTCAAAGAGTTTATGCTTGAGATGTTTTTTACGTCCTATGAGCTGATACTCTTCGTGCTCTTGCATCCAGCTAAGCAGTTGCTTGTCTGCCCAGTAGTTCATATCTTGCGCATTAGTGATACTAATAATCTCGCTTTTTCCTTCAACATGGGACCACATCTGATTGGAGACTTTTTCATGAATTTTAGACACAGCATTAGATCGTTTGGAGAGTTTCAAAGCTCCTACAGTTAAAGAGAAGTTTGTATCATACATAGCAAGGAGATTTTGTACTTCTGTAGCACTCATGCCGTCAAAAAATCCCATTTTTGCTAGTAAATCAATATTGTGCTCCTCATTTCCTGCCATCTCTGGAGTATGAGTGGTAAAAACTAGACGTTTTTTAACTTCATCGATACTCTTATATCTTTGGTAAAGAGCAAAGGCTAAAGGCAGTGAGTGTCCTTCATTCATATGATATATATCAATATTACATCCCAGTTTTTCTAAAACTTTTAATCCACCAATCCCCAATACAATCTCTTGAGCAATTCTTGTCTCTTCATTGATATCATAGAGCTTGTGGGATATTGTTTGACTCAAATAATCATTTTCAAAAATATCGGTAGTAAGCAGTATGACTGGAGCTGTTCCAAAGACATCTCCTGGTAGCAGATAGGCTTTGACCTTCACAGGTTTGCCATTAATCATGACATCAACAACAATGTTTGTCTCTTGCAAAAAGTAGTAAAACTTTCTTCTAAATTCAACCTTTAAAGTATTATCTTCATATCTACTTTGATCATAATACCCATAGCTCCAAAGCATCCCAATACCAACAATATTTTGGCGAAGTTCTGCGGCACTTCGCATGTGTGAACCTGCCAAAAAACCAAGCCCCCCGCTATATGTTTTGAATGCTTGATCAATAGCAAACTCCATAGAAAAATAAGCAACACTTGTTTTATATTGTGGATCGATTTGATAGTGATGAAGTCTCATTTTTGCATAAACCTTGTTTTTAAGATCTGTTTGCCAAGTTCAACTCCTGGTTGATTGTATGTATTGATCCCAAACATCGCACCAACCAAGGAGGTCAAAAGCTCATAATAAGCCATAAGTTCTCCAATACTATCTTCATTGATAAAAGGAAGCACTATTTTATCGGTAGGGACTCCTTGTCCCTTGACACTTTCCATCGTCGCTTTGCACTCTTCATTGAGTAAGCGATTAAATAGAGCACCATTAACAAAATCTGTTTTTGCAAGGTGTGGTAGTGATATATCGGGGATAGCAATCTCCTCTTCGAAATTTTCAATGCAGATAAATGTAAGGGTTTTATCTTTTGGACCTTCCATCACAAGTTGCAAAAAGGAGTGTTGATCAACTGAACCAATATGTGCAATGGGAGTAGTGCCCACAGGGTTGCCTGCTGGATCTTTTTTACCAAGAGACTCACCCCAAAGCTGTACATACCATTTATTAAAGTTTTCCAACTCATCGGCATAGGAAAAGAGTACATTCATACTGTATTGCTGCCAGTTTTTGTAGATAAAAGCAGCTTTTTGCAATATATGCTCTTCGTGAAGCATGAAGAAGCGCTCAAACATCCCTTTTGCACCTTCCAAAAAGCCTAGAGTATCATATCCAGCAATGCTCAAAGGGACGATGCCAACAGCACTCATAACAGAAAAACGCCCACCTACATTTTTAGGAATAGCAAAACTCTCAATTCCATACTCCTGGGCAAAAAGATGCAGAGGTGAGTCTATATCGGTAATTACCATTAGCTGCTCATTATCTTTAGCAAGATCGATTTTGTAGTGAGCAAGAGCCGTTTTAAAGATGGAGATAGTCTCAATGGTTGTACCTGATTTTGATACGATGATAAAGAGAGTATTTTCTTTTGGAATCTGCTCAAATTGATGGCGAATTGCTACTGGATCTGGATTTTCTAAAAAATAGATTGGCCTATGAACTTTTTTGTATCGCAAAAAATGATCGACTGCCTTAGTTCCCAAAGAGGAGCCCCCTATACCAATGACTACTATTCTGTCAAATTTTTGATCAAGCTCTCGTTTTTTGATCTCTTCTACAATGAGCCCAGACTCTTCAGGGAGGTTGTAATAACCTGTAACTCCTTGCTCTTTTTCATGCACTAATGCACCAAATGCGTTTGCCATGAGGTTTTTAATATCACTATCAACTTCGAGTGGATAGTCGAGATGGTAACTATTCATATCAATTTCCTTACTATATTTTGTGCTTCTTCTTGGAGGAGTTTGAGATGTTTGGGAGAGAGAAAACTCTCTGCATAGATTTTATAGATATCTTCTGTTCCAGATGGCCGTAGGGCAATCCATCCATTTTCTGTAACGATTTTTATGCCACCAACACTCATGCCATTAATTTGGGTAAAAATATCTTTAATACTCTCTCCCGCCAAGACTTTAAGACCAAGCTTTTGAGGATCAATCGATTTTATCTTTGATCGGGTCTCTTCATTTGCTGGAATATCTATTCTTTCATAGTAACTTTTGCCAAACTTTACTTCAAGATCTTGATAGAGGAGGGCTGGGTCTTTGCTTTTTGCTTTGATTTCTGCTGCCAAAAGCGCCATGATAATACCATCTTTATCAGTTGTCCAGACACTCCCATCTCTTCGTAAAAAACTTGCTCCTGCGCTCTCTTCTCCAGCAAATCCAAGCCATCCTTCATACAGTCCCTTGGCGAACCATTTAAATCCAACAGGCGTCTCATACACTTCTACTCCCAATGATTTTGCTACACGATCAATCATGGAGCTTGAGACAAATGTTTTTCCAACTTTGAGATCTTTTGGCCAGTTGCGGTGTGTAAAAAGATACCATATAGCAACGCTTAAAAAGTGGTTTGGATTCATTAAGCCCCCAATTGGTGTAACGATTCCATGCCTATCACCGTCCGTGTCATTTGCAAAGGCTACATCATACCTATCTTTTATCTCTAATAAAGAGGCCATAGCATAAGGGCTTGAACAGTCCATGCGTATCTTGCCATCATGATCAAGACTCATAAAAGAGAAGCGATAATCTACGTAATTGTGACGAAGATCCATATCGAGATTATAGTATTCTTTAATTTTTTCATATACTTGCATTGTCGATCCGCCCAGTGCATCGGCACAGAGCTTAAGTCCACTTTTTTGGATCGCTTCCATATCGACTATCTCACCCAAAGACTCTACATAAGGAGTAATGAAGTCCTCTTTTTTAATATGCTCCTTTTCCAAAGCCTCTTCATAATCGATTGCATTGAAAGAGCCATTTTGCAAGATCGCATTTGCATCTTTTTCTATGACAGCCGTTATATCTGTATCTGCTGGCCCCCCGTTTGGAGGATTATATTTGTATCCTCCATCTTCTGGTGGATTGTGTGAAGGAGTCAAGACAATTCCATCACATTTTTTACCTTTCTTGTTCTTCTCTAATATTGTAAAAGAGACTAATGGAGTAGGGGTGAACTTGTCTGTATGGATCACTTCTATGCCATTTGCAGCAAATACACGCAAAGCACTCATTTGCGCAGGAGTTGAGAGGGCATGGGTGTCGATTCCGATGATGATCTCTTGCGTACCGCTTCTTTTTTTGTAGTTGCAGATTGCTTGAGAAATAGCTAAAATATGAGACTCATTGAAACTCCTTCTGCGAGCGCTCCCTCTGTGACCACTTGTACCAAATTTTACTGGGACAAGATCTTTTTTGATATAAAAATATTCGCTCACCAGTTTTGCCGTATCTATCAAAATATCTTTTGGGGCTTTTTTTCCAGGGATTAATCTTTTCATCCTTTGGCTATCCTCTCATAAAATTTGTTTTTGTACTCTTTCATCATACGCCTGGCACTAAAATGGGGAGCTACGCTTTTGATAGCCTCTTTCATCATTTTCGTCCATCCTTTTGGGATTCCTTTTTCATTTTGATCATAATAGAGAGGTACTATCTCATTTTCTAGTAAATCATATAGCTCGTTAGCATCTTTTGCATCATCACTTGGATCTGTTCCAAACGCCCAGCCATTCTTGCCGTTGTACCCTTCTGGCCACCAACCATCAAGGGTAGAGCAGTGCAATACGCCATTTATAGAAGCTTTCATACCACTTGTACCACATGCTTCAAGAGGAAGTTTGGGATTATTTAGCCATATATCACACCCTTTGACCATATATTTTGCAAGCTCTTCACCATAATCTTCCACAAAGGCAATCCTTCCTTGAAATTTCGGATCTTTTGCTACATTAAAAATCTTCTGAATAATCTGCTTTCCTGGGATATCTGCTGGATGCGCTTTGCCTGCAAAAATAATTTGAACAGGGCGAGAAGAGTTATTGACGATTTGCTCTAATTTATGAAGATCATATAAAATAAGATCAGGCCGTTTATACTCTGTCATTCTTCTTGCAAAACCGATAGTAAGTACTTCAGGATCGAGTAAAATACCTTCAGCTAAAAGCACCATAGGATCAATAGTGCCTCCAGCCCATTTTTTGCGGCATTTTTCTTTAATGAAATTGAGCATATCATATTTGTTTTGCATATGCATCTGCCATATAAATAGTTCATCAATATCACCTACCTTAAACCATATATCAGGATCATCTTGAAATTCACACCATTCACTCCCAAGCGTTCTATCAAGTTCTTTTTCTAAATCTCCATCAAGCCATGTACTCAGATGCACTCCATTAGTAATTGCTTCGATTTTAGAATTTTCTGCTTCTAAAATCTTTTGCCAAATTTGTGATGCAACCTTTTGATGTTTTTTACTTACTCCGTTTTTATATTCACAAAGTTTGAGTGCCAGTACTGTCATATTAAATCCATTTGCAGGATTGGCTGGATCTATGCCAAAAGAGAGCAAATCATGCAGATCAATACCAAGTTTTTGTGCAAAAGCCAAAAAGTAGCTTCCTACCATATCGAATTGATATACGTCAGTAGCAGCCATCAATGGAGTATGTGTTGTAAATATGGAAGTTTGTTTTACTTTTTGCACAGATTCTTGAAAATTGAGATTCTGGTTTTCCATAAAAAAACGCAGTCTCTCAAAGAGGGCAAATGCTGGATGTCCTTCATTGAGATGCAAAATAGAAAAATCAATCCCAAGATTTTCCAGTACTGCATGACCTCCAACACCTAAAACAATCTGCTGTCGGAGTCTTTGATGCATATCGGAAGTGTAGAGGCGATAACTAATCATACGATCCCATGGATCATTTTGCTCAATATCGGTATCTAATAGATACAAACTTATTCTTCCAACATTTACTTTCCAAACTGCTATATAAACTGCAGGTGTGATGTGAGGAACTTGGATGATGAGCTGGTTGCCATCTTTATCTATAACCTTTTCTATTGGTGCTATCTCTTTTTCTATTGTTTCATTCTCTCCCTTTTGCCAACCATCGCTTCCAATAACTTGATGCACATATCCCCCTGGATACATAAAGCCAATGCCTACCATTGGAAGATTCATATCACTTGCTTCTTTTAAAATATCACCAGCTAAAAAGCCAAGACCCCCAGAGTAGATGGGAAGTGAGCGATGGAGCCCATACTCAGCACAAAAGTAGGCAATAGTCTCTCCTATTGGAGGAGCGGAGATTTGCATATATTGTTTGAAAAGAGCATACACATAGTGATACTCTTTTAAAAAATCTTCATTTTTCAAAAGTCTTTCATAATCTTTTTGCGTAAGCTGGCGAAGAAGTTTAATGGGATTATGAACAGTCTCTTTCCATAAATAGGGATCAATTGTACGAAAAAGATGTCTTGCTCTAGCATTCCAACTCCACCAAAGATTGAGAGCAATTTCTTGAAGGCCTGCAAGCTCATCTGGAAGATAAGGAATTTGAATAGAGAGAGATGGATCGTTCATTACTCCAGCCTTATACTCGTCATTAAACAAATTATACTCTCTCAAGATTACATTTTGATTAAAAGCTCCTCTCATAGGGTAGTGTAAGATAGAAATCGTTATAATTAAAATAAAAAAGGCGTATGCATGCGAGCATTACTCAGTGTTAGTGATAAAACGGGGATTGTTGATTTTGCAAAAGGATTGATTGATCTTGGGTTTGAGATCGTCAGTACAGGAGGTACTTGGAGAGTTTTAAAAGATGCAGGACTTGAAGTAACAGAAATCAGTGAAATTACAAATTTCCCAGAGTGTTTTGAAGGAAGGGTAAAAACTCTCAATCCTTATGTGCATGGAGGAATACTTTATAGAAGAAATAAACCTGACCATGTAGAGGAAGCAAAGAAACTGGGCATTGAGCCAATAGATCTTGTATGTGTTAATCTCTATCCATTCAAAGAGACAATAGAGCGCACAGATAATTTTGAAGAGATTATCGAAAATATCGATATTGGCGGACCAACGATGGTAAGGAGTGCAGCCAAAAATTTTGAGAGTGTGATTATCGTAACGGATCCTAACGATTATGACAAAGTTTTGATGGCTTTAAAAGAGAATAAAAATACACTTGAATTTCGAAGAGAGCTCATGATAAAAGCGTATGAACATACGGCTCAGTACGACGCGACTATCGCAAACTATATGAATGAGCGATTTAACGAAGGATTTGGTAACAAACAGTTTATTGTTGGCAAAAAAGTATTTAATACGCGCTATGGAGAGAACCCGCATCAAAAGGGAGCTCTGTACGAGTTTGAAGATTTTTACAATGAGCTTAATATTTTAAAAGGTG
Source organism: Nitratiruptor tergarcus DSM 16512 (assembly GCF_027946175.1). Lineage (NCBI taxonomy): Bacteria > Pseudomonadati > Campylobacterota > Epsilonproteobacteria > Nautiliales > Nitratiruptoraceae > Nitratiruptor > Nitratiruptor tergarcus. The sequence goes on from NZ_AP026671.1 coordinate 632,809, forward strand.
AGCCAAGCTTCAATAACCTCACAGACATCAATGCAGCAACCAAGATTGCAGTAAGCCTTGGAAAGGGAAGCGTCGTTATCGTCAAACATGGCAATCCTTGTGGAGCCGCTCTCAAAGAAGATCTCATTACTTCATGGCAAAAAGCGCTTGCGGCAGACCCAGTGAGCGCATTTGGCGGGGTAGTAGCAGTCAATGGTGTGGTGACAAAAGAACTTGCTGAAGAGATCAATAAAATTTTCGTAGAAGTATTGATTGCTGGAAAGATAACCCAAGAGGCGCAAGAAGTATTTGCAAACAAAAAACGCATCAAGCTCTTTGATCTTGGACAGGCTGAACTTGAGATCAGCGGTGATATGTATGATTTTAAACATATTGAAGGCGGTTTTGTCTATCAAACAGCCGACTTTGTCAAGGACGAAGAGGTGTTGGAAGCAAAGCAGGTCAGTATTGTAGGGGTAGAAGATAAAAAAGATCTTTTGATGGCATACAAAATTGCTGCTCTTACCAAATCAAACTGCGTAGCATACGTTAAAGATGGAGCGCTTGTGGCAATCGGTATGGGAATGACGAGTAGAGTGGATGCGGCAAAATGCGCACTCAAAAAAGCTGAGGAGCTTGGCATCGATGTAAAAGGCGCAGCAATGGCAAGCGAAGCTTTTTTTCCATTTAGAGACAGCGTGGATGAGGCGGCCAAAGCCGGAATCAAAGCGATTGTAGAGCCTGGTGGAAGCATCAGGGATGATGAGGTGATAGAAGCTGCCAACGAGCATGGCATTGCCCTTTACTTTACTGGTGTAAGGCACTTTTTACACTAATGACTTACATAGGCACTGCTGGATGGAGCATACCAAAGGTGTATGCTCATCTCTTTCCAAGTGAGGGAACACATCTAGAGCGTTATGCAAAAAAATTTACTATTACAGAGATAAACCGGACTTTTTATAGACTCCCTCGTGCTTCCACTTTGCAAAAATGGAGTGAGCAAACACCTCCTAGTTTCAAATTTAGCGCTAAGCTCAATAGAAGTTTTACACATTTTCATAAACTCCAATCTACCCAAGGGCTTGAAGAACATATTGAAACATTGAAAAATTTGGGATCAAAATTTTTTGCACTCTTAGTACAACTGCCTCCATCTTTGGAGTTTAATGAGAATGTTGCAAAGAGTTTTTTTGAAAAGTTACGAGAAATATTTAGTGGATATATTGCATTAGAGGCAAGGCATGAGAGTTGGAAAAAGAGTGATAAACTTTTAAAAGAATTACAAATTGCAAGGGTTGCATCTGATCCTCCAAAATTTGTGTTCGATAGTGAACCGGGTGGATATGAAGAGTTCGCATATTTTCGATTGCATGGATCTCCAAAGATCTACTATAGTGAATATACAAAAGGGTTTTTACAAAATTTAGCAGATAGAGTAAAGGCATTGAGAGCAACAGATAAAGTAGTTATTTTTGATAATACCGCAAGCGGCGCAGCAATCAAAAATGCTTTAGAATTGAAAAAATTATTAGATCTTAAATAAAAATTTTGGCGGATATGATTTATATCCGCCATATAAGTATCTTGATTTTATAAACTCAATCTTCTTCTTATGTAAAACAAAGATGAGCTTGCTGTAAAAATAATAAACAAGATTAGACCATATACATTCATAGCTGGTACAGAAACAGAAGCAACTAAACTTTTAAACTCATCTGCTCCTATATCAACAATTCCATCTATAATTCTTGGATCACCTTCAAAATCTGTTGGAGGAAGCGCAGGAGCATTGTTATTTCCTTTATTTATACATGGAGAATTTGGTTGTAAATGAAAATCTCCATTTGCAGGATCTACAAATTTTGGATCTTCGTCTATATTTCCTGTACCTGTATAGCCTCCCTCGATATCGGAATAGGTGACTGTTATAGTTGAATGATAATTATAAATCTGATCATTACTGTTCGCCCATATAATAGTGTTTGTAATGGTAGAATGTGAACTACTAGTATTATATATTCCACCACCACTATGAGTAGCGGTATTATTGTATATGTTGCAGTTAGTTATAGTAGGTGATGAAAGAGTATTTTTGATTCCACCACCATCTTCAGCTATATTGTTAAATATGTTGGAATTTATTATTTTTGGAGCGGAATTCCCATTTCCAATCCCACCTCCATCTAAAACAGCGGTATTACTATGTATATTACAGTTTATAATGCTTGTATGAGTACTCTCATTACGTATTCCTCCACCTCTGTGAGCTGTGTTGTTATATATATTGCAGTTTCTTATTAAAGGAGGATTAGGTATGGAGTTATTATATATCCCACCTCCATTTTCCTGAGTGTGTCCCTTCGTTATATTAAATCCATCCAACGTTGCACCAGCAGTTATATAGAAACATCTCACACTGTTATTTCCATCAACTATTGTTTTGTTAGCCTGCCAGTCTCTTTGATTTCTTTGGCTTTCTGTACCATTAAAACCTCCATAAATACCAACAG